>NZ_LHZV01000063.1 GCF_001581005.1 Acetobacter orleanensis
GCCCCCGTAACCCCAAACGCAGCCCCGCACGCCGGAACAACGCCCCCCAGCCTGCCGACCCCACGCGGGACGTTGCGTTTGATATTCTGTGCGGCGTGGTGGAACACCGGCGCATGCTGGAAACCAGCCTGTCCCGCTCCGCCAATGAGCATGAGGCCCCAGCACGGGACCGTGCAGCGGCACATCGTCTGGCCGCCGCCACCCTGCGCCACATGGGCACCCTGCGCACCCTGCTGGAACCATTCCTGCGTAAGGAACCGCCTGAGCCGGTGCGCATCGCGCTGATGATGGGCTGCGCGCAACTGCTGTTTCTGGAAACACCGCCGCATGCCGCCGTCGGCACCACGGTTTCCCTGCTGCGCCGCCGCAAGCTGGCACCTTTTGCCGGGCTGGCCAACGCCGTGTTGCGCAAGGTGGCGGATCAGGGTGAAAGCCTGCTGGAAGGGCTGGACCAGCCCCGCCTGAACATCCCCTCATGGCTATGGAGTTCATGGAATACGCTGGGTAAAGGCGCCGCGCGCGCCATTGCTCAGGGTATCAGCCATGAAGCACCGCTGGACATTACCCTCCGCCCCGGCGCAACCGCGCCGGAAGGTGGGGTGGACCTGCCTAACGGCTCCATCCGTCTGCCTGCTGGCACCCGCGTGACGGAGTTGCCGGGCTATGCGGAAGGTGCTTTCTGGGTGCAGGACGCCGCGGCCACTCTCCCGGCCCGGCTTCTGGCAGCAAAACCGGGCGAGCGTGTGGCTGACCTGTGCGCTGCCCCCGGCGGGAAAACCGCACAGCTTGCCGCCGCTGGCGCGGAGGTGACCGCAGTCGAGCAAAACCCCACCCGTCTGCTACGTCTTCAGGAAAACATGGAACGGCTGGCCTACCCTGTGCGGATTGTGCAGGACGATGCCACCACATGGAAACCGGATACGCTGTTTGACGCCATTCTACTGGACGCCCCCTGCTCCGCTACCGGCACGGCCCGCCGCCATCCGGATGTGTTGTGGGTCAAACGCCCGCGAGACCTGATCGCGCTGACAGAAGGACAGGACCGCCTTCTGGCCGCTGCCAAATCCATGCTCCGCCCCGGCGGGCGGCTGATTTACGCTGTGTGCTCTCTTCAGGATGAGGAAGGCCCGGCCCGTGCCCGCGCCGCACAAGAGATGGGCCTCATCCCCTCCCCCTTTACGGCGGAGGAACTCGCCTTTCTGCCAGAGGCGCTCACACCGGAAGGCTGGTTGCGCACACACCCCGGCCTCTGGCTAGACAAAGGGAGCATGGACGGGTTTTTCGCGGCCCGCTTCATGGTGCCAGCGTAACAATCTTGTAAAGCAGATTTAACAACAGTTGCGTCAGACGGCGGGATTGCGGATAACAAAATCATGCACGCTGTATCCCGCCCCCTGATTGCCCCCAGTGTTCTCGCCGCCGACTTCGCCCGTCTGGGCGAGGAAGTTCAGGCTGTCGCCAGTGCGGGGGCCGACTGGATTCATCTGGACGTGATGGACGGGCATTTTGTGCCCAACATCTCGTTTGGCCCGCAGGTGGTTAAAGCCCTGCGGCCCTACAGCACGCTACCGTTTGACGTGCATCTGATGATCGAACCAGCCGACCCGTATCTGGAAGCCTTTGCTAAAGCGGGAGCGGATCATATCCTGATCCATATCGAGGCCGGACCGCACGCGCACCGCTCGCTCCAGCATATTCGCGCGCTTGGTGCCAAGCCGGGCATTGTTCTCTGCCCCGCCACACCACCTGAAGCCGTGAGTGAAATTCTGGATCTGGTGGACGTCATCCTTGTTATGAGTGTCAATCCGGGTTTTGGCGGCCAGAAATTTCTGACCAGCCAACTCCCCAAAATCCGCCGCCTGCGGGAGATGATTACGGCCACAAGCCGCGATATCCGTCTGGCTGTGGATGGCGGGATTGATGCAAACACTGCCCCTCTGGCAACGCAAGCCGGAGCGGACGTGCTGATTGCCGGAAGCGCTATTTATGCGCAGCCGGACTATGCTGCCGCTATTGAAGCCCTGCGCGCTCCGACCAAGGTGTGATGCAGATCATTTCGCGTTCTTCCACCGGACTTTATCACGCCTGACAGACCTGCCGCTTTCTCCGCCCTCTCACTTCGGAGCACTCCCTGCCTGATGCCCCTGCGCCGCTGGACCCGTGATGCCCGTCTGACCTTCGCCATGCGGAACCCGCTGGGTGGTTTTAGCCGTGTGCCCGCAGCACCCGCCTTGACATTACGTGACCTCTGGCCGGGAGACCCTCTAGTGGGGGAACGTCTGGTGCGCAACCAAAGCCTGTTTGAAGGCGTTGTGCGCAACCTCCAGCATTTACAGTGGGATAGCCCGAGTTGGCCCGAAGCCTATCGCCGCTGGCTACAGGGCTTTACATGGCTGCGAGACCTGCGGGAACTTGGCGCGGAATCAGCCCGCGTCAAAGCCCGCAGCATGGTGGCTATCTGGATTGGCCAGCCCGTGTCCGAACGCCCGATTGCGGACCCCTCCATTACCGGCGCGCGCCTTGCGGCATGGCTGTCCTATTACGAATTTTTTGCCGCCGCCGCGGATGACCACTTCCGGCAGAACCTGATGGCCGCGCTGATTATGGAAGCCCGCTCCATCATGGCTCTCATGCCGGAGGAAGCCCGAGGTTGGCGCGCGCTCACGGCCCTGAAAGGCCTGCTGGCCGTCGCCGTTGCTATTCCAGACCATCCGGAGTTTCTGTCACGCTATCTCCGGCTGATTGATCAGGAAATTGACCAGCAGTTTCTGGCAGACGGCAGCCACATCACCCGCTGCCCGGAAGACCAGTTTCAGGCCGTGCGAGAACTGGCGGAAATGCTCAGCATCCTCCAGACCGCACGCCTGCCAGTGCCCACCCGCCTGATGGAAGCGGCAGACCGTGCGGCCCCGGCCCTGCGCGCCATGCGACATGGCGATGGCGGGTTGATGTTGTTTAACGGCAGCCGGGAGCGAGACCCGCAGCTTATTGAGCAGGTGCTCAACCGCGCCTCCCGCGGGCGCGTGGTTGCTGCCAGCCAGCCGGAAAGCGGCTATATCCGCCTGACCAGTGGCCGCGCCATGCTGTTTGCCGATGCCGCAGGCCCGGCACCCGATGGGTATGACAGCACGGCCCACGCCGGCATGCTGTCCTTTGAGTTTTCCTCTGGTCGGCAGCGGATTATTGTTAATTGCGGTGCCAGCACGCAACGCGGCTGGGCCGAGGCTCTCCGCTTTCCCGCCGCCCATTCCGTGCTGGACATACCCAGCCTTTCTCCTTTCCAGCGGGACCAGAGCGGGCGCATGGCGCGCAGGCCCACCGTTACCCGTGCGCAGGCCTCGCAGGACGGCGCGCACTGGCTACACATGACGCATGACGGATATAAACCGCAGGGTGGCGGGGTTTATTCCCGCCAGCTTTATCTGGGGAAAGACGGCCAGACCCTGCGCGGCGCGGAAGCTCTGGAAGGCACGGAAAGCCGGGATTTCTGCGTGCGTTTCCACCTGCACCCGGAAATTACCGTAGAAGAAGTTGAACACGGCTTCCTGCTTTATACACACGAAGAATGCTGGCTGTTTCAAGCCAACGTGCCTGCTTATCTGGAAGACAGCGTCTATCTGGGTAGCGGCGAGCGGGTGGACACGCTGCAAATTGTCCTCTGCCCGCCCGAAGCACCGGAGCCGCCTGAAGAGCACGCTGCCGCAGAAGACGAAGCAACACCGTACGCCGAGCCACACTTGATGGAGTACGGTCACACCGCAGAAGACGCAACAGACCATGCCGCTCCATCCGATAACGCTGCCTATCTGGATGAACAAACTGCTACTGCCTCGGAACAGGGCAGCGTTTACCCGGCACGAACATCCGGCCACGAGGACACACAGCACAGCGAGGAGGCATTTTTCAGCCCCCTGCTGCGTGACGCGCCCCCGGTTGATAGCGCACACGACCAGTCTGACAGCACCGCCCCTGACAGCACCGCCCCTGACAGCCCCACTCCCGACAACACTCCCCCCGAAAGCACCCTCGCGGCGGATCAGAAAGCGGATCAGCAGGCCAGCAGCGGACAAGCCTTACCGGACAAATTGCCGAGCATGGCTGAGACCCTGTTTGCAACACCAGAGGAAGCTTCGGGCGAGGCGCACCCTGTTGGATCTACCGCGAAGACCGATGCTCCCGCGCAAACCGCGGACCCCGGCACGACCGCCAAAGCGGAACCGCCAGCCAAACCTCCCATGCGCCCGGTTCGCTGGGCCCTTACGCTGATGACTGAGTAACGCCGCGCGTGAAAATTCTCGAAATCACGAATGTCGATTTTTCATTAAACCACTTTCTTCTCCCCCTCATGCGCGCTCTGCGTGAAGAGGGACATGAGGTGATCGGCGTGTGCGCGGATGGGCCGCTGACGGCCCTCCCCCGGCAGGAGGGGTTCAGGGTGGAAACACTCCCCTTTGCGCGGTCATTTTCCCCCACAGCGCAGGCCCGGGCCTTCTGGGCGTTGGTAAGCCTCATCCGGCGTGAAAAGCCGGATATGGTGCATGCCCATATGCCCATCAGCGGTATTCTGGCGCGTATTGCCGCCAGAATGTGTGGTGTGCCGCGCATTGCCTATACCTGCCACGGCTTTCTGTTCAATCAGCCCGGCTCTGTTTTACGGCGCGGGCTGGCGCTGGCGCTGGAGTTTTTCTGCGGCCGCATGACGGATGTGTATCTCACCGTCTCGCAGGAGGAAGCGGAGGATGCCCGGCGGCTCCACATTACCCGCAATCCTGTCGCTATTGGCAATGGGCGGGACAGTGCGCGCTTCCGGCCAGACCCGGCAGCCCGCGCCCGCATCCGGCAGGAACTGGGCACGTTAGAGACCACGCCTGTTATTGTCGTCGTCTCCCGTCTGGTGCGCCATAAGGGCTACCCTGAACTGCTAGAGGCCATGCGCAGCATGCCGGAAGCTGAACTCTGGGTGGTAGGGGAACGCCTGACCTCCGACCACGGGGCGGCGCTGGACACCTGCTTTGCAGAAGCACAGGCCACGCTTGGTCCACGTCTGAAATGTCTGGGCTACCGGGCGGATACCCCAGCCATTCTGGCGGCGGCGGATATCTTCACGCTACCCAGCCATTTTGAAGGGCTGCCCATGTCAATTATCGAGGCGATGATGACCGGCCTGCCCGTGGTCAGCACGGATATCAGCGGACCGCGCGAACAGGTTGTGGCGGGAAAAACCGGGCTGCTGGTGCCGCCAGCCCGCGTTGCACCGCTGGCCGCTGCCTTACGGCAGTTGGTGGAAGATGAGCCCCTACGCAAGCGCATGGGGCAGGCAGGGCGACAGCGCGCCCTAGCCCTATTTGAAGAAAAGCAGATTATTCAGAAAACAGTGCGGCTGCTCACCAGCCACTAAACTGCTTAATGGCTGCTAAACCCCGCCCTCTAAACCCTGCGTAAAAAGCCTTATCGGGCGGCAGAACTGGCTTTTACGTTGTCCGTATGGTCAGCGGGAGGCTGCGTTGGTGTTTTCAGCATTCGGATGGTCAGGCGTGACGGAGAAGCGGCAATCCGCGCACCATCCCGCGTGTAATCAAGACGAATCCGCACACCGTTGTCATTTTCCATCAGTTCGCCGCTTACGCCACGGCCCACAGTCGCCTCACCAGACAGTGCCCAGAACGTACCGGGGAAATCTTCAATGCGCTGAAGGTTGTAGACCTTGCCAACGCTATCCCCAGAGGAATAGCCAACAGCCGCGGCGGATGCACCACTGACGGAGAACGGGTAAGTCCGGCCGCCATAAGTCAGAACACCATGCCCCCACGTATAGCCGACGCCCAGATCGGCCGAGCTGGTGTGAAACGAGACTTCACCCGTTACAGGCCCAAGCGGTGACTGAGCGCAGGCCGTCAGGGACCACGTGCTGCACAAGGCCAGGGCAGTCGCAATGTGAAGGGATGCAGAGCGCATCAACAGGCTCCTTGCTTCAGGATGACGGCCGCCAAAATCTGGAGAACCCAGATGCACCGCCTTTTCGTATTGGCATGTTTTACAGAAAGAAGAAACACGGCAAGACCATAAAGGCTGCAACCTGCTTAAAAAGTTTTTCCAGTCTTTATTGTGCAGTCCACACCGCTTCCTTGAGGTCTTCCACAAAAGCCCGGTGTGCCTCCAGTTCTGCTTGAGTAGGCACGACCCGTACAATCCGGCGGTTAACAGGGGCTTCATACATCACCGCATGGCCGTGACTGCCATCCGCTACCAGACCCAGCCCGTGCTGGCGGCCGCCCATGAGTTCCACATACACATCGGCCAGCAGCTTACAGTCGAGCAACGCGTTGTGGGTGGTTCGGGCGGACAGATCAATCCCAAAGCGCCGGCACAGCGCGTCCAGACTGTTGGGCATGCCGGGAAAGCGCTCACGCGCCATGTCCAGCGTGTCCACCATGCGGCCCATATCCAGTGGCTTACGCCCGGCCCGCTTGAGTTCCGCATTCAGAAAGCCAAAGTCAAAGCGGGCATTGTGGGCAATCAGCGGGTCATCCCCGATAAAGCTGAGGAAGGCATCCGCAATGTCGGCAAATTTCGGCTGTCCTTCAAGGTCCGCTTCCGTAAAGCCATGCACGCGGGAGGCTTCCTCCGGCACGTCCCGCTCCGGGTCAATCAGGGTCCGGTAGCTGCGGCCTGTGGGCAGGTCTCCCACCAGTTCCAAGGCCGCAATTTCAATCACCCTGTCCCCGGTGGCCGGGTCCAGTCCTGTGGTTTCCGTATCAAACAGGATGGAGCGTTTCATGCGTTCAAACCCTTAATCAATGCGCGAACCTGCCGCCGCGTGGCGCTCAAGGCCACCCCTGTTTCTATCACCGTATCTGCCAGACGTCTCTTTCTGGCATCCGGCATCTGGCGGGCTATCAGTTTTCGAGCCTCGGCTTTTGGCAGACTGCGCCTGCGGGCCACACGGTCCGCCTGCAAGCGCGGAGGCGCTGAAACCAGCAAAACATGGTCACACAACCGCTGGCCGCCGGTTTCAAACAGCAAGGGGATATCCAGTAGCACACAGCGCGCGCCCTGCCGCCGGTGCTGGGTCAGAAAATCCTGACGCGCCGCCCGCACCATGGGGTGCAGGATTACCTCCAACTGGCGGAGTAGACCGGGCCGCTCTACAACAGCCCGCCGAAGCACGGCTCTATCCAGATGCCCGTTGGTCACGGCTTCCGGCACTAGTACGGCAATCGGGCCAAGGGCCGCGCCATGGTCGGCCTGAAGCTGGCGCACTGTGGCGTCCGCATCAAAAACCGGGATACCGGCCTGCTGAAACAGGGCCGCCACGGTGCTTTTGCCCATGCCCATGCCACCTGTCAGTCCGATCACTTTCATTGCGGAAGTCGGCCCCTGCTTACTCTTACTGCGCTTTAGCTACTGACTGTGCCTTACGCCACGCACGCTCTCTGGCAACCAAATTTCCAGCAGCCTTGCTTTTTCCCCCGCTTTTTTAGGGGGCTGATCGCGCATGGTGCGCCGTCACAAACTGGCGGTAAGGGCTGCTTCGGTTTGCGCATCCACCACCGGGTCCTGCCCGAACCATTCCCGAAACCCCAGACGCGCCTGATGCAGGAGCATCCCCAGCCCACCAAGCGTTTTCAAGCCCTGCTGCGCGGCTTCGGCCAGCAAAGGTGTCTGGCGCGGCACATAGACAATATCCGCCACAACTAGCGCCTGAGAGGCGGCTTTCAGGGACGGGCAAAACAGCGGGTCCGGCCCCCCTTCCATCCCGAGAGAGGTTGTATTCACCAGCAGATCATACCCGCCAAGTCCGGCTTCCCACTCGGCCCACGGCACAACCTCCAGCCCCGGCAGAAGTCTCGCCAGCGTGTCCGCCCGTTCCTGCGTGCGGTTGGTAACAGCTACCTGCACACCCCCGTCCTGCAACGCCGCCGCGACAGACCGCGCAGCCCCTCCCGCCCCCAGTAGCAAAGCCCGACCAGAGGCCGGAAGGCGCAAGCCGCTGGCTTCAAGACTGGCAACAAAACCGCTGCCATCTGTCGAGAGGCCGCGAATCCGCCCATCGGCCTCAAACACCAGTGTATTGACTGCTCCGGCCCGCTGCGCAGACGGGTCCAGTTCATCCGCCAGCGCGCAGGCGGCTTCCTTGTGCGGAATGGTGACATTCGCGCCCCGGAAACCCGCAGCCTGCAAACCCCGCACAGCAGCCTCAAACTGGTCCGGCCTGACAGGCAGCGGCACATAGGCACCATCAATGCCATAACGCCGCAGCCAGTAATTATGCAGCGCGGGAGAGCGGGAGTGTGAAACCGGCCAACCCAGCACCCCGGCCAGCCGCGCCTTACCTGTAATGATCTGTAACGGAGCAGAATCGGAATCAGGCGTTTTGGTCATGCGGTTCTCGGAACTCTCAGGACGTGGGACCAGCACACCCCCGCGATGAGCAGAGACCCACTAAAGTTGAACGGTAAACGATACAAGACAGTAAGCGCAAAGCTCACAGGTGCAAGAGGCCGAGACACAACCGAACAAACGAGAACACAGCCCCTCGCCGCACCCCGGACGCCCGTTACAACCGCACCTGAATCTGCATCTGATCTCGGGAAAGATCGGCTTTCTGCTTGTTATCCTGCATGGCAGGCGCATCTGTCACACCGGCTGTGCCATAGGTTTTGCAGAACTGCGCCCAAGCCTGCGGCAGGAGGCGCGCCAGCCGGTCCGCCCATTCTTTCTGCCCCTTTTCATCCGCAATCAGATCCTGCCGGATTTCGATTTCCACATGCGGGAGCTGCCGTTTTTCACCATGCAGCGGGATGGTGTAATCGGACGTATCAGTTAGGGCGTAGGGTTCATTATCCCCCACGGTCAGCCCTTCCTGCCGCAGAAGGTCCAACATGATGTGCGCCAGACGCGTATCATGATTATGCAAAATCCCTGCATGCCACGGGCGTTTAAAGCCCCGCATTTCCGGGGTGAAGCTATGCAATGCAACAACCACTGTCGGCCTGCCAGCCTGCACACGAGCATCCAGTTCCTGCGTAATCCGGGCGTGATAGGGGTGCAGAATAGTAGTGTGCCGAAAGGCAATCTGCTCCGGCGTTAGTCCTTCGTTCGCGGGCACAGGCGTGCCGTCACTCACTGTCACAATAGAGGTCGGGTGGCCGGGGGCGCGGTTACAGTCAATAACCAGCCGGGAATAAACCTGCTCAATCAGCACGGCAGGTAATAAAGCGGCCAGATGCCGCCCGACACCGTCAATCCCGATATCCCAGCCAATGTGACGCGCGCGGTCTTCCGCACTCACGCCCAAGTCCTCCAGAGCAGGCGGCACAGCGCGGCCTGCATGGTCGCTCACCAGCACAAACGGGCCGCCCTGATCCGTTCCGTAAACGGCAAAACCTGCTGCTTCTGTGTTGCTGCCAGTCATTCTGCGTTCCTTTAAATCCTGTTGTGCCCACTCGTTTTTATCATGCACAGGCAAACCGCACCCAACGCCTGCATCAGCATCAGAAACGCAAAAAGGCCACCACGGACATACCGGGCGGCCTTCTGCTCAGCATTCCGGCTCCGTGCCGAAAATGCGCCCGGCTCAGCCTTTGGCGGAAGAGACCACCACACCGGCTTCATCAGCCTGCGCGCGGACCAGACCGGCATCTTCACCCGTCAGACCTTCATCATCCAGTTCCGCGTCCGTCAGGTCATACACCAGATAGACCGGGTCTGCCCCGTTCAGCGAGTCTTCGCCGCCCAGATCATAGGAGCGGGCTGCCACATACCCGGCGCCGCGCATTTTCTCTTCAATTTTCTTCACGGCATCAATCGGGCTGGCAGCTTTGGTCACTTCCAGCAGCACATTCGGGCCGGGATCAATCACGCCGTAGGTCGTAAGCTTGTTCGTTGCATTCATAGTCTTGAACTCCTTGGAATCCTGTTCCCCTTGCCTACGCAAGATAGGGATGATCCAGCCTTGCGAAAACCCATGCCGCGTAGCAGGGCTGCCCCGCCCCCACAACAGGCGATAAGGGGAGCATGGCGTATCCTCCCGGTTTGCGCCACAGCGCGTGCATCAGTAGGGTGCTGCCTTTGCAGGCTGCATCCACAGGGCCAACCGCCACAGGCCAGACCCACCGGATGCAGAACACAGTCAGTTTTAAGGATACGGGTTGGGGCATGACATGTCTCTGAGCAGCCAGAACAGCACGGACACCACCAGCGGGGCCACCGCAGCCAAAGCCGGGGCCAAAGCAGATGCCAACATGCAGTGGGGCGGCCGCTTTGCCGGTGGCCCCTCCCAGATCATGCAGGCCATCAATGCCTCCATCGGGTTTGATAAAGCCATGTGGAAGCAGGATATTGCAGGGTCTCTGGCCCATGCGGCCATGCTGGCCCACACCGGCATTATCTCTGCTGAAGATGAAGTCGCCATCCGCGAGGGTCTGACGGCCATCGGCAAGGATATTGAAGCCGGACGTTTTGAATTTTCGGAAGCGCTGGAAGATATTCACATGAATATCGAAGCACGTCTGTCCGAACGCATCGGGGAACCGGGCAAACGCCTGCACACCGCCCGCTCCCGGAATGATCAGGTGGCCACCGACTTCCGGCTATGGACGCGCGATGCACTGGACGGGCTGGACCAGCAGGTGGCCTCCCTGATGCGCGCCCTCGCCCGCCGGGCGGAAGAGCATGCGTCTGACCCCATGCCCGGCTTTACCCATCTGCAAACGGCCCAGCCCGTGACCTTTGGCCACCATCTGATGGCTTATGTGGAAATGCTGGCGCGTGACCGGGGCCGTCTGGCGGATACCCGCAAACGCCTGAATGAATGTCCGCTGGGCTCCGCCGCTCTTGCAGGTACCTCCTTCCCCATCGACCGGAAGATGACAGCCCGCACGCTGGGCTTTGACCGCCCGACCGCAAACTCCCTCGATTCCGTCTCGGATCGGGACTTCGCGCTGGAATATCTCTCGGCTTTGTCCATCATGGCTATGCATCTCTCCCGTCTGGCGGAAGAGATTGTCATCTGGTGTTCCTCGCCCTTCTCCTTCATCCGGCTGTCCGATGCCTTCACCACCGGCTCTTCCATCATGCCGCAGAAGCGCAACCCGGATGCGGCGGAACTGGTGCGC
This sequence comes from Acetobacter orleanensis, assembly GCF_001581005.1. GTDB lineage: Bacteria > Pseudomonadota > Alphaproteobacteria > Acetobacterales > Acetobacteraceae > Acetobacter > Acetobacter orleanensis. The sequence continues at coordinate 11,118 of NZ_LHZV01000063.1, forward strand.
GCCAAGACAGGCCGTATTACCGGCAGTCTGGTCAGCCTGCTGACGGTGATGAAAGGCCTGCCGCTGGCCTACGCCAAGGACATGCAGGAAGATAAAGAACCCGTCTTTACCGCGACTGATGCCGCAGCCCTCTCCCTTGCCGCGTGTGATGGCATGGTGCGGGACATGACGGCCAATACGGCCCAGATGCGCGCTCTGGCTGGCTCCGGCTTTTCCACCGCGACCGACATTGCTGACTGGTTGGTCCGGGTGCTGAAGGTGCCGTTCCGCACCGCGCATCACGTCACAGGCCGTCTCGTCGCCAAAGCAGAAGAAAAAGGAATTGGTCTGGCCGATCTTTCTCTGGCGGACATGCAGGCGGAAGAACCCGGCATTACGAACGATATTTATTCCGTGCTGACGGTCGATGCCTCCATTGCCTCCCGCACCAGCGAGGGCGGCACAGCAGGCAGCAATGTGCAGCGTGAAGCCCGCAGATGGCTGGCGGCACTGGACGCCGAGCCTGCGGCCACAAGCGAAGGAGCCTGAGCATGAACATCCGGATGGTTGTCAGTTTTCTGGCACTCGTGATGCTGGCCCTGCCGCTAAGCGGCTGCGGCAAGAAAGGCTCTCCTCATGCTCCCGGCCCGCAGGATAAAATCACCTATCCGCAGACCTACCCCCCAGCAGACTGATCTGACCCAACCATCCTGCTCATGCTGGCAGGATGGCTGGCAATCTGTCAGGCTGGCGGTATAACGGACCAGATGCGCTCCGCGCCGGGCAGAGCCGCCCTGCCCACCGGCTGCCGGAGCAGTTCTCCTTATCAAGGCTCAAACGCCCCATGGCCGATGACGTGACGTTTCATGACCCAGACCCCTCTGTTGCGGAGCTGCTCGCCAGCCGTCCGTATCTGGACATGGACCCGCTTTGCGGCCTGATGCTGGACGGCGTTGCCCTTAACGACATTGCGGATAAGGTCGGCACCCCCTGCTGGGTTCTGAGCGGTGACACGCTGCGCGCCCGTATGCACCGCATGCGGCAGGCGATGCAGGATGCGGGGCTGAACGCCTCCATCTATTACGCGGTGAAAGCCAATGACCATCTCGCTGTCCTCTCCCTGCTGCGGGAAGAGGGATTCGGCGCGGATATTGTCAGTGGTGGCGAACTGGCCCGTGCGCTTAAGGCAGGCATTCCCGCCCACCACATCGTGTTTTCCGGGGTTGGTAAAAGCGATGCGGAACTGGAACAGGCCATTGGTCTGGGCATCGGGCAGATCAATGTGGAAAGTGCTGAGGAACTGGAAATTATTTCCAGCATTACCAGCAAACTTGGCAAACAGGCTACCATCACCCTACGCGTAAACCCGGATGTGGACGCCAGAACGCACGCCAAGATCACCACCGGGCTGGCCGCCAACAAGTTTGGCATTCCGTATGATGACGCTGCGGCGCTCTACGCCCACGCCGCCAGCCTGCCGGGCATCCGTGCGGCGGGCTTCTCCACCCATATCGGCAGCCAGATTCTCTCTGTCGCCCCCTATCGCGCCGCGTATGCCCGTATTGCTGACCTCGTGCGCACGGTGCGGGCCGCTGGCCAGACTGTGGACGTGGTGGATTGCGGGGGCGGCCTTGGCATTTCCTACCGGAACGAGCCGGAAGGCCAGCCGGAAGCATTGGCCGGGGCAATCCGCGCAGAGCTGGGTGGGCTTGATGTCCGTCTGGCGATTGAACCGGGGCGTTGGCCCGTCGGTCCTTCCGGGCTCTTGCTCAGCACCGTTATTCTGAACAAGTCTCGGGGTGATGAAGCCCCCTTCCTTGTGCTGGACGCCGCGATGAATGACCTGCTGCGCCCCAGCATGTATGATGCGTGGCATGGTCTTGTTCCCCTCAGCCCGCATGATGCGACTCTGGCCGCCATCCCGACCCATGTGGTTGGCCCGGTGTGCGAAAGTGGTGATACCTTCGCGCGGGACCGTCAGCTTCCACCCATGCAGCGCGGAGCGCGCCTCGCCATTCTGGACACCGGAGCCTATGGGGCTGTGATGAGTTCCACCTACAATAGCCGCCCTCTGGCAGCAGAGGTGCTGGTGGACAAAGGCACATGGCACGTCATCCGCCCCCGCCAGCCGCAGGACGCCTTGTGGCAGGATGAGCGCGTGCCCTCCCACCTTGCCGGAACCGCATGAACCCGGCCGACCTGAAACAGGATCTGGCCTCCTCCACAGCGCAAGGGGGAGCTTTGGCGGCCCGGCTGGCTACCGCCCGCCAGCACGCCGGCTTTGTGCTGCGCACGGAACAGCTTTGGCCCGCCCTGCAACCGACTCTGGCTCTCTTGGGGGTGTATGGGGTTGCGGGGCTTCTCCGCCTGCCGCAACATCTGCCGGATGGATTACGTCTTGTCGTCGTTGCGGGTTGGCTCAGCCTGTGTGGCTGGCGGCTGCATCATGACCTGTCCACCCTGAAGACACCAACGGCGGATGCTATTGACCGCCGTATTGAACACGCCTCCGCCCTTCATAATCGCCCACTTGCAACGCTGACAGACCAGCCCGCTGGTGCCAGAAAAGGCCAACCTCAGCCATTGTGGCAGGCGCATCAGCAACGGGTGCTGGCCTCGCTGGGCACGCTACGCGCCGGGTGGCCACGTCTGCTGCCTGCCAGTGCGGCGCGGCGCTGGGCCGGAGTGGCGCTGCTGGCCGCGCTGGCGGGCACCGGAGTTATGGCTGGCCCCTCCGCTCCCGGCCGGATTCTGGCGGCTTTCATTCCCGGCCGGGATGACCCGGACGTGCCGCTTGCGCATGTGGAAGCATGGATTACCCCCCCGGCTTACGCTCCAGAAGCCCCGGTTTTTCTAAGCCCCAATGCCCCAGCCCCCTCCGTGCCTGAAGGCGCGCGGCTGACGGTGATTGTCACCGGTCTGTCCTCCCACCCCGTCCTGCGCAGCGGGGGCGGGTTGATCATGCAGGATGAAGCCCGCCAGACGCTAGACCGGCAAAGCTGGAAAATGGAAGTCACCCTGCGCCACAGTGGCCTTCTGCGCGTAGCAGGGCGCGGGCGCACTCTGGCCCGCTGGCCCATAACGGTTCTGCCGGACGCAGCCCCCACCGCCGCATGGGGCCCCAACCCCGGCGCTGGCAAAGCAGACTGGCGCACCCGCCTGCCTTACGAAGCGGCGCATGCCTACGGGCTGGCATCACTCTCGGTTGACCTGCATCTGGTGCATCCGGGGCGCGGGCCAGCGCGCACGCTGACTGTGCCGCTGCCCCTCAGCGGCCACCCCAAATCCGCAAAAGGCGTGATAACCCCCGATCTGTCAGACGACCCGTGGGCGGGGGAAGAGGTTACAGGCAACGTGGTTGCCACCGCCGTTAGCGGACATAAGGGACAGAGCAAACCCGCCACGTTCCGGCTGGGCGCGCGCGTCTTCCACTCGCCCGTGGCCCGCGCCGTGCTGGACCTGCGTAAACGTTTTGCTTTGGGGCGTGAAAGCCGGAGTGAGACAGCAACGGACCTCGCCGCTCTTGGGGAAACGCCCGGCCCGATTAATGACCACACCGGCATGTTCCTCACCCTGACCAGTCTTGTCGCCATGCTGGACAACAAAGAGGTGGACACGGAAACAGCCCGCACCAGCACGACAAACCTGCTGTGGGATCTGGCGCTGGATATTGAAGACCGCCGCAAGGGGGATGATGCCAGTGCTCAGGCGTCCCTTGACGTGCGGGCCGCACAGGCCGCCGTGGCCCAACAGTTACAGCATATGCGGGAGAACGGCCAGCAATCCCCGCAAGCGCGGGAGGAGCTGGAAGCCCGGCTGAAAACACTGAAAGACGCCATTGCCCGCAAAATGCAGGCGCTTGCGGCACAGGCCATGCGGGACCACACCGCCATTCCAGACCTGCCCGGTTTCTCCAAAGCGGGCGACAAGGCCTTTTCCCGCCTGATGCAGCAGTTGCAGCGTGATGCCGCCAACGGCCATTCCGCCGATGCCCTGCAACGCCTGCAACAGATGGAAGACGCCACGGAGCGCATGCGCAACGCCACCCCGCAAGATATGGCGGCTATGGCGCAGCAGATGGTGGCCCAGCAGAAAGCGCGGGAACAGGCCGCCGCCCTGCGCGACCTGACGGGCAAGGAAGCCTCCCTGCTTGACCACGCCCAGTCCCGTCTGGATGAAACCCTCCGCGCCCAGTCCCGCAAACAGAACGGTATGGATGCGGATGAAGAGGGTGATGCAGATTACGGTGCCATGTCTACAGCCGAACTGTTGCGCAGACTCGGCCTCCCCGTGCCCCCCGGCACCGACCAGAATGTCCCTGCCCCACAGGCTGGCCCACATCACCCCGAGAGTGGAGGGGATACGCCAGCACCCCCGCTGGACCCGGCCAGAGCGGAAGCGCAGGCCGCGGCCCGCCGTACAGATCGCGCCACCCAACATGCGCTCGACCGTGCATTGGATGAGTTGAAAGATGAGTTCAAGGACCTGACCGGCAAAGCCCCTCCGGCTTTTTCAGACGCCCAGAAAAGCATGCACGACGCCCGCAAGGCGCTTGCCGACGGGGATGACGCCGCAGCCGCCACGGCAGAAGAAAAAGTGCTGGATGCCCTGCGGAAAAGCCGCCAGCAGATGCAGGACAGCATGAAGGATAACGGCAAGAATACCATGCCCAGCTTCCTGCCCGCATTTGGCGGCAATAGCGGTGGCCAGTCCGGCGGTCCGGGCGAAGAATCGCAAGGCCAAGGCAGCGCGGATGAAGGGGATGACGGGACTACTCCCTCGGATGATGCCGAGGAAAACGGTGGTGAAGAGAACGGCAAGAACAAGCGTGACCCGCTGGGTCGCCGCATGGGTGAAGGCGGGGATCAGGCACCGGATGACGGCACGCATATCCCCGATAATGTTGCCCGCCAGCGCGCGCGGGAAATTGAGCAGGAACTCCGCCGCCGTGATTCCGACCGCACCCGCCCACAACAGGAACTGGATTATCTGGACCGCCTGCTCAAGCCGTTCTGAGACCATAAAAAGTTTGAAAGCCCTCTGAAAAAACAGCCTTCACCTTGCCTCTTTGGTGACAAACACCTTAGAGTTTCTCCATCTTTTATAATGATATGAGTATAGGCTTTCATGGCTCGTTTTCTTGTTACTGGTGGCGCCGGATATGTAGGTAGCCACGTTGTTCTTGCTCTGCTGGATGATGGGCATGACGTTGTGGTGTTTGACAGCCTGCGCACGGGCCACCGCTCTGCCGTGCCGGAAGCCGCCACGTTTGTTCATGGGGATTTGGCAGATCTGGACTGCCTGAACCGTGTTCTGGCTGATGGCCCGTGGGATGGCGTGCTGCATTTTGCGGCTCTTTCACTGGTGGGTGAGAGCATGCAGGACCCGATGCTCTATATGTCCGCTAACGCTGGTATTGGCTTCGGGCTGATTGATGCGTGCGTGCGCCATGGTATCAAGCGGTTCGTGTTCTCCTCCACCGCGGCCCTGTTCGGCTCCGCCGGGGACGAACCGATTAGTGAAGACACACCTGTTGACCCCGGCTCCCCATATGGTGAGAGCAAATATATGGTGGAGCGCGCCCTGTACTGGGCTGACCGGATTCACGGGTTGAAAAGCGCCTGCCTGCGCTACTTCAATGCTGCTGGGGCTGACGCCGCAGGCCGCGCGGGTGAAGACCATCGCCCTGAAACGCACCTGATTCCGCTGGTGATTGACGCCGCCCTTGGCCGTCGCCCTGCTCTGACTCTATTCGGGCAGGATTACCCCACGCCGGATGGCACTTGCATCCGTGACTATGTGCATGTGACAGACCTCGCCCGCGCGCATCTGGCCGTTCTGCCACTGTTGAACGAGAAAAGTGTTACGTTCAATGTCGGCACAGGCCGCGGTAATTCCAACCGGGAAGTTATTGAAAGCGTCGCCCGTGTGACCGGGCTGGAGGTGCCATGGCAGGCAGGGGATCGTCGCCCCGGTGACCCGCCCTGTCTGGTCGCCAGCCCCAAACGCCTAATGGCCGCCACCGGCTGGGCTCCTGAATTCACGGATATTGACCGCATTGTGGAAACCGCCTTTGCATGGCGCAAAGACCACCCGCAAGGTTATGCAGACTAAGCGGCACCCTCTTCAGCCTTCTTTGCGGACAGGCACTTTCCTGCCTGCAAAGACACTGGCTGAGCGGCTTGGCGTGACCGCTCCGGTTACGCGACGTGCTGCGCGGCTTATCGCGGCATCCTCGCTTATGATGCTGGCTCTGGCCCTTGCTTTACCAGCGAAGGCGTCCGGGCCGGACTACCGGACACATCTGGCCGGGGTTACACCCTTTGCGGACCCCAGACAGCGCGTCTCCAGCGTGCAGGCTCCGTGGTCCGCCATTGGCCGTGTGCAGACAGAACTGGGCTCACGCTGCACTGGCTTCCTCATCAGCCCCGTGCTGGTGGAAACAGCGGCCCATTGCCTCTGGCTCACACAACCCAGACACTTCATTCAGCCTAGCAGCGTGCATTTTCTGCGCGCTTATAGTGGCGACCATTTTACAGCCCATGCTCGCGTTATCCGTTTTATTGTGCCCCCCGGCTACACCCCTGAACAGGAAGGCCAGAGTGCTGGGCTGGACCATGCAACGCTGGTGCTAGACCACCCGGTTGCCCGCCCGGATGAGGTTTTTCACGTCAGCACAAAACCCGAAGATATCAAACCCGACATGCCCGTTGTGCTGGGCGGCTACGAGCAGAATATGCCCGATGTCATCACGGCTGACCTGCATTGCCATATGACCGGCCTGACATATGACAAAAGCGGCAATCTGCTGTTCACACATGACTGCGCTGGCACACACGGTAGTAGTGGCGCGCCTCTGCTCTATCAGAACGCTTCCGGCTGGCATGTTTTGGGGGTGCAGGTTTTGGCAAGCAGCGCCCACGCGGGCGGGCAGGCTGTCCCTCTTCTCAACAGCGCGAGCGGGACATCAGAAGATCAGCCTTAATCTTCACGGTCTTTGCGCCATATAAGCATAGAGGCGCATACCGACGGAAGCAGACACTCACAGCACCTCTACCGCGCTACCTGCTCAAAACGCCAATCCACCTTGCCCACCCCGCCAATGTGAGCAGCAATTCCATCAGGCCACAGGGTTGTCAGAACGTCGCGTCAGCTTTTAGCGGGCTGGGCTGCCTCACGCGCAGCGGCAGCGAGAATGGTGGTTAGCAAACCGGGAAAACGCGCCTCAAGCTCCGCATCGCGCAGGCTGTTCATATGGGTGACACCCACCACCACCGTGCGTACCAGTCCTGCTTTACGCAGCACGGTAAAGTGATGCGACACCGAAGATTTCGGCCTGTCTCCCTGCAGCGGCGCACAGGGCTGCGGCTGCAAAACCGAGAGTTTCTGCACAATGGACAACCGATAAGGGTCAGACAAGGCGTGCAGGATTGTCGTCAGGTCAAACGCGTCTGCCGGAGGATGCTCATACTGCTTCATACGTTTTCCCTGCCATACCCTCTTGCACGATCTTATAGTTCGACTAATATCGAACTATTCATTCACCTGACCTCGTCTGAAAAAAGGTTTTGATCGATGCCAACACTCTTTGACCCGTATAGCCTAAAAGATGTCACTCTGCGCAACCGTATTACCGTAGCCCCCATGTGCCAGTATATGGCGCAGGACGGACTGCCGAATGACTGGCACCATGTGCATTACGCGGGCCTTGCCCGAGGTGGTTCTGGTCTGGTGGTGGTGGAAGCAACGGGTGTTTCTCCTGAAGGACGGATTACCCCCAACTGCCTTGGCTTATGGAATGATGAACAGGCCGCCGCCTTTGCGCCGATTGTCGAGTCCATTCGCAAAGCTGGCGCTGTGCCGGGGATTCAACTTGCCCATGCGGGCCGCAAAGCCAGCGCGAACGTGCCGTGGGAAGGCGATGACCATCTGCCCGAAAGCGACCCGCGCAGTTGGCAACCCATTGGACCATCCGCCATTCCGTTTGGTGCCAACCTCCCGCGCACGCCCACGGAAATGACGCTGGAAGATATTGCCCGTGTCAAAACGGATTTTGTCAAAGCCGCGGAACGCGCGCGGGATGCTGGCTTCCAGTGGTTGATGCTCCATTTTGCGCACGGGTATCTGGCGCAAAGCTTTTTCTCACCAGACGCCAACAAACGCTCGGACCAGTATGGTGGCTCTGTTGAAAATCGCGGACGTTTTCTGGTGGAAACACTGGCTGCCGTGCGGGAAGTCTGGCCGGAAAATCTGCCTCTTACCATCCGCTTTGGCGTGATTGAGTTCAATGGTCATGACGAAGAAAACCTGCGCGATTCCGTCAGCCTCCTTAAAAAACTCAAAGACAGCGGGCTTGATTTTCTGGATGTGAGTATCGGCTTTTGCACACCGGAAGCAAAAATTCCATGGGGCCCCGCCTTCATCGCGCCTTATGCACACCAGATAAAGCAGGAAACCGGGCTCCCCGTCTCTACCTCATGGTATATCAGTGAAGGTCGGCAGGCTGATGCTCTGATCCGCACCGGCACGCTGGATACGGTGTCACTCGGCCGTCCGCTTCTGGCCGATCCGCACTGGCCTTACACCGCCGCCCGCGCCGTGCATAAAAAGCAGCCTGCTGATGTTCTGCCTCCGCCGTACGGCTGGTGGCTGAACCGTTACCAATAACCCGGCCTATCCTGTCTTCGCTTGCCTCATACACAGCAAACGAAGGCAGGAAATCTTCTTTTCTATACTCTTTGTTTCGTCATTTTGGGGGAGAGAAAAAATCTTTCTCTCCCCAAAGCACAACGGATGATTTCAAAACCATCCGCAAACAGACTTATTCCTGAACGGGTTTTCAGGAGTCTTTTTTCGGCATCCCGACACACTGTTCCGGCCCCGGAAAACTCCGATCCCGCACGGCGGCGGCATAGTCCGCCACCGCTCTGTCAATCTGCTCACCAATCGCGGCAAAGCGTTTGACAAAACGGGGGGTGAAATCAGAGAAAAGTCCGAGCATATCTTCCCCAACCAAAATCTGGCCGCCACAGGCCGGGGACGCACCGATCCCGATTGTCGGCACGGAAAGATTTTCTGAAATCTCACGCGCCAGTGGCTCCATGGTGCTTTCAATCACTATGGAAAAAGCCCCAGCAGCCTCAATCGCTTTTGCATCCTGCATAATCTGCTCGGCTTCATCCCCACGCCCGACAGTGCGGAAACCGCCATGCGTATGCACCGCCTGCGGCTTCAGGCCGATATGGCCAATAACGGGAATGCCACGCTGCGTCAGGAAGTGAACGGTTTCAGCCATTTCCACGCCGCCTTCCAGCTTAACGCAGCCAGCGCCGGTCTTGGCCATGATTTCAGCAGAGACCGCAAAGGCCTGCTGCGGGCTTTGCTGGTAGCTGCCAAAAGGCAGATCCACCGCCACGCAGGCGTTCTGGCTACCGCGCACCACAGCCTGCCCGTGGGCAATCATCATCTCAGGCGTAACAGCCAGCGTTGAGTCCATGCCATACACCACCATACCCAGAGAATCTCCCACCAGCAGGAGGTCACAATGCGGGTCCATCAGGCGGGCCATGGGGGTGGTGTAGGCTGTCAGCGCGACAATGGGGGCGTCCAGCGCCGCCAGAGAACGCGGGGTGTGCCGTCTGGCTGTCACATGCTTGCTCAACTGTCTCTCCTGCTCAAAAAGCTGCTGAATGGCACCTTTCACGCCTGAGAAGGATGCTGTCCAGCCATCGGTTGCAAAGTTTTTTGTCCCAAGAGGGCAAAGAGAATGAAAACAGAGTGTTGACAACAGGCTGCCTGACCTCTAAGTCCTCCCTCAACAACCCGGAGGGATGCCCGAGTGGCTAAAGGGGGCGGACTGTAAATCCGCTGGCGTACGCCTACGTTGGTTCGAATCCAACTCCCTCCACCATTGTTGTTTTCCTAAAAGTCTAGTCAAACGCTGATTTTTTCAGACGCGTATGTCACAATTTTTATTGTGCGTGTACCACTGATGCGTCTTTTTTAAAGCACTCTCTCAGCACAGCATGAGCGTTGCCGCAGCTTGACCTCTCCTTGCGACAAGCTGCACACGCTGCACAAAAAAATGCAGCCTTGTCTGGTCCGTGAATGCGTAATCACGCCCCCTCCGCCACGCTGCCCGCACACCAAAGCGACACAGTGGGGGTTTTCGTTTCTCAGCCTGTTAAACTCAATTCTTTACAAAACCGGGACATAAAAAACGTCCTGATTGATCAGGAAGAAAGCGGCTTAACCCCTTACCGCCCCACCTGCCCGTCCAGATATTTCTTTAACCCCTTACGGCCCTTTTTCAGCAGGATTGGCAGGATCAGCCGCCAGACGCGCGGCATCATCAGCATAAGCTGAGCCAGAATACCGTCTGAACTGGGGCAGAACACCTCCGCGCGGGGGCGGCACAGCAAACCCATGACAATCGCGGCAATACCATCCGCCGTGGCGGGAGCGGTCACAAAATTCAATGGTGAGCCACCATTATCAATCTCGCGCTTGAGCATGGGCGTATCGACCGCGCCCGGAAACACAGAAGAGACATGGATGCCGCATTTCCGCACATCCTGCGCCAGAGAAAGCGCAAAGCCCCGCAGCCCGAACTTGCTGGCGGTGTAGATACTGCTGCCCTCCAACGGCACAAGCGCCGCCATGGAGTTGATGAAGACCACATGCCCGCCCGAGGGAATATGGGGCAGCAGTTTCATGGTCAGCAGAATGGGGGCTTCAAGATTAACGGCAAGCTGGCTGGCCACAGCGGAGGTATCTGTGCCCCCCATACGCTGCGGCACAATCAGCCCGGCGCAATGCACCAGCGCTTGCACCGGGCGAGCAAGGGCCGCAATCTGGCCGACAATCTGCTCAATCTGCTCCGGCTTTGTCAGATCACACGCCATCGGCGTGACAAATGGCTGCGCGCCCTCCCCTCCATTCCGGCTGAGGGCCAGAACATGGTATCCAGCCGCCACCAGACGACTGACAAGCGGGATACCAATGCCACCCGCAGCCCCGGTTACAAGGGCCAACGGGCGGGTTGAAGAGCGAAGATGTTCAGAAATCGTCACGTGCGAAAAGCCATTCCATTCTTTCGGTTAGCATTCGCCCGTTTTGGTGAGACGTGCAAGAGAGCCTACCGGATATCCGCTTTACAGCACGCGGGCAGCAACCGCTTTCAGCTTGGTGAGCAGCGCAGGATCCCGCGCATCCGGGGCGGTAATCAGGGCGTATTCCAACGCTCTGTCACACCCTGCGGAGCAGAGGCCGCGTGGCTGGCCCAGAGCGGGAATCACAGCCTTCACCAATGCTTTGGCTTTGGCCGAGTTGCCCTGCATGGTTTTGACAACGCTTTCTACCGTCACGTTATCATGGTCTTCATGCCAGCAATCATAGTCCGTCACCATAGCGACGGTCGCGTAGCAAATTTCTGCTTCCCGCGCCAAGGAGGCTTCCGGCATGTTGGTCATACCAATAACGGAGCAGCCCCATGACCGATACAGGTTGCTTTCCGCACGGGTGGAAAATTGCGGGCCTTCCATAACCAGATAGGTCCCGCCCCGTGTCACATCAAGCCCGAGCCCGCGGCCCTGCTCTTCCAGCACATCCCCAATGCGGGCGCAGAGTGGGTCCGCCATGGAAATATGGGCCACGCAGCCGGTGTCAAAAAAGCTTTTTTCCCGCCAGATCGTGCGGTCAATAAACTGGTCAACAATCACAAAATGGCCGGGCGGCAACTCTTCTTTCAAAGACCCGACAGCAGAGAGTGAGACAATGTCCGTCACGCCAGACATCTTCAGGGCCGCAATATTGGCGCGGTAATTCAGACGGCTGGGCGGAATGGGGTGGCCCCGGCCATGACGCGGCAGGAACACGCAGCGCACACCGTCCAGTCTGCCAAACAGAAGCTGATCAGACGGTAGCCCCCACGGGGTTTCAACCGTCCGCCATTCTTTTTCTTCCAGCCCGTCAATATCATACAGGCCGGACCCGCCAATAAGACCGATGATGGGTTCCACAACTTCATTTTGTGACATGAGACCAGATTCTCCGTTTCAGGATAACAAGCAGACAGGCGAGAAAACACAGATACAGCCCAACCCCAACCCCCAGCCTGCGCTTATCATCCGCATGGGGTATGGAAACCCATGCCAGAAAAGTTGTGACATCCCGCGCTTCCTGTTGCGCGGTCGGCTGGGTACCATCCGCATAGGGCACAGCATTGTCCCGCAAGGGCGGCGGCATGGCCGTGATATGGCCGATAGCATAGGGGTTGACGAAGCCGGTTTCTGGTCGTGCGGGAACACGACGCACCGCGGCATCCGGCCCCGTTGCAAGGGGTAATGTCTGCGCAGGCTTGTAGCCCGTCAGCAACGCATACACACGGTCAGCCCCACCGGGATAGACCTGCGTAATACGGGAGAGGTCCGGCGGCACCGCGCCGCGATTGGCCGCACGCGCCGCGTCGGCATCCGCATAGGGGCGGGGCAGCATATCATCCGGCGTGGCTTTGCGGTGGCGGAGGTGCCCTTCCGCATCCCTGCCCGCCGCAACCTGCCAAGAGGCTGCAAGGGCTGCCACCTGATCTGACGTGAGCCCCATTGCGCCGAGATCAGAAAACTGCACCTGCGTCAGACTGTGGCAGGAGGCGCAAACACCGGCGAACACCGCATAGCCACGCTGCACCGCCGCCAAATCAAAATGCCCCAGAGGCCCCTTGAAAGACCAGTTCTGCGCGGGCGCATGAGCAGGCGTTCCGGGGGGCGGAGCAGCCTGCGCAACCGAGGCAAACACACCAGCCCCGGCCAGCACAGGCAGCATCAATGCTGCAAGAGACCGTATCCGCGTAAACGGCCGCGCTATGGGCGACATCCGCGTTGCCATCAAGACCGCGCCTCCCGCCCCACCAGCCGACTGTAGAACGGCAGAAAGCCGAGGAAATACAGATAATACCCTACCGTTGCCAAACGCCCGAGCAGCAGCCAGACACCCTGCACATGGTGCCGCCCGGCAAGCCCGGCCAACACGCAGGAACAAACCAGCACCCCAAGCGCCACACGCGGCAGCCAGCGCAACCCACCCCAACGACCCGCCGCAAAAGTCGCTGCCGTGCCACGATCCAGCCAAGGCACCACCAGCAGGATAGCCACAGCACCTCCAGACACCAGCAGCCCGAAAAACTTGGACGGCACAGCCTGCAACATTCCGTAAAACGGCAGAAAATACCATTCCGGCTCAATATCCGCGGGCGTATGCAGGGGGTTGGCAGGGCGGTAATTGGCCGCCTCTGTCACCAGACCGGGCCAGAAACACATAACCAGCGTGAACAGAATGGCCAGCACCACAACACCCAGACCATCCTTGACCGTAAAATAGGGATGAAACGGCAGCATCCGCGCCCTGTCCTGCCCCGCAGCGCCAGAGGGGCTGGTGCTGCCCCGCCTATGCAGAATGGCCACATGCAGCAGCACCAGCCCGACAATAGTAAAAGCAAGCGTGAAGTGCAGCACAAACATCCGGTGCAGGGTGGCCGTGCCGGGTGACTCCCCGCCCAGAAACACACCTTCCAGCGTATTGCCAACCAGCGGGATTGCGCCAACAGCCTTACCCGCCACATCCGCGCCCCAATAGGACATCTGCCCCCACGGCAGGACATATCCGGCAAAAGCCGTCACCATCACCAGAATCAGCAACACTGTGCCAACGCTCCACAGACCCTGACGCGGCGCACGGTATGACCCGTACCACAGCCCCCGGAACACATGCAGATACAGGGCCGCCATAAAAAACGTGGCTCCCGTCATGTGCAGGCTGCGCAGGAGCCAGCCGAAGGGCACGCGCCGCTCCAGCGTTTCAACAGAGGAAAAAGCCAGTGAGGCATCGGGCGTATAGGTGAGCGCCAGCGTCAATCCGCTCAGCAGCATAAGCACCAGAACAGCCATCAGCATGGCCCCGATGGTCCAGAGACTATTCAGGTCTCGCGGCAGCAGAAACGCCATATAGTCACGCACAAAAGCCCGAGCCGTCTGCGCTGTGCGGCCTGATGCGGACCCGTCTGCGGTATCGGGCTCTTCATGCGCCTGATCCTGACAAGTGCTCTCCAGACAAGATGGTGTGCCTGCCATCCGCTCCCCCTTACCTCCGCCAGATACGGCATCCAGAACGCCGCACAGAACAGTGTTGTCGTGTTTAACGATGAACAGCATGATCTTGCAATGATCGTCAGGATGGCGCACCTCTAGACCCCTGAGCAGGCGCGGGTGAGCCTCCACCCGTGCGTGAGAGGAAAAAAGACCCGGCTATGACCCCCACCAAAGCGTATTCTCTGCCCGCCCATACCGCCCTGAAAACAGACGCAAAAGAGTGGTTTGAAACACTGCGCGATAAAATCTGCGCGGCGTTTGAACACATTGAGCAGGACGCCGTGCAGCAGAACACGCCCATTCTGCCCGGCCACGAGGCCGCAGGACGGTTTGAGCGCAAAAGCTGGGACCGACAAAATCAGGATGGCACTCCCGGCGGCGGCGGCATTATGAGCGTCATGCGCGGCCGCGTTTTTGAAAAAGTGGGCGTGAACGTCTCCACCGTGGAAGGCACATTCTCTCCCGAATTCGCAGCCACCATTCCCGGTGCGTCGGAAGACCCGCGCTTTTTTGCAACCGGCATCAGTCTTGTGGCGCACATGTGCAGCCCGCTGGTGCCTGCCGCGCATTTTAACACCCGTATGATCATCACCACACAGGGCTGGTTTGGCGGTGGCGGGGATATTACCCCCATGTTCCCGGAAAGTGCTGCGGCAATTGATGACGCAGCCCGCTTCCACGCAGGGTTTGAGCAGGCCTGCGCCCGCCACAACCCGGAATATTACCCGCGCTTTAAAGCCTGGTGTGATAAATATTTCTATCTCCCGCACCGCGATGAACCGCGCGGTCTGGGCGGCATTTTCTATGATCGGCTGGACAGCGGAGACACCGCGCAGGACTTCGCCTTTACCAAGGATGTTGGCCTTGCCTTTCTGGAAACCTACCCGGAAATCATCCGAAACAGGATGAGGGAAGCATGGACACCGGAGCAGCGGGATGCGCAGTTGATCCGCCGTGGTCGCTATGTAGAATTCAACCTGCTGCATGATCGCGGCACGCTGTTTGGCCTGAAAACCGGCGGCCATACGGAAGCAATTCTGATGAGCATGCCGCCGGAAGTAAAATGGCCCTGAGAGACCGACCGTAATTTTGCCGCAGATCACTGGTGCGGTCTGGCTGGGCGGCTGGGACTCTACTCCCTGAGTCCCTCGCTCTGCTCCTTAACGGACTCTCAGACAGATACGATGACAGGGAGGTTTTTCACACGTGCCGCGCACTGATCAGCCAGATCAATCCTCTTCCGCCCGCCCCTTCTCGCGCCGTCAAATACTGGCCGGGTTATCGGGTATCACCGTCTCGTGCCTTCTGCCCCTCCGCGCTGCACGCTCCGTCACGTCGGGGAACAAGGTGCCATCCCCCCTGATCGTTGGTGGTACGGCTGAGAGCATCTGTGGCCAGTGGGCTACTTTACTGGCCCCGGTGCTGGCGGATGACCTTCGATACGCCACCCCATTCCCCTTACGCCTCACCACCGGGTGGGACGGTGTAACCGGCGGTAATCTGTTTGATATTCAGCAAGAGCAGGCGTCTCCCCCTGCCGGGCTGATCATACCCGGCTCCGGCCTGATTGCCGCCCTGCGGGGCGACTCCCGCGTGCATTATGACGCTCAACGCTGGCTGCCGGTGTTTATGAGCTGTCAGCCAACCGTCGCCATCGGCAAAGTCAGCCTGCATCGCACCTTTACCAGCTTTCTACAGGGGCGCCCGGTGCGTGTTGCAGTCTCCACCCTTTCCGGGCCGGAACTCCCAACCCTTGTGGCGCTGGACCTTCTGGGGATGCACCCCCTGCCTGTCTCTGGTTACGCCACGCCCGATGCTGCCATTGCTGCGCTGAAGGTCGGGGCTGTTGATGTTATCCAGCTTCCGTTTGATGAAACCTATGAAGAACGGATGGCTGCCCTTCAGGATGAAGAACCGGGCAACCAACCTCTGTTCTCCAACGTGCTCCCGACATCTACTGGACCACGCCTGCGGCTCCCCCCTGATTTCACGACCATTTTCAAACAGGAACGGCGACGTCTCCCCCCTGCGCGGCTCTATGATGTCTGGAAAACAGCGGCAGCTGCGGCCAGCCTGAAGGCCGGGCTGATGCTGCCCAATTTATCCCAGCCGGACCTCGTGGCCCGTTTCCGCCATGCGGCGCAGGTTGCGGCAGCCGACCCTACTCTGCACGCTCATGCCAGAGAGCAGAATCAGACCCTTGTTGCGGGCCTTCCCTGCGCGGCTCTTTATGCGGACATGATGCCGGATCTGGACCGTATTCTGGCCCTCCGGCGCTGGCTCTCTACAAACAGCCTCCACTGGCGTGACGCCCCAGCCAACAAACCCCTACCGCTTCCGGCGGCGCAGCAGAATACGAACTGAGCCTTTATTTCCGGCATGAGGATACGCAACACCCAGAATCCGGTGGCGCATATCCGCGCGCCCCAGCCAGTGCGGTAATTCGCGCCGCAGAATGCCGCCCTCATGTCCGGTGCCAAGGCCTGTCACCACCTCCACGCAACGCAGGCCGCAGCGATAGGCAACATCCATAAATTCCATCAGTCGGCGAAAAGCATCCTCTGCAACCATACCGTGCAAGTCCAGCCTCTTTTCAACCTTCATTCTCCCATCGGTAAATGTGCGCCAACTATAGGTATCCACACCGGGAGAGCGTCGTCCGATGTCTTCCACAGGCTGGATAGCGTGCTGTACCCTGACGGGCGGGACGGCAGGCGGGACGAAGAGTGGGCTTGCGACGGTCGTCAGTTGCCGTTTATGCCGAGGCTGCTTTTTCTGTGCCGCAAGTGCCAGCCGTTTGCCTTTGGCATCCTCTTCGGATGCTTCATCCGTTTCCGATGCATTATTTGATGGCACGTCGAGACGCGGCACATGCAGCGGCGCGACGTCCCGCATCACCATGGACCACAGCGCCTTTTCGTCTTCCCGGAGATCGCGGCACCTGACCACTGAGTGTCCCTTCCAAATAAAAAAACGGCCCTCTGGCAAGCTTATCACCTGCCGGAGGGCCGCCTTTCAAGGGACCAGCGCATTTATCTGGCTGGACCCTCTCTTTTTCTGCACTTTACTGCGCGTTGGCCGGCTGGCCCATGTCGGCCAGAGAGCGGCCTTCATATTTCCCGGTCAGGGTTTTGAGGAACACAACAATGTCACTCACATCCTGATCAGAGATCGCGGCATCCGGCGTCTGATATTTCGCCATTTTCCGCACGGCTTCATCCAGCGTCTTCACGCTGCCGTCATGGAAATACGGAGCAGTCTGGTCAATGTTCCGCAGGGTCGGGACGACAAAGCGGGACATATCCTCATCCTTATGTGTCACGTCATAGCGGCCTTCATCAGCCGCAGTCAGCTTGCCGCCACGGTCCTTGAAGTAATCGCCTTCCAGACCCATCGCCTCATACGCGCCGCCGCCCACAGCAATCCCGCTATGGCAGCCGGAGCAGCCAATGCTCTTGAACTTGTCATAGCCACGTTTGGCCTGCTCACTGATGGCACTGGCATTACCCTTCAGATACTCATCAAACGGGCTGTCCGGTGTCACCAGCGTTTTTTCAAACTCGGCAATCGCGGTGGTAATGGTGTTCTGATCCATCGCCGCATCCTGCCCGAAAGCGGAGTGGAACAGCGGCGCGTAATCTGGGTTGGCGGCCAGTTTCTGCGCAACGACTGACCAGTCATGCGAGCCCATTTCAACCGGGTTCATCACCGGGCCAGCGGCCTGCGCCGCCAGATCAGCCGCACGACCGTTCCAGAACTGCGCAATCTTGAAATACGCATCATACACTGTCGGCACATTGATGGGGCCTTTCTGGCCGCCAATGCCCGTGGCCGTTACCAGATGGTCCACACCGCCATGGTTCAGGTCATGGCAGCTTGCGCAACTCTGCGTGCCGTCACCAGACAGGGTTTTGTCAAAGAACAGCTTGCGGCCCAGCGCGACCTTGGCGGCATCCACCGGCACACTGGCAGGCACAGGGCGTACTGGCTCACCCGTAAACTGGGATGCAGCCCCCGTGTCGCCGTAATATTTGCGGCGGGTATCTTCCACCCATTTCAGCAGGGCCTGACGTTCCCCATCAGACAGGTGCGCATGCCAGTGCATGAGCAGATAGAGGGTGGGCGGCATACGGTTTTGCGTAATCACTTCCTCAATGCGAGAAAGCTGCTCTTCCGTTGGCGCTGTACCGTTCTTGAATGCTTCCAGAACCGGCTCAATACGGAAATGGCGCAGACCTTCATGCAGGTCCTTTTCCATTAACTGGTTAGCCAGCGGCAGCTTGAAGTAAAAAGGCAGATCTCGGCCTGTGGCGTGACAGTAATCACAGCGGGATTCCCGCAAAGCATTAAAAGCGGCAAGAGCCACCGGATCTTTGAGCGTAGGAGAAGCCGCAGGTAATTCGGGGGCCGTCACATGGTCAAAATGGGTGAGGAAGGCAATTGTTCCGCCATAAGCCAGAACACCCACTCCTACTAACGAGGCAATTAATCTGCGCAACACCACAACTCCTGAGTTTTTAGAAACACTGCATAGCTTTTATTCGCTGTTGTCAGGGTTGTGTTTGATACATATCAAAATGTCAAAACGATTATTTTCATAAAAATCATTTAAACAGTCGATGATCACGCTTTTGCAGCGTCAAGATCATCCCGCAGGCGCTGCCGCGCTATAGCGACGTATTCGGCGTCAATTTCAATCCCCACCCCGTAACAGCCGAGGCGCTGCGCGGCTAACAGCGTGGTGCCCGTGCCCATAAACGGGTCCAGAACCTGTGCCTCGTCCTGCCCGTGCAACAGCAGGCATTGCTCCGGCAAGGCCACCGGAAAGGTGCCGGGATGGTCGAATTTCTGCTTCCGGTCCCGCACCGTTTCATAGGGAATAAACCATGCATCGCCCCGGCATCGCCGGTCCTGCACATGGCCGCGGCGCGCGATGTTGGATTTATCCTTATACGGCACACCCGCACTCAGCCGGTCCAGCGTCACATCTCCATTCAAGGTGAAGTGGAACAGATGCTCATGCCCACGGTGCAGGAAACGCTGGCTGTTCATGGGTTTGAAATGGCCGAAGCTATCCTCGCCCACGGAAATGGATTTCACCCACGAGATATGATTTTGCAGCGCAAACAGGTTCCGCAGCCGGACGGCGAGTTCAAACGGTAGCCACGGTTGAGCGGAGGAGCCTGAAATATTCAGGAAGAAGGAACCATCAGGCCGCAGCACCCGGCGCAAGCCGTGCGCAACCTCAAGCATCCAGTCCAGATACTCGTCCTCTTCCTTCCTATCCGGATAACTCCGGTAGGACAGGCCGATATTATAGGGCGGTGATGTGATGATAACATCGACGGACTCCGCCTCCATGCGCCGCAGCGCACGCAGGCAGTCCCCCCGGATAATCTGTTGCTGGCCAACCTTATACCGCTGCGCGCGTGCAGGGGATGCTGGTTTAGCCCTCTCCCGTGCTGTCACGCACTCCGCGCCGAAGCGAGACGCCAGACACTGCCGTTAACACCCAGAAGGCGTTCAAACGTCCATAGGTCAGAAAATTCGGTCACGGCATCCGTCCCGGTCACAGGCTGGCCCTGCGCGTCTGTCAGCAGGCTAATCTGGTCAGAAACAATACGCACATCAATGGAAGCCCCTGTGCCGACATCCAGCCGGACCAGACGCACATCCTCAATGGCGAGAGAGCGAATCGCCTTAATCTCGCTTCGCTGCTTTTCTCCCGCAGCGTCGCGCGCCGCCATGGCGGCCTCAAAAGACTCACACACAGCCGGGGTCAGCCGGGTTTTCAGTGTTGCGTGGTCCCCTTCCGCAAAAGCTTTGACCACCTGCGGAAAGGCTGTCTGCACACCGGAAAGAAACTGCTGGGGAGTAAACGTATTATCCAGCCCCCGCACATCCTGCAAAAGCTGCCCGACGCGCGTGCCTTGTGCTGGAATATCATACGCGGCGGGCTCAATCTGTTCAGCCTTGCCGTCTATCACCTTTCCAGCCGCCTGTGGGCGCGGCGGCACGGGCATGGGGCTCGGCTGAAAGCCAACCCGCTTGCCCAGCACGCTGCGCAGCCGCAGAGCCAGAAATGCCGCTACAAGAGCGAAAAGAATCAGATCGACCGGAAAATGGCCGAAAGAAAAATCCATCTGTCACACGTCCATGTTCGACCAGCCCGGACTTCAGGCACGGCCTTATCGTTCAGGAGACCGTCTTTCTCTAACATAGAGAAGCCCCCCGCCCGATACAATGCATAGCCACAGCGCATCGCCACAACTGCTCTTCCTCTTGCGGAAATCTGGCGGCTGCCTCTAACTGTTAAAATCATGATTATCCTGCGGCACTGCGAAAGCGAATTCAACCGGCTGTATACCGCCACAGGGCGTGACCCCGGCTTATCTGACCCCCCTCTTTCCCCGCAGGGCCGCGTGCATGCGCAGCGTCTTGTGCAGGATCTGGCGGGAGCGGGTATTACCCGCATTCTCGCCTCTCCCTTCACCCGTGCGCTGGAGACCGCAACCCCCATTGCCCGCGCGCTGAACATCACGCCGGAAATCACGCCGCTTGTGCGCGAGCGGCATATCTATTCATGCGATGAAGGCTCAACAGCCTCCACACTCTGTGAAAACTGGCCACATCTGAATTTTGATGCGCTGGACGATATCTGGTGGTCTCCGCCCCCGGAGAGTGATGCCGTCATGCAGGACCGCGTGCAGCGTTTCCGCCAGTTTATGGCGCAGCAGCCTGATGCTGGCACAACGCTTGTTGTCTCGCACTGGTGGTTTCTGCTGGGGCTGTGTGGTGACAGTCTGGAAAATGGGGACTGGCAACATCTGCATCTGTGATGTCAGCAGGTCCGATTTTGTGCGATCCCTTGAAAAAGCTTTTAATTTTTTCTGTCTTAATCTGATGGTTGGCGAAGCCGGAACACCATGCTACCGCTAAAAGCCTCAGTGTGACCTGATCAAGAAAGCTTATTTTTCCATGTCTGACTCTGAACAGTCTGCCCCGCCTGCCCTTCCGCTGGCCGTTAACCTGCAATACACGCGGGATCTGTCCTTTGAAGTTCCCGGTGGCGCAGAAATTTTTGCCACACTGCGCTCCCAGCCGAATATTGCCGTGAACATTGATGTTCAGGCCTCCAAACTTCAGGACGACCAGTCTGTTTATGAAGTGACACTGGCTATCAAGACCGAAGCCAAGGAAGCACCGGAAACCGACGGTGGCGCTCCGGGCCGTACGGTCTTTATTGCCGAGCTGGCCTATGCTGCCGTTGTCACCCTGACCAACCCGCCGCAGGAGCTGATCGAGCCGATGCTGCTGGTTGAAGTGCCACGCCTTATCTTCCCCTACGCCCGCAACATCATCAGCGATGTAACGCGTGACGGCGGCTTCCCGCCGATCGTGCTCCAGCCGATCGACTTTGTGGCGCTGTGGCAGGCCAAACGTGCGGAATTCCCGCAGACCGCTGGTAATGCCTGAAACTGTGGGCCTGCAAACTGAGGGCCTGCGCCGGTAAAACGCTGCGGGCTTCAGTTTGAAACGGTTTTCAGAAAACCGGCTTTCGGGACACCCCGATGGCCGGTTTTTTTGTGCCTTATCTGAACGATCTGCATCTGATGCTCTGCACGTCTAACGATTTCTGCCGCTATCGCGCGTCAGACAAGCCTCAAGCCTCAGCGCAATAACGGATGCCCAAGAGCGTCCATCATGGCCTGCGCATTAGGATGCCGCGCTACAACGATATGCGTCCACCCGGCCCCGCTCAGCACATCCGCCGTCTTGCGCGAGATAACAATGGCCGTTGTACGACTCGCCTTCTGCCGAACAGCCTCAGGAAGTGCCGATAGCCAACCAGCAGCACTTTCCGACGAGAAGAAGAGACAATGGGTAATCCGGCCTGCCTGCAAGGCTGACAATACCTCCTGCGTCACCTGCCTTACCGGGCGGGCCGTATAGGCAACACGCCGCATCACCTTGAACCCTGCCTTCCGCAAATGGGCCGCTAACTCCAACCCCTGCCGTGCGCCGGACAGCAGCAGAAGAGGTCCGTCAGCGGGTGTGCAGGTGCGGACCAACAACGCCGCCAGAGCCTCAGCATCGCCCTGTGCGCTCTGCACACGACCAAACCCGGCAGCGCGAGCGCGGTCTGCCGTGCGGTCACCTACAGCGTAAACGGGGCATGTGAGGGGGAGTGCTGCCTGTGCAGCCTGCACCCCCTGTCCGCTTGTCAGCACGCAGGCTGCGAAACGGGGAGGCAAAGCGCGCAGGTTGGTCGGCGTAATACATAAGGCCGGGGAGGCATAAGCCCGCCATCCAGCCGCAGAAACGGCAGCCAGCGTTTCGGACAGTCCCGGCTCCGGCCGCGTTACCAGCACGCCGGGAGGTATCCCGGTGGCTGGCATCAGGCGGCCTTACTTGTCTTCAAAAATATCGGAAGGGCTGTCTGTGCGCAGACTTTCACCCAGTTCCTTACCCAGCCGCGCCGCATCTTCCGGCGCACCGCTCATGGCGCGTTTGAGCAGGAAGGAGCCATCCTCCCGCGCCACAAGGCCGGTCAGATGCAGTTTCGGCTCTTCCCCCGCCACAACCGGAATGAGCTGCGCGTAGCCGCCAATTGGCGTGCGGCAGGAGCCATCCAGCTCGGCCAGCAGCGCGCGCTCCGCCGTGGCCACGGCGCGGGCTTCATAATCTTCAATGGCGGCAAGCAATTCGCGCAGTTCAATATCGTCTTCACGCACCGTCACGCCCACAATGCCCTGCCCGGCGGCAGGCACCATGATAGTGGGAGAGAGGACGAGAGAAGCCCGCTCCGCCATACCCAGACGCCGCAGGCCAGCCAGCGCCAGCAGTGTCGCGTCACACTGGCGGGCGGCCAGTTTATCGAGTCGGGTCTGAACATTGCCGCGCAGCAGGCCGAATTTCAGGTCAGGCCGCGCATGCAGCATCTGGGCCTGACGGCGCACAGAGGCACACCCCACCAACGCGCCTTCCGGCAGGGCGGAATACGGATCATCCGGGTCAGTCGGGGCAAGGTTGGGGCCGAGGATCAACGCATCCCGTGCATCTTCACGCCGCAGGGTGCAGGCCAGCACAAGACCGGGCGGGAGTGTGGTTTCAAGGTCCTTGAGGCTATGGACCGCAAAATCAATGCGCCCGTCAGACAGAGCCTCGTGAATTTCTTTGGAAAACAGCCCCTTACCGCCAATTTCGGCCAGTCGACGGTTCTGCACCTGATCACCCGTGGTGTTGATCTGATGCTCCTGGAACGCCCCCATATCCCGCAGCACGGGACAGAAGCGCGTGAGCATGGTCAGAAACGCACGGGTCTGGACCAGTGCAAGGGGCGAACCCCGCGTTCCAACACGGAGGGGCAGAAGACGACGGGACGCATGCCCGGAGGTCTTTTTCTGGCGGGCTGCCGCTTCCGCCGCAACTTTCTGCAGCGCGGGCGAAGGGGCGGGCGAGGAAGGGTAGGCTGAGTCCATAAGAGTGTCTATTACCGGGAATGGAGAGAGGACAAGAAGCCATGATACCTGAAAGGTCTGAAAAACATGCGCCCCAGAGACGCATGCCACGCGTAGCAGACCGTTTCGCCCCCGGATTACACAAGGAATATCAGCACTTGTTTCCTGCCACAGCCCACGGAGCCACATGGCAATGACCCACCAGAAGCTGCCAGAAAACAGCCTTATTGCCGGACCTGTGCTGGCTATCGAATCGTCTTGCGATGAAACCGCCTGCGCCATTCTCTCCGCGGAGGGTGTGTGCCTCGCTCAAAGGATTGTCTCGCAGGACGGCCATGCGGATTTTGGGGGCGTGGTGCCGGAAATTGCCGCCCGTGCCCATCTGGCCCTGCTGCCCGGACTCGTGCAGGCCACGCTGAAGGACGCCGGGCTCACCCCGCAGGAAATCGGCTTTGTGGCCGCCAGCACCGGGCCGGGGCTGATTGGCGGCCTGATTGTGGGGGCCAGCTTTGCCAAAGGGCTGGCGCTTTCACTCGGCAAGCCGTTTGTTGCCGTCAACCATGTGGAAGCCCATGCGCTGACAGCCCGCCTACCCGGCCTTGTGCCCGGTGGCGCGGCCTTCCCTTACCTGCTGTTGCTGGTTTCTGGCGGGCACTGCCAATGCATTGCCGTGGAAGGCGTGGGCCACTACCGCAAACTGGGCGGCACGATTGATGATGCGGCAGGAGAAGCGTTTGATAAGGTCGCCAAAATGCTTGGCCTCGGCTGGCCCGGTGGCCCGGCACTGGAAAAACTGGCGCAGTCCGGCAACTCGCAGGCCATTCCCCTGCCCCGCCCGTTGATGGGCCGCCCGGGGTGTGACTTCTCCTTCTCCGGCCTGAAAACCGCGCTTTCCCAAAAGCTGGCCCCGTATGGGCTGGAGCCCCTGCCGCACCAGTTTGCCGCAGACCTCGCTGCTTCCTTCCAGCAGGCTGTGGCCGATGTGGTGGCGGACCGTGTGAGTAATGCCCTGAAAATGATGCCAGAAGCCGGATTACTGGTCGCCGCAGGCGGTGTAGCGGCCAACAGCGTGCTCCGCGCCCGGCTGGAAGAGGTTGCCGCCAGCGCGGGACTGCGGTTTGCCGCCCCGCCTCTGCGCCTATGCACGGATAACGCCGTCATGGTCGGCTGGGCTGCTCTGGAAACCTGTCATGAAGCCGCCGAACGCGGCCTGCCCCAACCGGATGACGCCACTGTCCGCCCCCGCCCCCGCTGGCCACTGGAAGACATGGCCGCCCGCTTCGCCCCGCAAGAGAGTATTGTATGAACTACCGCCACGCCTTCCACGCCGGGAACTTTGCAGATTGCATGAAGCACGCGCTTCTGGTCTCGCTGCTCGGCCATTTTCTGCGCAAGCCCAGTCCCTTTATGGTGCTGGATACGCACGCAGGCCTTGGTCGATATGATCTGACATGCGAGGAAGCCGAAAAAACGCAGGAATGGAAAGACGGTATCGGCCTGCTGAATGAGGAAGGGCCAGACAGCCCCCTCGCACCGTGGCTGGAACTGGTCAAAAAAGCTGGTGGCCCCCGCTACTACCCCGGCTCCCCCCTGCTGACATCCTTGATGCTACGCCCGCAGGACGAACTGATTTGTTGCGAGAAGCACCCGGACGACAAACGCAAACTCTATGGCCAGTTTACCCGCACCCCGAACGTATTTGTGCATGAGCGCGATGGGTATGAGGCGCTGCGTGCACTACTGCCGCCCAAAACCGCTAAACGCGGTTTGGTGTTGATAGACCCACCGTTTGAAGAACCCGGCGAGTTCAGCCGCCTGCTTGAGGCTGTCCACACCATCCGGGCACGCTTCCCTACCGGGATGATTGCCATCTGGTATCCCATCAAACACCGCACACCTGTCAGAGCCTTCCATATGGCCTTGCAGGATGCAGCTATTCCGGACGTGCTGGTTGCTGAATTGCTGATCCGCAAACCCGTGGACCCGGACCGGCTGAACGGTGCGGGGCTAGTTGTTATCAAACCGCCTTATGGTTTTGCGGAACAGGCCTCCGCCCAGCTTAACCGGCTCAAAACCCTGCTGCATGCGGAAGAGGCCACCGTTACGCAAATTACGGCGGAATAAACATTCGGCCACAAAAAAAAGCAGCGTCACAGGGCCCGTGACGCTGCCTTTTAAGAAAGGCTTGAAAACCCGTCTCAGCCCGCCGCTTTGATGTGCTGCCACATCTCTACGGCAAAGCCCTCCACACCAGCCGCCAGAATCTGCACGCCAATGCAGAGCAGCACCAGCGCGGCCATCCGGCTGACAATACGGGTGCCGGTCACCCCCAGCATGGACACCAGCTTTTCCGAGCCGGAATAGGCAAGCCATACAATCAAAACAACGCATACGGCGGCGATGGTAACACCACCCTCATAGGCCAGAACGGACTTCCCCGGCGGGCAGCCTGAACCAAGAGCAATGGCCACGGCAATTGTCCCCGGCCCCACGGTAAAGGGCATAGCCAGCGGGAAAAAAGCGGCATCAGACCAATTGGGGGACATTACGGTCTTACCGCCCTGCAAGGCCTGCTTTTCCTTTTGCGCTTCCATGCTTTCCGGGCTTTGCAGCAGGTTCCATGCGCGCACGGCAACCACCGTGCCGCCCGCCACGCGCAGAGCGTCCACGGTCACGCCGAAAAACACCAACACCTTGCCGCCGCACCAGATGGAAACGAGCATCAGGATAAAGGAATAAAACGCGACCAGCCGTGCGAGCGCGAAGATTTCCTTCCGCGACCGGCCTGCCGTTGCCTGCGCAAAAATCAGCGCGGCCCCCAACGGATTGACGATGGAAAAAAGGGCTGGAAATGCCAGTAGAAAAGAGGTGGTCGCTACGCGAGCAGCCCCTCCGCTAAACAGTGAGCTAGTAAAATGAGCCGACATGCACGTATCCAGCAAAACCGGCCTCTTCCGAAGTCCGGCAAAAACTTATTGCCCGGCAGATGCCGGAGACTCCACTGTCTTGCTTTTATAGGTAGCAACAAATTTAGAGGCGAGAGCAATATCGTCCGCCGGATAGCAGAAATGCAGCCCTGTGCCATCCTCCAAAGGCCAGACACTCAGGCCAATATCATCATAAATGCGCAAAAACGGACTGCCGACCTGCCAGAACACAGGTTTCAGTCCGTCCTGCAACGCCAGATCCCGCATGCGCCAGATGGCGGATACACAATCCGCCTGCGCTCCAGCCGGGTCCCCTAACCCGACAAGAAACGCGCCACTCTGACGGACCGGAATAACGGCTTCACCGGCCTCACCCGCCACAAAGCCTTTCGGATTCAGGTCCTGTATGGTTGGCAAAGCGTGGTCCAGCGTCATGTAACGGGTGAGCGCTTTCTCATTCCATGCACGGACCGTAATACGGCCCGGCCACATCAGGCGGCCAATCACCAGCAGCGCCAGCAACACAGCCAGCGCAATGGTCCATCGGGCGGCACCGGAGGCCGGGAAGATAAACACCATCTGCCACCAGCTTGCCGCACCATGCCGACCGGCCAGCGCAATGACGGAGCCGAACAACAAAAGCAGGCAAAGCAGGGTTGAGGCCGAGAGCGGCTCACTCAACAGCCGTGCGTGACGGTAATAACAGGCGCGGAACGGGGCGACCAGAAAGGCCGAAAGCCCGAGCATAATGGGCACCAGAACCGTGTTCCCACGCAGGAAGGTCAGTATCGCAGCCGTTACCAGCAGCACCAGCGTGCCACGCCATGCCAGCGTGACGCGCTGAGAAAGCCCGATGCCCAGACCAATCAGCGCAACACCCATGAGAGACAGAAGATAATTGCTGACAGACCCAGCGGCTGAGAAAAAGCCTTCCTGCACCACCCCAAACTTCGGCACAGGGTCCAGCAGCACAAGGCAGATAAGCATCAGGCCACAGAGCGAGACCGTGCCCGTGGCTACCGCCACGGAGAAATCAGCCTCACTCTCCCGCACCACCTGACTGGGGCGGATACGCACAGCGGCAGGAGTTTTCTGCTTCCTGAGCTTCTTCTTCGCGAGAGCATCATCCCCCCGCAGGAACAGCTCATGCCCTGCAAACATGATCCCGGCCATAAAGAGCGGGATAATGTAGTAGAACAGGCGGAAAATCAGCACGACGCCAAGAATTTGCGGCGCGGGCATATATGGCCCGAGCGCGAGCAGCATTGCGCCATCAAACACGCCCAATCCCCCGGGGACGCTGGCAACCAACCCGGCTGTGTAGGACGCAATGTAAATAGCCAGAAAAGTCCCGTAATCCACCCCGACATTGGGCGGCAACAGCACATAGGCAATGGCCGCTGTCGCTGCAACATCCGCCGCGGCAACAACAGTCTGCGCAACCGCCATCCGGGGAGAGGGCAGATCGACCGTCCATTTCCGGAACGTAAAGGTGCGAACGCGGAAAGCCATGCCGATATAGCCCAGCACACAGAGCCACAGCAGCACACCCACAACCGCCAGAACCCCACTGGGCACACGGCTGCCCGCCATAGGAATAACCTGCGGCTCCCACACCAGCACGCCGCCAATCAGCACAGCGGCCCCCAGCAGATAGGTGGCGGAACAGAACGCGATAATCTGGGCTATGGCAAAGGAACTGACACCCCAGTTGCGATACAGCCGATAGCGCACAGCCGCCCCGGATACCGCGGAAAAGCCGAGATTGTGGGAGAGCACGTAGGAGCAGAACGCAGCAAAGGCCGTGCGACGGAAAGAAAGCTGCTTATAGCCAACCTGTGTAACGGCCAGCCGATCATAAAACGACAGGATGAAGTAGGACAGAAACGTGCAGCCCACAGCCAGCCACAGTTGGTGGCCCGGAATGGACAGCATCGCCTGTTTGATGTCCGCCAGACGCAGGTGGCGCAACTCATGCTGCACCACGCCAATAGCGGCTACCATCAGCAGCAGGCCGATCAGATGCGGCAGATGCTTCAGCCATTTCCGCCATCCCTGACAGTTCGGCTGCTGGCCCGGCATCTGTCCTTGTGGTGATGACGACATGTTCTTCACCCTGACGACAAGAGTGCGCGTTTACGCCTGCGGCGCGCGCAGGAGCGCCGCGTCAATCAACGCAACCGTTTCCGCCACGCCATACAGGGCGATAAAGCCCCCAAAACGCGGGCCTTCCTTCTGCCCAAGAAGCACCTCATACAGGCAGCCAAACCAGTTCCGCAGCGGTTCAAACGCATGGCGCTTACCAATTTCAAACACCAGATTTTGCAGAGTGGCCGCGTCTGAGGCTTCGCCCTCATATCCACGCAGGGACTCCGCCAGATCGACCAGTGCTGCACGTTCCATGTCCGTCGGAGCACGGAAGGTTTTGGCTGGGCGCACAAAATCCGCGTAGTACGCGATAGCGTGGCTGACGAGGTTAGCCAGCATCGGGTGGCTTTCCGGCGAGACGGTAGGATCATACCGCCGGATAAAGCCCCACAGCACTTCCGGCGTTTCCGCATTGGCTACGCTCGCCAGATTCAGCAACATGCCGAACGGCACCGGGCTGCCTGCATCCGTCGGGATATGGCCTTTATGGATGAACCAAGCCGGATTGGCCTTCAGGTCCACGCTGTCACTGTCCTCGGCCTGAAGCGCCTTGGCTTTTTCAACATGCGTCAGATAGTCATCCGCCGTTTTAGGAATCACATCAAAAAACAGCCGTTTGGCGCGCTGTGGCTGGTTGAACATGAACTGGCCGAGGCTTTCCTGCGGCGCATAACGCAACCATTCCTCAACCGAGAGGCCATTGCCCTTGGATTTGGAAATCTTCTGGCCGTTTTCATCCAGAAACAGCTCATAGGTCAGGCCAGCCGGAGCCGTCCCGCCCAGAATACGGCAGATGCGGCCTGACAGACGCACGCTGTCAATCAGGTCCTTGCCGGACATTTCATAATCCACACCCAGAGCATACCAGCGCATGGCCCAGTCGGCCTTCCACTGCATCTTGGCGTGGCCGCCCGTCACCGGAGTTTCAAAGGTCTCACCATCCGCATCGGTCCAGCGGACAGTGCCCGCTGCGGCGTCTATGGCGTCCATTTTCACCTGCATCACCTCACCCGTGCGCGGGTGCAGCGGCAGAACGGGAGAATAAGTCGCCCGACGGTCCGGTCCGAGCGTGGGCAGAATAACCGCCAGAATTTCATCATGCACTTCCAGCACCCGCTTCAGCGCGGCGTCAAACCGGCCTGATGTGTAGTACGTGGTGGAAGACGCAAATTCATATTCGAAGCCGAAACTGTCCAGAAAGCTGCACAGACGGGCATTGTTGTGTGCGGCAAACGACTCGTGCGTGCCAAACGGGTCCGGCACGCGGGAGAGCGGCTGGCCGATATAGTTTTCCAGCAGATCACGGTTCGGCACATTGTCCGGCACCTTGCGCAGGGCATCCATATCATCCGAAAATGCCAGCAGGCGCGTCGGGCGGCCTGTCAGCGCCGTATAGGCCTGACGCACCCAAGAGGTCCGCGCCACTTCCCCAAACGTGCCAATATGCGGCAGACCGGACGGGCCATAGCCGGTTTCCAGCAACGCGGGGCCTGCGGCCTCGTCTGGCTTGGTGGCGGCGCGGGCATCCACATGCTCGGCAAGTTTTCGCGCTTCCTCAAAAGGCCATGCGCGGGGAAGAACGGGTTCGGAGGTTGAATGGTTTTCGGACATGGTGCGGAAGCTATGAACTGCACCGCTCCCGGTCAATCCAAAAACACGCACGGCTTTGCGCGCCTGCATCGTTATGAGGCCATTGACCACAAGCAAGCACCGGCTCATTTTTCCTTAAGCCGCCTGCTCCCACCCACGGGACCACGCTGAAAGGACTGGTTTTTCATGCGTCGCACCGCAGCCCTCATTCTGATCGGCAACGAGATTCTCTCCGGCCGCACCCGAGACGACAATATTCAGTTTCTGGCCACCCGGCTTGGGGAACTCGGCATTCCCCTGCGAGAAATCCGCGTTATTCCTGATATTCGTGAAACAATTGTTGAAACGGTGACGGAACTCCGCGCCCGGTTTGATGAAATTTTCACCACTGGCGGCATTGGCCCCACGCATGATGACATTACTGCCGCCTGCGTGGCCGAGGCGTTTGGTGTGCCATGGGAAATCCACCCGCCGACCTTCACGCTTCTGGAACAGCATTTTGGCGCGGAAAATTTCAATGCTGCCCGTCAGCGCATGGCGAAATTGCCGCGTGGCGCAACACCCATCCCCAACTCCGTCTCCATTGCGCCCGGTTTTACCATTGGCAATGTGCATGTGATGGCCGGTGTGCCGCGTATCATGCGCGCCATGTTTGAAGCCGTTGCCCCAACCCTTAAACAGGGAGCACCGGTCTTTTCCCGCACATGGCACACCACTTCCCTGTTTGAAGGCACGCTGGCGGAAGGGCTGGAGGCAATTCAGAACAGCTTTCCAGACCTTGATCTCGGCTCCTACCCTTTCCACCGGGAAGATGGTCGGCGGGGTGTGGCGCTGGTCGCCAAAGGGCAGGACAAGGCAGACGTGGAAAAAGCCGCGCAGGCTATTCATGATCTGCTCAAAGAAAAAGGCGGCGCTCCCGTGGAAGGGGAACTGCCGCCCTGAAATCTTAAAGCATAAAGCGTTAAGGCCTGTCCGTTCAGGACAGGTTTTCACGCCCCATGGCGAGGAACTTCTCGCGCCGCAGTTCCTTCAGCCGAGCCGGAGCCAGCGGAGTGAGCGCCTTAAGTTCTTCTGCCAGCGCATCATGCACGGAGGCCAGAGCGGCCTGCGGGTCACGCTGCGCACCGCCTACAGGTTCGGGAATAATGCGGTCAATCAGCCCGAGGCGGGACAGATCTTGGGCTGTCAGCCGCAGTGTTTCCGCCGCCGTGCTGGCCTGTTTCGGGTCACGCCACAGAATGGAGGCACACGCTTCGGGCGAGATAACGGAGTAGATGGCGTTTTCCAACATCATCACCCGATCCCCCGCACCAAGGGCCACAGCACCTCCTGAACCGCCTTCACCAATCACGGTAGCAATCAGTGGCACCGGGGCCTCCAGACAGACCGCAATGGAGGTGGCGATGGCTTCCGCCTGACCGCGCTGCTCGGCATCAATGCCGGGCCATGCGCCTGCGGTGTCAATGAAGGTGAGAATCGGCAGGTTAAAGCGTCCAGCCAGCTTCATCAGGCGCTGGGCTTTCCGGTAGCCTTCCGGGCGGGCCATGCCAAAATTATGGGCCAGACGGGTTTCAAGGTCGGAACCACGTTCCGTGCCAATCACCACCACAGGCTGGCCATCAAAGCGGCCCATGCCACCGACAATGGCTTTATCATCCCCATACAGCCGATCCCCCGCCAGCGGCGTGAAGTCGGTCAGCAGGGTGTTGATATAGTCCTGAGCGTGCGGGCGCTGCGCATGGCGCGCCACCTGCACTTTCTGCCAAGGGGTGAGCTTGGCATAAATGGCACGAAGATGCTTCTCCGCCTTTTCTGAAAGGCGAGCCGTTTCTTCGGCGATATTGACCCCGTCGGGGTCGGTCATTTGCCGCAGCTCGTCGATCTTGTTTTCAAGTTCGGCGACGGGCTTCTCGAAATCCAGGAACTGACGCATGGCCAAGCGGATAGCACAGCCACACGTAAAACCAAGCCACTTCGTGCATGGTGTGTCGTTTATGCCGTTTTTTCGCCCTGTCTGACGTTCTCAGATGACAACGGATGGAAAGACTCCACCGCCTGCTTCAGCCGCTCTGTCTGCACATGCGTATAGATTTGCGTGGTGGCGATATCGGCGTGCCCCAGCAGTATTTGCAAAGCCCGCAGGTCCGCTCCATGAGCTAGCAGATGCGTGGCAAAGGAGTGGCGCAGGACGTGGGGTGAAAGCCGGGCCGGGTCCAACCCAGCCTGTAAGCCCACTTCATAAAGAATTTTATCAAAAGCCTGCCGGGTCAGTGCTCTTTTCGGGTCACGCCCCGGAAACAGATACGGGCTGGCTTTTTGTGCATCCAGCGCCAGCAGAGCCTGTGCGACCTCACGCGCGCTGTCAGACAGCGGCACCAGCCGCTCCCGACCGCCCTTCCCGCGCACCACCAACATCTGCCGTTCACCGGCAAGGGCTTCTCGCGGGAGGGAGAGGAGTTCTGAAATCCGCAAGCCGGACGCATAGAGCAGTTCCAGCGCCGCCCGTGCGACCAGACCGCGCCGCCGCTTGGCCTCCGATGCCTCTGGCGAGACCGCGCAGGCCTCAATGAGGGCTACAACCTCCGATTCGGAAAGGAAATGCGGCAGCGAAGCTTCAGGCCGAGGCGCATCGAGATGCGCTGCCGGATTATCGGCCCGTAGTCCTTCCCGCAGCAGAAACAGATAGAATTGTTTAATGCAGGACAATCTGCGGGCCACCGTGCGGCGGGCCTGCCCGCTTCGGCCCATATCCGCCATCCAGTCCGCCAGCCCTGTGGCGCTGGCATGCAGAAGAGACTCGCCCCGGCTAGCCAGAGACTCCTCACAGCTTGTTAGGTCCGCCGTGTACGCGGCCAGAGTGTTGGGTGCGGCGGCCCGTTCAGCCGCCAGCATTTCCAGAAACAGATCTGTGCCGCGGGCGTCCGTGCTCACGGATGCGCGGGAGACGCCGGAACAGGCACGGGAGCCGCTGCCGGAGCAGTTTTCCCAGCAGACGGTGCGGGGGCCGGCGCAGCAGCAGGCGCGGAAGCAGGCACCTGAGCCGACACTGCGGGTGTCGCGGTAACAACCGGGCCAGCCGGACCAGCAGGAACCAGAGCAGCGGCAGACGGAGCCGAAGTGGCAGGCTGTGCGCCCGCGGCGGGAGCCGTCCCGGCCGGGGTTACGGAAGGCCCGGCAGGCGGCACGGGCACAAGTGCTGCAGCAGGCGAGGCAACAGGCGCAGCGGCTAGCGGAATGTCCCTATGCACAGCCTGCGGCACTGGCGGATGGCCGGACAAACCAAGGGCTGTCAGCCCTCCAACAAAAGCAACGCAGATAACGGCAGCAACCAGAAGAACCACGCGGTTCATATGTTTTGGCTCCATAACAACTCAATAGGTACGTTCTTCCTGCTCTATGGTAAGCTGCGTTTCATGTCATCACGTATCTCGTACCCACCCCCCGACGCTGCGGAAAGCCCACCGATTCCCCTTGATCTGGAAAGAGTGGGGCGCTGGCCTGCAACCAGCCTCATTCCTTCCGGCCGCAGCATTGTTCTTGTTGGTCTGATGGGCGCCGGCAAAACCACCATTGGCCGCCGTCTGGCCACACGGCTCGGCCTGCCGTTTGTGGATGCGGACGTAGAAATAGAACGCGCCGCCGGTTGCTCCATTGCCGATGTGTTCCGCCTGTATGGTGAGGCCGCGTTCCGCGATGGTGAACGACGGGTCATTCGTCGTCTACTAGAAGGCCCGCCCATGGTACTGGCCACCGGTGGCGGCGCGTTTATGAACGCCAGCACCCGTGCGCTGGTCCGTGCCCGCGCCATGTCCGTCTGGCTACGCTGCCCGCTACCGGTGCTGCTGCGCCGTGTGCAGGGCCGTACGCATCGCCCTTTATTAAATGAAGCCTCGCCGCGTGATGTGCTGGCCCGCCTGATGACGGTGCGCCACCCCATCTATGCCGAAGCCGATGTGATTGTTGATTGCGGAGACCACAACGTGGACCACAGCACGACCCGAGTCATTGAAAGCCTTGCTCTTTCCCGCAGGCCCGTGCGCCTGCCCGTCACACTTGAACATGCGGCTTATGATGTGGTGATCGGCACCAATCTGATCAGCCGGGCCGGAGCGCTTCTGGCCCCGGTGCTGCCGCAGAAGAAAGCCATTATCATCACAGATGAAAATGTCGCGGCCCTCTATCTCCCCGCCTTGCAGGAGTCCTTGCGGGAAACCGGCATAGAGTCTCGCGCATTGACAGTCGCCCCCGGTGAGCAGTCCAAATGCCTGAGCACGTATGAGACCCTGACCGATGCCATTCTGAAAGAGGGTGTCGAGCGCCGCACTACCATCATCGCCCTTGGCGGCGGCGTGGTGGGGGACCTTGCCGGTTTTGTGGCCGCAACCACGCTGCGTGGTCTGCCGTTTGTGCAAATCCCCACCACCCTGCTGTCTCAGGTGGACTCATCGGTAGGAGGCAAAACCGGCATCAACACGCGCTGGGGTAAAAACCTGCTGGGGGCGTTCCATCAACCGCTCTGCGTGCTGGCCGATGTGTCCGCCCTCAGCACACTCCCCCATCGGGAACTGGTGGCAGGCTATGCAGAGATCGTGAAATCCGGCCTGATTGGTGATGCAGCGCTGTTTGGATGGTGCGAGAAAAACGGAGACTCCGTCCTTTCTGCCGACCCTGACACGCTGACGGAAGCGGTCCGGCAGGCCTGCGCCTTCAAGGCCCGCGTTGTGGCGGCCGATGAGCGGGAGTCTCAGGCCAGCAATGGTCGTGCCCTGCTCAACCTTGGCCACACCTTTGGCCACGCGCTGGAAGCGGAACTAGGGTATGACGGCCGCCTGCTGCATGGAGAAGGCGTCTCTATCGGGCTACGGTTGGCTTTCGCACTCTCTGTCCGGCTTGGCCTGTGCCCACCGGAAGATTTGGCCCGCGTCGAAGCCCATCTGCGCGCCATGAAGATGCCTGCAAGTATTACTGACCTGCCATACAGCTTTCGCGTGGCAGATTTGATAGCTCACATGCAGCGAGACAAGAAAATGCAGGATGGGCGCCTCTCTTTTATTCTTGTGAACGGAATCGGAAGGGCCTTCACCAGCCGGGATGTCCCGGCTGAAACGGTGCATGATTTGCTCGTGGAAGATGGCTGCAAAGCCTAGAAAACCGCCGCTTTGAGCGGCGCGCTGCCCCATTTGGACAAACGCGCCGCAATTCCGCCTTATTCAGACACGAGACAGGCCCGGCATTTGCAAACAGGCAATGTTGAATGCAAGCAGTCTTGAGCTGAATAGTTAAACATGCAGCAGAAGCATCTTGGGATACCGAAATGAACTGTTGCAAATAAAACACGGTTATGGCTTCTAATCACTAAGAGCACGAAGCTGCGGGTTTCTATTTGGGAACCGATCGTTTTATACGGCTTTAGGCATCTTGCTGGGCCTGCCCGCTGAATGGTTGGCGGCAGGGTCGAACAGATGAAATAATTGAGGACGAAAAAATGCGTCTCCGCACGGCGTTACTCGCAACGACACTGATGGCAGCGGCTCCGGCGGCCGCATTCGCCACCACGATCACAGGCCCTTATGTTGATCTGGGCGGTGGTTACAATCTGGTGCAGAACCAGCACGCTCACACTTCTGGCTTTGCTGGCGGTGCTGACAGTGCTCAGAACACTTCTGCATCTCAGTTCCGTCACCATGACGGCTTCACCGGCTTCGGTGCATTCGGCTGGGGCTTCGGCAACGGTCTGCGCGCTGAAATCGAAGGCGTCTACAACTACTCCCAGATTAACCATCAGGGCGGCACGAAAGTTCCGGGCAGCACACGCGGCAGCGACCAGTCTTACGGTGGCTTCGTCAACGTGCTGTATGACATCGACCTGAAGCAGTTCGGGATCGACGCTCCGGTCACCCCGTTTGTTGGTGTTGGTGCAGGTTACCTGTGGCAGCATTACAACCCGACGACCACCAACTTCGCTAACGGCAACACCAGCCGTCTTGGCGGCACGAACGGTGGCTTCGCCTATCAGGGCATCGTCGGTGCAGCTTACGACACGGGCATCCCGGGCTTCCAGGTGACCACGGAATACCGCATGATCGGTCAGCCGGGCTCCTTCTCTGACGGTGCTTTCACGTCTACCGCTAACTATGCAAACGGTCGTCATGGTCGTGGCAACACGAACTTCGATCACCGCTTCAACCACCAGTTCATCCTGGGCCTGCGTTATGCGTTCGATACGGCTCCGCCGCCGCCGCCGCCGGCTCCGGTTGTAGCAGCTCCGGCTCCGCTGCCGGCTCGCTCCTACCTGGTGTTCTTCGATTGGGATAAGTCTGCTCTGACTGCCCGCGCTCGCCAGATCGTGGCAGAAGCTGCTCAGGCTTCCACCCACGTTCAGACGACCCGCATCGAAGTTAACGGCTACACCGATAGCTCTGCTGCTCACCCCGGTCCCCGCGGTGAAAAGTACAACATGGGTCTGTCCATGCGTCGCGCTAACAGCGTGAAGGCAGAACTGATCCGTGACGGCGTGCCGGCTAGCGCGATCGACATCCACGGTTATGGCGAAGCCCATCCGCTGGTGCCGACCGGCCCGAACACCCGTGAGCCTCAGAACCGTCGCGTGGAAATCATCCTCCACTAATCGACCGGTTCCTTGTGATCGGAAAAAGGGGTACCTTCGGGTGCCCCTTTTTTTTGCTTTACTCCCCCGTCCAGCCTGAGGGATTTTGTTGCGTGACATCCTCCACTCCATCATCCCCTCTGCCGGGCAACCCGGCCTCACCCTCCGATTCAGACACGCGGGCAAAACTGATTCGCCTGCTGAAATTCGGCACAGTGGGCGGGCTGGGGTTTTTGTGGGATTCGGGAACGGTGTACGCACTCCGCACCGTTATCGGGCTGACAGCTGCAACACTGGTGGCCTATTTTGTGGCCGCAACCCTCAACTGGATGCTCAACCGCCTATGGACCTTCAAGGGGGCGGGCCAGCATGACCATCCAGTGCTGCAATGGCTAAGGTTCCTGCTAGCCAACAGTTTTGGCTTTCTGCTTAACCGTGGCACGGTTTACACCCTGTTTTACACTGTGCCGCTCTGTGTGACGTATCCTGTGCTGGCACTGGCCGCAGGCTCTCTGGCGGGAATGTTCGCCAATTTCAACCTCAGCCAGAAAATGGTTTTTCGGGAAAAGCCCCCAGCTTCCGTGCAAGAACTGGCGGAAAGCGCCATTGCCTTTCCAGAGTCACCCCAAAACACCAGTGCGGAGCCATAACACCCACATCTCCCCGCCCCGCGCGCTAACCCCTTTCAGAGCCGCGCCGTGTGCGCTACATCTGGCAGCGGGTTAAGGAAGCTTTGTTGCTTTTTGCCTGGCCGTGAGGACTTTTCCTGCGTCATCCCCCTTCCGGACTACTCCGTAGAAGGCTGCTGACAAGGGAGATCACGCGCCCAACCAGTTTCAGGACCGTCTGCCTCACGCCATGCTCACAACAAACGATATCCGCACCACCTTTTTGGAGTATTTTGCCGGACAAGGGCATCAGATCGTGCCCTCGTCGTCACTGGTGCCGCGCAATGATCCCACTCTGCTGTTCACCAATGCAGGCATGGTGCAGTTCAAAAACGTCTTTACCGGGCAGGAAACGCGCCCCTACTCCCGCGCGACAACCGCGCAGAAGGTTGTTCGGGCTGGCGGCAAGCATAACGATCTGGACAATGTGGGCTACACGGCCCGCCATCACACCTTTTTTGAGATGATGGGCAACTTCTCCTTCGGTGATTATTTCAAACCCGAAGCGATTGAACTGGCTTGGACTCTCATTACCCGCAATTTCGGCCTATCCAAGGACAAGCTCCTCGTCACCGTCTATGCGGACGATGAAGAAGCCGCTGGGCTCTGGCGCTCCATTGCCGGACTGGATGACAGCCGGATTATCCGCATCCCCACGTCAGACAATTTCTGGCGGATGGGAGATACCGGCCCCTGCGGTCCCTGTTCTGAAATTTTCTATGATCATGGTCCGGATGTTCCCGGTGGCCCGCCCGGCTCCCCGGATGAAGATGGTGATCGGTTTGTGGAGATCTGGAATCTGGTCTTCATGCAGTTTTTTGAAGACCCGCCGGGTGTACGCTCCCCGTTGCCCCGCCCATCCATTGATACCGGCATGGGGCTGGAACGCTTTGCCGCCATCATGCAGGGCAAGCGCGACAATTATGACACCGATACCTTCCTCTCCCTGATTCAAGCCTCCGCTGAGGTCACGCATCAGGCTGCGGATGGTCCGTTTAAATCCAGCCACCGCGTTGTGGCCGACCATCTGCGCTCCACGGCGTTCCTGATTGCGGATGGCGTTCTGCCCTCCAAAGATGGCCGTGGCTATGTGCTGCGCCGCATCATGCGCCGCGCTATGCGCCACCTGCATATGATGGGCACCACGGAGCCGGTTTTCTACAAGCTGCTCCCGGCCCTGATCCAGCAGATGGGCGGTGCCTATCCGGAACTGGTGCAGGGTGAAGCGCTGATCCGTGAAACCATGCGCAATGAGGAAGAACGCTTCAAAGCCATGCTGGACCGTGGCCTTGGCCTGCTGGAGGAAGAAACCTCCAGACTGTCCAGCGGAGCCGCTCTGCCGGGTGATGTTGCTTTCCGCCTGTATGATACGTTCGGTTTCCCGCTGGACCTCACGCAGGATGCGCTGCGCAGCAGCGGCCACACGGTAGATGTGGCCGGATTTGACGCGGCCATGAACGAGCAGCGCCAGCGCGCCCGCGCCGCATGGGTCGGCTCTGGTGATACCGCACTGGAAACCATCTGGTTTGAAGCACGGGATAAATTCAGCGCGTCCGAATTCCTTGGCTACACCACGGAACAGGCGGATGGTGAAGTTCAGGCTGTTATTGCCAAGAACAGCTTCCTGAAAGAAGCCCCCGTTGGCACGGAAGTCGCTGTGCTGCTCAACCAGACACCATTTTATGGGGAAAGTGGCGGTCAGGCCGGAGATACCGGCTTTCTGACAGCCTCCGGCCTGCGCGTTGCCATTACGGACACCCAGAAAAAAGCGGGCGACCTGATTGTCCACTACGGCACCGTGACCGAGGGCACCCTGCGCCCCGGTCAAGCCGTGACCGCTACGGTGGACCATGACCGCCGTTCCGCTATTCGCGCGCACCATTCCGCAACGCACTTGCTGCATGAAGCCCTGCGCCGCCGGTTGGGCGACCATGTTGCCCAGAAAGGCAGCCTGAACAGCCCGGACCGTCTGCGCTTTGACGTCAGCCAGCCGCGCCCGATTACACCGGAAGAACTGGCAGAGATCGAAGCGGAAGTGAACCGCCGGGTGCGTGAAAACTCAAAAGTGGTGACCCGCTCCATGACGCCGGAACAGGCGGTGGAAGAAGGCGCCATGGCCCTGTTTGGCGAAAAATACGGGGATGAAGTCCGTGTTGTTTCTATGGGTGGCCCGGATGAGAACAAGGCCGCATGGTCTCTGGAACTCTGCGGCGGCACGCATGTGGACCGTACCGGAGATATTGGCCATTTCCGCATTACGTCTGAAAGTGGCGTGTCCGCTGGTGTGCGGCGTATTGAAGCCGTGGCGGGCACCGCAGCAGAAGCGCTCTCCCTTGCTAATGAACAGCGCCTGACGCAGATGGCCGCCATGATGAAAGTTGGCGTAACCGAAGCGCCGGAACGCCTGTCCCTGCTGCTGGAAGAACGCCGCGCTATGGAGCGGCAGATTTCCGCGCTTCAGCGCAAGCTGGCCGCTGGCTCTGTTGAAGCTGCTGGCGTGGAACAGGTAGGGGCAGCCCGTCTATCCACCCGCAATGTGGGAGAAACCGCCCCGCGTGAACTCAAGGGGCTGGCGGAAACCATCCTCAAACAGGGGAATGCGGATGTTGTGGTGCTGATTTCCACGGCTGATGACAAAGGCAGCGTTGTCGCTGCTGTGGCCCCGGCACTGACGGACAAGGTCGATGCCGTGGCGCTTGTCCGCGCAGCCAGTGTCGCCATGGGTGGCAAGGGTGGCGGAGGCCGCCGTGATATGGCGCAGGCTGGCGGCCCGGATGCCAGCGCTGCCGATGCCGCTTTTGCTGCCGTGCGGGAAACTCTGGCCGGTCTGGTCTGATCCATCCCCGGCGCAGGGGAACGTCTGGCACGTTCCCCTGTTTTCTTCCCACACCCCGGCTTTTTGTATGAGGACCCCACCATGTCCCTGATCGACTCTTTCAAACTCGTTCTGGCCCCTCCCCATCCGGAAGCAAGACCCTTCCTGCTGGCCTCTGGCGCGACCACACTGGTTACCCGCTTTCTAGGCAAAAAGCTGTCCTGCCCGCTGCTGCGCCATGCCGGCACCGCCAGCGGCCTGTTCTTTGGCTTCTGCCTCTATTTCTTCCGGGATCCGGAACGCACAACCCCGGCCCGGAGTGACGTTGCCGTTGCCCCCGCGGATGGCCGCGTTGTGTCTGTAGAAAAAATTGCTCCCCCGGCTGAACTGGGTATGGGCACCGCCCCGGTGTGGCGCATTGCCACCTTCCTGTCCGTGCTGGATGTGCATATCAACCGGATGCCTGCCGCTGGCACTGTCACGCGCATTGCCTACCATCCCGGCCAGTTCCTGAACGCAAGCCTTGATAAGGCATCTGAACTGAATGAGCGCAACGCACTTAGCCTGACCCTGCCAGACGGTCGGATGATGGCGGTTGTGCAGATTGCTGGCCTGATTGCCCGCCGCATTGTGTGCAGTGTGTCTGAAGGCGCAAAAATGGAAGCTGGCGAACGCTTCGGGCTGATCCGCTTTGGCTCCCGCACCGACCTGTATCTGCCGCCGGGTGTTGAACCTCTGGTGTCCGTCGGCCAGACCATGGTGGGTGGTGAAACCGTTATGGCGCGCCTCTGATCCCGTGACAGATCCGCAGACCCCAGCGCAACTCCCCGCTGCGCCCCCTTCTCAGGCTCCGCTTTCGCCCCGTGGGCTCCGCCGCAAACGGCTGCGTAAACGTGTGCGGACCAAAATTCGCGGGCCGTCCTTCAACCGGCTCATCCCCAACATTCTGACCATGCTGGGGCTGTGTTCCGGCCTGACCGGCATGCGTTTTGCTGTGGAAGGGCGCTTTCAGGCAGCCGGACTAGCTCTGCTGCTCTCAGCGTTTATTGACGGTCTGGACGGGCGCATTGCGCGCCTGCTGCGCGGGTCCACACGGTTTGGCGCGGAGTTTGACAGTCTTTCAGACTTTGTCTGTTTTGGCGTGGCCCCCTCCTTCCTGCTGTTTTTCTGGGCGTTGCAGGATGGGGGCCGTTACGCGTTTCTGCCGTGTCTGATGTTTACAGTCTGTATGGCGCTACGTCTGGCTCGCTTTAATACGACGCTGGACGGTGAGGAAGACAAACCGAAATACGCCAGCAACTTCTTTACTGGCGTTCCGGCTCCCGCTGGCGCGGGTCTGGCGCTGTTCCCGATGTTTCTGGGGCTGGAAGCTGAAAAACTGGGCATAGACTGGCTTTATCGGCTGACACGCTTGCCGTGGCTCCCTACCCTGACCCTTATCAGCACGGCGTTTCTGCTGGTGTCCACGCTGCGGGTCTGGTCCTTCAAAAACTTTAAGGTCCCGGCGCAGTATGTGTTGCCCGTTATGCTGGGCA
Organism: Acetobacter orleanensis; assembly: GCF_001581005.1. Taxonomy (GTDB): domain Bacteria; phylum Pseudomonadota; class Alphaproteobacteria; order Acetobacterales; family Acetobacteraceae; genus Acetobacter; species Acetobacter orleanensis. The sequence continues at coordinate 52,992 of NZ_LHZV01000063.1, forward strand.
CCGGAGCCTATACCGCCGTTCTGGTGGCTGATCCGTGGGCCGCTCTGGCTGCCGCTGGCGTGATTTATATGGTTTTGCTCCCGCTGAGCCATTTCAGCTTTCTCAAGCTGAAAAAAGCTGCCGAGGACCTTCAGGAAGACGTTGAGGACGAGCCCTCAGCCTGAGGGCCTCCCGCACCGCGCACCCGCTGCCTGAACAGGGAACAAAGTCCGTCCAGCACCTGCTGGGGGGACGGCGGGCAGCCGGGAATTTGTAGGTCTATCGCCGCCTTGCGGTCCAGACCGCCCAGCACGGAATAATTTTCCGGGAAATAGCCGCCATCCACGGCGCAGCCCCCCACACAAATCACCCCCTTGGGTTTCGGCATGGCCTGCCATGCGGCGTCCACTACCGGAGCCATTGTCCGGGTAAGCGCACCCGTAACCAGCAGCACATCCGCTGTGCGGGGGGATTGCACAAAGCCAAAGCCTGCGCCTTCCATGTCATACGGCCCAGATGCCAGAGCTTCCAATTCCATCCCGCAGCCACCGCAGCCGCCTGTATCAATGTGGAACAGAAGCAGCGGCCAGCGCGGCCCGACAGGTTTCAGGCGTGTGCCACCCTGCCGGAACGCGGCATCAAATACTGCGCGGATCAGTCCCATGACTGCACACCCTTCCTGTCCTGTTCTCTAGCCATCCAGAGCCGCCGCATTGACGCCGAGGGACTGCCGTAAAAGTCCCAAATCTGCCAAATCCTGCCCCGGTAGCGCGGCTTCAAACACCATCAGGGCTGCTGGGGCGGGATCATGCACAAAAACCTGCGCCACGCGGCCTGCGTGCAGGCGCACCCAATACAGCACGGTGCCCCATGGGCCTTCCGCCATTCCCAGCCCCTCGCCTGCGTCTGGTGAGAGGTCCACACGGCCGCCAGCGGTCAGCCCCAACCGGGGGCCAGCCTCACCCAGCATCCGCAGGCTTTCCCCAATTTCATCCAGCAGAATAAGCGCGCGGTCTTCCGCTGTGCCGCCCTGCCGCCCGGCTGTGAGCCGCCAGAGGCTCTGATAAACGCGCTGTGTTCGCCGTCCGTCACAGTCCCGCCCGGCTGCGCGTGCCACGGGGCCATCCAGCCCCACACGGTCCAACAAAGCGGCATCCACTGGCCCTACGCCACTCAACCGCACGGACAGCGCCGGGTAGGTCTGCCAGAGTGTGGCGAGGCCGGGATAAATCTCATCCCCCAGCTTGGCCAGACTGGTGCATAAATCCCCCAGCCCCGTTGCTTCACGCAGTCTGGTGCCGCCGGGCACACAATGGTCCATCAACAGGCGGGAGCCGATAACGGGTGCGGAAAGCGCCAAAAGCTTTTCCCTGAACCATGCGCAGCGGGACGCCACCAGCAGCGCTCCGGCACCCCGCGCCAGTCCTGCCAGTGTGTGCAGATGCAGCAGAATACGCTCAAGTTCCATCAGCACCACGCGGATAAGCGCGGTTTCCGGCCCGACCTTACTTCCGCAGGCGGCCTCAACAGCCTGCGAGAACGCAGCCTGATGCGCCACAGAGCAGCCCGCCACCACGCGCCCGCTGAGTCGGCAGGCATCCTCCAGCCGACTATTCCGCCAACGGGCCGCAAGCCCGCGATGCGCGTAGCCGGATACCGTTTCCGCCGCCACAATAGTCTCACCAGAAACAGCCATCGCAACATGCAAGGACGTTTCCGTTCCCCCTGTTGCCGGGCCAACGCCGCCAGTCACACCGCCTGCGGCTAACAGAGTTTCCGAGGGTTGAAAGCTGATCTGCCCCTTGCGCCCTCCGGCAAGACCGGGCGAAGCGTCAAGTGGCGCTGTGGCGGACCAGACCTCATGGTCCACCAACGGGCGCACATCAACCGCCCACATGGCTTCCACGCCATACAAGTCATAAGCCATGCGTTCATACAGGCTGGAGACGGCGCGCGCGGGGGAAAGTGCTGGATAGCGTCCATTTTCCAGCGCCAGCGTGGCGGCCAGTGGCTGGGTGGGAGAAGGCATGAACAGGGCATGCACATCGGCTCCATCACACCACAACCCGGCAAAGGGCAGCGTGTCCTGCCCGAGGGCTGTCACCATATCTCGCCAGCCCAGCTCATCCAGCCGGAAGCGCCATGGGGTTTCCGTCTCCTGCCCGGAACGAATCAGGCTTACGGCATCCATCAGAACGCTCCCAGCATCATGGCCAGCGGCACCAGAAATCCAGTCAGCACCAGCACGGAACAGGCCACCCGGCCCGCTGCATCCTCCGGCCACAAATCCTGCGTAAAGCCTTCCACGGGGACAGACCGCACCACCGCGCAGAGAATGCCTGCCACCGTCAGCACCGTGATACTCCATGACCAGTCGCTCAGCATGGATAGCAGCAGCAGGCACCCCACAAACGGCGCACCCGGCGGGAAGCAGGCCAGCGCCCGCGCCGCCCAAGACCGCCCAAAGCGATTACCGCCAGCCAGACACCAGCCGCACAGAAACAGCAGGGCCGCCACATCCGCCCCGGCACCGACTGCAATCAGCGCCAGCGCAGAAGGAAAGGTGCGGAACAACCGTTGCCCGCCGTCAGACCGCCCGGCACAGGCCGTCAGCCAGACAGAGGCGAGGCCTGCGGCAACCAGAGCCGTCTCGAACGCTTCCCCGCCATGCGTGCGCATCCGCATGGACAGCAGCAGCGCCGCCCCGGCAAACGGCAGAAACAGATAGGTGTCATTTTCCTCACGCCATGACTGCCCGAACGGGGTGAGACCCGCGAGCATGACCAGCCCACATGCCATCATCAGCCCCGCAGGCGCGGAGCCAGACGGCAACAGCAGCCCGGACAGAACAAGGAAAATACCAACAGACCCGGTGCGCACCAGCGCCCACCCGGCCCGCGCCTGACCGGCGGGGCGGCTGAACACAAACACCCCGTAGGCCAGTGCGGCTTCCAGAATCCCCAACCCGATAATCGGGTCCGGCGCAACGCAGGCCAGCCCGGTCAGCGCCGTGGAAATATGCGGTAGTCCGCGCAGCAGGCGGTCTTGCAGGGTGCCATTTTCCATCACCGTCAACAGCAAGCCAAACGCTAGCATAACGCGGCCCGCACGTTGGACAGGGTCATCATCCCACCCCTCGGCAGCAGCACTTGTGGCGGGGAACAAAAACACCGCGACCGCCAGCACACAGCCAGCCCCCACCATCCAGATGGCAAGTTCACGACTACGGGGCGTGGGTGCCGCCATAACAAGTGCCGCGCCCAGCAAAGGCCACGCAAACGCCAGAGCCGCCAGAAAAACAGGAAAGGTCATACGTCTCTCCCGCGTTCGGTCAGGTAACCTCTTAGCCAGACATCACGCGCAATCATTTCCGGTGTAAGGGGCTCGGGTGCAGGCTCTTCTGCCTCCGCCTGATCGGTGTCGGGCTCCACGTCCTGCCGAACATCCCTCTTTTCTGGGGGATGTTCCTTAATGGCACTGGGGGACGCTCTTTCCGTATCCTCAGGATCAGCGTCATCATCGGCGTCATCGTCAGAATGGACTGTTCCCCGCGGGTCTGCGTCTGCGCTGGTCTTTTCTGACGATTCAGTATGCGGAGCGAGTGTATCCATCTCGGCTTCTGCTTTCGGCAAGCCAGCCTCTTCGTCACGTTCATCGCCGGAGAAGGCCGCCTCGGCATCAAGAAGCCTCTTCCGCCGCAGCGCGCCCTCAGAGGCTTCTGCCTGTTCTATGCTCGGCTCTGGTTTTACAGTAGAGGATGCCGTTTTCTGGTCTGTCTTCTCAGGGCGGGGCAGCGGTTCTTCATCGTCCGCCGCAGCTTCCGCTTCCGTCCAGATACGCGGTGCCACAACGGATTCCGGCCCTAAGCTACGCGGCTCGGGTCCGGCCGGGTCAATATCCCCCAGCTCAAACCCACCGGGACGGGCTGATGGGTGCTCAACCCCGGCCTTCCCCTGCGCCGGGGCTACGGTAACCCGCAGCATGACGCGATGCACACACATGCCGCCCAGCAGAGCCACCACACAACCGGCCAGCGCGGTAACACCCACCACCATAATCTGGTTTTCAATAACGCCGGATAGCATGACGCCATCCACGCACACCAGCAGCCCTGCCCATTGCCAGACCATAGCCTGACGGCACGTAACCGCCACCAGCCCAGCCAGCGCCACACACAAGCCTGCGGGCAGATAGGCCGCACCACCGTGACCCGATGCATTCCCCATGGCGGCGGGCGTGCCGGTGGCGAGTTGCAGAATAATCATCAGCCCCAACGCCAGAAACGGTACAGCCGGGCCGCTGCGCTCCCGCGCACCATCATCCTGATAGCGGCTGACAAACCAGACAGGCAGCACCGAGAACAGCACGACACACGCCGCGCCAAACTCCTGCAAGGGCTCTTGCCGGTCCAACAGCATGGCCGCCGCTGTCACTGCACCCAGAACAGGCAGAAAACCCATACCACGCGCCACAACGCACAAAGCCAGCAACGGTGCCAGAATAACAGCAAGCGTCATGGTGTTGCCCCGTCATCCCGCCACGCGGACTCCTGCTCATCCTGCATGGAGGCGGTTTTATTGCCTGTCTGCGGGCCGGACTGGCCAGCGTACGCCACCTGCCACGCCAGCAACCCCAGCAGAAATACCGCTGCCAGACGCACCCGCGCGCGGCGCTGGTAGGTCAGCACCATCAGGTGTGTACCGGCCAGCAGAAGAGCCGCCACACTCAGCTTCGCCACCCAAAATGCTCCCCCCGCAAGACATTGCGCCAGCCAAGGTTCCGCCCCGCCATCTCCCGGCAGCGCAAGGCTGCCTGCCCACGCGACATCACCCGCCAGCGTGATCCACACCAGTTGAACGCAATCCGCAGCGAGCATCCATAACGCACGGTCTGCGCCCGAAAGCTGGCCTTGCAGGTCTTCCCCCGCCAGCCGTCCTTTCCATGCCGTCACCAGAAACAGCGCAACGCCCATCAACACAAACGGCGCACCCTCTCCTGCCGGAGAAAGCAGGCGTAAATGAGCAAGAAAAACGGAAAAATCCTGCCCGCCTGCCATAACCAGCACGGGCACAAGTGCGGGCAGCAGCAAGGCATCCGCCAGCAATGCCGTATAGCCCGCAAGAGTAGCCGTTCCACCCTGCACAACCAGAGGTAGGCCCAGCAGAAGAGAAGCCCCCACCAGAGCCGCGCATAATAGGAAAAACCCCGGAGCCGGAAAGCCAGCCGGAACCAGCGTGAAAACGGGGGTCATACAGGCCGCGAACACCGCCAGAATAAGCGCACCGCGACAGGCCAGACCACTCAGCCCATCCCCCCGCAGACGCAACCCCTGCCTGCGAAACTGATGGTGACTATCCTGCCAGCGCCCACCCGCGGGAAAACGTCGCTCACCTGTCAGGCGGCCAGTCAGCCGGTTTACCCAACCACTAAACCATGGTGCAGCCAGTACGAGGACACCCGTTTGCAGGGCCAGAGCCAGCAGACAGGCAAAAAACCAGCCCCATGTGAGATCATGCGTCATTTTGCAGCAAACAGCCCCAGCAGCAGCCCCGCCCCGAGAAAAAGCAGGATCAGAACCATGCCCTGAGCCTCACACCATGCCACGGTTCTGAACAGCACAGCCTGAAGATATCGCGCACCGGCCCCGGTTTTTTCTACCACAGGCCAGTCTTTTGCTTTCTGCCCGTCCGCGCCCAGCAGCACACCGAACGCACGCCAGACAACCGGCATGGCCGTATCGGACACGGACACAGGCACAGGCACGGCTTCATCCCTTTGCACAACCGGCGCGCCCTCTCGCCATGCCACGGCACCCAAGACGGGCTGACGCAACGGAAACACGCCAAACGCCCGCCCAAGAGCTCCTGCCCCCACAACACAGACTGCCAGCGCGAGCAATGAGAAAGCGGGGGTCAGCGTCATGTCGGCCCCGGAAAACTGCACCCGTGCCAGTGTGTTCCACGCAAAATCGCGCGGCGCGTTTCCGGCAAACAGATGGTCTACCAGCGCAAGCCAGCCTCCGGGCAACACAGTAATCAGCGTGGCACCCCCTGCGCAGATCCATGCGGGCAGCAAAAGCACACTACTCAGAGACGGCGCATGCTCACCTTGAGAGGCCGCAGGCGAGACAAACGCGGCAAACCCCACACGCATCAGACCGACCACGCTCAGCGCCATGACACACGCTGCCGCGACAAGGACCAGAAGCAGGGAAAGAGCCTGCGCGGGGTGGGTATTCGTGGCAGCGACCTCACCCGCGCTCAGCAGGCACCAGAAGACGGAAAAGCCCCCCAGCGGCGGCACCGCAGAGAGCAGAAGCAGGCTGCCCCCCAGAGCAATCCGGCTCCCCCGCGCCTGTGCCACGGCACTGTTGGGCGCAAACAGCCCGCCATCCTGACGAGACAACCACAGAGCCGCCAGCAGGGCCAGAAACGGCGCGCCCGTTGCCAGAAGCGTTGCGGTGCGAAACAGCTCCTCCCCTTTGACGGGCGCGGCCAGAGCCAGCGTCAACATCACCACCAGCCCGCCATACCCTGCGCTCGCAACACCAGAGAGAATACCGCAGGCCGTCGGATTTCTTACGGCCTGCACAGCCCCCCACAAGGCGACAGCGCCGCCGCTGATAATCAGCAACCCTTGCTGCACAGGAGGCAGAACACCCACTTCCGCCAGCAAACGACCGAGCAGAAACAGGCCGATACCAGCAGGCAGAACAGCCTCGGACCCTCTCTGGGAGGAAACCGCCCAGCCCAGCAACAGAACCATCAGGCATAAAGCGGGGGGGGAGAGCGGGCTATCCGCAGGAATACAGGCCGGAATAACCGCAAAAGGCAGGCACACACCCTGCCGCCCCCTGTCCGCCAGTAAAACCAGTGCAGTGCCAGCCAGCAGACCAAAAACCAGCGGGGAAAGAGCTAAAAAAGCCAGCCCGGTCAGTGCGCAGGCCAGACCGCGCAGGCCCGTGCCCATCAGCCCGCCGGTAAACGCCAGAAGCAGCAGCATGGGGAGTGCTGGGCCATCTAGTCCAAACACCGGAAACCAGTTGACCCCGCCTTCCAGCCTGCACACCGCGCCCACCAGCGCCAGCAGGCCAAGACAGCCCCAGACCCCGGCCAGAATTTCGGAACGCCATGGAGCGCACTGCCGCAACAGACGCTCCGGCAACACCGCCAAAACGCCCGCCACTACAAACAGCACGAACAAACTGCACAGAACAAAAGAGGTGAAAATGGAACTCTGGCTCCAGACGTTATGGAAAGACCGGCGGATAACACCATGAGCGCGGTTGTGTGGCAACGCTCGCGCCGGAAGGCAAGGCCACGCGCTGGGGAATCGCCGTTACGTCTCCGGCATACGCGCCGCACCTTCCGGCGGCACACCGCTCTTTTGGCTCGCGGCTTCCGGCACCGGGTAGATTATTTTTTTAAACCATGTTGTGGGCGAGCGCGCAGGCAGCAGGGTGCCGGAGAAAACATTTTTCACCGCTTCCACCAGCATCACGCTCCCCAACCCCGGTGAGAGCACCTTGCCGGCAATGTCAGACCGGCGACCCCGGCGCACACTGGCGCAACCCTGCCGGGTGGGTAGAAACAGCGCCTCATCCCGCCGTTCCGCCAGCAGCATGGCGTGGCCAAGCACGGTGCGCAAACCCGAGCGGGAAAAAGCGACATCCCGCGCAAAGGGCGTATGTCTCTGCCGTATCCGGCCTGCCAGCCGGCTAGGCACAATCATCAGGACACGGCCATCATCTTTTAAAACGCGTCCTGCCGACCGCAGCAAGGGCACCATCTGGTCCGGTTCCGTGCAGGCATGGACCAGCACAATGCGGTCAAATGTTTCCTCATCAAAGGGCAGAGCGTAAGGGTCCACCACACAGTCCCGCTCGAAGGACGCGGCGCGTGTCCGATCCAGCCCACGCTCCATGTCTGGCCAGTGGTCGGGCGTCCGCGCGGAAATGCAGAGCGCACCTCGGCCCCGCCACGCGCCCAGATACGGCGCGGCATAACCCAGCCCCAGCACACGCTGGCCGCGCAGGTCCGGCCAGAACCATTGCAGCCGTTCCCGCAGCAATGCCGCGCATATCTGGCCTTCATGGGTCTGATAAAACGCGTCCGCCGGATAGGGAATGGCCATATGCATGGCTGATGTGTACCATGACACAGACCCTCCGCGCTATCACCACGCGCGCATCCTGTAAAAGTTTGCACAGTTCAGCCGCACACGCTCTTCAGGGAGAATGCCATTATGTCTCTTCAGACCCGCGCCATTCCGGTTTTATCAGACAATTACAGTTGGCTTCTGCAAGACACCGCCACGGGCTGCACCGCCATTGTAGACCCCGGTGAAGCCGCCCCCATTCAGGCTGTTCTGGATGCAGCAGGTGGCCGACTGGACCTGATTTTGCTGACGCACCACCATGCTGACCACGTAGGCGGCACGGACGCCCTACGCGCCCGATACAAGGCGCGTGTTGCTGGCCCTGCCGCGGAACAGGCCCGGATGCCAGCACTGGATATCGCCCTGAAGGATAAGGAGACGATAGCGGTCGGCCACTCTCAGGGGCATGTTCTTGCCGTGCCCGGCCATACACTCGGCCATATCAGCTACTATTTTGCGGACCCACCGACCCTGTTCTGTGGTGATACCCTGTTCAGCCTTGGCTGTGGCCGCCTGTTTGAAGGCACGGCGGAACAGCTTTTTGAGAGCCTGAAACGCTTTGCCAGCCTGCCGGACGAAACGCTTGTCTGCTGTGGGCATGAATATACACAAAGCAATTGCGCCTTCGCCCTGCATGCTGAACCCGACAACGCAGCCCTGAAAGCCCGGGCGGCAGAGGTCAAACGCCTGCGTGCAGAAGGCCGAGCAACTGTACCCTCCACTCTTGGCCAAGAACGCGCAACCAACCCGTTCCTGCGCGCTGCTGACGTGCTGACCCTCGCCAGATTACGGCGAGAGAAAGATACCTTCTGAAGGAAAAGCGTATCCAGACTGGGCAGGCCAGACAGGATTGGCCAGACAGGACCGGAAAAAGAACCTCACGGATCCCCGCGATCCACTTTGAGAGGCTCTGCCCCGGACACTGAAACCCCACGCAGCGTTGCCAGCACGGACAGCAACGGAACACCCGCAAGCTGCACTGCCCCGTCCCTGACCTGCAAAGGCACACTCAGCGGCCCTTCAATACCGCCGGTGCGCTGCTCAAGCTGGTCCGTCAGTCTGGACAAAAGAACGGTCTGCTCCGGGCGCAGCGTTTTATCCTGCTGTAAATGCGCCAGAAACGGCCGCCAGTCGCTCAGGGTCAGCCATGTCTCACCCAACGGCGCACCGCCCGGTGCCATCACCAGCCGCCCGGACCATGAAAACCCCAGACCACGCCAACGCCCGGCCAGATGCTGCACCAGAATTTCCGCATAGCCCGATGCCCCATTCGCCACAGACGATTGCAATGACGGCAAACCCTGCGCGGAAGGCGTAGCGGACCCATCCGCAGAGGCCAAAAGTCCGGCACCTTCCGGTGCCCACAAAGCCGAAAGCCGCACCGCCGGGCCGGGCATGGAAACAGCACCCCTCACATCATCCACACGGTCCGCCCATGGCGCCACCACTGCACTTTGCGCGGTAAAGGAGAGACCAACGGCGCTGGCCTGTGTATTTGCCTGACTGTTCCACACCAGCTTCCCGCGCACACCACGCGCCGTCACGGGATGCGCTTCCGCCGTGCCTCTTTGCGGAAGCAGATGGATAAAATCTGTGCTGAACTGCACAGCACCCACCGGCCCAACGCGCAAGGGGAGAGCAATCCGCACCGGCGCACCCTCTACCCGGAGCAAAACACCCCCCTGCGCTCCATGACCAGCACTGTCCTGCTGCATGACAGCAAACGCCTGCCCGCCCTCCAGCGTACCCTGCACGGTCAGCGGATGCCATGGGACCAGTTCCAGCACGGCATGACGCACAGCATAGGACAGCCCCGCCCTATCGGCTGTCCCGCCACAGCTTATCTGCACACCGTCCAGCATCACCCGCGCCCGGAAAGGCCAGCCCCCGCGCACCCGGTTCTGAAATACGAGCGAGCATCGGGTAGACTGCGCCGCATCTGGCCCACCGCCTGTATGCACATCAAGACCGGCAGGGGTCATGGCCTGAGCACTGGCATGGGTATCTATATTGGCATTGGCCAGTCTGTGCTCCAGAAACAGGACACCGCCCCACCACACCACAGTCTGCAACGCCAACACCGAAACCGCACCACACGTCAGCAGGAATGCAGCCTTGCGCACTCAGAAGCGCCCCAGTCCGGTATATCCCAGCTTCTGCACCAGTCTTTGCAGAATACGGCGCGGACGGGTGGCGGGATGTTTACGCAGAACAACATCGCAATACATGTAGTCCTGAAGGGCAAAAACGGCCATTTCCCAGCCATAGCGCAGCATGAATTCATGCGCGGCCTGTATCACGCCATACGGGCCACCGCCGTCTGCCATAATGTAATCATTCAGGATCAGCAGGCCAGTATGGGGTTTCAGCTTGCGTTCACACACCTCCATATCCCGGACCACCGCCTGATAATTATGGTCGGCATCCAGATAAATCACATCCACGCCATGGTCCGGCAATTGCTCCAGCATCACGCCGCTATCCCCTGCCAGAACCAGCACCTGCCCGCGGGCGATCTCCTCCTCAAAGCGGGATTCATAAAATGCCTGCTGGGTTTTGTTGGCGAACATTTCAGCAGACGGACGCCCCCAGACTTCCGGCAGTTCATGCACATTAAAAATATCCAGCGCGTAAAACAGACGTGGCTGGCAGGTATCGAGAATTTTCCGGGAAAAATCCCCGGTCATCACCCCAACTTCCGCAATCACCGCCTGTTTGGGCAGAAGAGGTAAAATATCATCCCGGTTGGGCAGTAGTCGGGCATTGCGCAGCAAAAAGGGAGGAAGCTGTGCGGCGGGCGTCATCTGAGGCATGGAAAACTCTGGCTGAGCGAAAAACAGAGCAAGCTTACCAGATTTTCATATAGGCTGAAACGGTGGCCAATAGGCTCTGATTTTCCCCAGCACGCCCGCAGATTCACACGACGCTTTTTGAAAAATCTGCATTTCATCCACATTCGGCCTTTCTTCAAACATGCCGCGTGGTGCGTGAAGTCTGTTACAGATCATGACAGTTACCGGAGGTTCATTCATAAAAGTGTAAAATTTAAAACATCATGATTTTTTAAGGATTTTATTTATTTTTATCAAAATTTCATCCCTCCACCCCATCAGTATTCAACCAAGACTTTACTGAAAGATAGTAGGAAAAAGAGAGTATTACCTGAGAAAACACCGGACATCAGACGGGCGATCCACAAAATTATCCACAGGATGTTCTGATTTATCCCCTCTCCCAAACCGCCTTACCCACTATCCCTCAATCCCGTGCCACAAACCCTTGCTCCAGAGCACGCCAGCTCTCCTCAATCTCACCCAGCAAAAGCTTCCGGTTTGTGGGGGCCAGCGGGGTGCCTATTGCCACATGCAGCACGCCAGAGCGTTTCAGAAAGGCATTCCGCCCCCAGAAGAGCCCGGAATTGGTTGCCACCGGCACAACCGGCAGCCCTGCATACGCGGCCATGGCGGCAATACCGGGTTTAAGCGGCACATGCTCACCGGGAGCCGTGCGGGTGCCTTCAGGGAAAATGACAATCTGTTTGCCTGCCTCGACCGCGTTTTCCGTCTCCCGCAGTAAAGCCCGCATGGCTTTGGCCCCGGCGGCGCGCTCAATCGGCATCATCCCCGCCAGAATCAGCATCGGGCCAAGCAGTGGGATACGTCGCAATTCGCCTTTCATGACATAGGAGGGAGACGGCACCAGCAGCATCCAGATCAGCGTATCAAACGCGGACTGGTGCTGGGAGGCAATCAGCATCGGGCCATTGCCCGCCGCAGTCAGGTTTTCAAGCCCGGTAATCCGCACGTCCACCCCGCAGATATCGCGGAACAGCATCAGCACCAACCGGCTCCACAGCTTGGCGTACGGCAGGGCCAACCGTTTGGCGAACCAGCGGATAGGGAATGCGCCAACGCCCATAATCAGGGTCAGCACAAAAGCCGTAACATTGAACAGGATGGAGCGAAGCAGAGCCATGAGCGAGCCTGACCAACGAAATTCAAGGGATTAATCTGCCCTGTGGAGACCAGAAAACCGCCTCTCTGGCAAGCTATGTAGCAGGTTTACGCATGAAGAGTGCCGGTTACGGCTGGTCTGCCTGCCTCCCACCCTGTATAGAAACCCTCGATTTTGATCAGGAAGCAGGACAATCATGACCGATTATAAGGTGAAAGACCTTTCGCTCGCTGAGTGGGGCCGCAAGGAAATTTCCATTGCCGAAGGTGAAATGCCCGGCCTGATGGCGCTCCGTGAGGAATACGGCGCAAGCCAGCCGCTTAAAGGCGCACGCATTGCGGGCTGCCTGCACATGACCATTCAGACCGCTGTGCTGATTGAAACGCTGATTGCTCTGGGTGCCACCGTGCGCTGGTCTTCCTGCAACATCTTCTCCACGCAGGATCAGGCCGCCGCCGCCATTGCGGCCGCTGGAATCCCCGTGTTCGCATGGAAAGGCCTGACGGAAGACGAATTCAACTGGTGCATTGAGCAGACCATTCAGGGCCCCGATGGCTGGACCCCGAACATGATTCTGGATGATGGCGGTGACCTCACCGTTATGATGCATGACAAGTTCCCGGAACTGCTGGCCAACGTGAAGGGCCTGTCCGAAGAAACGACAACAGGTGTGCATCGCCTGTGGGAAATGCAGAAAAAAGGCACGCTGAAGGTTCCGGCCATCAATGTGAATGACAGCGTTACCAAGTCCAAGTTCGACAACCTGTATGGCTGCCGTGAAAGCCTTGTGGACGCCATCCGCCGTGGCACGGACGTGATGATGGCTGGCAAGATTGCCGTTGTGGCGGGCTATGGTGACGTGGGCAAAGGTTCCGCTGCCTCCCTGCGCAACGCCGGTTGCCGCGTGCTGGTAACGGAAGTTGACCCGATCTGCGCTCTTCAGGCCGCCATGGAAGGCTATGAAGTTGTGACCATGGAAGAAGCCGCCCCGCGTGGCGACATCTTCGTGACCGCAACCGGCAATGTGGACGTCATCACGCTGGACCACATGCGCGCCATGAAGCACCGCGCCATTGTGTGCAACATCGGCCACTTCGATTCTGAAATTCAGATCGGTGCCCTGCGCAACCTCGTCTGGGACAACATCAAGCCGCAGGTGGACGAAGTTGTGTTCCCTGACAACAAGCGCCTGATCATCCTGTCCGAAGGTCGTCTGGTGAATCTTGGCAACGCCACGGGCCACCCGTCCTTCGTGATGTCCGCCTCCTTCACCAACCAGACGCTGGCCCAGATCGAACTGTGGACTGCGCCGGAAGGTAAGTATGAAGCCAAAGTCTACACCCTGCCCAAAAAGCTGGATGAAAAAGTGGCCTTCCTGCACCTTGCCAAGGTTGGCGCGCATCTGAGCAAAATGTCTCAGACGCAGGCTGACTATATTGACGTGCCGGTTAACGGCCCGTTCAAGCACGAAGAATACCGCTACTAAGGCACTAAAGAGGGAAGACCAGCGGCCTTTTACGCCGCCTTCTGGCGAGGCCGCCTGCGTCTCCCTCACCTTGCACGCCCCTGCACCATGCCCTGCCCATCTGGCTGACTGACTGGCTGGCTGGCTGGCTGGGCGTGCTTCTCAACTCAGTAAATCTCCCGCATCATTCTTTGCAACCATGCCTATTGGTGTATTGTTTGTAAGAAGATGGTTCAGAACGTTGACACGCTTCCCGTGTTAGCGGCTGGGCGCTGTCTGCTGCGAAAGGACTTTTAGAATGAGCATTTTCGGCACAATTCTCTCCACCATTTTCCACCACGCCAATGCCGCCACACCGTCAGCCGCTCCGGCTGATGCTCCGGCCACACAGGCCGCCGCACCGGCAACTCCGGCAGACGCCGCAGCCGCGGCTCCCGCTGCTCCGGTCGATATTGACGCCGTTCTGGCTGGAATGGCTGCACAGAACGGGCAGAACCTCAACTGGAAAGAGTCCATTGTTGACCTGCTGAAGCTGCTTGGGCTGGACAGCTCTCTGGATGCCCGCAAGAAGCTGGCCGCAGAACTCGGCTACACCGGCAGCACGGATGATTCCGCAGCCATGAACATCTGGCTGATCAAGGAAGTCCGCGCCAAACTGGCTGCCAACGGCGGCAAGGTTCCTGCTGGTCTGTAAGTCTTTACAGAAACACGGACACAAAAAAGGCGTGCGGGGGAAACCTCGCACGCCTTTTTCTACGAAAGGCCCAACTCGCCGAGCCAACCTCCCGATTTTCTCACGCCACCCTGCGCACGTATAAGCTCATACCGGCTTTCGGGTTGCGTGGTGCCCCACAACGCCTTCCAGACAAGAACACGGAAAGACAGGCCAGACGAACGAGTGCAGGCTGGCGTCAGCTATGGATCTGTGCCGCATGATGCGCCGCGGCGGGCTTGTTCTCGCTGATATTCACATGCGCCAGTTCCGGCCTGTTCGCGCTATCCACCACAATCACGGCGGAACCGGCCAGCGGCGTCACCACGCGGTCAGGCCGCAGGAGCGCGCGGAAGCGATTATCCACCACGGCCATCTGCTCATCTTCCGCATCAATCAGCCCGTGTTTGTCGATAAACACATTGAGTGAGGCCGGAATACGGATACAACCTTCAGACGCCACATGCCCCAGACGGCTTTCCAGATAGACCGGGTCCGTCGCGTGCATTTCCAGCCGGATCTGCCCTTTTTCACGGGACGGCAGCCAGCCTTTTTCAGCCCACTGCCAGCCGAAATCCCACACCCGCATCCCTTTGATGCCGTTGCCCATAATGCCATTCTCGTTCTTGGTGCCCAGAGCACGATAGCCGAGAATATCCGCCGTGTTGATAAACACGCCGGTCGGGGTGATGTAGTAGAATTTCCGTCCGGTTGTGCCCGTGGAGACCTTGGTGCTGCCAATCACCTGCCAGTCTGACTGGCCCGGCAAAGCCAGAATCAGGCACATACGCTGCACAGCCGGATTACGGTCCACCACCAGAACCACCTGCGGGCGATCCAGCGGAAAAGACGCCTGCTGAATCTGCTCCTTTGCTAGAGCAACCCAAGCTGCTTTCTGGGCGGAGGAGACTTTCATGGCCGCAGGCACTTCATGCCGGAAGGCACTGGTCAGCCGCGTGGCTTCCGCCCGGGCATCCTCTTCATTCAGAACTGGAATATCCGGTAGCGGCGGCGCTTCTTTCAACACCGGTGCAGGAGGAAGCGTGGGGGACGGCGCCCCTTCCTGATCAGCCTGCGCGGGCTGACCATCCTCCCGCCCGACAGACGGTGCCGGAACGGGGGAGCCCGCTCCCGCCGCGCACGCAAATCCCGGCACAAGGAGCAAACTGCCCGCTATAAAAAGAAGTGTCGGACACTTTGCCCCTGACATACTACGTCTCTCCTGCCTTATTAGCAGGAGAGATTATGGCACCCCTTCCCGCGGGAGGGAAATTGTCAAATATTGATAGACCGTTTATCGGCACCCAGAGCCGCTTCCTTCACCGCTTCGCTCAGTGTCGGGTGAGCGTGGCAAACGCGCCCGATATCCTCGGCGGAGGCTCCGAATTCGATCGCCATGGTGGCTTCGGCAATCAGTTCACCCGCGCACGGGCCAATGATATGCACGCCCAGAACGCGGTCTGTTTTCTCACAGGCCAGCACTTTGACGAATCCGTCCGTCATGCCCAGCGCCCGCGCGCGACCATTGGCCATGAAGGGGAATTTTCCGGTTTTATAGGCGGTGCCTTTTTCCTTAAGCTGCTCTTCCGTAAAGCCAACGGACGCCACTTCCGGCCACGTATAAATAACACCCGGAATGGCGTCATAATTTACGTGCCCAGCCTGTCCAGCCAGAATTTCGGCCAGAGCTACGCCTTCTTCTTCCGCCTTGTGGGCCAGCATCGGTCCGGCAATCACGTCCCCAATGGCGTAAATGCCCGGAACATTGGTGGCGAAATGCGCATCCGTTACAACGCGGCCACGCTTGTCCAGCGCAATGCCCGCTTCTTCCAGCCCCATGCCCTTGCTGGCAGCCGTGCGGCCCACGGCCAGCAGAACAATATCGGCTTCCAGCGTTTCGGCTGCACCACCAGCAGCGGGTTCAACTGTCAGAATCACGCCTTTTTTGGTTTTTTCGGCCTTGGTCACCTTATGGCCCAGCTTGAGCTTGAAGCCCTGCTTGACCAGTAGTTTCTGGAACTGCGCGGCAACTTCGTTATCCGTACCCGGCACCAGACGGTCCAGATACTCGATTACCGTGACTTCAGCGCCTAGACGCTGCCACACGCTGCCGAGTTCCAGACCAATCACGCCGCCACCAATCACCACGAGGCGCTTCGGCACTTCGGAAAGCTCCAGCGCGCCGGTTGAGGTCACGATGGTTTTTTCATCCACCTCAATACCCGGCAGGTTCGCGCTGTCGCTCCCGCTGGCAATAATGATGTGCTTGGCCGTAACCGGCTTGCCATCAACCGTAATCCGGCCCGTGCCTTCCACCTTGCCGTGGCCTTTCAGCCAAGTGATGCCGTTTTTCTTGAAGAGGTATTCAACCCCTTTCACGTTGGCGCCTACAATCTCAGCCTTACGGGCCTGCATACGGGCAAGATCCAGCTTCACGCTGTCAATCACCACGCCATGCGCTGCAAAATCATGGCCTGCGGCATGATAGTTTTCAGAAGACTGCAACAGCGCCTTGGACGGAATACAACCCACATTCAGGCAGGTGCCACCCAGTGTCGCGCGTTTTTCCACGCAGGCAACCTTGAACCCAAGCTGTGCGGCACGGATGGCGCACACATAGCCACCGGGGCCTGCGCCAATCACAACGACATCATAGTCAGTCTGGGCCGGAGCCTCCGCCTGCGCAGCAGCCGGTGCCGCTTTGGCGGGAGCAGAACCCTGTGCCGGAGCAGGCTTTTCAGATTTGGTGTCTGCCGGAGCCGTTTTGGAAGCCGAGGCACCCGCAGCGCCCTGCTCCAGCGTGGCCAGCACGGCCCCTACGGCCACTTCATCCCCTTCCGCAACCGTGTGCGCAGCCAGCCGACCATCTGCCGGAGCGGGCACTTCCACGCTCACCTTATCCGTTTCCAACTGGACAACCGGCTCGTCCGTTTTCACGGCATCACCCGGCTGCTTGAGCCATTTCCCCACGGTGGCGGTGGTGACACTTTCTCCAAGGGACGGAACCTTGATTTCAATCGGCATGGCTTTGCTCTCGTTTACGTTCAGGGTCAGAAAAAGAAAAAGGCTGGCTGAGGTTTTTTCAGCCAGCCCCAATCACTCTCAGACGTCAATCAGAAGACGACGGGGGTCTTCCACATTCTGCTTGATGCGGACAAGGAAGCTGACAGCCTCTTTGCCGTCCACAATGCGATGGTCATAAGACAGCGCGATATACATCATCGGGCGGATAACAACCTGACCATTCACCGCCACCGGGCGTTCCTGAATGGAGTGCATGCCCAGAATACCGGACTGCGGCGCATTCAGAATGGGGGTGGACAGCAGAGACCCGTAAATACCGCCATTGGTAATGGAGAAGGTGCCGCCTGCCAGATCATCAATCTTCAGCGTGCCTTCCCGCGCGGCTTTTCCAAAGCCTGCAATGGTTTTTTCAATATCCGCATAGTTCATCTTGTCGGCATTTTTAATAACCGGCACGACCAGACCATTCGGGCCACCCACGGCAATGCCGAGATTGACGAAGTCACGATAAATGACGTCATCCCCATCGATTTCAGCGTTAATGGCCGGGAACTCTTTCAGGGCGGCAATCACAGCGCGGGAGAAAATGGACATAAAGCCCAGCTTCACACCATGCTTTTTCACAAATGCGTCCTGATATTCCTTACGCATTTCCATGGCGCCGGACAGATCAACCTCGTTAAAGGTTGTCAGGATCGCGGCCGTGTTCTGCGCATCTTTCAGGCGGCGCGCAATGGTGCGGCGCAGGCGCGTCATTTTCACGCGTTCTTCACGCGGGTCATCATTACGGGCGGGTTTGGGGGCAGCAGGAGCCTGTGCCGCCGCTGGCTGGGCCAGAAAGCCCAGAACATCCCCTTTGGTAATGCGGCCATCCTTGCCAGTACCCGCGCCAACCTGAGCAGCACTCAGGCTGTTTTCCGCCATCATCTTGCGGGCTGCGGGCAATGCCGCAGCGGCATCCACAGCCGGGGCGGAGGCCGGGGCTGCTTTTGCCACAGGAGCAGCAGGTGCCGCAGCAGGCGCTTCTTTCTTTTCAGCCGGAGCGGCTTTGGCTGCGGGTTTTGCAGCGCCAGCGCCACCGGGTTCCAGCGTGGTCAGCAGCGCGCCGACTTCGACTTCATCCCCAACCTTGGCCACTTCCGCGCCCAATACACCAGCCTGCGGTGCCGGAACTTCCACACTCACCTTGTCGGTTTCAAGCTCAACAATCGGCTCATCAGCAGCCACAGTGTCACCAGCTTTTTTCAGCCATTTTGCCACTGTCGCCGTTGTTACGCTCTCACCCAGTGTCGGCACCTTGATTTCGACTGACATCCTATATCCCCATTTCCTTCAAACACTCCCCGGCAGAGGCTTCTGCTTTTTCAAATCCGCCGGGCTGTCATGCCTGCCACAGGTGGGCAGGCGGTCTTTTCAGATGGTCTGTTTTCAGTCCGTTTTCTTCAAACCCAAGGCCCTTTCCACAAGGTTCGCCTGTTCTGCCGCATGAATGCGCGCCAGACCTGTTGCCGGGCTGGCAGCGGCTGCACGGCCCACATAACGCGGGCGACCCGCTTTATGCTGCGCCGCCTGCAGGGCATTTTCAATCCGACGATCGACAAAATGCCATGCCCCGCCGTTTTCCGTCTCTTCCTGACACCAGATGATCTCTGCTTCAGGATAACGCTTCAGCTCGACAGCGAGAGCCGCTTCCGGGAAGGGGTAGAGTTGTTCCAGACGCAGGATGGCGACATCCTTCAGCTTGTTTTCACGACGCGCGGCCAGCAGATCGTAATAGACCTTACCGGAGCAGATCACGACGCGCTTGATGCTGGCATCCGCCACCATGCCATCTTCCTGCGGGTCATTCACATCCGCCAGCACCGGCTGGAAGCGTGTTCCCGGCCCGAAGTCGGACAGAGCGGAAATAGCCAGCTTGTGGCGCAGCAGGGATTTCGGCTCCATCACAATCAGCGGCTTGCGGTACTCCAGCTTCAACTGGCGGCGCAGCGCATGGAAGTAGTTGGCAGGCGTTGTGATGTTGCACACAAACATATTGTCTTCAGCGCAAAGCTGGAGATACCGCTCAAGACGCGCGGAAGAATGTTCCGGCCCCTGCCCTTCGTACCCATGCGGCAGCAGCATGACCAGACCAGACATCCGCAGCCACTTGGTTTCACCCGAGGCAATGAACTGGTCGATAATCACCTGCGCACAGTTGGCGAAGTCACCAAACTGCGCTTCCCACAGCACCAGCGTTTTGGGGTTGCGCAGGGAGTAGCCATACTCAAAGCCCAGAACGCCATATTCCGAAAGGAAGGAGTTCCAGATTTCGATTTTAGCCTGATCACCATCAATATGGTTCAGCGGTGTGAAGGGGGTCTGGTTGGTCTGGTCAATCAGTGTGGCGTGACGCTGGCTGAACGTGCCGCGCTGGCAGTCTTCCCCAGACAGACGCACACGATGGTTTTCCAGCAGCAGAGAGCCAAAGCCCATTGCCTCGCCTGTGGCCCAGTCAAACCCTTCACCAGATGAAAACATTCCGGCTTTTGCTTTAAGCTGGCGTGCGATTTTTGAATTCAGGTCAAAATCACCCGGCACCTTCGTGATGGCGGACCCGATTTTCTGGAGCGTTTCAAGCGCCACACCCGTTTCCGGGTAGGCGGATTCCACCTTGCCGGTTGTGGGGGCAATCAGTCCTGCCCAGCCACCTTCAAGCCAGTCCGCCTTGTTCACCTTATAGGATTGTGCGGCCTTGTAGTCTTCATCCAGCTTCTGGAAGAAGGCATCCCACTGGCTTTTGACGTCATCTTCCGTCACAACGCCAGCCTGTACAAGCCGTTTTGCGTAAAGCGTATGCGGGGTTTCATGGTCCGCAATGGCTTTATACATCACCGGCTGCGTGAAAGCGGGTTCGTCCGTTTCATTGTGCCCATGGCGACGGTAGCAGACGATATCCAGCACGATATCACTGGCAAAAGCCTGCCGGTAATCCTGTGCAAGGCGAGAGACGTAAATCACGGCCTCGGCGTCATCACCGTTCACATGCAGGACTGGGGCTTCAATCGCTTTCGCAACGTCTGTGCCGTAAACGCCGGAATGGCCGTTTTTCGGATCAGTCGTGAACCCGACCTGATTGTTCACCACCATATGGATAGTGCCGCCCGTGCGGTAGCCGGGAAGCTGGGACATGGAGAGTGTTTCATACACCACGCCCTGCCCGGCGAACGCGGCATCCCCATGGATGACAATGCCCATATGGCTGCTACGGGTTTCCGTATCCCCGCTATCATCCTGAATAGCGCGCACCTTGCCGCACACCACAGGGTCCACCGCTTCCAGATGAGACGGGTTGGGTTGCAGGGCGATATGGACAGACTTCCCGCCAACTTCCACATCCGTGGAGGAACCGAGATGATATTTCACATCCCCAGAGCCAGCCACATCGTCCGGTTTGAAAGACCCACCGGCGAATTCATTGAAAATCGCCACGTAGGGTTTACGCACGACGTTCACCAGCGTGTTCAGGCGTCCACGATGCGCCATACCGATGGTGACGGAGCGCACGCCCTGTGCGGCGGCCTGATCAATAATAGCATGCAGGGAGGGGATGGAAATTTCCCCGCCTTCCAGACCAAAGCGCTTCGCGCCGACATACCGTTTCTGGCAGAAGGATTCAAAACCTTCGGCTTCCGTCAGGTTTTTCAGGATGGCTTTCTGCTCATCCACCGTCACCGTCGTGCGCCACTGGTCGCCCTCAAGCCGGGTGCGGAGCCACTCACGCTGCTCGGCATTGCGGGCATATAGGTATTCCGCACCGATTGTGTCGCAATAGACCGCACGCAGCGCCTCTACCACCTCACTCACTTTGGCCGTGGTCCGGCCCTTGAGCAGCGGCGCGATCAGAGTGCCGATAAAGACCTCACGGCCGAGATCCTTCGGCCCGAAGCCGTAGGTCGCCGGGTCCAGTTCCGGCGTGGCGTGCGGCACGCGCAGGCCCAGCGGGTCCAGTTGGGCTTCCTGATGCCCATAGACGCGGAAAGCGCGGATCAGCCGGGCAATAGCCAGACTGTCCGTTGCCGCCAGCCCACCAGCAGCACTCCCTGCCGCCCCTTTGGCCGGAGCGACCGGCTCTTCCCCCGTGATAATGGAGGCACGCGGCGCCCATGAGGCCCCTACGGCGTCTTTCAGCACAGCGGCTTCATCATCTTCCAGAGAGCCAAAGAGCGTATCAAATGAGGGATCAACGCTTTTTGGGTCCTGCGCCCAGCGGGCATACAGGTCCGCCAGATACGCGATATTCGCTCCGTTGAGCGCGGTCGTTAGTACGTCTGAAGCTGCCATGATCAGAGTCCTCCCTGCTGCCGGGCAAGCCCGTTCTGGCAGCCAGCGGTTGTGTTAGTCCCGAACGTAAGCCGGTTCATTGTTCCCATCACCCCGCGCTGTGGCGCGAAGTGCCCTGCCCGCATAGTCTGAATTTGGTGAGGTTGAAGGCGGGGCTGCCCTCAACCGCTCTGATGATTTTGCTAGACCGCGCCCGAAGCCGGGACAAGAGAGCCCGCTGTCACGGTGTGGAGAGGCGATGCGCGGCCTGTGCCGCCGCCGCCCCGCGCTCCAGCCAGCTCTGACTTCCCATCTCAGCGAGGCGTGAGGCCGTACGGGCAAACGCATCCGATCCTTCACCCGTGGTAAAAAGTTGGTCAGGAGCCGCTTCCGCTGAGGCAAAAAGCAGATTTCCGTTGTCGTACAGCGCATCCACAAGGGTGATAAACCGCCGGGCGAGATTGGCTTCATCCTGCCCCATGCAAGGAATTCCGTCGATAATCAGCACCGGAAAGCGTCTGGCCAGTGCGAGATAATCATTCGGGCCACGCGGGGTGCCACACAAAGAATTGAAATCAAACCGTGCGACGGAACCCGCTGCCTGATCCACCTCAAACGTTCGCCCACTAAACTCCAGCGTGACTGGAGCCGCTTTCTCGCCCCCGGCATAACGTGTGAAAATACCGTCCAGTCGGGCACGAGCCTGCACATCCGCGGGGGTCAGCCATGTCTCCCGGTCTTGCTCACGCCCGCGCCGGTAATCCCGCGGGGAGTCCAGCTCCACCGTATCCAGTTCCCGCCGGATGATGGCAATAAAGGGTTTGAAGGCATCCGCACCGGGGCGGTTCTGGAACAGTTCACCCGGCTCGGTGTTGGATGTCGCGACAATCACAACGCCCTGCGCAAACAGAGCTTCAAACAGCCGCCCCAGAATCATGGCGTCGGCAATGTCATTGACCTGAAATTCATCAAAACACAGCAGGCGGGCACGCGCCGCAATAGCGTTTGCCAGTGGCGGGATAGGGTCAGTCATGCCGGGGTTGGCGGCTTTGAGCGCATGCAGCTTCTGGTGCACCTCCTGCATGAAGCGCAGGAAATGGATGCGCTCCTTCAACTGCACAGGCGCGCAACTGAAGAACAGGTCCATCACCATGGTTTTGCCACGGCCCACCCGCCCCACAATATAAAGCCCGCGCGGACGCGCCTGCACTGGCTGCGGCTTGAGCCTGCGCGCCAGCCCCGCCAGCAGCCCGCCTTTTGCCGGGGCGGCCGGGGGCGGCATGGTTGCCAGCTCCCGCCAGAGCTGGTCCAGCCGCTCCACCACACGGGCCTGATCCGGGTCACTATTCAGCTCACCAGAAGCAGTACGCTCCCGATAAACAGCCAGAGGTCCCCGCCCGGTAAAAGACGAGGTCTCGTCCTTATTGATATATGTCATAACTATAGGCCGATAGCGGGGAGATATGCTCCTCGGCAAGAGCCAGACGCTCTCGTAACTGTGTCGTGACAGACTCCATCCTTCAGGCGGCACTCTTAGCAGGACTTTTCCAAGCAGGAGCACGATCATGGACTGGAACGCCTACCGCACGCATATGGGTGCCAACGTAAAGGTTTTAGCCCAGCTTTCCCCTAATACGCTGAAGGGTTTGCAGACCCTTGAAACCGTCCCGGAAGGCCAGAAACATCTGGACGCCAAGACGCGGGAACTGATCTCTCTGGCCGTCGCTGTCACCACCCGGTGTGATGGCTGCATTGCCGTCCATACCGTCGCGGCTAAAAAAGCCGGTGCGACAAAGGAAGAAATCGCAGAAGCCCTCGGCGTGGCCGTGGCCCTGAATGCCGGGGCCGCTCTGGTCTATTCCAGCCGCGTTCTGGATGCGTTTGAAAACCAGCCGACCTGATCAGCAGGCTTCAGGGGGCGCACAAAAAGCCGTTCTAAAGTATAAGGCCGCTCTATCAGTCTGGCGGGCGGTCTGGCTGCACTTTTGCACCTGAAAACAATGTTTTCCCGCCCCGATACCGCGCTATCGGGGCGGGAAAGTCGCCTGTTCCGCCACAACAATACTCAGCCAGAAATATTCAGGGAGACCTCACCACGACTTCCTGAAACAGCCACTTAACCACCCCTATTTTTCCATGGTCCTTATTCTGCCGGGGCCAGAGGCAGATTCGGTTGACCGTGACCGCCGGGCTTCATCACCCACGGGCGCGTACCACGGCTCATGCGGTCTGAAATTACCCTGATACCGTCCGCGCGCAGGAAGATCATCTGCGCGCCCTCCCGCCATACCGTGAACCGATCAAGTCTGCGTGCGCTTGGGCAGGACTGCCGCAGGGGAGCCGCGCTGATCACTAGATCCATGCCCGCACATAGCGAGTCGGGTAACGTAGCTTCACCATCCGATTTGTCCCGCACCCGAAGCAGCACGGAGCGCCCGTTCAGACTCAGCAGGCACACGCCGGGCTCGCCGTCCTGCCCGCACGCCAGCCCCCCGTCCGGTGTATCGTCCCCCTCTACCGGGAACGGATGCGGAGGCAACGCCAACGCCTGCTGCCACGCCGCCAGCACCAGAAACGCATCGCGCGACTGCCCACCCACCAGCAGAACGCGCCCATCCCGCACCGCCATAAGCCCACCATCCGGGCTGATAAGCAGGTCGGGCTGCGGAACCAGAAATGGTGATATGACGCCCACCAGCACAGGCAACACCCCGGCCAGCCGCCACACGGGCCGCCACAGACACAGCCAGCACAGCCCCAGCAGCACCGCTGCCAGCCCCCATCCCGGCATCTGCGGCACCATGACGCGCGCGGCAGGCCAGTGCGCGATGCTGTGGGCAAGAGCCACAACGACCTGAATCCCCCACCCCATAAGATGCAGCGGCACGGCATCCAGATGCAGGGGCATCAGCACCAGAGCCAGCAGGCCAAGCGGCATAATCCAGAGCGCCATGAGCGGCACCGCGACCAGATTGGCGAGAATAAAAAAGGGCTGCACCTCCCCAAAATGCGCCATCACGACGGGGAGTGTCGCCAGCCCCGCCAGCAGGCTGGTAAACATCAGTGTCGCCAGATGCAGCGCCAGCCAGCGACGAAACCCTCGACCTTCCTCCCGGAACCGGGCGAGATGCGGGCGCGCCACCTCATACCCTGCAATTAACGCCATAACCGCAGCAAAAGACATCTGGAACGCCACACTCACAACCGCCTGCGGCATGAGCAGCAGCAAGACTATCGCCGCAAGCGCCAGTCCGCGCATGGACACGGCACGTCGCCCCGCCACCAGCCCCAGCACAACAACCGCCGCCATCATCAGGCTACGCAGGGCGGGCAGATGCAGCCCCGTCAGCGCCACATAGGCAACGCCGCCCAGCAGAGCCAGCAAAGCCGCAATTTCCTTGCAGGGCCAACGCAACGCCGCCCACATCCATGCGGAGAGGCCAATACGGGACACGGCCATCAACACACCCAGCACAATACCCAGATGCAACCCGGCCACCGCCAGCAGATGCGCCAGACCAGACGCCGCGAACTCCTCACGCACCGCACGAGGCACAGCAGCCCCCTCGCCGGTCAGCACGGTAGACGCCACGGCTCCGGTAGGCCCCGGCAGCACCGTCCGGATACGCCTATCAATCCGCTCCCGCAGCGGCTCCAGTGCTAAAAAAGACCAGTATGGACGCGAGATTGCACATGCCAGATCTTCGGCATTCGAGGCGGCGGGCGCTACGCCATCCGTGCGCACACCGTCTCCACCCAGAACAGCACGGGCTTCATTATTAGAATTGAGAGCAGGGTACTGCGCCTGTGGACACACCAAAGGCTCCACCCTCCCCAGCGCCCGACCAGAGCCCGCGGGGCCGGAAAACCATGCATCCCGCTGAAAATCCCGCCCACCCGGCAAAGCCGGAAACGGCGGTGGCCGGAGCAAGGCGCGCACCTGCACAGCCTCACCCGGCATCAAGTGGGCGGACTCGTCGGGCTGAAGTGTGATGCTCAAGGTGCGGCGCAAAGGCTGCATATCGTGATCCAGCGGGGTTGCGAATCTGGCCCCAGCCAACACCATGCGCAGCGCGCCAACCGTGCCCTCCGCGCGAGGCGGCAGAACCGTCACGGACTGCACCGTGCCAGACACCATCACCGCACGGCGCGGCAGTTCCGGCATGGGCGGCTGGCGGTGCGCCGCACTCCATGCGGAGACAAACCCCAACGCCACCGCCACACAGCAACCACCCACCAGCCGCCCCCAGAGGGACAGCCAGCCCGCAATCAGAAGAGCAGCCCCCAGCACCAGTCCAACCAGCGGCAGAACCACACCGCCCACAAAGCCCGGTTCCTGCGACAGAAGAAAATAGGCCGCCACCCCAAGCGCCATGCCGACCGGCACCCACAGCACCAGCCGACGTTGCTCGGCAAGAAGAGCAGCCGTCAGGAACGACATATGGCTCCCCGCGTGTGTGCGTGATAAGGATGCGCCCCATGACGACGATCCGCACACGCTTTGCCCCGAGTCCGACCGGCCTGCTGCATATCGGCAACGCCCGCGCGGCCCTGTTCAACTTTCTTTTTGCCCGTCATCACGGCGGCGAATTCCTCCTGCGTATTGAGGATACCGACCGTGAGCGATCCACCCAACAGGCTGTCGATGTTATTTTCGACGGACTGGCCTGGATGGGCATTACGGCTGATGAAAAGCCCGTTTTCCAGTCCACCCGGCAGCCGCGCCATACGGAAGTCGCACTAGAGCTGCTGGAAAAAGGTCTGGCCTACAAGTGCTACTGCACGCCGGAAGAACTCAAGCAAATGCGTGAAGACGCAATGGCAAACGGTAAACCGCCCCGCTACAACGGGATGTGGCGTGACCGTGACCCCTCGGAAGCCCCGGCCGGTGCCCCTTATGCTGTCCGCATCAAAGCCCCGCGTGAAGGTGAGACGGTTCTTGACGATCTGGTGCAGGGCGAAGTCCGCGTGGCCAACGCGGAACTGGATGACATGATTATCCTCCGCTCCGACGGCACCCCTGTCTACCAACTCGCCGTGGTGGTGGATGACCATGACATGGATATCACCCACGTCATTCGCGGTGATGACCATCTGACCAACACCTTCCGTCAGGCCATGATCTACCGCGCCATGGGCTGGGATCTGCCGCGCTTTGCGCATCTGCCGCTTATCCACGGGCCGGATGGTGCCAAACTGTCCAAACGTCACGGCGCGCAGTCCGTAGTGGAATTCCGGGATGAAGGCTATCTGCCGGAAGCTCTGTGCAATTATCTGCTGCGTCTGGGCTGGGGCCATGGCGATGCGGAAATCCTGTCCCGTGAAGAACAGATCAACCTGTTCGATCTGGACGGCGTAGGCCGCTCCCCCTCCCGCATGGATTACGCCAAGCTGCTGCACATCAACGCTGTCTGGATGCGTCAGGCGGATGATGACCGCCTGACAGATGACGTGATGGACCGCCTGAAGGCTGTTGAGGGTGTCAGCACGGATGACACCGTCCGCGCCCGCGTTCTGGCTTTGATGCCCGGCCTGAAGGAGCGTGCCCGCACACTGGTGGAACTGACGGAAAGCGCTGCCTTCCTTGGCCGCCATGTGCCGCTGGACTTCAACGCCAAGGCCGAAAAAATCCTGACACCGGAAGCCCGCACCATTCTGGACGGTCTGGCACGTGAACTGGCTGCGGTAAGCGATTTCACGCCGGAAAATGTTGATGCCGCCCTGCGCCGCTTTGCGGAAGCCGGTGAGCACAAGCTCGGGCAGGTCGCCCAGCCGCTGCGCGCCGCGGTGACAGGCTCCAACACCTCTCCGGGCATTGACGCCACGCTGGCCGCTCTGGGGAAGGATGAAACTCTCGCCCGCATTGGAGCTGTTCTGCATGGCTAGCTTTTCAGGCCGACACTCCCGGCATCTGCTCGGTCTGCAAGGCATGACGCCAGACCAGATCGAGCCGCTGCTTGATCTGGCCGAAAGCTATGCCCTGCTCAACCGTTCCCGCAAGGTGCCACGGGACGTGCTGCGTGGCCGGACGCTGATCAACCTCTTTTTTGAGGACAGCACCCGGACCCGGACCTCCTTTGAACTGGCAGGCAAGCGTCTGGGCGCGGATGTGATCAACATGTCCGTCGCGCAATCCTCCGTAAACAAGGGGGAAACCCTGCTGGATACGGCGGCAACTCTTAACGCCATGCAGGCCGACCTGCTGGTGGTGCGCCATTCCCAGTCCGGCGCGCCCGCCCTGCTGGCGCAGAAGGTGGAAGCCTGCGTGGTCAATGCGGGTGATGGCACGCATGAGCACCCCACACAGGCTTTGCTGGACGCCCTGACCATCCGCCGCCATTGCGGCCGATTTGCCGGGCTGACGGTCGCCATCTGCGGGGATGTCGCCCATTCTCGCGTAGCGCGGTCTGACATTCATCTTCTTACCACCATGGGTTGTAAGGTCCGTGTGGTCGGTCCACCGACCCTCGTGCCGAACGGCTTTAAAAGCCTCGGTGTTGAGGTCTTTCACACCATGGAGGAAGGACTACGCGGTGCGGATGTGGTGATGATGCTGCGCCTGCAACGTGAGCGCATGTCCTCCGGGCAGATCCCCAGTGCGCGGGAATATTTCCGCTTTTATGGGCTGGACCAGCGGCGGCTCGCTCTGGCGAACAAGGACGCGCTCGTCATGCACCCCGGCCCCATGAACCGCGGCGTGGAAATTGACAGTCTGGTTGCCGATTCTGACCAGAGCGTGATTCAGGAACAGGTTGAAATGGGCGTTGCTGTTCGCATGGCTGTGCTGGACCGGCTGACCCGAGGCAGACATTCCGCATGAGCACTCTTCTTTTTGATAATGTCCGCCTGATAGACCCGGCCTCCGGGCTGGATCAGCCGGGCCGTCTGCTGGTGCGCGATGGCGCCATTGCCGGGACAGACAAGGCTGGTGCGGACAGCGTGCCGGAAGGTGCTGAAGTTATTGACGGTCAGGGCGCTGTGCTGTGTCCCGGCCTTGTTGATATGCGCGTGGAAATTGGCGAGCCGGGACACGAATATCGTGAAACGATTGCGTCGGCCGCTCGCGCCGCCTCCGCCGGGGGCATTACCACCATCGCGGTGCTGCCCACCTGTGAACCCGCCATTGATAACCCCGCTCTGGTCCGCCTGCTCCGCAGCCGCGGGGAAGAAACCGGGGCCATTACCATCCTGCCCTATGGCGCGCTGACCAAAGGCTGCAAGGGGCAGGAACTGGCGGAAATCGGCCTGCTGCATGAAGCGGGCGCCGTGGCCTTTACCGATGGCGCGCGCGCCATTGACCCCGCCCGTCTGATGCGTCTGGCCCTGTCCTATGCCGGAGGCTTCGGGGCGCTGGTTGTGCAGCACCCCGAAGAACCCTCTCTGGCCGGTTCCGGCTGCGCCACGGCGGGGGAACTGGCGACCCGCATGGGGCTGCCCGGCGTTCCGCCCGTGGCGGAAGCCATTATGATCGCACGGGATATTCGTCTGGCCGAACTCACCGGGGGACGCCTGCATTTCGGGCATGTCTCCACGGGGGAAGGCGTTGACCTTATCCGTCAGGCCAAAGCGCGTGGGGTACAGGTGACGTGTGACACCGCCCCGCATTATTTTGACCTGAACGAAAACGCGATTGGTGACTTCCGCACCTACGCCAAATTCTCCCCGCCGCTCAGGGCGGAAGCCGACCGTCTGGCCATCTGCGCTGCTCTGGCCGACGGCACGATTGACGCCATTGCCTCTGACCACCTACCGCGTGACGCAGACGATAAACGCCTGCCCTTCGCACAGGCCGCCACTGGCGGCACCGGCATGGTCACGCTGCTAGGGGTCACACTGGCGCGGGTGCATGACGGCACGCTCACGCTGCCACAAGCACTTGCCCTGCTTACTCACAAACCCTCCGCGCTGCTGGATGTTCCCTGCGGCACGCTGGCAACTGGGGCTGCGGCGGACCTCTGCCTGTTTGCGCCGGACCAGAGCTGGCTGGTGGAAGCAGGCAAGCTGCCGGGCCGTGCGCAGAATACACCGTTTGATGGCCGTCCGCTGGAAGGCCGCGTACTAGGCACATGGAAGGCCGGACGGCGGGTTTACGGAGCCTCAGCATGATGACCGCTCTCCCCTCCTACGCGCTGTGGCTGCTCGCGGCCATGGCGTTCATGGGATATGTGCTGGGCAGTGTGCCGTTTGGGCTGATTCTGACCAATGCCGCTGGCCTTGGTGATCTGCGCAAAATCGGCTCCGGCAATATCGGGGCCACCAATGTGCTGCGCACGGGCCGGAAAGATCTTGCCGCCGCCACGCTTGGGTTAGACGCCGCCAAGGGCGCGCTGGCCGTGGCGATTGCGTGGATCATGACGCCACCAGACTTTTCCGACCGGATTCTGGCTGTCACCGCGCTGGCCGTTGTAGTGGGCCATTGCTACCCGATTTTTCTCGGCTTCAAGGGCGGCAAAGGTGTCGCGACCGGGTTGGGCGCTCTGCTGGCGCTCTCCCCCATAACCGGGCTGATCGGCTGCGCCACATGGCTGGGTGTGGCAAAACTCACGCGCATTTCCTCCGCTGGCGCGCTGGCGGCCTTTATCGTCATGCCGTTTGTCACGCTTGCCCTGTATGGCTTCAGTTTCCAGACCTCCGGCAAGCCCATGGCCGTGCTGCTTATCAGCCTGTTGGTGCTCATGCGGCACAGCGCAAACATTGGCCGTATTCTGAACGGTACTGAGCCACGGGTTCCACCCAAACAAAAATGACCTCGCTTGTCGCCTGCCTGCGTCTGGCCCGCACCGAGTCTGTGGGGCCACGTACATGGCGGCGGCTGGTTAGCCAGTATCACTCAGCCGAGGCCGCTCTTAAGGCCCTGCCCCGCCTGCCACAGCGCGGACGGGTGCCCGTCATCATCCCCTCGCAAGACAGTATCCTGCGGGAAATTGAGGCCACCCTGAACATGGGCGGCCGTATTCTCACGCTGCTGGATGCGGACTACCCGTTTCTACTGAAAGAAATCCCCGATGCCCCGCCGGTTCTCAGCGTGCTGGGGGATGTTGCGGCCTTGAGCACACCCGGCATCGGGCTGATTGGCGCGCGCAATGCGTCCTCCTCGGGCCTGCGACTGGCGGAAAGTCTGGCGACAGAACTGGTTGAAGCAGGCCTATCCGTTGTTTCCGGTCTGGCACGAGGAATTGATAGTGCGGCCCATAAAGGCGCGCTCCACCGGCACGGCCTGACCGTAGCCGCCATTGCGGGTGGACTGGACAAGCCCTACCCGCCGCAAAACACCCACCTGCAAGCCGAAATTGCCGAGAAAGGCGCGGTCGTGACGGAAGCGCCCTTGGGCACAGCCCCGCTCAACCGCCATTTTCCGCGCCGCAACCGGCTGATAGCCGGGCTCACGCTTGGCTGCGTGGTGGTGGAAGCCGCCCCCAAATCCGGCACCCTGATTACGGCGCGCCTTGTCGGGGAGTACGGGCGGGAACTCTTCGCTGTGCCCGGCTCTCCGCTGGACCCGCGCTGCCGGGGGAGCAATGACCTGCTGCGCAACGGCGCAGTGCTGACGGAAAGTGTCGCCGACATCCTTCCGCACCTTCCACCACTTTTCCCAGAGCAGCAGAAACGGCACCAGTTTACGCCGCCAGTGTCAGTTGAACCCACACGACAGAGCGTTTCAGGTGGTCTTCCTGCACCGCAACACTCTTTTTCCTTGCCTTTGCCAGAGGTGCCTGAAACGGCAGAGCGGCTAGACAGAGGGGGCACGCCCAATCTCCCGTCTACCGAAAACAATAGAGAGCCAGAAAATGGCGCTTTTCTGCCGCCAGCGCCCGTTCCCACCCCCGCATCTCATACCAGCCCCGCCCCTTCCTCAGTCATAAGAAAAGCACCGATTCCGCCCCTAGAATCCAGTGAGACCGTGCGGGAAAAAGTGCTTGATCTGCTCTCCTTTACGCCCATAGCGGTTGACGATCTGGTTAGGCGCTGCCAGTTCTCAGCTTCCGCCGTCTTGACCGCGCTCACGGAACTTGAGCTGTCTGGCTGTCTGGACTCACTCCCCGGTGGGCGTGTTGTTCGTGTCGCCAGTCATGGCAAACATGGCTGATCTTAAGGTGCTGCTTCCGGCAGGTCGGAGAGAGTATGACTGACGTTGTGGTGGTCGAATCGCCCGCAAAAGCGAAAACGATCAACAAATATCTGGGTAATGGCTACACGGTTCTGGCCTCCTTCGGGCATGTGCGCGATCTGCCGCCCAAAGATGGCTCCGTGCGCCCGGATGAAGATTTTGCCATGTCTTGGCAGGCCGATGAGCGAGGCAACAAACAGGTTGCCGCCATTATCAAAGCCTTAAAAGGCGCTAAAACCCTCTATCTCGCGACTGACCCGGACCGTGAGGGCGAAGCGATTTCATGGCATGTCCGCGCCATGCTGGAAGAGAAAAAGGCGCTGAAGGGTGTAGACGTTCAGCGCGTCACCTTTAACGAGATCACCAAAAGCGCCATCAAGACCGCCATGGCGCACCCGCGTGACCTCGATATGCCGCTGATCGAGGCGTATCTAGCCCGCCGCGCGCTGGATTATCTGGTCGGCTTTACTCTCTCCCCCGTTCTGTGGCGCAAACTGCCCGGCTCCCGCAGCGCGGGCCGTGTGCAGTCCGTCGCCCTGCGGCTGATCTGTGAGCGGGAAGCCGAAATTGAAGTCTTCAAACCGCGTGAATACTGGACGGTGCAGGCGGCCCTCGCCACTCCGTCTGGCGCGCCGTTTACCGCCCGCCTCACACATCTGAATGGCAAGAAGCTCGACCAGTTCGATCTGAACAACGAGGAGCTTGCCACCGCCGCCAAAAAGGCCGTGGAAGCGGAAACCCTCGCCGTTCAGTCTGTCGAACGCCGCAAGGTGCGCCGCAACCCGCAGCCGCCTTTCACCACCTCCACCCTACAACAGGAAGCCTCCCGCAAATTGGGCATGGGCGCACAAGTCACCATGCGCACCGCCCAGCAACTGTATGAAGGCATTGATGTTGGCGGGGAGACCGTGGGCCTCATTACCTATATGCGAACAGACGGTGTGCAGATGGCCAAGGAAGCCATGTTCGCCATCCGGGACCATATCGGCCAGCATATTGGTGGGGACTATGTGCCCGCCCAGCCGCGCTTTTACAGCTCCAAAGCCAAGAACGCGCAGGAAGCGCATGAAGCCATCCGCCCGACGGATGTTTCCCGCACCCCCTCTTCCGTCGCCTCCCACCTCACGCCGGAACAGCGCCGCCTCTATGAATTGATCTGGAAGCGGGCCGTTGCCAGCCAGATGGAATCCGCTGCCCTTGATCAGGTTGCCGTGGATATTGCGGGTCCCTCCGGCCAGACCGTGCTGCGCGCCAACGGCTCCATCATCACGTTTGACGGCTTCCTGCGTCTTTATACGGAAGGCCGGGACGATAGCGACAAGCCTGCGGATGACGAGTCCCGCATGCTGCCGCCCATGAAGGAAAAGGACCCGCTCAAGCGTGAAAGCGTTTCGGCGGACCAGCACTTCACCCAGCCGCCGCCGCGCTTTTCGGAAGCCTCGCTGGTCAAAAAAATGGAAGAAATCGGCATTGGCCGCCCTTCCACCTACGCCTCCATCCTGACCGTGCTGCGGGACCGCAACTACGTCACGCTGGAAAACCGCCGCTTCATCCCCGAAGCACGCGGGCGGCTGGTCACGGCGTTCCTTGTGTCCTTCTTTGAGAAGTATGTGGACACCACGTTCACCGCCAGCCTTGAAGAACTGCTGGACGATATTTCCGATGGCCGGGCCGAATGGAAGCATGTGCTGGCCAACTTCTGGTCCGCTTTTTCCAAAGCTGTGGCGGACACCAAGGATCTGACCATTACCGATGTGCTGAACGCACTCGATAAGGATCTCGGTCCGTTCTTCTTCCCGCCGCGTGAGGATGGGTCCGACCCGCGCCACTGCACAGCCTGCGGCACGGGCCGCCTCGGCCTCAAATTGGGCCGTTACGGCGCCTTTATTGGCTGCTCCAATTACCCGGAATGTTCCTTCACCCGCCGCCTCTCTTCCGAAAGTGCGGAAGAAGGGGAAGGCGCTGCGCTGAAAGACGGTATGCGTGTGCTGGGCCAGCACCCCGATACGGGTGAGGACATCACCGTGCGTCAGGGGCCTTATGGCCTGTATGTACAGCAGGGCGAGCCGGACCCGGCGGACAAGAAAGCCAAGCCGAAACGCGCCTCCCTCCCCAAAGGAATGGATGGCGAGGCCATTACACTGGATCAGGCGGTTGGTCTGCTGTCCCTGCCCCGCCTTGTCGGCCTGCACCCGGAAAGCGGGGAACCGATTGAAGCCGGTCTGGGCCGCTTCGGCCCTTACGTGAAAATGGGCGGGATCTTCGGCTCTCTGGACAAGGACGATGATGTTCTGACCATCGGCCTGAACCGCGCTGTGGATGCGCTGGCTAAAAAAATGGCCTCCATCCGCGCTATGGGCGCGCACCCCAAGGATGGCGAACCTGTCACGATCCGCAAAGGCCGCTTTGGCCCTTATGCGCAGCATGGCAATCTGGTCGCCACCCTGCCGCGTGGCGCGGATATGAACGAGGTCACGCTGGATGAGGCCGTGGCCCTGCTGGCTGAAAAAGGCAAACCCCTGAAAGCCAAGGGGGGTGCTGCCAAAAAGAAGGCCACCGCCAAAACGGCTACAAAAAAGACCGCAAGCAAGGCAGAACCCAAGCCAAAAGCGGCACCGAAAAAGACTGCGACCAAGACCACGGCAGCCGCCAAGAAAACGACTACCCGTAAAACGGCAGCCAAAAAAAGCACGACGGAAGACGGCGCTGAGGCTCCCGCCAAAAAGCCCGCCGCCCGAAAGAAAAAGGCGGACTAACCCGTGCAGAAAAGATCGGGGGCCGCAACTCTGCCTGACTCTGCGGCCCTCCGGACTTTTCTGGAAGCAGACCGCACCCCCATTTCCCCGCCCGATATTCTTCGGGCCTTTGGTTTACCCGCGCATCTAAAAGCCGCTTTGCGGACGCATCTGCACGCCATGGCCGTCGCGGGAGATCTCGCGCTCCTGCCGCCGGGCAGACTGAAAGGTGTGACCGGCCTGCCGGAGACCGCCCGCGCCATCATCACACGCATGAGGCATGACGGCTTGCCTCTGGCCCACCTGCCCGATGACCCGTATGGCAGCAGCGTGGCACTCGTCACGTCGCATCTGGACGGCAGCCTGCTTATCCCCGGTGATGAGGTGATCCTTCGCCTCCGCCCCGCCACCGGCCGTACCCGGCGGGAAGGGCGGCCAATCCGTCTCGTCTCCACCGCCCCGCGCCAGATTGCCGCTGTTTTTCAGACCAACCCGGACAGGCTGCTCCCCTGTGACCGCAGGCTCACGCGGGCGCTGGACATCGTGCCCGACTTACCCGCATCGCGGGACGGGCCGGACACCGTACCAGCGGGCACCACGCCAGAGGACACCGCACCAGAGAATGCACCAGAAAACGGACACATTAATTCACCGGCGAGCGCACCAGAAAGCGCTCTGGATGCCATCCCTCCGCAATTCCCTTTGGAGTCCGCCCCCTCACATCCCGCGCTGGCTTCCCTCACCAAGCACCCTGTAGCGGGGGAAATCGTGCTGGCGGACCTTCTTCCCGCACGGGATAGCCATCACGCTCCCTGTGCGCGGATCCGCACTATTCTGGGGCCCGCCACAGCAGCAGGCATGCCCGCCACCTTAAGCCTGTTGACCCACGACATCCCCGCAGAGTTCCCGCCAGAGGTAGAAGCCGAGGCACAACGCGTCGCCCGGCCCCCTTCACACCCGGCCACCATGGGCAACGCCACGGATGACCCGCTGGACGGGCGAACGGACCTGCGCGCTCTCCCCCTTGTCACTATTGATGATGCCAGCGCGCAGGATTTTGATGACGCCATCTGGGCGGAACGAACATCGGACGGCTTCCGCCTGATGATCGCCATCGCGGATGTCGCGCATTACGTCACCCCCGGCTCGGCACTGGATATTGAAGCCAGAAAACGAGGCAACTCTGTCTATCTGCCGGGCCGCGTGGTGCCTATGCTGCCATTGGCTCTTTCGGCTGGGGTTTGCTCGCTCAAACCGCAGGAAGACCGGCTGTGCGTATTTGTTGAACTCACCATCACCCCTACGGGGCAGACTCGTTCCGGCACGCTGGGCCGGGGGATCATGCGCAGCGCCGCACGGTTGACCTATCAGGATGTGCAGCGAGCACTTGAACCCAAAACAGCGATAGCGGCGCAGGTATCGGCGAGCCCGTCCGGTTTCTCTGAAGGTGGCACGGCCAACCTCTCGACTCTCCCGCCAGACCTGATCCCGACGTTACAGGCGGCCGCAGCGGCGTTGCAAGCAGACGCCGCTGCCCGCGGCGTGCTGACCCTGCCGGAAGAAGACTATCACGTCACGCTTGATGCCACCGGACAGCCAGCAGACTTCAAACTCCGTGAACGCCTGCCCGCGCATGATCTTGTGGCGGCCTTCATGATCGCCGCCAACCGCTTTGCCGCGGAAGAGCTTGTGCGCCACACTGCACCGGGGCTGTTCCGTGTACACCCCGCACCACCCGCCCCGTCCGCAGAGCGGACGAGCCATTCCCAACCGCCCGCACGCATGCAAGCACGTTACAGTGCAACGCCGGGACAGCATCACGGTCTGGCGCTGGCACGCTACACGCATTTCACCAGCCCGATCCGCCGCTATGCGGACCTTGTCACGCACCGCGCGCTACTTGCTCTCCTTGACCGCACTGCACGCAATACAGCCTCCCACCAGCCAGACAGAGCAGACCTGCCCGCCCTCGCCGAACATCTCCAGATGACGGAACGCAGAGCCACTTCCGCCGTTCAGGCTTGTCAGGACAGACTTGCTGCCATTTTTCTGACCCCGTTCATCGGGCAGACTCTGGAAACACACATCACCACTGCAACCCGGTCTGGCCTTGCCGTGACATTGACGAAAACAGGAACTCCGTCTTTCCTTTCCTTTCTTGCCTTGCCGGATGACTCAGGGATGCATGACGACTCGTTACTCACGCGCTCAGACTTCAGTTCAGGAACCCGTTTCCTGAACGGCGACGTGCTGCCTGTTGTCCTGACCGCCACCCATCCAGCACAGGGTACACTGGCTCTGGCTTCCGTATGCCATGACAGCTAGTACGGCTCGCCGCTTGCTTCTTCCCAGCCCGTTGCGCCGTGCACTCCCCTGCATTTTGATCGCAACCCTGCTGATCTATCAGCCGCTACCTCTGTATGCACAGGGCAGCGCGCCTGCGTCCGAACCAGACAAGCTGCCTTCTGCCCCGCCGGACTCTGCCCCACTAGACGCAGCGCACGCCAGCCCGGCCAAAGCCACGGTGCCCCAAGCCGAAGCGGCCCCCAGCGTGCCCACCAATGCAACTGCCAGTTCAACCGCCAGTTCAACCGCCAGTGCGCCCCCCAGCGAGCCTCCCAATGCACCCCCTAGTGCATCCTCCAGTGCGACAGGCAGCGCGACACCCAGCGCTCCTCCGGCAAACACGGCTGAAGCACCAGAGGCCGTGGAGCCGGACAAACCCGTCGTCGATATGGCGTTGGTGCGCTCCGTGATTGCCACGGCTCTGGAATTTCTCGCCCCGCGTACGCTGGAAGCCCATACCAGCCGGGAGTTTACGCTATGGGGTCTTGGGTGCCTGACGGCGCTCGACCCGATGCTCACCCTCGATACACGCGGCGCTGACATCCGCCTGCTGACCGGGCAGACCACCCTGCTCGCCCAACCCGCTCCGACTGCCGACAATGTGGAACAATGGGCGAAGCTGGCCGTGGACTTCATTTCCGCAGCCCGCGCCCATTCCACCTCTGTAGGGAGTGCGAGCCGGGAAGATCTGGTGCAGGCGTTCTTTGATGAATTGTTCAATCACCTAGACCCCTATTCCCGCTATATCGGCCCTTCCTCCGCCACAACGGACCGTCAGGCCCGCGTGGGGGGAGAGGCTGATGCTGGCGTTAGCCTGACGCGCAAGGGGCGGGATATCGTCATCTCCGCTGTCAACGCCAACGGACCGGCATGGACCGCCACGGTGGACCCGGGAGACAAGGTGCTGGCGGTAAATAACAGGCTGACAGCCGGGCAGTCGGTAGAAACCGTAACCGGCTGGCTGCGGGGCGAGGAAGACTCTCGCGTCACCCTGCGCCTGCTCTCTCCGGGCAACCGGCGCGGGCATACCATTGTGCTGCGCCGCGCCAAGGTGCCGCCGGAAACCGTTTTCGCTTTTGCCAGCGGCCCGCTCGTGGTGCTGCGCGTTACCTCCTTTTCTTCCGATACAGCGGAAGAAATGAGCCAGTATCTCGACCAAGCCACGCAGGACCCGAACCTGAAAGGGCTGATTATAGACCTGCGCGGCAACCGGGGCGGCGTGCTGCAACAGGCGGTAACCGCAGCAGCACTGCTGCTGGACCGCGGCGTAGCCGCCGTGACCGACGGGCGCGACCAGCAGGCCAACCATATCTGGGCTGTGCAGGGTGGGGACATGACCAAAGGCCTGCCCATTGCCATTCTGGTGGACGGGCGCACGGCCAGTGCGGCGGAAATCCTCGCCGCAGCTCTGGCGGACCATCGTCGGGCGGTGGTTATTGGCAGTTCAACCCTTGGCAAAGGACTGGTGCAGACCGTGGCGCAGTTGCCGGATGAAGGCGAACTGTTTGTGACATGGAGCCGCGTGATTGCCCCCCTCCACTGGCCGCTTCAGGGGCTGGGCGTTATGCCGCAGGTCTGCACCAGCCTTGGCGAAGCCGAGATAACGCGCCAGATGCATGACCTTGCTGCGGGCAAACTAGACAATCAGCCTGCGGTCGAGGCGTCTCGCCTTGCCCGTTTCCCGCTACCGGTGTCACGCATTCTGGCCATCCGCAAAGCCTGTCCGGCGGCACTCGGGAGTGATCGGGATCTGGACGCTGCCCGCGCCCTGCTGGAAAACCCGAAAGGGTACAAAACCGCCATTGCCGCCATGCCGGATGATTCCGCCTCCCCCGGCCCGGCCACGCATGAATGACGACACCCCGCCTGCGTTCTGACATTGTTGCCCGCGCCCTGCTCCGCCAATGCGGGCAGGATGGGCGGTCCGCCATGCTACTCAAGCGGGGTGATGCCGATGCCGGGGGCATTCTGGTTGTTCTACTGGGGCGGGAAGATAAGGCCGTGGTGCTCAGCCAGACCCGTACCGCGGCAGGAGATGCCGCATGGCTGAAAAGCTCTGGGGACACACCGCTTAGTGCGGAAAAAACACAGACCTATCTTGACCGGCAACTCCGCTACGACCCGGATTTGTGGGTTCTGGAAGTGGAAGCCCCGGACTTCAGACCTCCGTTTGAAGCAACGCTGCTCTGATAAGACTTAACGCTGTGTGACTTATGTCACACGCCTGACACATTGATTACCTCTAAAATCGGGGTGTTTTTGAAAACTGTTTCCACAAGCAGTTGCGCAGAACGCCAGTTTACAGCAAAGAAGGCAGGCATATGTGCCACGAGCACCAAGACCACAATGCCCGGCCACTGCGGAAACAGTGCCACAGCAGGGAGAAGAACATGACGCTGCGCCAAGGCCTCCTCGCGCAATCACTGCTTTCTGCACCGTTGGTGGCAGGTTTCCTGCTGTGTGCCGCGCCTGCCATGGCTCAGCCTGTTCAAGGTCTGTATATTGCAGGTGAGGGCGGTGCTACCTTCAATCAGGACCAGCGCGTCCGCACCTCCAACATGTTCCCTGACGGGCGTGACCGCTGGCGCACCGGTGCGACCGGAATCGGGTCTATCGGTTACGGTCTGGGCAACGGGTTCCGTGTGGAAGTGGAAGGCGACTACCGCAACCAGACCTATCAGCGGTTTGTAACCAACTCCCTCAGCAGCCGCGCCGATGGCCGCCGCCAGACCTACGGCGTGATGGCTAACGCCCTGTTTGACATGGATGTGGGCAACCCGTTCATCTTTCCGTATTTTGGCGCGGGTGTCGGCTATGGCTGGACGGCGCTGAACACCTCCATCACGGCACCGGGGAACCAGCTTTCCCAGCATGTCGGTGGCACGTTTGGCAATTTTGCCTATCAGGGCATTTTTGGTGTCGCCTTCCCCACGCCGTGGGTGGTGGGACTGTCCTTCACGGCGGAATACCGCTTCTGGACCATGCTTGGCCCGCAGTCTCATGGGTCTTCCGCGTGGGGCACCATTGGGGGCGCCAACCAGTCCAAGCCATACAGCTTTGCCACCGGCAACCGGGACACCAAAACAGACTTCAACCATTCCCTGATGCTGGGCCTGCGGTATGAGTTCAA
This sequence comes from Acetobacter orleanensis, assembly GCF_001581005.1. Classification (GTDB taxonomy): domain Bacteria; phylum Pseudomonadota; class Alphaproteobacteria; order Acetobacterales; family Acetobacteraceae; genus Acetobacter; species Acetobacter orleanensis. Next base: position 92,904 of record NZ_LHZV01000063.1, read on the forward strand.
TCCCGCACCGCCCCCTCCCCCCGCAATACCAGAACCCACAGCAGCCCCGGCCCCGCAGCCAGCGCGTAGCTATCTGGTGTTTTTTGATTGGGACAAGTCTGAACTGTCCAACAGGGCACGCTCCATTGTGGCGGTTGCTGCGCAAGCCACCGCGCACACCAGCCTGACTCGCATTCTCGTGTCTGGTTACACGGATAACTCCTCCGCTTTCCCCGGCCAGAAGCGCGGTGAGGCCTATAATATGAAGCTGTCCCTCCGTCGTGCAGAGATTGTGAAAGCCGAACTGGTGCGGGATGGCGTACCCGGCGCGACCATCGACATTCACGGCTACGGTGAAGAAAACCCGCTGGTTAAAACCGGCCCGAACACCAAAGAACCCCAGAACCGTCGTGTGGAAATCATTTTCCGCTAAGACCGTCGGTGTCTTACGCCCCTCTCAAACAGAGGGGTAATGAAGGGTTCTAAACCCAAAAAAAGCCGCTCTAGCGCAATGCCGGAGCGGCTTTTTTAAACCCTTTTTATAACCCTGAAAATAAGGACGTGGACAAATACCGTTCTGCAAAAGACGGTGCGATAACAACAATCGTCTTGCCTTTAGAGGTTGGCTTCTTCGCCACCTGAAGGGCCGCATGCAGGGCCGCGCCGGAAGAAATCCCCACAGGCACACCGTCCAGCCGCGCACAGCGGCGGGCAGAGGCAATCGCCTCACGCTCGGAAACGGTAATGACCCCATCCAGCAGTTTCGTGTTGAGTGTCGCCGGACAGAAACCGGGGCCAATGCCCTGAATGCCATGCGGGCCGGGTTCGTCGCCATTCAGAATGGCGCTTTCTGTCGGCTCAACCCCAAATACCTGTAAACCTTTGCGGCGCGGCTTCAGAGCTTCAGCAATACCCGTCGCGGTGCCCCCTGTGCCCACCCCCGCAATAACTGCATCTACCGTGCCGTCCGTATCCACCCAGATTTCTTCTGCCGTGGTGGCAGCATGGACAGCCGGGTTGGCCGGATTATCAAACTGGTCCGGCATCCATGCGTCCGGCGTTTCCTGCAAAATCTCATTCGCACGGGCAATGGCTCCGGCCATTCCCAAACGGGCCGGGGTAAGTTCCACCTGTGCGTCCATCAGGCGCAGCATCCGCCGCCGCTCAATGGAGGCACCTTCGGGCATGGTTACAATCAGCCGGTAGCCTCGCGCCGCAGCGACAAACGCCAGCGAAATACCAGTATTGCCGGATGTGGGCTCCACCAGCACCGTGCGGCCGGGGGTAATGCGCCCTTCCCGCTCCGCTTGCAGCACCATGGCCGCGCCAATCCGGTCCTTAACAGAGCCTAGCGGATTGAAAAATTCCAGCTTGAGCAGGAGCCGGCATTGCAGCTCTTCCTCTCGCGACAGATGGGGAAGAGCCACCAGAGGCGTTCCACCCACCAGATCGACAACCGAGTCGTACACTTTGCCGCGCGGAGCAGCAAAACCGTAACTCCCGCCGGATTTATCCGAACTTGCCATGAACGTCCCTTTTCTGAGTGTCTTCTTTCTCGTTGCTCTTTGTATAATACGAATTATCAACGTAGATAAACAGAAGAACGCCTGCTATATCTCACCATTATTCATGTTTAACGGCCGATCGGCCTTTTCTTGGTGTGAAAGGAAACCAGACTCATGATTTTGCGTCGGGACAGAGCCATGACAGCCGTTCTCATCATGCTGGATGTGGCATTTCATGCGGGCCGCTCCGGCACGGTTAGTGCTGCGGATATTGCAGAACGCTCCGCTCTGGCACGGCGTGGCATTGAGCCTCTGCTTCAGGCTCTCTCACGCACAGGCCTGCTAGAGAGCATCCGTGGGCCGCGTGGCGGGTATCGTCTGGGTCGTCCCCGCCGGGATATCTCTCTGGTAGACATCATCAATGCTGTCACGCAGGATGACGGTAACGGGGAGGATGGTCCGCAAGGCCCGCTATTCAACAAGGTGATAGAGCCGTGCTGGAAGCAATTTGATAAAGAGCTCACAGCACAGATGAAAAAGACCACGCTGGATGATCTGGTTAAAAAAACCGAGAACTGCGGCCTTAAACGCCCGCTGAGTGAGCCGATTACTTTCTCAATCTGACCAGATGAGAGCTAACCTGTGGTGGACAGACCTGTAGCAGGCTGGCTGTTGCGGGTCTGGTCAATCTGGCCGGCCGGGATGTTGAACAAAAAACGCGCTGCACCAGCAAACTGGTGGCAGCGCGTTTTTGTAGAGACACTCAGAAAGAATAACGCCACCGTTTACACGATGGCGTCATCCGCGACTGTGAGGCTTTCTTGTTTGAGGCTTATTTCTTGTGGCTCACAACACGACGGCGCGTGACGGCCTTCTTGCCTTTGGAGCCTGTTGTTTTCGTGGCGTCCGTTTTGCTTTCAACCGGAGCCGGAGCCTTGGGCAGCACAACGCCTGTCGCGTCAACCTGTGCCGTTACCGTCAGGCGGACACGCTTTTCACCGGGTGCGGGCACCAGAATGGCCGTAAACGTATCCTGACCAGCGTAGCCCATGGTGGGCGTGTAGGTCACATGGGTGTCGTTATCCAGATTATACAGGAAGGCTTTCCCATGCTCTGGTGACGGAGAGACACCGAAAGAGGTGTAGGCCTTACCAGAATCCTTAGAGACCTTCAGGTCACACAGGCCATCGTCTGAACGCACCGTCATCGTGGTGCTCAGGCTGCCATCAGCGGCCTTTTTCAGCGGTGTGGTCTGGCAGACCGCTGATTTCTTCATATACCCGAACGGGTTAGGAGACCCGGTAATAACTGGGCCACCTGTAGTTGCACAGCCGGCAAGCATACCACCAGTTAGCGCCAGAACGGCAATTCCTCGTAAGCGCACTCGACAGCTCCGCTTCACTATTATTATTCAGTACATGAACCTTCTGCGCACCGTATGCGGGCAAATCAGGCAAATTTATGCCCATCTCCCGCTGTGCCACATGATTCGTCTCTGCCTTTAGAGCATACGGCAGAAGGAAGAAAGGGGGTAACTCATATCCCTCTCCCGCAGGGCAACGCGGGCTTTTCTGTTTCAGTTTCTGGCTGGCCTATTCACAAGAAACATTATTTTGCCCGAAATTAACGGTTTGGAAGAGCAGACTGTGTCCTTCGTGTGTGCCGGCCCACTCGCAACAACGAGTTTCCTGCATCCGGAAATGCTAAGACGCGGTATGAAAAAATACTTCTATCTTTCTCTGCTGAATACGCTATTTCGTTCATCAAACCTTGTAGAAACCGTTTTATACGCTGAGCCTGCCGGGGAGACCTTGCTATGAAGAGGCACGCCCGCTCCAGCATGTATCGGAGGACCCGCATGTCTTTTTCCCGTTTTCTTGCCGCTGGTGCCGTTGCTTTTGGTGTGCTGCACAGCACTGTCACGTTAGCCGCCACCCCGTGCGGCCATTCCCCGGCGCATGAAGCATTCAACATTCAGGCTCTAAAAAGCGAGCTGATGGTGACAGCTCTCTCCTGCAACGCGCAGGACCGTTACAACGCGTTCGTGGGCAAATTCCGCTCCACGCTGCTGAACGAAGAGCAGAAGCTCAACTCCTACTTCCGCACCACCTATGGCCGTAGCGCCCAGCGCGAGCATGATGACTACATCACGCAGCTCGCCAACATTCAGTCTGAAAAAGGCCTCCAGTCCGGCACCATTTTCTGCATGCAGCGTCTTGCCATGTTTGATGAAGTCAGCGCGCTGGAAAGCTCTGAAGATCTGGCCAACTACACAGATGCCAAAGACGTGACCCAGCCTGCCTCTTTTGAAACCTGTGCAGCTCCTGCCGCCTCTTCCCGTCCGTCTCGCCCTGCGCGCCGTACGACAAAGGCAAAAACAGCACACCGCGCTTAATCGTCACAGCATTCCGGCGGGTGGCGTCGCGTTTCAGGCCCGGCCATCCGTCCACCTTTTGTTCAGGCCTGCTTGACGAATCAGCGACAAAGCGGGACAGACCTTATCCATGAGCGACCTGTTTTCTCCGCCCCCGCCTTCCCGCAAGCCTGCAGGGAAAACTGCGACCAAAGCGGACACCAGCCCCCAAGCCTATGACGCCAGCGCCATTGAGGTTCTGGAAGGGCTTGAACCTGTGCGCCGTCGCCCCGGCATGTATATTGGCGGCACGGATGAGGCAGCGTTGCATCACCTCGCCGCCGAGGTGCTGGATAACGCCATGGACGAAGCCGTGGCTGGCCACGCCTCCGCCATTGATGTGCGGCTGGACCCGGATAATCGCCTGACCATCCGGGACAACGGGCGCGGCATCCCCGTGGACGCGCATCCGCGTTTTCCGGACCGCTCGGCGCTGGAAGTCATCCTCACCACCCTCCACGCTGGCGGTAAATTCTCCGGCAAGGCCTACGCCACGTCCGGCGGTCTGCATGGAGTCGGGTCTTCCGTAGTGAACGCCCTGTCCTCCCGCATGGATGTGGAAATTGCGCGAGACCGCGCCATCTGGCGACAGGCCTATGAGCGCGGCAAACCCGTCACGCCACTGGAAAAAGTAGGCCCCACGCAAAACCGGCGCGGAACGCAAATTACTTTCCAGCCGGACACCCTCATTTTCGGTTCCCATGTATTTGTGCCGTCCCGGCTGTATAAGCTGTGCCGCTCCAAGGCGTTCCTGTTCCGGGGCGTGACCATTCGCTGGTCATGTGACCCGTCCCTGATCAAAGCGGGCGATGAAACCCCGACGGAAGCCACGCTGCACTTTCCCGGCGGGCTGGCTGACAGCCTGACGGACGAGCTGGGGGCCTCCGCCCCGTTGCTCACCCCGCTCTGGGATGGAGATGCCAGCCTTCCGCCGGCCGCCGATGGCACGGATAATGGCCGGGTGGAATGGGCCGTCGCTTTTCTGGAAAGCGGTACGGCAGCCCTTGCCTCCTACTGCAACACCATCCCCACCCCGCAGGGCGGCACGCATGAGACGGGATTCCGGAACGCGCTGGTCAAAGGCCTGCGCGCATGGGGGGAGCAGCGGTCCAATAAAAAAGCCGCGTCTGTTACAGCCGAAGACGTGCTGGGCACGATTGCCGCCAAACTGTCTGTTTTTATCCGTGACCCGCAATTTCAGGGCCAGACCAAGGAAAAGCTGACCTCCGCCGAAGCCAGCAAACTGGTGGAAACCGCCCTGCGGGACCGGTTTGACCACTGGCTTGCGCAAAACCCGCCTCAGGCTGATGCCCTGCTCAGTTTTGTGATTGAGCGCGCGGAAGAACGCCTGCGCCGGCGTGAGCAGAAAGACACACCGCGCAAAAGTGCAACGCGCCGCCTGCGCCTGCCGGGTAAGCTGACAGACTGCACGCGGGAACGGGCGGAAGAGACCGAAATTTTTCTGGTGGAGGGTGACTCCGCCGGTGGCTCCGCCAAGCAGGCCCGCAATCGTGAGACACAGGCTGTCCTGCCCCTGCGCGGTAAAATCCTGAACGTGGCCAGCGCCACCACGGAAAAACTCCGCGCCAATCAGGAATTGCGGGATCTGATTGAAGCCCTCGGCTGCGGTTCAGGCGATCGGTTTGATCTGAGCAAGCTACGCTATGGCCGCGTCATCATCATGACCGATGCTGACGTGGACGGTGCACATATCGCCTCCCTGCTGATGACGTTTTTCTACAGGGAACTGCCGGAATTGATCCGCAACGGGCATCTCTATCTGGCCCAGCCCCCACTTTATCGACTGACGCAGGGCGCACACTCCGTTTATGCAATGGATGATGCTGACCGCGAGCGGAAAATGAAAACGGCTTTCAAGGCGCGTGGCAAAATTGATGTCTCCCGCTTTAAAGGCTTGGGCGAAATGCCGCCGGGTGACCTGAAAGAAACCACCATGGACCCCAAACGCCGCACATTGTTGCGCGTGGTGGCCCCGCCGGAAGACCGTCTGGCCACGCGGGAACGGGTGGAAAGTCTGATGGGCCGCAAGCCGGAACTGCGCTTTGCGTTCATTCAGGAACACGCGCAATCTGTTGGCGAATTGCTGGATGTATGATTCAGCCGCCTTTTTCTAACATCACGTTCGGCATGCTCCGGACTTCTGAGCAGGTCTGAGCATGGCGGCTTCCCTTCCCAACACCGCCCTCAGGGAGCGTCTGCTGGCGCTCACCCAACTGGTCGGCGGCATAATCTGCCTTCAGTTCGGTTCCTCCATGGCCAAGTCCCTGTTCCCGCTCTTCGGGGCCGTGGGCATGGTCGGCCTGCGCACGGCGTTTGCCGCGATCGTGCTGGTCCTGTTCTTCCGAAGCTGGCATGTCCTCTCACGCCGCACGATACGGCTGGTGCTGCCCTACGGCATTGCAATTGCCGGGATGAACCTGTGCTTCTATCTGGCGCTGGAACGCATCCCGCTGGGCATGACGGTCGCCATTGAATTTACCGGCCCCCTCTTTCTGGCCTTTATCGGCTCCCGCAGGCTGGCGGATATTGGCTGGGTTGCGTTGACAGTGCTCGGTTTAGCCCTGTTGTTGCGGCCAGATACAGCGGCACTCCCCGATATGCTGGGTGTGGCCTATGCCATTGGCGCAGCCATCTGCTGGGCGCTCTATATTATTTTTGGTAAACGGATGACGGGGAAACTCGCCCCCGGCCACGCCTGCGCTCTGGGTCTGCTGTGCAGCGCGGCTATTTTGTTCCTGCCCTGCTTCACCCCGGCCTTCGTGACCGGACTGCATCACCCGCTTCTGCTAGGGATGGCTGTGCTAGTGGCGTTCTGCTCCTCCGCGCTGCCTTACGCACTGGAAATGCAGGCCATGCACCGGCTCTCCGCGCGAGATCTGGGTGTGCTGTATAGTCTGGAACCCGTCTGCGCAGCCTGCGCGGGCATCCTGCTGCTGCACGAAACCCTCTCCCCGCTACGCATGGTCGGCATTCTATGCATTGTGGTGGCATCTGCTGGAACGGTGCTGACGCCGGGCAAAAAGGGTCCACCGAACGAACTGCCTGAGTTACCCCAGTAAAACACCAGCCATCGCCTCAGAGCGTTCAGGATCGGGGCAATCTGACATCCTTCTTTAAAAAGCTGATCCGAAAGCTCAGAGCCAAGGATTGCAGGCATTTTTATGACTGAACCGCGGGCTTTACAGCCCCGATGCTGCGGGTGGCATCGCGGAAACCAGACCATGCGGTCAGGCGCAAACGGGCACGCCCCACTGGTCATCCGCAATTTTTGCAATAGTCTTCCGTAACGCTATTTAAGCGGGGGCACTCATGCGCCACGGCAGGAAACACTACAGCAGTGGCACCTGCGCGTTTCATGACCTCGTGAAACAGAGCGCCCCGCCCAGTCGCCCGGATTATCAGATGGCCGACACCTCCCAGACGTAGGACCTAGTCATCGCGTGAACACGGTGAACTCGTTGCCCCGGCATGCGCTGATCGGGATCGGTTGCGAGAGATAACCGTTCATGGGATTGCGCACATAGGTCAGATATTCGTTGTCATAGTCAAAGGCATTTTCCCCAAGGATCGGGGTGCCGGACTTCAGATGAGGCTCCAATAGCTTCAGCACCGGCAGATAGAGGCTGAACGCGCCATCGAGCAATACCAGATCCACCTCCCCTCCAACATCGGCAAGTGTTTCCCGTGCATCGCCCACACGGATTTCGACCAGATCGGCCAGCCCCGCCTCTTCCAGATTGGCGCGGGCACGCGCGGCCTTGTCGGGCTCCAGTTCGGTGCCGATCAGATGGCCACCCCCCATGTCGCGCAGGGCTGCGGCCAGATACAGGGTGGAGACGCCCATCGACGTGCCGAACTCGACGATGCGTGTCGCCTGACGTGCCCGTGCGCACTGATAAAGAAAGCGGCCATATGCTGGCTCTACGTTAAGGTAGTTATTGACGTAGCCATGATAGAAACTGCGGACATCGCGACACTCCTGCTCGCGATGCTCGGCGACGCTCTCAGCCATTAGTTGTTCGAGATTTTCTGCGTTCTCGAACTGCGCCATCAAGGCCCGATCCGCCTGTTCTGCTTCTTGAAAAACCCGTTGCAAGGTTTGGGCAACGCGTCCCGTGCTCAATGAATCCATGATATCGCCTGCTCCGAAAAGGGGGGCGGTAACAGAACTCCGTTACCGCTTCAGGCATGGTAGGGTCGGACAGGTTTGACAGCATTGGGCAATATGGCCAGAATATATGGAAATATGGCCAATTCTCTCGGGATGACGATCAGAACCGCGCCATGCCTCTCTGGAACGAGCACTCACCGTCCTTCGAATGGACCGACCCGGACCTCGTACCGCGCCCAGTGGTGAGCATTGGTGCCACAGGTATCGTGATGGAAAGCCTTGACCGTCAGGATGCAGATTTCCGCCATCAACCAGCAATAGATTTCCATCGCCACCTCAAGGGTGAACTCCTGTTGGCGCTGCGTGGCGTGATGACCTGCGAAGTGGAAAACGGCTTCTGGATAGTGCCGCCGCAAAGCGCCATCTGGGTACCGGGGGGCGTCGAGCATAAATTCACAACGACCGGTCTGCTCGAATGCTATGTCGTCTTTATTGATCCGCATGCGGCCCTGAAGCTCCCGTTGACCTGTTGCTCCCTGTCTACCACGCCGCTACTGCGTGAATTGATGGTCCGTTCCGCAAGCCTCCCCATGCTTTACGCCGAGGGCGGCATGGAATCGCACCTGATGACCTTGCTGTTGGATGAAATCGCGCTGCAACAGGTCGGGAACCTGCATCTGCCGATGCCAACCGATGTTAGGCTACGCAAGATTGTTGACATGATCATGGATGATCCCGCCGACCGCGGCACGATCCAGACATGGGCACGGCGCGTGGGCATGAGCGAGCGCACACTGGCACGTCTTCTCGTCCACGAAACCGGCATGAGCTTTGGCCGCTGGCGTCAGCAACTCCATCTGATGCTTGCGGTCAGGTGGCTGGGTGCAGGTTCCTCAGTTCAACAGGTCTCCGATGCTTTGGGTTATGAAAGCGCCAGTAGCTTCGTGACGATGTTCCGTAAAAATCTGGGTGCGCCGCCCGGCCGTTACATGGCCGAACGCAAACCTGCTGCCTGAAGCAGCCGTGTGATGCTCTTCTACGCGCACCGCACTTGTTACGTTCACCCCGTCATGGCCGAAGCAAAAGCGACGACGGACCTATTCTGCTATAAACGTAAAGAAATCAAAGAATAGATGATACGGACATTTTCGATCTGACCCTGATCAGATCGCACGGCGGCGGCCCACTGCCCCTACTCCCATCGGAACAAGCCAGAACCTCGGCCATCTCAGGACGCAACAGCGCAAAATCTATAGTCCGGGAAAGCATTTCAGACTGGTTACCAAGCCCTCTCTGGCAAGCGAGAGAGTTCAACATCAAAGAAGCCATTTGCTCCTTTCCAGCCACCATTTTCAGATTACGAAGGACGGAGTCACAGATAAATGCTCATAGTCAGGAGGCTTTCACCTCCCTCTCTCTGAGCCACAGCGCCCTTTCCACCCCTGCCCTATCCGCTCAGCCTTCTGGCGGGAACACCGTAATGGGCTGGCGGACGCTCTTATCAGTCCGCCAGTTGCACCTTAACGGGAGGCCAGATGCAGCGTGCCATCGGACAAAGACGCCGTGGCAGCTGTAGCCCCATGATGCACGGCCTGCATCACCACGGGGTCAAACAGGCGGGTAAAGCTGCCGGGGTGAATACCCATCCAGAGCGTAACAAGCGCCAATGGTGCCAGCACTGCAATTTCTCCCATGCTGAGATCACGCAGCAGATGCACCGTGCCCTGCAAGCCGCCAAACAGCACCCGGCGATATAGCGAGAGCATATAAACCGCCCCCATAATCATGGTGCCCCCAGCCAGCAGCGCGACCCAGAAAGAGACGTGGATCGCCCCCATCAGCACCAGCAACTCTCCCACAAAAGAGCCCGTACCGGGCAGGCCAACATTGGCCATGGTGAACAGCATGGTCAGCACCGCCAGCACCGGCATCTGCCGCGCCACGCCGCCAAGGGCTGAAATCTGCTGTGTTTCTGACCGCACAGCCACGGCGGAGACACAGAAGAATAGTGCTGCAATCACCACACCATGCGAGAGCATCTGGAAAATAGCGCCATCAATCCCTTCCGCTGTCAGCGTGAACAGGCCAACGGCAATCATGCCCATGTGGGAGAAGGAGGAATAAGCGATGACGCGCTTCATGTCCGTCTGCGCAAACGCCACGAAGGCAGCATAGAGAATCGCCACAACACCCAGCGCCAGCACATAGGGCGCGAAAAGATGGGCTGCATCCGGGAACATCAGCACCCCAAACCGCAGCAGCCCATAGGCCCCCGTTTTGGACAGCACGCCGGAGAGCATGGCGGAGGCCGGAGCCGGTGCCTCGGAATACGCATCGGGCAGCCATGCATGCAGCGGAAAGAGCGGTAGCTTCACGCCAAAGGCCAGCAGGAAGGCCAGAAGCAGCCAGCCTTGCAGGGAGTGGGAAAAACCAGCCTGCATGAGGGACGGAATATCCGTGGTGCCTGCCTGCTGCCACATCACGATAAGCGCGATGAGCATGAACAGCGAGCCGCCGAACGTGAACAGGAAAAACTGCAAGGAGGCCCACGCCCGTTTGGGGCCACCCCAGATGCCGATCATCAAACTGGCGGGGATCAGCGTTGCTTCATAAAACACATAAAACAGCAGCAGGTCCTGCGCTGAAAACAGGCCAAACAATGCTGTTTCAAGCAGCAGCATGGCAGCAACAAACTCACGCCCCTGCGTGCGGATGCTCCGAGCACCCGTTGCCATGGCCAGTGGTGTGAGAAACGCTGTCAGCAGAATAAAGACCAGCGAGATGCCATCCACCCCGGTATGGTACGAAATCCCGGCGTCCGACACCCAGCCCAGCCGGGTTTCAAACTGGAGGCCCGGCGTTGCGGGATTAAAGCCGCACCACAGCGCAACGCTCAGAGCCAGCACGGCCAGACTTGTGCCTATGCCTATACGGCGGGCTAAAATATCCTGCGCCGCTCCTCCTCGGCAAAACAGCCACGCTACCAGCGCACCGGCGAGAGGAAGATAGGTTATCAGAGACAACAGAGCATGAGGCACGGTGTTTTTACCATCCGGATTGCATGACTTCGCCCGGACTCTGCCCCCTTTTAAAAAGAGAAACCAGAGAAGTTCTGTTCACGTTCAGCAGAGCAGACACGCACGTGCCATGAAAACCGGCACTTTCTCAGCGTCGGCTGAAGAGTTTTTCAAGATCATTTTTGCTGAGTTTCAGCCATGTTGGCCGCCCGTGGGAGCAGGTGCCAGCCCGTGGCGTGGCTTCCATCTGCCGCAGCAGGGCGTCCATTTCCTCCCGCGTCAGCCGTCGCCCCGCGCGAATGCTGCCGTGGCAGGCCATGCGGGCAATCACCGCGTCCAGCCGCCCATCCAGCGAGGGCATTTCATCCGGCGCACCGGCATCATCCGCTTCCAGCTCTTCCGCCAGATCCCGCAACAGACCAAGAGCGTCCGTGCTGTTGAGCATGGCGGGCAAAGCGCGCACCAGCACCGCAGTGCCGCCAAAAGCTTCCAGTTCAATCCCTAGTCTGGCCAGCATCTCCTGTCGGCTGAGCAGCAATTCCACTTGCCCACGCGCCAGTTCAATCACGTCCGGCACCAGCAACCGCTGCCCCCGCACGCTGCCGCTCAGAAACTGCTCCCGTAGTCGCTCATGCGTCAGCCGCTCATGCGCGGCATGCTGGTCCACCAGCACAAGACTACCATCGGCCGCCACGGCAATAATGTAGGTATCCAGCACCTGCGCGACCGCCGCCCCTAGCGGATGCGCCGCAATCTGCCCAGCGGGATGTGGAACGGACGCCCCTGACTGACCGGGGTGCGACTCCGCAAAGCTGACGGCCCGAGCCTCCCATCCGGCATCCCCACCGTCATTTTGTCCGGCGAATCCTGTTCCCGATTCGGTTAACAGCCTGCCCTGCGCAGCGCCGCCAGCCGCCGTACGCTGATAGTCCTGCTGCGGATAAGCTGAGCCTCCCAGTCCGGTGCCAAGTCCGGCTCCGGCCTCGTCAAAACCGGAATCCTGCCCATCAGATAAGCTCCCTGTCGGCAGAGGCGGCAGCATACGGGCGGAGGGCGTATCGCCCAACCCGAGCCGGGGTTCGGCGAAACTGCTTTGAGCAGGCGACGTTGTAGAACGCTGGCCGGGCGTTAATAGGCCAGACTGTTGCTGTGTGTTTTCCGGCGGATACCAGATTCGTCCCGGCCTGACGGCGGAAAAGGAGGGCCGCACACCCACTATCCCGGCCCCTGCCTCCAGAGCGCGCCCGAGCGTGCCAATTACTAAAGAACGGACTGAGGCTTCATCCGCAAAGCGGAGTTCCGTTTTAGCCGGATGCACATTTACGTCCACGCGGTCAGGCGGGATGGTGAGCATCAGCGCCACGACCGGGTGCCGTCCGTGTTCAATTACCCGCCGATAGGCGACGCGCACGGCGGTTTTCAGCACCGGGTCCACCACCGGGCGACCATTAACCAGCATAAACTGCCCCGCCGCCGTAGCGCGATGCACGGACGGGCCACAGGCAAAGCCGGACAGAGTCATGCCGTCCCGCTCGCCATGAATGCTCAGAAAACCATCAGCCTCATTCGCGCCAAGCAGGGCCGCAGCCCGCGCCGCCATGTCCTGCGCGGGCAGGTCAAACACCACACGGTCATCTAAACTGAAGCGGAAGGCCGTGTCCGGCACCGCCAAGGCCAAGCGCCGGATAACGCTTTCCGCATGGCCACCTTCAACCCGCGCACTTTTAAGAAATTTGCGCCGCGCCGGAGTGGCAAAAAACAGGTCTTCCACCACCACGCTGGTGCCGGGCGCGCCCGCGCTGGGTTCGGGCGGAAAAACCTTGCCGCCTTCCACACGGATTTTCCATGCCCCACTTTCCCCACGTGGGCGGGAGGTTATGCTCAGCCGCGCCGCAGCCCCGATGGATGGCAACGCCTCCCCCCGGAAACCAAGGGTGCGGATATGCACAAGGGATTCGTCCTGCAACTTGGACGTGCAATGGCGTTCAACCGCCAATGTGAGTTCCTCCGGGAACATGCCGTTCCCGTCATCTGTCACAATAATCTGGTCAATCCCGCCATTTCGCAGGCTGACATCCAGCCGCTTCGCCCCGGCATCAATGGCGTTTTCCACCAGTTCCTTCAGGGCGGCGGCCGGGCGCTCAATCACCTCACCCGCGGCAATGCGGTTGACCAACACTTCCGGCAACCGCCGCAGCGTGGGCCGCAGCGGTAGAATGCCGGAGTGTTCAGCCGAGGATGAGACCGGGTCCGACATGGTCAGACCTCAGCCTCAGAACAGGCCGGATTTTTTGGGATGAACGGTGGGCGTCACGCCCTTGGTGGGCTTATTACCCAGAGCGGCATTGGACTTCAGGCGGCGGTTTTCCGCGTCTGCATCCACAGCGGAGCCCGCCTTGCCACCTTTCCAGAACATCAACTGGCTGACAAAGCCGGACCCAGCTTCTCCCAGTTCACCTTCATCCGGGGCATCGGACGCTTCCGCTGCTTCGTTCACCAGAATGGTTTGGGCACCGCTGGTGTCCCCGTTCGTGCCGCGCAGGGCCACATCTGGAGAAAGTGTTTCCAGCGCCTGCAGGCGTTCACTTTCATCCTGCGGGCGATCTGCGCCGCTCACGGGTTTGGCCAGCGCATCCATGGGCGGCATGGACAGCGGCGCACGGGTGGTGACGGTATATTCATCCGGCATACTGCGTTCCAGCCCGAACGCACGGGCCGCTTCAGACCCGGTACATCCGGTCAGCATTACGCAGCCACCAACAAGAAGCAGCGGAGAAATCAGTGTCGAGACACGGCGCGCCATCTTCTGTCTTATATCCTTCCTGCCCAACCTGCCGGGATGACAGGTTGCTTTATAACTCACGATGCCTGCTGCTGACGGTCTGAAAAGACACTCTGCAACACCAGAACACAGACTGCACATACAATAGCAGAGTCAGCCACATTAAACACATACCATGACCAACCAAAAGCATGTGCATGAATAAAATCGACCACCGCGCCATAGCGCACCCGGTCAATGACATTTCCAATGGCCCCGCCGGTAATGGCACCCACGCAGGCGGCTGTCAGCTTACTGGGCGTTCTGGCCATCCACACCAGCAGGCCACAGGCCACGCTGAGCGCGATGACGGAAAACAGAACGCGCCCGGCATTACCCAACCCGCCAAACATGCCGAACGTGACGGCATGATTCCAGACCATGGTAAAATTCAGAAATGGGAGCACCTTGACGGACACACGGTCCGGCAAGTCCAGCCCATATAAAATCCAGTATTTGCTCAACTGGTCCGCCGAGAGGGACAGCATCAGCACCAGAAAACCGATGCTGAAAGGTCTGCGCATAAGCGGTGTGCTCACGCTCCCTCCTGCGCGGCTGTCATTATCTGCTGTTCCCGCTCCGCCACCACATCGGCACAACGCAGGCACAGGCCCGGCGCACCGGCACGAGTTCCGGTTTCCGGCAGGACTTTCCAACAGCGGGCGCATTTTTCACCCTCAGCCGGACGCACAACCGGGGCGCCATGCAAGATGCCTCCCTGCTCGCTCTCGCCATAAACCGAGCCACTCTGCGGGACGATCAGCACATCGACGTGGGAGACAATGGCGAGTTCGCTCCAGTTCACCCCGGCAAACTCACCTGCTTCCGCCTCTGAAAGCGTGAGTTCAACCTGCGCCTGAAGGGAGGACCCGACCGTGCCATCCCGCCGCGCACCCTCAATTTCCGTGGTGATGATACGACGCACGGCGCGCAGGCGCGTCCAGCGTTCATCCAACTCCGGATTGCTCCATTCCGCCGGGAGGTCCGGGAAAGCCTGCATGTGCACACTCTCCGCATCCCCGAAGCGGGCCGTCCATGCTTCTTCCGCCGTAAAGACCAGAACGGGGGCGAGCCATGTGGTCAGGCAGCGATGCAGATGGTCCAGCACCGTCCGCGCGGCGCGACGCGTCAGGCTGGATGGTGCATCGCAATAGAGCGTGTCTTTACGAATATCGAAGTAGAACGCGGATAGATCGGTTGTGCAGAAACCATGCAGGGCCGGATAGACCCCAACCCACTCATGTGTTTCCACCGCACGGGCCATCAGGCCGCCCAGATCAGTCAGGCGGTGCAGCACCCAGCGTTCCAGTTCGGGAAGCTGGTCATACGGCAGCGCCTCTTCCTCCGCAAAGCCATCCAACGCACCCAGCAACCAGCGCAGCGTGTTGCGCAGGCGGCGATAAAGTTCGCCCTGCTGTTTGAGAATTTCCTTGCCAATCCGCAGATCTTCATTGGTGTCGGAATTCATGACCCACAGGCGCAGAATATCCGCGCCCAGCTCATCATTCACTTCCTGCGGGGCAATCACGTTGCCCAGAGATTTGGACATTTTGCGTCCGTGCTCATCCAGCACGAACCCATTGGTCACCACCGCTTTGAACGGGGAAATCCCGCGTGTGCCCACGCTTTCCAGCAGGGAAGACTGGAACCAGCCGCGATGCTGGTCAGAGCCTTCCAGATACAAGTCCGCCGGGAAAGACAGGCCGGGCTGGCCGAGCACGAAGGAATGGGTGGAGCCACTTTCAAACCAGACATCGACAATGTCGAACACCTGCTCGTAGTCATCCACGTTGCGATCCGCGCCGAGGAAGCGGGAGGCTGGAGAGCTGTACCAGGCGTCCGCCCCTTCCTCACGGAAGATATCCACCACGCGTTGCATCACCTCCGCATCCCGCAGGACTTCGCCCGTGCGTTTTTCAACAAACACGGCAATCGGCACGCCCCATGCGCGCTGGCGGCTGATGCACCAGTCCGGGCGGTTTTCGATCATGGAGGTCAGGCGGTTGCGGGCCTGTGCGGGCACAAACGTCACATCATCCAGCGCGTCCAGCGCCTTCTGGCGGAGCGCGGATTCGCCATCCATCCGGATGAACCATTGTGGCGTCGCCCGGTAGATGACAGGCGCGCGGGAGCGCCAAGAGTGCGGGTAGGAATGGACAAGCTCGCCACGCGCCACCAGACCAGCAGGGGCCGTGCCTGCGGTGTTGGCCTGCTCCATCACGGCTGTCAGCGCGGCGCAGACCGGGTCTGCCGCCTTGAACACATGCACACCGGCAAAACCCGGAACCCATGGGGCATAAGTGCCGTCATCCTGCACGGTTTCCGGCACTTCAACGCCGAAGGATTTGCACAGGCGGAAGTCATCTTCACCATGGGCCGGGGCCATGTGCACAAGGCCGGTGCCTGCTTCGGTCGTGACAAAATCACCCGGCAGCATCGGCACATCATAATCATAGCCCGCGCCACGCAGCGGATGCGCGCAGACAGCCCCTTCCAGCGCCTCACCCGGCAGGGTGTAGAGGATATGATGCGCGGAAATGTGCGCTTCCTTGCAGAAGTTTTCCACCAGAGCTTCGGCCACCAGAACCTTGGCTCCCGGCTCCAGCAGCGCGCCCTCCCGCGTTTCATCCACGCGCAGCACCACGTAGGTAATCTCCGCCCCATAGGCCAGCGCGCGGTTACCGGGGATGGTCCACGGCGTGGTGGTCCAGATCACCACGGACACATCCTTGAGCGCCTGCGCGGGCGTGGGGTCTTTCACAATCGGGAAAGCCACCAGAATGGTTGTGGATTTGTGGTCGTGATATTCAATTTCGGCTTCGGCCAGAGCGGTTTTTTCAACCGGGCTCCACATCACCGGGCGCAGACCACGATACAGGCCACCATTCAGCAGAAAACGCCCGATCTCACCCACAATGGCGGATTCGGAAGAGAAATCCATCGTCGCGTAGCGGTTGGCCCATTCGGCCTGCACGCCCAGACGCTTGAATTCCTCCATCTGCACGGCCAGCCATTTGGCCGCATAGGCCCGACATTCCGCACGGAATTCCAGCACAGGCACGGAATCCTTGTCCCGTTTAGCCTTGCGGTATTCCTCTTCCACCTTCCACTCAATCGGCAGACCGTGGCAGTCCCAGCCCGGCACATACCGCACGGCATAGCCAGACATGCGATGGGCGCGGTTGATGACATCCTTATTGATCTTGTTCAGAGCGTGACCAATGTGCAGATGACCATTGGCATAGGGTGGGCCATCATGCAGCGTAAACGCCGGGCGGCCTTCCGCCTGCTGCTTTATCTGCGCATCCAGCCCAATCTCGGCCCACCGGGCAAGCCAGTCCGGCTCCCGCTTGGGCAGATTGCCACGCATGGGGAAGGACGTGCGGGGCAGAAAGACGGTATCGCGATACAGATCGGCATTAGCGCTTGTTTCTGAATCACTGCTGCTGGATTTAGACATGGAACGGCAGGTGTCACTCTGGTTCGGGTTCAGCACAAGAACAGGCCCGCCAGACTGGCAGACCCGCAGGGGTATCCGTTATCCAAGCGCCAGCCCGCAGGGTCAAGCAGCAAGCGGCATTTCAGAGATAATTCGCGCGGAGTTCTTCGTCCAGAACGGCGCGGGCCTGTGTGGCGTCCTGCGCAATCTGGTCTTTCAGCGCGTCCAGCCCGTCAAACCGTTTTTCTGTCCGCAACATGCGGTGCAGCGCGACGGAGAGTGTCTGGCCATACAAATCCCCATCAAAATCAAACAGATTGACCTCAAGCCGGCTTTCCTGCCCGTCATTAATCGTCGGGCGGCGGCCAATATTGGCCACGCCGGGCCGGGTCTGCCCGTCTGGCAGGCGGACCGTTACGGCATACACACCACGCGCGGGTTCCAGATGCCGCCCCAGCGGAATATTGGCCGTGGGGAAACCGAGCAGACGACCGCGTTTGTCCCCATGCTGCACCTCACCCCGGATAAACCACGGGCGACCAAGTTCTTCCGCCGCCCGTTCCGGATACCCATCCTGCAACAGCCGCCGGATGCGGGAGGACGAATACGGCGCGGTTCCGTCCGAAAGCGCCTGCACAGGGGTAAAGCCCATACCCAGTTCCGCCGAGCGTTCAGACAGAAAGGAAACATTGCCGCCGCGCCGATGCCCGAACGCAAAATCCGGCCCGCAGGCAACGTGCTTCAGGCCCAGTCCGTCATACAGCACATCTTCCACAAATCGCTCGGCGGACATGCGAGAGAAGTCTTCATCAAACCTGATCTGAAAAACATGCCGCACCCCAAGTGCTTCAAGGGCCGCCAGTTTTTCGTCTGAAAGCGTCAGACGGAAGGGCGGGTCCTGCGGGCGGAACAACTCACGCGGGTGCGGGTCAAACGTCACCACAGCCAACGGCAGGTCAGGCCGTGCGGAATGGAGCGTATGCACAAGGTGCGCGTGGCCCAGATGCACGCCGTCAAAATTCCCCAAAGCGGCCGCGCAGCCACGGGCCTCCTGCGGAGTAGCCTGCCAACCCTCGTGCAGTTGCGCCCTGATCACGCCGCAGACTCCGTGTCCGGCAGGCCAAACAAATGCGCTGCTTCTGGCAGCGTGGCCGCCACCGGATGATGTTTCCCCGCCACCGTAGCGTCCTCCGGGCGGACAATCTGGCAGACCTGCAACCCGGCCTGCGCCGCGGCATCCAGTTCCGCCGTCACGTCAGACAGGAACAGCACGTCCTCCGCCTGCCAACCTGTTTCACGCAGGATGTTGCGATAGCTTTCCGCCTCTTTCTTACCGCCAACCCTCAGATCAAAAAACTTGCTGAACAGCGGGGTCACATCACCCTGCTGGGTATGGCCAAAAATCAGCTTCTGCGCGGGCTGGGAGCCGGAAGAATACACCGCCAGCGTCAGCCCGGCTTTTGACCACGCTTCCAATGTTGGCACCACATCCGGGTAGAGGCTCGCAACAAGCTCACCGCGTTGGTAGCCCTGCCCCCAGACAATCCCTTGAAGCGCCTTGAGCGGGCCGACCTTGGCGTCCGCATCCATCCAGCGCGTCAACTGCTCCATGGGTGGCACACCGGGGGCCAGCCGAGCGATTTCTTCCAGTTCAGCCTGCACCACAGGGTCATGCGCCTGCTCCGCCAGCAAGTGCGGCAGATGCGTACGGGCGTAGGGAAACAGTACCTGATGCACGAAGGAGACCGGCGCTGTTGTGCCCTCAATATCCAGCAGGGCGACGCGCGGGGTGTGAGAGACTGCACTCATTGATCATACGCCATAAAACGGTTTGCAAGGTCGGTGCCGGTGTAGTTGGCCACCCAGCCTTCCTTGTGGGTAAAAATCCGCAGAGCCACCACATCCGGCTCCGGCCCGGCATCAAACCAGTGTTTTGTGCCTTCGGGCACGGAAATCAGGTCTGTCTGCGTGCATTCCACGTCATAAATCTTGTCCGCCACATGCAGGATGAAATGGCCGGAGCCATGCACAAAAAAGCGCACTTCATCTTCGCTATGCGTATGTTCGGACAGGAATTTGGCCCGGAGCGCTTCAAGGCCGGGAGTGGCCGGGTCCACACGCATGACATCGGCGGAGCCAGCGCCGGTCTCACCCATCAACTTGTCCAGAAACGGGCGATAGGTGGCCAGAACGGTCTCCGCATCTGCCGAGCGCGGCGGGATTTCCGGGCCCTGCCACCGCTCGAACCGCACCCCCAGCGGGCGCAGATGGCTGGCAATGTCCGCCGGGTCCTGCGTTTGCAGAACAGGCGTTTCCGGCACGGTATCCTGATAGATGGTGAGCGTGCTCACTGCCCCAGCTTCCTTCTTTCCAGCAGGCAGGCCAGCAGAAACTCCAGCCCTTCCAGCCGTGCCAGTGCGGTTGGCATATCCTTGCCCCACACATACACGCCATGCCCGCGAATGATGTATCCGGCGGGCATGGTGCCAAAGAACGGCGTGACCTTCTGCGCCAGACGCGCAATGTCCTGATCATTCTCAAACAACGGCACCGGCACGGAGGCTTCGTGCGTGGTCTGGCCTTCAAACACCTTCTGCACTTCATAGTCCGCAAGGTGCAGGGCCGGGCTTTTCTCGATCATGGACAGCACGGTGGACGCCACGGAATGGCCATGCAGCACGGCCCCTGCGGTCGGGTCCTGCTGATAGATCTGGCAATGCAGCAGTGTTTCAGCACTCGGCTTGTCACCGGGGCGATGCGCAATGCCACCGCCATTGACCGTGATGACATCCTCAGCCTTCAGAAAGCCCTTGTGGCACCCAGACCGCGTAATGGCGATGCGCCCGTCCGGCAGGCGGCGGCTGATATTACCCGCTGTAGCAGGCACCCAGCCACGCGCATCCATCCGCTGCCCTGCCAGCAGAATCTCCTGCGTGGCGCGTGCAAAATCCGTCATGCTTTCGCTCATGCTTCAAATCCGGCGCTATTGTAAGGCACTGTCCTCAGTCTGCGGGCCAGCCAGAAAGCCGCCCTAAGGCGCATCCCTGTGCCGTGCAGCAAGGATCAAAGCTCAGGGCTGGCGCGTTTTTTCTGGCTGCACGGCAGCGGGGTCTGCCGGGTTTGTGGCAGGCGGAGGGGAAATATGGCCACCAGCGCGCGGGGCCGGTTCATCCATCGGCTCATCATCCGCCATGTGTTTCTTGAAGGATTTAATCCCTTTCGCGAAATCACCCATCATGGAGCTGATCTTGCCGCCACCGCCAAAAACCACCAGCACAACCGCAAGCACAATCAGCCAGTGCCAGATGCTTAAGCTACCCATTCAACAGCCCTCTAGTTTAGCAGGCCGACGCAGTGCGCTACGGCCCAGTTCCCTGTTTGTGTTCTGACCACATGGCGGCGCTTCCCCCATCATGCAAGCCCGATCTCTCTGCCTGCCTGAAAAACGGGGCAAACTGCCTGTGGCCTTCCCTCGGCGGGTTTTGGCTCAGGAACTGCCACCCGCCAGCACAGGTTCTATAAACCCATACGCAGGGTAGACGGTTTTCCCCATGCCGTGAATAGGCGTCCACCAGACGCGCACCTGCGTCCAGTTATTCCCCGGCGAGACATCTTCCACCGGGGCACGGTGCGTCACCCGCCCCGGCTCCCAGTTGGCATGGTCCACCAGCACAAGGCGCGAATTTTTCACGGCCCGCACTACCGAGACATGCCCGGACGGCAACCGCCGGGTGGACCGGAACACCAGCACCTCACCCGGTTCCGGCGTGGAGGTGCGCGTATAATGCCCGCTTGCCTGCCGCCACCAGCTCGCCGCATCCCCGCGCAACTGAATACCTGACTGTTCCCGCGCATATGGCGCGCACTGCACAGGTCCGTTCCAGCCCCCATGCCCCGCACAGGCGGATAGCAGCAGGGGCAGACAAAGACTACTCCAACGCTTCACGACTCGGCCCTCAAACGCTCCATCCACTCCTGCGCCTCCTCCGGGTCCATTTCCAGAACCCGCTGCGCCACATCCCGCCCGAAACCGGCGCGGGCAAAAATCCCCATAGCCCGCCTCTGCTCCGCCTCTTCCGGGCTGAGGCCGGGGCTACGTCCGTCCCCATCGTCCTGAGCCCCGAAATCCTGCGCGCCAGACTCCTGCATCCCGGACACACGCGGCGGCCTGAGGGAGGGCGCACCAGCAAAAGGCCCCAGCCGCCGCTTGCGTGCAAGCACAAGGGCTGAGGATAATTCCACATCCGCAGGGGAAAACCCTTCCACCACTTCCTGCAAGGCGGCCTCCCGCACATCAGCTTCCACACCGCGCGCGGCAAGGTGCGCCTGCACGGCGCGGCCAGACCGGCCGGAGCGCACCAGCCTGCGGGCACGGGCCTGCGCGAAGGCGGCATCATCCACCGCGCCCAGACGAATCATCTCCTCCGCCACAGCCTCCACCACCGGCCGCAGGGCGGCGGCCTTGGCGCGTACGTCATCCTGCTCCACCCCGGCTTTCAAGGCGCTGCGCTCCCAGCGGGCTATGCGACGAAGCAGAACCTGCTCCAGCCCCTGCCGCGTGGTGGCAAAGCGCGCCAGATGCGCGAGTGCTGCTTCCCGCAGGATTTTGCGGTCAGGTGGCGGCGGTGCCTCGGCAGCGGGTGTGGTTTCGGATCCCATAGTACCCCTTATGCCCTATTTTGCTGTAAAAAGACCATTCGTGACCAGCGAACCCCCTCCAGACGCAACAAATATAACAATTTCATGCGAGACTTTCGTTTTAGACGTTTGACTCTGCGCGCAGGACAGCCGCATCATGCCGGGTGCAAACGGGTCGCCCGCTCCAGACAGGCAGCGGGCATTTTCTGTTTTGCGCCATTTTTCCTTTTTTGCTGATCACCTCAACGCAACACAAAGAACTGTTCCATGATTCCAGCCCTGACACCGACCTACAACCGTGCCTCCCTCGCTTTTGAGCGTGGCGAAGGCGCTTGGCTGTACACGACGGACGGGCGACGATTTCTGGACTTTGCCGCAGGCATTGCAACCTGCTCCATCGGGCACGCACACCCGCATATGGTAAGTGAACTGACCGGCCAGATCGGGCGGGTCATGCATGTCTCCAACCTGTTCCAGATTCCGCAGGCCACACGGCTGGCGGAGCGGCTGGTGGCCAACAGCTTTGCGGACAGCGTGTTCTTCTGCAATTCCGGCGCGGAAGCCAATGAAGGCATGGTGAAGTTCGCCCGCCGGGCGCAGGCCATGGCAGGCCACCCGGAGCGGACGGACATTATCTGCATGGACGGCGCATTCCATGGCCGGACGCTGGCCATGCTCTCCGCCACGGGCAACCCGAAATATCTGGAGGGCTTTGGCACCCCGGTTCCGGGCTTTGTGCATGTCCCGTTTCATGACATTGCCGCCCTGAAAGCCGCCATCACCCCGCAGACCGCCGCCATTATGCTGGAGCCCATTCAGGGGGAAAGCGGCATCAAAGTTGCAAGCCCGGACTATCTCAAGGCGGTCCGCGCGCTGTGTGATGAAACCGGCGTACTGCTCGCACTGGATGAAGTGCAGTGCGGCATGGGCCGGACCGGCAAGCTGTTCGCGCATGAATGGGCAGGCATTACGCCGGATGTCATGTCCGCTGCCAAAGGTCTGGGTGGGGGCTTCCCCATCGGGGCTGTTCTGGCGACGGAAGCCGTCGCAAAAAACATGACGGCGGGCACACACGGCACAACCTTTGGTGGCAACCCGCTGGCCTGCACGGCTGGCAATGCAGTGCTGGATGTCCTGCTGGCCCCCGGCTTTCTGGAGCAGGTCCGTGCCCGCGCCGCCCTGCTGGATAGGCTTCTGGATGATCTGGTGCAGAACGCCCCTGCCATTTTTGCGGAACGGCGCGGCCTTGGCCTGCTGATCGGCCTGCGCTGCGTGCTGCCGGTTGGCACGGTGCAGGCGGCGGCGCAGGAGGCCGACCTGCTGTGCGTCACGGCGGGAGACAACGTGCTCCGTCTGGTCCCGCCTCTGACCATTTCCGAAGACGAGTGCCGTGAAGCCGCGACACGCCTGAAAAAAGCGGTGCAGACCCTGACTGATACCCAGACCACGAAAACACTGGAGCCAAGCCTGTGAGTGCCGCCCTGTCTTCCCTCTCCACATCTTCCACACAGTCCGGGCCGCGCCACTTTCTCGACCTGAAAGATCTGGATGCCACCACGCTGCGCCAGATTCTGGATGTGGCCGCCGGTATGAAACAGATGCAGAAGGGCCGCCGCTTTCCATTACACCCCCGCGTGCCGCTGGCTGGCCGTGCTCTGGGGATTATTCTCTCCAAACCGTCCACCCGCACCCGTGTTTCGTTTGAAGTGGGCATCCGTCAGCTTGGGGGGGATGCTGTCATCCTCTCCCCGTCCGATATGCAGATTGGCCGAGGCGAAACCATTACGGACACCGCCCGCGTTCTTTCGCGCTTTGTGGATGCACTCGTGCTGCGCACAGGCCGGACGGAAAACCTGCATGAACTGGCCCGCGCCGCTAGCGTGCCGGTTATCAACGGCCTGACGCCCTCTTCCCACCCGGTGCAGATTCTGGCGGATGTTTTGACCTATGAAGAGCATCGTGGCTCGGTCAAAGGGCGCACCTTTGCGTGGACCGGGGATGGCAACAACGTGCTGGTGTCCCTGATTGAAGGCGCGGTGCGCTTCGGCTTTAAACTCCGCGCCGCAACGCCTGCGGACATGGCCCCGCCGCAAGCCGTGCTGGACTGGGCCAGACAGGAAGGGGGCGATGTGGTGCTGACCACAGACCCCCGCGCCGCTGTTGAAGGTGCAGACTGTGTGGTGACGGATACATGGCTGAGCATGTCGGATTCGGAAGAAGAATCCGCCATGCGCCTTGCCAAACTCTCCCCCTATCGGGTGAATGCGGCCCTGATGGCTCTGGCCGCGCCGGATGCCCTCTTCATGCACTGCCTCCCTGCCCATATTGGGGAGGAAGTGACGGAAGACGTGTTTGAAGGGCGGCAGTCGGTCGTGTTTGATGAAGCCGAAAACCGGCTACATGCCCAAAAAGGCCTGCTGGCTTGGACGATGGGCGGCGAGAACTGGACCTCTTTCGGGAAGGACTAAGCGGATGAACGGCGCAGACACACCAGTAACCCCTACCAGCACGGAAGACACCCCCGCCACACCGGGTTGGGTGGAAGAGAGTCTGGACCGTATTCTGGCCAGCCTGCCGGTTACGGCGGACAAGCTTGCTCCGTTCCGCGCCTCTTACCTTGACTGTCTGGCAGGCTGTGGCCGCACGACGGATCTCGATCAGGCCCATGATGCCTGCCGTCAGGGCTTCTTGCGCGCGGTAAAGGACGGGCTTGAACTGGATGCCAGCACGCTACGCACGCTGGAACAGCAGCTTGAACAACTGGAACTGTCCATTTCCTCGGATATCTGAGCATCCTTGGGCCTCTGGGCATCCTCGGGCCTCTGGGGCCACTGCATCAGTCAGCAAAGGCGCCCCCTGTTATTATGCGGGGCGTCTCCCCATATTCTCAGAACTGATCGCATTTAAGGTTTTTTATGGAAACTCCTGCTTTTCTCGACCGTGACCGCCCCGATGTGCCGGATCTGGTTGTCCCCGGTGGTGTGACACCGTTCTACCTGCAAGGCCGTCCCGTGCGCGGGCGTCTGGTCCGCCTTGGTGTGCTGACCGACGTCCTGTTGACCCGCCACGACCACCCCGGCGTGGTCAACCGTCTGGCAGGCAAAGCGCTGGCTCTGGTGGCTGGTCTGGCGTCCGCCCTGAAGTTTCAGGGGGCGTTTTCGCTCCAGATCAAGGGCGATGGCCCCGTGACGATGCTGGTGGCGGACTGCACAGATACCGGTGCGCTGCGCTTTTACGCCCGCACGGACGATGACGCTCTGGATGCGCTGCTTGAAGAAACCCCGAACCCGACCGACCGCGAACTGCTGGGCGATGGCTATATGGCCCTCACGGTGGATCAGGGCGCGGACATGGAGCGCCATCAGGGCATTGTAGACCTCGCGGGGGATGACCTTGCGACAATGGCTGTGCATTATTTCAACACGAGTGAGCAGCATGCTTGCTGGATTTACCTGTGCTGCACCATGACGGACGCAGGCTGGCGCGCGGGTAGCCTTGTGCTGGAACGCATTGCCGGTGAAGGTGGCACCGCTGTTGTGGGCGAGGAAAACGCCGACGCAAGCTGGGAAACTGCCACTATTCTGGCTTCCACGCTTTCCACAAAGGAAGTGCTGGATGATACCCTGTCCTCCGCCACGCTCCTGCACCGCCTGTTCCATCAGGAAGACTTGCACGTCAGCCAGCCGCGCGCTCTGGCCTATGGCTGCCGCTGCTCCCGCGCGCGTCTGTCTGATGTCTTGCAGGGGTTTGACGCGGATGATCTGGACCATATGTGTCAGGATGACGGGCAGATTGTGATGACATGCGAATTCTGCAATCACGACTTCCGCTTTCCGCGTAAGGATATTACGCCGCGCACCCCGTAAAGGACGCGGCACAGACCCGTTGACCGCATCTGTCCGGGCAGGCAGGATTCTGGCTGCCATATCCGGACTCCGCGCCTGAAGGACCGTGTTTCCATGTCGCTGTTTTCTCGCCCGCTTCGCGCAACATGCTCTGTCGCTCTGCTCCTGCCAGCCTTTCTGGCAGGCTGCGCGGGCGATACGCAGCCGACACACTTCGCCCCCCTGCGCTATGATTATCTGAGCGTGATGCACCTGAACGCTGGCACGCTGGATATTGAAGATAAGACGCTGCAAAACCCAGTTCCGGGGGACATTGGCCCCAACGCGCCGACCCCACCCGCGCAGGCACTCCGCCAGATGGCGCAGGACCGGCTGGTGGCTGCAGGCTCATCCGGCACGGCAAAGTTCGTGATTGACCGCGCCTCCATCCTGCATAACGCAGGCGGCGTGCTGGTCGGGCAGATGGCGGTGCATCTGGAACTGCTGAACAGCGGCGGCACACAGGCGGCACGAGCGGAAGCCCATGTGTCCGAAACCATCCGGCCTGACCTGTCCAAAGGCGATGCGGACAGCCCGGCCAACCTGTACGAACTCACCAAAGACATGATGCAGCGCATGAATGTAGAGTTTGAATATCAGGTGCGCAAAACCCTGAAAGACTGGATGGTGGATGCGGGCGGCACACCGGTTGGCTCGGCTATTCAGAGCCAGTCCCTTGATGCGCCGGGCGCAAAAACCAGCGCAGCCCGTAAAGGAGCAGCGGCCGCGATTCCGGTAGCCGCGACTGGCCTGAGCAGCACTCCCGCCTTCACAACACCTGCTGTGACAACGCCAGAAATTACAACACCCACGGTCACAGTGCCGACCGTGACAACCCCGACGGTCTCCGTCCCGGACGCAACACCCTCCGCCACGGTGCCGGAAAATGCACCCGCCACGGATGGCACGGCGGATAGTGCGACACCAAACCGTGCGGCTCCCGCACAATCCTCTGAACCCGACCCGGTTTTTCCGGCAGGTGAAGATAATGAAAGCGCAGCCCCCGCAACGCCAAAAGTCCGCTCGCCCGAGCCCGGCGTTCTGAAACTGCCCAAACGGTAAAAAGACGCATCTCGGTCCACACCGCCATTCTCACTCTTTTATACTGAACCAGATGCCCGCTGCCTCACCGTTTGCCATTGCCGATGGCCTGCCCGTGCAGGACGTGCTGCCAGACCTCTGCGCCGCACTTGCCCGCACTCCCGTGGAGGGGCAGCCTGCATCCGCCATTCTGGTTGCTCCGCCGGGCGCGGGGAAAACCACAACGGTGCCCCCGGTTCTGGCGGCTGCTCCGTGGCGGGGAGAGGCGGACCGCATCATCATGCTGGAACCGCGCCGTCTGGCAGCCCGCGCCGCCGCCACGCGCATTGCGTCCCTGATGGGAGAAGAGCTGGGCGGGTTTGTCGGCTTCCGCACCCGGCTGGAGTCCGTGGTCTCGGAGCGCACACGCATCGAAGTGCTGACAGAAGGGCTGTTTCTGCGCCGCCTGCTGGGCGACCCGATGCTAGAAAATGTCGCCTGCGTGATTATTGATGAAGTGCATGAGCGCTCTCTGGACGCGGACCTCGCGCTAGCCTTCTGTCTGGACCTGCAACGCACCCTGCGGCCAGACCTGCGGCTGGTTGCCATGTCCGCCACTGCGGAAACGGAACGGCTCGCAGCACTGATGAACGCCCCGGTGTTGACCAGCGAAGGGCGGATGTATCCCCTTACCGTGCAGCACGCCAAACGCGACATTCCGCACCTGCGTGACCTGCCCGCCGTAACCGCCGCCGGGGTGCGGCAGGCACTGGCGGAAACCGAAGGCGATATTCTGGTCTTCCTGCCCGGCACGGGGGAAATCCGCCGCACGGCGCAGCTTCTGGAAGACTGCCGCGCCACAGTTCTCCCCCTGCATGGGGAACTCTCCCCGGCAGAGCAAGCGCTCGTGCTACGCCCCGGCCCACAGGGGCAACGGCGGGTTATTCTTTCCACCTCCATTGCGGAAACATCGCTAACCGTGCCCGGTGTGCGCGTTGTGGTGGATTGCGGTTTCCGTCGCGCTCCGCGTTTTGATGCCGGAGCAGGTCTTTCCCGGCTGGAAACCCTGCGCATCTCCCGCGCCGCCGCCCGCCAGCGGGCCGGACGCGCTGGACGAGAAGCTCCCGGCACCGCCTTCTGCCTCTGGACCACCGCGACGGAACGCGGCCTGCCCCAGCATGACAGGCCGGAAATTCTGGAAGCAGACCTGTCTGATTTCGTTCTGGCTACAGCCTTATGGGCGGATACGGTCGGTCAGTCTGACACGCCTCTGCCCCTGCCAGACCAGCCTTCCGGTAGCGCGATCGCTGCGGCGCGGGAGTTGCTGATCATGCTCGGCGCACTGGATGAGGACGGCGTGATTACCCCCCATGGTCGCGACATGGCCGCCCTTGGCACACATCCGCGCCTTGCCGCGATGATGCTCGCCGCCCGCACAGCGGAGGAAGCCGCGATGGCGGCGGACCTCGCGGCCCTGCTGGAGGAACGTGACCCTCTCCGCCCCCGCGCGGCTGGACGCGGCGGGCCACCCCCCATCCCCCCTTCTGATATTTCCTTACGGCTGGATCTGATTGCCGGGGGGGATCATCCTGAAGCCGACCGAGGCGCTCTGGCCCGCATCCGTCAGGCCGCGTCCCGCTTCCGCCTCCGGCTTGGGCTACGTGCCCGCCAGCAGGTCGGGGGAGACCCTGCCGCCTTAATTGCCGCAGGCTTCCCGGACCGTATCGCGCTCTCCCGTGGGGAAGCTGGCACGTTCCGCCTCTCCAATGGCAGCAATGCCCGCCTGCGCCGGGATGATGGGCTGGCGGAGAAAAAACTGCTCGCCGTGGCCGGGCTGCATTTACGCACCTCCGCGGAAATCCGCCTTGCCGCCCCGCTCGACCTCAATGCGCTGCCCCCCGCGCTGCTGGACCGCACGAAGGAGCAGGTAGAAACCTCTCTGGACCCGGTCTCTGGCAATATCCTCGCCCGCCGCCGCACGCGCATCGGCTGCCTTGTGTTGCGGGACCTGACAGAAAAGGTGCAGGCCGGTAATGCCGCCTCCCTGCTGCTGGCACAGGCCAAAGCCGCGCCAGACACCACGCTGGACTGGCCGGATGCCGCCCGCCAGCTTCAGGCCCGCGTGGAACTGGCCCGCGCCCTGCCTGATGGCGTAGGCGTGGGTGAAGAGTGGCCGGATTTCACGACCCCGGCTCTGGCCGCGCGGATGGACGACTGGCTCGCCCCCTCCCTTGAAGGCCTAACCTCTCTGGCTGATCTGCGCGGGCTGGACTTAACAACGCTGCTGAAAAACCATCTGGGCTACACGCTCAACGCGTGGCTGGATAAAAACCTGCCGACCGCCCTCTCCTTCCCCGGTGGCAAGGCCAGCGTGGACTATACGCAACCTGTGCCTGTAGCCTCCGCCCGCGCGCAGGTTTTTTACGGCACGGAAGACACCCCGAAACTGGCAGGTGGCCGTGTGCCGCTACGCCTCGCCCTGCTCTCCCCCGCTGGCCGCCCGCAAGCCATTACGGCGGATTTGGCTGGCTTCTGGAAAGGCGGCTGGGCCGACATGCGGCGGGATATGCGGGGGCGCTACCCTCGGCATGAATGGCCGGAAAACCCGGCCCTCAACCCAGCAACGCCGCGCAAGCCCGCCCGATAAGACTATATCTGGGCCGCCCTGCACATTAAGATTTTGTTACCCAAGCACCACACTTGCGTTGCAAACCCGCACCAGTGTGACCTGTTGGCGCATAGAATCATTGCGTAAAATTGAGAAACAGGGCCAAAAGTCGATATGACCGGAAAGCAGATCACCTACTCATGAAGACATTGCTGCGGAGCCTACCTGTAATGGCCGCCATGAGTCTGTCCGGCCTTTCCACCGGGACGAGCACTGCACTGGCGGACCCAGCCCCCACTTTTGCACCGCCTACGCCTCTGGTTGCTGCCCCCGGCCCAACCAGCTTTGCGCCACTGGTGCGTAAGGTTGTGCCTGCGGTGGTCAATATCGCCGTCACGCGGGATTCAGATTCCAGCACACGCAAAAAGCTACCCTCCGCCGTTAAAGGCACACCGCTGGAACGCCGTTTTCGGGAACGGATGCGCAAGCATGGGGATGAAGTGCTAGGCGCAGGCTCGGGCTTTATTCTTGACCCATCCGGCGTGATTGTCACCAACGGGCATGTGGTGGAAGACGCGGACAAAATTACCGTGGCTCTTGTCACCGGTAAGGAGTTTTCCGCCCGCCTGATCGGGATTGATGATCTGACGGATATTGCTGTCATCAAGATCGACAGCCCCACCCCGCTTCCGTTTGTGGAATGGGGAGACAGCCGCCTTGTGCAGGTGGGGGACTGGATTATGGCCGCAGGCAACCCGTTTGGCCTTGGCTCATCCGTCACCGCAGGCATTGTTTCCGCCCGTGGGCGGGATATTGGCACCGGCCCATTTGATGATTTTCTGCAACTGGATGCCCCCATCAACCCGGGCAATTCCGGCGGCCCGACTTTTAATCTGGCCGGACAGGTCATTGCGCTGAATACCGCTATTGTCTCCCCCACGGGTGGGTCTGTCGGGCTGGGCTTTTCCATTCCGTCTGAAATTGTCATCCCCGTTGTCAACGCGCTCCAACGGGACGGGCGGATTGACCGTGGCTGGCTGGGTGCCACGTTGGAAGACATTACCACCCGCAACGGCACCCGCGTGGCGGAAGTGGACCGCAACGGCCCCGCCGCACAAGGCGGCCTAAAGCGTGGCGATATTATTACCGCCATGAGCGGCGAGCATATGGACACTGCCCGCACCATGATCCGCGCCGTAGCCGCCGCCCACCCCAACAGCACGGTGCAGATCAGCGTGCAGCGGCAAAGCCAGCCCATGACCCTGACTATCCATGTTGGCCATCGCCCGGTTTCGGAAGACTGATCGGCTCACGCAGCCTGCCACGCTTCTGATTTCTATTTAAAAATCAGATAAGTTCTCAAAAACTCACCGTGATCCGACTTAAATTACGGTTTGATGAAACAAGACCAGAATGGTCCATTACTTACGGAAACCAAATAAATATTGACCCCGCCTAGCGGCAGCGTAAAATACGCCTCAAAAGGAACAAAGTTTCTGAATGATGCCGCCCCATACCGGGAGTTGGCTGACTTTCTTCCGATGTTGCGCGCTACCGAAAGGGCTTCACCATGCAAATGTACGGTTTTCTGACACTGCTGGGTCTGGACATGCTGTTTACCGGCCTCAAGCTGAACGACATGAACTTTCTGACCTTCTCTCTGGCCTTCGGCCTGCCGGTCGTGCTGATGGCCACCTACATTCTGGACAACATGCAGAAAGACGGCGTCTGATTTTTCAGCCCCGATTTATCTGACTGAAGTCAAAAAAAGCCGCCGTGGTTCTGCCCGGCGGCTTTTTTGTGTCTGACGCCCTTTATGCCGCGCGTCAGACACACCGGATCAGATCATATCCAGCGGCGTCTTGCGGGAAGGCGGCGGAAAGGCAGCGTCCAGCGCAGCAAGATCATCCTCAGTCAGCGTAATCTCCTGCGCGGCGATATTATCCTTGATATGCGCAAGAGAAGAGGCTTTAGGGATCGCCATGACATTGCTCATCCGAAGCACCCAAGCCAGCGCAATCTGTGCGGGGCTTGCTGGGCCATTACTGGTTGTATGGCGAGCCGCTACGGCTTTAACAGCCGAGTTTTGCAACAATTCCCCACCCTGCCCAATGGGAGAATAAGCCATGGTCATCACATGCCGGAAGCGGTTGGTGTCCAGCAGGTCATACTCCACGCCACGATGCTCCAAATTATAGAGGATCTGGTTGCTCGCGCACTCACAGGATCGGGTGTATTTCTCTAAATCCTGCATATCGTCCACATCAAAATTGGACACGCCCCAGTAGCGGATCAGCCCGTCCTCTTTCAGCTTGCGGAACGCCTCTATGGTTTCGGCCAACGGCACACTCCCGCGCCAGTGCAGTAGGTAGAGGTCGATCCGGTCCGTCGCCAACCGCCGGAGGGAAGAGCGACAGGCTTTGGCCACACCTTCTGCCGAGGCATTGGACGGCAGAACCTTGCTGACCAGAAAAATATCGTCCCGCACGTCCCGCATGGCTTCGCCCACCAGACTTTCCGACCGGCCCTGCCCATACATTTCCGCAGTATCCACCACCTTCAGGCCAGCCTCCACGCCATGGCGCAACGTGGCGACTTCATCCTTCCATGAGGCAGACGAATCTCCCATGTTCCAAGTGCCCATACCCAGCGCGGGCAGTTTGGTGCCATCGGGTAGCGTGACTGTTTTCGCCATCATGTCTGTGTCCTTCTTCATACAAAGCCCGCCTCGCCACCGCGCGTTCATCCTGTCGCACAGCGACGGAGAGCACGAAGGGGCGCATGATATATCAGTCAGGCGGCGTCTTTTGTGGTGAGTGCATAGTCTTGCCAGCGCGGCAGCACTGCAATCGTTCCCCTGCGGGAGCCGCACATGCTGGCAGCACATAGCGGCGCCGAAACACAAAGCCGGTCCTTTACCCACCGGTTTGACCGCCTGCGGCCCTCTGCATACAGACCGAAAGCTGATAGGCTGCCCCTTATGCCAGAAGACAGGACCCGGCCCGCATGACGCAGATTGGCTTTTATCATCTTACCCGCACCAGCGTGGAGGAGGCTCTGCCACAACTGCTCGCTCGCACGTTGGCCAGTGGGCAGAAAGCCGTAGTGTGGTGTGCAACCAAACCCCTACTGGACGCGGTGGATAAAGCCTTGTGGAAAGTCTCGGAACCGGCATGGTTGCCGCATGGCAGTGAGGGCATCCTGTGCCCGGACCTGCAACCGATCTGGCTGACACAAGGGGAAGACGTGCCCAACGCCGCCCCGTTCCTGTTCCTTCTGGAAGGCCGCACCTGCCCGGACACCCCTCCTTTTGACCGTGTGTTCGACCTGTTTGACGGGCATGACGCCGCCGCCGTTGCCGCAGCGCGGGAACGCTGGACCGCCATGAAAGCCGCCGGGCATGATCTGGCCTACTGGCGGCAGGAAGACCGGGGCTGGAAGCGCGCGCGCTAACATTCCTTCTTTCACGGGACAACAGACACAAACTCTGCTCATACTCTGCCACACGGCTTAAACCCAGAACCAACATTATGGAAAAATCCTGTGACAGAAAAAATGAAACGATTTTCCAGATCACTGGTCAGTCTTTTCCATATGTTCGGCGGCCTGATCCTCTACTGGGGTATGCTGCTTGTTTTTGGCATTAAGCCTGCCATTGCCATCACACTGCTTTTTATTGTCGCGGAATGTGTCTGGCGCTTAGCCACCCGCCGCCCGTTTCCGGTTTTGTGGTGGTTCTCTAACAGCATGGCGCTGGTGTTCGGCGTGATTGATCTCTACGCCAAAACTCCTTTCATGCTGCGCTATGAAGCCACAGTGTCCAACCTCATCACCGCCGCCTTTTTTACAGCCGGAGCCGTGGCGGAAGAACCCCTAGTGCTGCGCTTTGCCGCGCGCTCAAAAAACGGACATATGATCCCGAAAGATCAGCCTGAACTCATCCGGTTTTTCCGGGCGTTTACACTCCTGTGGGCCGCCTATTTTGTTGCCCGAGCCGGTGTATTCTTCTGGCTGATGACCGCGTTCCCGCTCACAAAAGCCCTTACGCTGCGTACACTGATCGGCTGGAGCAGTCTGGGTGTCATGATGCTGATCAGCATGAATGGCCGGCGCGTCCTCATACTGTGCCGACGTTTTGGGTGGTTTAGAGCGCCTGCTCCACCTGCTCTGACACCCTCTGCCTAGCGGGCTACTCCCACCCCACCCCTGCGCGCACGCTGGAACACTGGAACACTGGAACACTGGAACACTGGAACCACTATGAAAGCCGCCCGCCATGATGGATACACAGAAAATAAACGACCTCAACCATGGGCTATGCGAGAGTGGGACCCTGACTGACATTCTTTTAATCGATTTCAAAATTCTTATTTCAAGTCTTGAAGTATTTGATACGTCCGCTTTGCAGGCACTCTCGCCTCTGGCTCAGGTGGGTATCGTTAAACGGATGCAAATGGCGGCAGATATTTTTGTGGACAAAACCAGTCCTGCCACCGTGCAAGCCCTTGCCGACCATCGGAGCGACACGGTACGCGGCATTGCCGCTTTCGCCACGGCACGATTAACATCCACTGATGACGTACCAACGTTACTCTCTGCGATCAAACCTTTTGCTGATGACACACATTTTGGCGTTCGCGAGTGGGCGTGGTTGGCCGTGCGGGACAAGCTAATGGCCTCGCTGGGCGACTCACTGATCGCTCTTGTGCCGTAGACAGCCTCTCCCCGTCCATTTATCCGGCGTTTTGCTGTTGAGGTTTTACGCCCTCGCGGCGTGTGGGCTCGCCATAGCCCCATCTTGCGCAAAGAGCCACAACGCGGACTGCCGCTCCTTGAACCGTTAAAATGTGAGAGCGAGAAATATGTGCAGGATTCCGTTGCCAACTGGCTGAACGATGCAGCCAAGGATCAACCTGACTTTGTAAAAAACTTATGTCATCGCTGGCTGAGCGAAACAGGGCACAATCCAGCGACACACCGTATTTGTAAACGTGCGCAAAGGTCTTTCAAAACATAATGTCCACACGGCATTCAACGAGAGCTGATCAGCATACGTTGGTGATTACGCTTTGAAAAAGGCTGACAGTCTCATGACAGAAACCGTCAGCCCGCATCTAAACAGACTTACTTATTGCCCCGCACCGCCGCACTTTTTGCACGCACAGACGCAAATTCTGAGCCCGGCTTCCACTGCGGCCAATTTTGCGAAAATGCGAGATTGCGACCGACAGTGTAAAGTAGCGCGACATCTTCCGCCGCACCCCGTACGTCCCAATCCGGGCTCCACGCATCACATGCCTGATGGTAGCACACCATATAATCCTGCAACCATTTCCGCCCAGCGGGCACGCCACCTTTGATCAGATCCGGGTAGCCCGCCATATCCATTAAAGCAGCCACCGGCACACCGGCGCGCGCAAAAGGCAGATGGTCGGCGCGGTAGAAGGCACCGCGTTCTGGCATGGCTTCCGGTAGCATCACCCGACCCTGCTTTTCCGCAGCGGCGGCAATATCATCCTGCACGCTATCCTGCCCTGCCCCGACCATAAAGACATTGCGGGCAGGGCCGGCCATCTGCAACACATCCATGGTGAAATTGGCGGCTGTTTTCTCAAGGGGTGCCATCGGGTGCATGGTGTACCATGCGGAGCCAAGCAGCCCGCGTTCCTCAGCCGTCCATGATGCGAACATCACCGTGCGGTCCGGTTGTGGGCCTGCTTTAAACGCGCGGGCAATTTCCAGAACGCCTGCCACACCGGACCCGTCATCAATCGCACCATGACGGATAATAGTGTGGCCCTGCGCATCCTTGCTCATGCCAAACGCATCCCAATGTGCGCCAAACATAACGGTTTCATCCGGATGTTTACTACCTGTCAGCTTGCCCAGCACGTTCTGGCTTTCCAGATGTGAGACCTCAACTGGCGCATCAACAGAGAACAGTGCTTTTGGCAAAGTAACAGGTTTGAAGGATACCTGCCGCGCCTGCACCCGCAACGCAGGCAGGTCCAACCCGGCCTGTGCAAAAACCTTTATCGCAGCAGGGGTGGAAATCCAGCCCTGCATCAGCACTGGCTGCCTTTCTCCACTGCGGGCAATATCAAAGGACTCACCCCCCGGTGCAATAACCGTGGACCAGCCATAGGACGCTCCCGGCGTATCATGCACAATCAGCGCGCCAATGGCGCCTCGGCGGGCGGCTTCCTCATATTTATAGGTCCAGCGGCCATAATACGTCATGGCGCGACCGCCGAATTTGCCTGCAACAGCTTCACCCGGTTTTGCGTCAAAATCAGGATCGTTAACCAGAAAGACAGCAATTTTTCCTCTCAGATCGACATCCTTGAAATCATCCCACCCCCGTTCTGGCGCATGAACACCGTAACCCACAAACACTAACGGGGCGTTGCGAATTGTCAGGCGGTCCACTCCACGTGCGGTGGTGAAATAAATATCCTGCACATGCGCCAGCTTGAGGGTGTTCTTGCCAAACGCAACCTGCAACAGGTCCGGTGTGCCAACGCGGGTGTGCTGCAAGGGCACACGCTGTATCCATCCGCCGTTCTCACCCGCTGGTTCCAGACCGATCTGCTTATAACGTTCAATAAGCCACGCAACGGTTTTTGCTTCCCCCGGTGTGCCGGGCGCGCGGCCTTCAAATGCATCGCTCCCCAACACCTTCATGGCGTCTGACATACGCTGCGGGCTGATAGGGGCATAAACGGACGGAGAAACATCTTCTGCCTGTGCGACACGCCCGACCATCATCGGCTCCACACTAGCAACAAGAGCGACAGCCGATACAGCACAGGCCAGCAGGCCACGCCGCAGAGGGCGCATCGCTCCGTCACGCACTGTAGGGTACGGCACGGTTTTATCAGTTTTGCGCATTCTGCTGTGTCCTGCATTCCAGTTGGCTAAAGTCAGACCCAACACTATTCACGACCGTTTTTATAAAGCAACAGTGCTCCACAAAACAAACAGGGCGTATCCGCTCTCAAAAGCGAATACGCCCTGTTGCAAGCCTGAAACGCTGGCTCAGGTCACGGATGGATCAGCAACCGCAGCACTCCGGCCACCACACCCAGCGCGACCACACCGCCAGCCCATAGCCCCACAAACCAGAGGAGCTTGAGCCAGAGCGGGCGTTCTGCTGTCTGCTGCATGGGGCTCTCCCTCAATGGTAGCTTTCGCTATGCTCGTTCACGGTGCCACGGAACACATGGTAGGCAAAGGCTGTATAAGACAGGATCAGCGGGATCAGCACCGCAGCCCCAACCAGCAGAAAGGCCTGACTGGATGGCGGAGCGGATGCCTGCCAGATGGTCATGCCCGGCGGCACGATATATGGCCAGATGGAAATACCCAACCCTGAAAAAGACAGGAAAAACCAGCCCAGCGCACAGAAAAACGGAACACGACGAGACTCCTTGCCGCGCAGCGCTCTGAACATAATGAGGGCCAGAATAAGTACCGCTACAGGCACGGGTGCTACAAAGAGAATACGCGGCCATTCTGTCCAGTTCTGCATATATGTAGCATGCAGCGCCGGGGTCCATACGGATACACCCGCAATCATCACCAGCATGATAATGGAGAGAACGCCGGACCACTTGCGCATGGTGTTCTGCAAGGTGTTTTCCGTCCGCCAGACCAGCCACGTCGCGCCCAGCAGCGTGTAGCCGCAAGCCACAGCCAGACCACAAAACAGCGGGAACGGAGCCAGCCAGTCAAACCCGCTGCCGACAAAGGCATTGTTTTCAACAGGAATACCGGACACCAGCGTGCCCAGAATAACCCCCTGCATGACAGAGGCCACAAGGGAGCCACCGCAGAACCCGACATCCCACAAATCCCGCATTTTTTCCGTATGCATGCGGGACCGGAATTCAAACGCCACTCCGCGCATGATCAAGGCAAAAAGCATGATCAGAACAGGCAGATAGAGCGCAGGCAGGATGGTGGCGTAGGCGTTGGGAAAAACGCCATACAGCGCCGCGCCGCCAAAAATCATCCATGTCTCATTGCCGTCCCATACGGGGGCGATGGTCTGCACCATAACGTTGCGATAGGTCTTGTTCTGCTCGGCAAGAAAAAGAATGCCGAGCCCGAGATCAAACCCATCCAGCACAATATAGATAAAAATTGCCAGAGCCGCGAGAACCGACCAGACAATGGGGAGCCAATAGGCTGCACCGGTCATATCCATGCTCAGTTATCCTTCCCTGTCTGGCCTGCGGCGGCGGTGCTTGAAACAGCCGCCTGCATGGACGCGGCCCGCTGTGGCGCATGGGCATCCGGCCCGACTTCACCCACATGCGGTTCCTGCGCAAATCCGCGCAGAAGAATGCTAATGCCAGACGCAAACACAATGAAATACACAATAACAAAAACAACCAGTGTAGTGGCAATCGTGCCCCCGGCCACGGGCGAGGCACTGTCCGCCGTGCGCAGCAGCCCGTAAACGGTAAAGGGCTGCCGCCCAACTTCCGTCGTTACCCAGCCACACAACATGGCTATAAATCCGGCAGGCGCCATGACCAGCGCAAAACGCTGCAACAGCACATCCGCGCACAGGCGGCCGCGCCAGCGGAGCCAGAGCGAATACACGCCCATCAACGCCATGAGCATACCCAGCGCCACCATGATGCGGAAACTGAAGAACACGATGGGAGACGGGGCGCGCTGGTCCTTCGGGTAGTCCTTCAGGCCCGGCACTTTGCCATCAAGGCTGTGGGTGAGGATAAGCGAGCCAAGTAGCGGCACGGCCACCTTATAATGCGTGGTTTCCTGCTCCATGTCCGGAATACCAAACAGCAATTCTGGCGCACGGCTTTCACTGTCCCAGTCGCCTTCAATGGCTGCAATTTTAGCAGGCTGGTATTTCAGTGTATTCAGCCCTTGCGTATCGCCAGCCAGAATCTGCACCGGCGCCACAATCGCCGCCATCCACATGGCCATGGAGAACATGACCTTCACAGCTTCCGTCGGAGCACGTCCTTCCCGTCTGGCTTTCAGCAGATGCCACGCCCCCACGCCCCCGACGGCAAACGCCACGCACAGGAACGCCGCCAGCGCCATATGCACAAGGCGGAAGGGGAAGGAGGGGTTAAAGACAATCGCCCACCAGTCTGCGGGAATAAAGCGGCCTGTGCCTGCTTCAATGGTATATCCCTGCGGCGTTTGCATCCATGAGTTGGAGGAGAGGATCCAGCTCATAGAAATCAGCGTGCCGAGGGACACCACACAGGTAGCGAAGAAATGCAACTTCCGGCCAACCTTGTTCATGCCAAACAGCATGATGCCGAGGAAGCCTGCCTCCAGAAAGAAGGCCGTCATGACTTCATACCCAAGCAGCGGCCCTAAAATAGGCCCGGCTTTTTGGGAAAACTGCGCCCAGTTGGTGCCGAACTCGTAGGACATAACCAGCCCGGAGACCACGCCCATACCAAAAACAATAGAAAAGGTCCGCAGCCAGTAGCGAAAGAGGTCCAGATAGACCTGTCGTCCGGTTTTAAGCCACAACCCTTCCAGCACGGCCAGAAAAGCCGCCAGCCCGATGGAAAAAGCGGGAAAGACGATGTGAAATCCGACAGTGAATGCAAACTGCAATCGTGCCAGAAATAAGGGATCCAGTGCACCCACGAGGCCCGTACTCCATTTTCAGAACGCACGCGCCCTCAGGACCCGGTCTCGATGACACGAACGTGGTTTTAGTGCGAAGCATCCCCGGCTTACGCGCCAGACTGCTACCGCATGGTACCTATGTTGATGCCTGAGCACGCCACACGCGACAAAGCATTTTTCATCATGACATGATAAACAGGCGTTATGTGGGACGCAGGACACACTGGAAAGTTGCATACCCCGTGCCGCGCAGGCTACGCGGAAGAGCCTAATACGCACCCACAGGAACGAACGCCGATCGACCTTCAGGAAGCCCCTGCCCGCTCCATAGTGCGGCTAGACAGGGCACTGTTCCGGCGGCAGGGACAAAGCCGGATTATGCAAAAAATCCGTGTCTGTCAGCGTATGGAGGAACGCTTCCAGCGCCTTTTCTTCTTTAGCGGACAAAGCGGGGCTTTGGGTATGGGCCACTAAGGCATCCCGCAGTGTGGGGGCAGACCCATCATGCAGATACGGGGCCGTGACGCCCACATTCCGCAAAGACGGCGTTCTGATCCGCATTGGGCGGGCCGCATTAATGCTGTGAAAAGACTGATCACTCAAGAGAAAGCCGCTGTGACACGAGGCACAGTGGCCTCGCCCGAAAAAGAGCGCCTCCCCTTGCTGCGCCGCGTCTGGCAGATGCGCCTTTTCCCGCCGCGCCTGATCCCACAGGCTGTTGGCAGATGTCAGCGTGCGTTCAAACGCAGCCAGTGCTTTGGGAACCGTTTGGGCATCAATCCGTCCATTTTCGTTTTTAAACGCCTGTGCAAACAGCTTTCGGTAGCAGGCGTCCGCCGATACGCGGCGCAGAAGCGTCGCCCCGTCTGGCATGCCCATTTCCACAGGAACATGCCCAAAAACCGGTGTACCCACCTGCTGCTCCAGCGTTGTGATGTGCTGATCCAGCCATGTCAGAGTTTTAAAGGCACCTACATTCCCCAAGGAGGGCACGTTGCGCACTCCGGGTTCATCCGTAATGCCCGCATGTGTGGCCATTCCATCAGAAAAGGCATGCCGTTGTTCATGGCAGGACGCGCAGGCCATGCTGCCGTCACCCGACAGATCGGCATCATAAAACAACCGCCGCCCAAGCTGGATACGTGCCTCTTCATCCGACAAAGGCGCGTTCTTTGGGGCTTCAATGTCCTTATGCGTAGCACCTTGCTCAGAGGCAGCTTCCCCGACCTTTTCCGTCTTGGAGGGTCTCATCTCGGTCGGCGCTAGAACCGGCGCGACCTGCGCGGCGTCACACCTATCCGCCGCACCCCAGACTGCGGACAGCAGGCCCACCCCGATCAGGAGACGCAAAGCCAAAAAACGGCGGAGAGGCACGCCTGCCCTCATGGAACCCGGATGACCATCACCGTCATGTCCGGCTTACCGCTTCCACTAACTTCCACCACCGCACGCCCGGCAGTCAGCGGGAAATCCACCATCTTGCCAATTCCGCTACAGGCCGGCCCGCGATGATGGTCCGAGGAAACAACGGTTTTGCCATCCTGCACCACATCCAGCCACGCCCGACTACCCAGCATGACGCGGTATGTCCCTGCCGCAGGAGCATCAAACGCAAACATGCCGCCGGAACTCACCTTGCCGCCCGGCTCCTCGGGCCGTGCGACATACTGCATTTCTGCGGTGGAGCGGAGATGCGCAGCGACAGATTTACCAACTGTCAGCTTTACTCCGTCCAGTTCTTTTGAGGTCGCGGCGGTGATCACGGATGCTGGCTCAGCCCACCCCTTGAGCGCATCTGGCAGGGAGATCGGTCCTTTTGGACAATTCTGCATCCCATGACTTGCCGAACCAGCCTGAGGTTGGCCTACCTCCGCAGCCTGCGCCAAGGGCATGACTTCCCCCCTAAAACCCCCTGTTGCGGCCAGAGCAAGTGATAAAACCGCAACAGTTTTTAACGCAATCTGCTTGCTGATTGCCATTGGCTTTACGCTCCATCTATATACGGTGAAATATTGTATATTCTGATATATTGTTAAAGGAACTTCCCCCTCAATGAAAGCCTTTCTCCCGGCAAGCACGCGCGCGCTTTCCGCCATGACATTGGCCAGTCTGCTCTCCACGGGAGCAGCCTTTGCCGCCCCCACTCCGCTCATGGACGCGCCAAAGCAGAGACCCGCCAAAAAGAAGGCTTCCTTCCCCGCAGCCGCCACGCCCGCCGCCCCACCGCAGACACGTCCTGACAGTGCCTATGATGCGCTGACTACCGGCACTCCAACCTATAAAAGCGTGGTGGCTGATCGCGCTGGGTCCGACATTTATGGTCCCGGCGAAATTACAGTGTTCGGCAACCCACATCGCAACGCGCTGGTAGGTACCTCCACTCTCTCCGCAAATGCTATTTATACTCTGAACAAAAATACGCTGGATGAGGCCGCTAATCTCATCCCCGGTGTGAACGCAGCCAATACCGGCGGCGCGCGCAATGAGCGCACAATTATGGTGCGCGGGTTCAACCGCTTTCAGGTGCCGCTTATGGTGGACGGTATCCGCATTTATCTGCCTGCTGACAACCGGCTGGATTACGGGCGCTTTTTAACCCCTGACATTGCGGAAATTCAGGTCGCCAAAGGGTATGCTTCCGTTCTGGACGGGCCAGACGCCATGGGCGGCATGGTCAACCTTGTGACCAGAAAACCCCATAAGGCGCTGGAAGGGGAACTTCGCGGCGGCACCATGCTGGGGCATGATGGCGGCTATTCAGGCTATAACGTGTTCGGGCTGATCGGCACCAAGCATGAAAAATGGTACGCACAGGCCAATTTCGCGATCAATAATGTGGACCATACGGACCTGTCCTCCAACTACGAGCCCACGCCCTCACAAGGCAAAGGCAAACGGCTTCTGACAGACTCTCAAGACTGGCGCGTTAATTTTAAAGTCGGCTACACACCAAACGCGACAGACGAATATACCGTTAACTACACCCGCCAGAGCGGGGAGAAACGTGCGCCCTTCAGCGTGACGGACCCTGTCAGCGCCCAGAAGGACTGGACATGGCCCGCGTGGGATCTGGACAGCCTTTCCCTAACCTCCCGCACCAGACTGAGCGACAGGCTCACCCTACGTTCCCGCCTGTATCGCAATACATTCTATAATCTTCTACAAAGTTTTGATAATGCCAACCTGAATACCCAGACCAGACCCAAAGCCTTCAACAGCTATTATAATGACACCGCATGGGGTGGAAACGTCCGGCTGGATGCGGAACTTTCCCGCAAGGATACGCTGGGCATCGCCTTTTATGGCCGCCGTGACGAACATACAGAGCATGAGCAGGTTTTCCCCAGCGGGACGTACCAGCCAACCACGTCCTCTGTTGAGGAAAGCTACAGTATCGCTGCGGAAAACGTGTTTCGTTTCCTGCCCACACTGGATCTGACAACCGGAGTCAGTTACGACTGGCGCGTGCTGGATCATGCGCAGGGGTATGCTGACGGTATTATCCGCTATCCTACCCGCAACCGGGGCGCTCCAAACGGGCAGGCCCGCCTGAGCTGGCGGCCGGATAAAATGTCCGAACTGCACATCAGCGTCTCAGACCGTGTGCGCTTCCCCACGCTGTTTGAGCGTTTCAGCACCCGGTTTGGCGGCGCTGTCTCCAACCCCGGCCTGCGCCCGGAACGCGCACAGAACTATGAGCTTGGCGGTTCTCACATTTTCGGACATATCGAAGTCGCGGGAGCACTTTTCTATTCCCACCTGACAGACCTTATTGCCTCGTTCCCAGTCCACTATAATGGCGTCACGGTCTCCCAAAGCCGGAACATCAACAGTGGGAATTATGCCGGGGCTGAAATTTCTCTCGCTATTCCGCTCCGCAAAAACCTTCTGCTCGGCGGCAACTATACCTATACGCATCAGGAGGTCAGCGCGCCGGGGTCTGAACCCCGCTATCGGCCCATGGATGTGCCGTCTCATAAGGCATTCGCCTATGTAGAATGGTCGCCTGTCAAAAAACTGCGCTTTGTGCCGAACGTGGCTATTTCCTCCAACCGCTGGACCATGAACTCACTCGGCACAACCTATTTCCGCACGGGCCATAACGTAAATATTTCCGCCCGAGTGGATTACCAGATCACACCTAACGTGCAGATTGGCGCGAACGCCTCCAACCTGCTGGACCAAAACTATCAGATGGTCGGTGGTTACCCGGAACAGGGGCGCAACTTTTACGTCAATCTGAAAATCTCGGGCTGAGGCATGTTCTGGCGACATAAGCCGGATCAAAAATGACACCGACGCGGAACTAAGCGCCGTTATAATTAGTGTGTTTGCACAACCGCCGGACTGAGCCTAAAAATGTTGTATGACATCAGCTCCTCCGGCCCAGACTGCCAGCCTCCGCCCCCGCGCCCTCCGCCATGCTGAGGGCGTGAAACTTCGCAAAAGCGCCCCCCGCACCCAACAGGCGGAATGGCAGCCCCCCAAACACAGGAAGGACCCTGTTTCCATTCTTGTGGAGCAGGGTACGCACCGCATCAGTGCGCTGCTGCCGGTCCGCTATGCTCGCATGGCGGTCTCCCCCTTTGCCTTCCTGCGCGGGGCAGCGGCCGTCATGGCGGCGGATCTGGCCGGAACACCCACCACTGGCCAAAAGGTGCAAAGCTGTGGCGATTGCCATCTGGCCAATTTCGGCAGCTATGCCTCTCCCGAAGGCCTGCCTGTTTTTGACATCAATGATTTTGATGAAACACTGTCCGCGCCTTTTGAATGGGACGTAAAGCGCCTAGGCACCTCTCTAGTGCTGGCGGGACGTGAAGGCGGCCTGCCCAACACTGCCGCCCGCGCGCTGGCCCGCAACATGGCACAGGCTTACGCGCAGGAAATGGCGTATCTGGCCCCCCTCAACCCGCTGGCCGTCTGGGCTGAGCGCATTGATCTTTCTGCCGCCATTGCCGGCTTTCAGGACAAGCAGGCCCGTAAAAAAGTGCAGAGCTTGCTGGATGCCCGGCTGGAAAGTGCCCGCACCCACTTCGGCCTTGTGGCGCAGGATTGCGGCACGCCGCGCCTGACGGAAAAGCCGCCGCTGGTAGTCCGCCTGCCGGAGCAGGATGACACCATTCGCGCCGCCTTTGCCCGTTACCTTGCAACACAGCCGCCAGAGCGCGCCATTCTGCTTTCC
Source organism: Acetobacter orleanensis (assembly GCF_001581005.1). Taxonomy (GTDB): domain Bacteria; phylum Pseudomonadota; class Alphaproteobacteria; order Acetobacterales; family Acetobacteraceae; genus Acetobacter; species Acetobacter orleanensis. The sequence goes on from NZ_LHZV01000063.1 coordinate 137,169, forward strand.
CGCTACCGCTTGCAGGACGTGATCTTCAAGGTTGTCGGCGTAGGCAGCGTTGGCACGTTCTGCGCGATCGGCCTGTTTTCCACGCCGGATAATGAGGTGCTTCTGCTCCAGATCAAGGAAGCGCAGACCTCCGTTCTGGCTCCGTATCTTGCCCCCTCCCCGTTCCATAATCAGGGAGAGCGGGTTGTTACGGGTCAGCGCATCATGCAGACAGCAACAGATGCCTTTCTGGGCTGGACACATAGCGGCGGCACGGATGAGGTGGACGGAGAAACGGGCACTCTGCCCGTCGGCCAGCGGCAGTTTTATGTCCGCCGCCTGAAAGACCAGCGTCTGGCCGCCATTGGTGCAGAATTCGCGCAGGTCGGTCTGCCTGATTACGCCGTCCTCTGCGGTCGCACACTCGCCCGCGCCCATGCCCGCTCCGGGGACGTTGCCACCCTTTCAGGCTATCTCGGCGCAGGCCGCGCCTTTGCAGACGCCATTGCCAGCTTCTCCACCGCCTATGCCGACCAGACCAATACGGACTGGAAAGGATTCTGTGCGGCAATTAAAGAAGGACGGATTTTTGCGCAGGCAGGGGAAACCGCTAAAAAAGCGCCTTCTGACACCAAGAAAAAATCCTGATTTTTCTAAAATATCTTGGTAGGGGTTGTCGTTTTTTTATGACACCCCTACCAAGCCTTAATAAAAAATTATCGATCCCATGATCATATGGCACGTTGGCAAAGCGGGAGAAAACGGACTGTCTGCACTATGGCAGAAGACATGATATCTTGCCCTGATCCAATGGTGTGGCGCAAAAATATCAATTATCATCCTGCCCTGCCCGCTCAGTTTTCCTGATATCCCAATAAAGAAAAGCAAGGAAAGGGACTGGCCATAAAAACGGAAAACTACCGTGCAAAGCCAGCCCCATTGCAGCAGCCATCACACCCGCAAGAAAAGCTACCCAAGACAGCAACGGCAAAAAAATACTTCCTGCGGCAGGGCGTGTAACCCTATCCGGTGCGATACAAGCGCCCATCCACTCCGCAACTCCAGATGCTGCTTTCAGAAGATTTGTCGTCACGACAATGGTTGGCATAGGGGTGCCCGAAAACTTGGCGATCGTCTCGCCTTGCACACCAAGAAGGACGGGAAGCACAAGAAATTCTCCCCAATATCGTAAGGCTGAGCCATGAACTGCCTGCGCCAGAACCATGAGGATCGTCATGATCAAAATCCCGCAAGCTGGTGCCCACAATAACCGCAACAAGCTGGCCAGAGTGGCGGCAAGAAAAAATATGCCCAATGCACCAGTTAGAAGCAGACCGCGTTGCCAGTTGCCACTGATAAATGATGCGCCCATATGCGTCGTGTTGCCCGTCATCGCACCCGCGAAGAGACCGCCCAGATCGACAAAACTCAGAGCATCGACATAACCCGCGACAAGCCCGAGAATGAATACCCGCCGGGCGGAAATCGAAACAGGGAGAAGGACAGTCGGCATTACTCTGACAGTTCCGGTAATAAAAGATAACGTCTATGAGCAATGCGTTCCATGGTCAGACCCTATATCTATACAATGATGGCGAACACGCCCACAGCATAACAGATAGGCTCCAACAGGTCGCGCAGGTCACCTGATAGCAGGCAAAGCGCCAACGCGTTTGACCGACGACTAAGGAAGAGTGACAGGTCTCCTGCTGGATAAGTTTCAGGGTTCGTTAATCGACTCAGATGAAGGCAGAAAATGCCTGTCTACTTGCCTCATCCCAACATGACAGGCCTGTTGACAGATAGTTTATTCACTCAAGATCAAGTGAGAGTCTTGTCGTGCACATTTTTGCTCCACGCCACGATAGAGATCGGGAAATAGAAATGGATGCCGTCTGCATCTTCCCATGCCCCCATACCCAAACGATCCTGACCTCCTGCGATGTCCTCTGCAAACAGCGCCTTCAGGGCATTCCAGTCCTCCGGCGCGACCTGATCTTGCAGATGGGAGGCAAGACGATACTGATGCATCACCACAGGAGATAACCCCGCACCCTCCCCCAGCGACAAGAGTTGAGGCAGTGTCAGGGCGCTAGTATGCGAAGGATCACGCAAAGTTTCCGCCCGATCATAGCCTTCCTGACATTCTGGTGCCGGGGTGGCGTCAATCACAATAATCCGGCCACCGGGACGGCAGACGCGTACCATTTCCGCCAGAGCTTTCTCCGGTTCCTGCATGTGGTGAAAGCTGTAGCGTGTCACCACTCGGTCAAAACTGTCCGCCTGAAACGGTAAATGCAGTGCATTGCCAACATGATATGCCACCGTGACACCCATATTGTCCGCACGCAGGCGTGCCTGTTCGATCATGGCCGGTGTCAGATCAATGCCTGTAACCTGCGCGCCAACGCGGGCCAGTTCACACGCAACAATCCCGGGACCGCAGGCAACATCAAGCACTTTCATGCCTCTTGTTAATGCGCAGGCAGCAAGGGTCTGCGCCATGCTTTCCGCTTCCGCGTGAATAGCCAACTCGGCAAACGGCTTCGCCCAGCGTGTAAACTGCGCAACAATCTGAGCGTCATGAGGTGTGCGAGAAGCAGACATCTTTATTCCTTTCCTTGTCGATTCAGGATAAAGACGTGAGCACTGGCCGTCTAACGCCATACGGCCAGAAACAAGCGAATATCGGCCAATGAAAAATCTGACAGCCAGAGAAACACAAAGCGTCCTTGTCGAGAACAGACTGGATGGCCCGGGGAAACCCGGCTTTGCATTCCGCAATCCCTCGTCAGCCATCTTTTACGACTGGCACGCCCATCCATGCCACCAGATCACATATGCAAGACGCGGCGCAACGCAGATTGAGGGGCCGGACGGCCATCATCTGTTGCCCACGGCTCATGCCATCTGGATTCCCGCCGAAACACGCCATAGGACCATGATCCGTGATCTGGATGGTGTTTCCGTCTATTTTGACCCTGCATATTTTCCGCATAACCGCGTGAACACTATCCAGACATTCCCCATAACGACATTGGTGCAGGAGATGCTGCTCCACACCCTGCGCTGGCCACCGGGCACAGTAGAACAAACCCCCATTGCCCAGAGTTTTTTCCAGACTCTGGGTATGCTCTGCATGGAGCAAATGCAGGCGAGATCAGACAGGTTTTTCACACTGCCGCGCGCAACCCATCCGTCTGTGATACGCGCCATGGACGCAGCCCTTGTCAGCCCCGGTCAGGCAAACCTGCCTCTGGCGCTACGTTATGCCGGAATGTCAGAACGCAGCTTTCGCCGCTATTTTCAGGAAGAAACCGGCATGACATGGCAGGAGTGGATCACTCAGGCTCGCCTCTTCCACGCGGCAAACCTGCTTGCAGAGGGGCAGCGCGTAACGGACGTGGCCGCAAGTGTCGGTTACGCATCGCTTAGCGCCTTTGCAAAAGCTTTTACCGGCTTGATGGGTCTGTCGCCGGTTCGCTTTCGGAACTTGCAAACCCTTGGGCCATCACATGACCGCCACGAAAGCGGTAGCAGACAGAGCGACCCATAAAAAAGGGCCTCGCAAGAGGCCCTTTTTCGTCATGTAAAGCCAGAAAAACTCAGGCGTTTTCGTAGTTTTTCTGCACAAATTCGTTCAGCAGACGCACACCAAAGCCGGAGGCACCTTTGGGCTGACCGTTACGCGGGGTTTTGTTCCATGCCATTCCGGCAATATCCAGATGCGCCCACGGAGTTTCCCCCACAAAGCGCTTCAGGAACTGGGCGGCGGTGATGGAGCCTCCCGGACGGCCACCGATGTTCTTCATGTCCGCAATGTCGGATTTCAGCATGGCATCATACTCAGCGCCCATCGGCATGCGCCACAGCTTGTCACCCGTTGCGGTACCTGCGGCGGTCAGATGGGCCGAGAGAGCATCATTATTGGAGAACAGGCCAGCATATTCATGGCCAAGGCTGATGATGATGGCCCCTGTCAGCGTAGCGAGATCCACCATCAGCTTCGGTGCAAAACGGTCCCGCGCGTACCAGAGAATATCTGCCAGAACGAGGCGCCCTTCGGCGTCTGTGTTCAGCACTTCAATGGTCTGGCCGGAAGCACTGCGCACAACGTCCCCGGGGCGCTGGGCCGTGCCGGACACCATGTTTTCCACCAACCCGATCACACCAACAGCATTCACTTTCGCCTTACGGCCAGCAAGCGCGGTCATCAGGCCGGTCACGGTGGCAGCACCAGCCATGTCTTCTTTCATTTCTTCCATGCCCGCTGCGGGCTTGATGGAAATGCCGCCGGAATCAAACGTTACGCCTTTGCCAATAAAGGCCAGCGGGGCTTCATCCTTCGCGCCGCCATTCCAACGCATGATGACGGTGCGCGGGGCGTTCGCACTCCCCTGCGCCACACCCAGCAGCGCACCAAAGCCGAGCTTTTCCATCTCGGCCTGCTCAAGCACCTCAATCTCAAGCCCAAGGCTGCGCAGAGTCGTAACACGGGCGGTAAATTCTTCGGGGTTCAGGACGTTGGCTGGTTCCGTCACCAGATCACGCGTCAGGATTACGCCACGCGCCACAGCGGCCAGCGGCGCAAAAGCGGCTTCTGCCGCGGCCACGTCTGCCGTCAGAACCGTTACGGTAGCCAGACGGTGCTTTTTCTCAACAGCCGGTGCGCTGTGATAGAGTGAGAAATGATACGCGCCCAGCACGGCACCCTGCGCAACAGATGCAGCAAAGTTTTGTGGCACATTGCCCAGCGCAACAGTCGCTTTTTCCTGCGCGCTCAGCGCAGAGGCCGCAACGCCACCAGCGGCTTCGGCTTCCTTCGCGCCAAAAGCGTCCAGTTTGCCAACGCCCACCAGCACAATGCGGGAAAAGCCAGCGCCCGGTGCCAGCACAACACAGGTAGAGCCGTCTTTGCCGGTAAAGTCATCTGCTTCTGCCGCGCGGCTCAGCGCACCGCCGGTCGCCTTGTCAGCCGCGGCGAAAATAGCGGGACGATCCTGCCCTTCAGCCAGCAGAAGAGCCAGTGCCCCGTCTTCTGGCAGGGTTTCGGGAGAAAATGAAATCTGAAGCATGATGGCTGGCCTCCATAAACGTCTCAAGCTTTATACCTACCTTGGGTACGTCCCGCCTCGCCCCTTGGCAAGAGCACGGCAGGGGCACTCTTAAAAAAACTGGCAGGGCATGACGCGCCGCCGTTCCTAGCGTATGGTGGCGGAATGAACACCCATACCGATGCAGGCCTGCTGGCTCTTGCCGCCAGACTGGCGGATGAAGCCGCCGAAATTATCCGCACCATCCGTGCGCGGGGTTTTGAAACGCTGACCAAAACCGACTCCTCCCCGGTGACGGAAGCGGACCATGCGGCAGAAGCCCATATCCTCAAAGGTCTGCGCGCGGCTGTGCCGGATATTCCCGTGATAGCCGAAGAAGAAATGGCTGCTGGGCTGCGCCATGCGGTATCTGACACCTACTGGCTGGTGGACCCGCTGGACGGCACGCGGGAATTTGCCGCCGGGCGGGATGATTTTACGGTGAATATCGGCCTTGTGCGCGGCGGTCGCGCCGTGCTGGGCGCCATGGCTCTCCCCGCTTATTATCAGCTTTATACGGGGGGCGTTGGTCTGCCTGCTGAACGCCGCGATAAAAACGGCACCACTGTGATCCAGACCCGCACCCCGCCACCTGAAGGGCTGAGTGTTCTGGCCTCCCGCCATTATGCGGATGACCCACGCCTATCTGCCTGTCTGGGCGAGCGCCGCGTGGCCTCCGTGGGCAATATCGGCTCTGCTGTAAAATTCGCGCGCGTGGCGGAAGGGGCTGTGGATTTTTACCCCCGCCTTGGCCCCACCATGGAGTGGGACACCGCAGCGCCACAGGCTATTGTGGAAGCCGCTGGCGGTCACGTCACGCTGCTGGATGGTAGCCCGCTGCTTTACGGCAAAGCGGACTGGAAAAATCCGCCTTTTATCTGCACCGGAAAACTCTGAGTTTCCATGACAGAACGTCTTGCCGCCACCCCATCCGGCATTGCCACCGCCGCCCACATCCTGCGGGAAGGTGGCCTTGTGGCGTTTGGCACGGAGACTGTTTACGGGCTGGGCGGAGACGCCACACAACCCGCAGCCGTTGCGCGTATTTTTGAAGCCAAGAACCGCCCGCGCTTTAACCCGCTAATTAGCCATTTTGCCAGCGCGGAAGCTGCCTTTACGCAGGTGCAGGCCAATCCGCTTGCCCTGAAACTGGCAGAAGCCTTCTGGCCCGGCCCGCTGACACTCGTGCTCCCTCGCACCCCCGACAGCACGGTGAGCGATCTGGCTGCGGATGGCCTCTCCTCCCTTGCCGTGCGTGTGCCACGGGGAGATGCCGTTCTGGCTTTGCTGGAAGCCGTCGGGCGGCCGGTTGCAGCCCCCTCCGCCAACCGCTCCGGCCGCATCAGCCCGTCTGACGCCAGCCATGTTCTGGAAGAACTGGAAGGCCGGATTGATGCCGTGCTGGATACCGGCCCGTGCACCGTAGGGCTGGAAAGCACTGTGCTGGATCTGACCGACCCAAGCCGCCCCTGCCTGCTGCGCCCCGGCGGTATTCCGGTTGAAGCGCTGGAAGTGCTGTGTGGTCCCCTCGCCTACCCGGAAACGAACGCCGATACAGCCCCGCTCTCGCCGGGCCGGATGCTTTCGCATTACGCCCCCAGCCTGCCCGTGCGCCTGAACGCCACCAGCATTAGCCCGCAGGAAGGTTTGCTGGCTTTTGGCCCGACACCGCTGCCGGATGCTGTTGTGACATGGAACCTCAGCCCCACGGGCAATCTGGAAGAAGCCGCTGCTCGCCTGTTTTCCGGCCTGCGTTTTCTGGACAGCCAGCAGGCGACCTTTGAGTTGACCGGCCTTGCCGTGCAGCCCATCCCCACGCAGGGGCTTGGCCTTGCCATTCAGGACCGTCTGCGCCGCGCCGCAGCCCCTCGGCCGACGGATGCAGACAAACCATGAGCCGGATGGACCAAAGAGAAATCAAGATTCTCTCTGATATTCTGGCACTGGTGCTGGAAGAGCAGTCAGGACAATCCGAGACCGCGCTGGAAGCTATCAAATCCCGGGCACGCCGCGACGGCATAACCGGCGGCGCACTGAAAAACCTGTTCCAGAGCCTCGCCCCGCATGTTGACGCCCAAAACACGCCCCGCACGGCAGCGGATATCGCGGAAATCCGCACACTGGAAAACACCGTTCACACCCTGCGCATCCAGTTGCATGACCGGGGAGAAATTCTGAACCGGATGGAACATAACCTGCGTATTGTGCGCGGGAATAATGAAAATCTGAAATCCCAACTCCATGTTGCGCAGACAGCCTATGCCGAAGCAAACCACAAGCTGGGCATGAAGATGATGGACAGCAGCTACCCCCGGTTGATGATCATCTCTGTCGCCGTCATCGCCGGATTGCTGGCCGGGATTGCCGGAACACAGCTTTTCCATCTGTTTTACGCGGCGTTTCATCCCGTAACAGACAACGCACGTTACCTGTATTAAGGAAAATCCGTGACCAGCGCATGGCTTTCCGCCCTATAAGACCCTGACCCCGACCAAGGCTTATCCCATGTCCGACACCGCCCTGCCCGCCGCCCTTCTTACTGCTCTGTCTGAACTGCTTGGCCCCACCGGGCTGCTGACCGATGCCGGGGATACAGACTCGTTCTGCACAGACTGGCGCATGCTCTACCACGGTCGCTGCGCGGCTGTGCTGCGTCCGGCGACAACACAAGACTGCGCAAAAGCCGTGGCCCTCTGTGCGGAATACGGCGTGCCGATGGTGCCGCAGGGGGGTAATACCAGTATGGTGGGCGGTGCCACACCGGATGCAAGCGGCAAGGCTGTGGTCATTTCCACCAACCGCATGACGCGTATTCACACCATTGACCACGCCGACCTGACCATGACGGTGGAAGCTGGTGTTACCCTCAAAGCCGCGCAGGATGCCGCTGCGGCGGAAGGGCTGATGCTGCCCCTGTCCATCTCGTCCGAAGGGTCAGCCGAAATTGGCGGGATTCTGGCCACCAATGCGGGCGGCAACAATACGGTGCGCTACGGCAACGCGCGGGAACTCGCTCTGGGGTTGGAAGCCGTGCTGCCGGACGGACAGGTGCTCAACCTGATGCGCCGTCTGCGCAAGGACAATACGGGCTATGCGTTACGACAATTACTGATCGGGTCAGAGGGCACGTTGGGCCTTATTACCACCGCCATTCTTCAGCTTCAGCCCGCCCCCCGCTCACGCGAGACAGCCCTATGCGCACTGGCGGACCCGCAGGCTGTGCTGACCCTGTTCGCCGCCTTCCGCAAACAGGACCCGGCGGCCATTCAGGCCTTTGAATATATGTCTGGCACCAGCATGGCGCTGGTTAACAGCCTGATTGACGGCGCATCCCTGCCGCTGTCCGAACCCGCTCCGGCTTATGCTCTGGTGGAACTGGGCAGCCCTCGGGCGGATGACAGCCTGCGCACCTTGATGGAAGAGGTGCTGGGGCAAGCGTTGGAAGATGGTCTGGTGACAGATGCCGTGCTGGCGGAAAGCGAGAGCCAGCGTCAGGCGCTGTGGATGATCCGTGAAGAACATGCGGAAGCCCAGAAACGCGCGGGCGCGTCCGTCAAGAACGACGTATCCGTCCCTCTTTCCGCCATCCCCGAGTTTATCACTAAAGCCACCGCTGCCTGTGAAGCGCTGATCCCCGGCATCCGCGTAGCCCCGTTCGGGCATATTGGGGATGGCAACATCCACTTTAATCTGGTGCAGCCGGAAGGGATGGACCCGAAAGACTTTCTCGCACAGGATCATGCGATGATGGACACCGTTGCCAACATTGTCCGCACACTGGATGGATCATTTTCCGCCGAACACGGTGTCGGCCAGCTTAAAACCTACATGATGCCATCATGGCGTGGTGGTGCTGAACTGGATGCCATGCGTAAAATCAAGGCCGCGCTGGACCCGCAGACTGTAATGAATCCGGGCAAGATTTTCCCGCAAGCGTAACCGCAAAGGCAGCGCTCCCCTGATAGCATCAGGCAAAGGGCGCTGTTTTTCTCAGACAAAATCAGAAGTCGGGAACGACGCTTATTTCCGGCGCGAGAAAAAATCCATTTCCGGATAGCGCAGGGCGGAAAGCTGGAGCAGCAAAGCTGGCAGAAGGATTACAGCCAGTTCCAACCCCATCAGGGCAATGGCGGCCACTGTCAAAAGCGGTGCAATAATCCGCTCCACATGGGCCGCGCGCGGGCTGCTACAGGCCAAAACAGAGCAGAGGCCACCCACGGCAATAAAGGCCGCCGCAATAATTGCGCGGAACGGATGGCGTAGCATGGTGGGCGTCAGCCCGCCCATCACACTGCCCAGAGAAGACATATCCGATGACCAACCCGCCAGCCCAAACAGAAAACTGAACGGCAGAATCAGCACACCAAACACATCTTTAAGCAGCATCAGGAAACTCATCACCACCGGGGGCAGCAGCACAAAGGCAACCCCCAGAGCGACATCAACCACCAGAAAGACCAGCGCAGGTGTGACAGAATTATTCTTCATGCCCGCACTCTACATGCATAATGGCTCAGGAGTTCAGTCTTTCCACCACTTGACGGGCTGCGGCTCATCCGCTTCGGCAACCAGCATCTCGTCTTCCTGCTCGTCTTCAAGCGGTTTCAGGCGCGGGCGGCCGCGCGGGCGGGCTTCCAGTTTCTTGCGCAGAGCCTGCATTTCTTCTTCCAGCGTTTCCACTGTGCGCTGGGCGCTGCGCAGAGCACGACCGGCTTCTGTCAGCTCTTCTTCACGCTCAGCCAGCTTGGACTTGAGTTCACGCACCACCATGTCCGCATGGGCCTGCCGGGTTTCCAGCCCGCGCTGCGCGGTCTGCAAAGTTTCAAGCTGGCGTTCAGCATCCTCAAAACGCAGTTTTTCATCTGCAAGCTGGCGGCGCAGTCTGGAAACTTCCGTTGCGTCCTCATCAGAAAAATGCACGGCGCGGGATGTGCTGGCTGCGCGCGGCATGGCCAGAGTGCGCGGCGTGGTGCGGGCCAGAGAATGTTTCTCCACCAGCACTTCACCATCTTTTGCAAAACGGCGCCGCTTGCCCTGTGCAGGGTCAACCGCTGGGCGCGGGGTTCCGGCACGGGCACGAGAGGGTGCGCCTAACCGGTCCAGTGCGCTGCGCAGAGAGGCTTCTTCAAAAGCCTCATCATGTTTTTCGTCACCCATCGAAGGGGATAAAAATGAGGGGGTCTTCATAAATTCGGACGTCACGCGTCTTTATACTTTCCTGACTCTGTTAAACGTAACAACCGGATTTTCCATACAGATCAGCAAGATTATGCAACAGCTTCTGTCAGACCATCCGGAAAGCGTTTTTCCTTACTTGCGGTAAGGCTGGGCAATAACCCAACAGGTTCCATGATATTTGTTGGTAACACCCAGCCCGAGCTTTAAAAGCACTTAAGCGGGTTTGTGCAGCCTGCTTACCATGCATTCCGTAATTTTCAAACAGTTTCCGGCAGACCTGCCTCATTTTCCGCAAAAATCCGGCCCGCACCCGGACAGTTCCTCCGAGTTCTGAGAACAGATACAAGAAAAAATCATCAATTTTCTTTAAATCTAAATTCTGTTTCAAAAATATTTAATCTGGACACTATAGTCGATTTTAAGTTCTGTTATGCCAGTAACAGCGGCTAATTTCTCCTTATCGTGACATGTCAGACAGGCCTTTCTTGAAACCAGAAAAGCCTGCCCTATTAAACCAGCCTTTACCTTTCCGCACGCTGCGCGGCAGGAGTCCAGACAAGATCTGTTCTGCCATCCTGATTAAAATGCCGGGCCAGAACAAAGAAATAATCAGACACTCTATTCAGTATTTTCAACAAGTCCGGGCTCACGGCCTCCTCCTGCGCCAATGCGACAACGCGCCGCTCTGTGGTGCGGGCCTGTGTCCGCGCCAGATGCGCCCATGCGGCGGCGGGCGTGCCACCGGGGAGAATAAAGCTGGTTAACGGAGCCTGAGCCTCCCGCAGGTGCTCCACCCAGCATTCCAGTTCTGCCACAATAGTCTCGCCCAATGGACTGGCTGCCTGAGCCTCCGTTTTTTGAGGCTGGCAGAGCAGAGCGCCCATATCAAACAACCAGTTCTGAAGTTGCGCCAAATGCGCGGCAACTGGACTGTCCGCTGTACCATGGCTGCGCAACAGGCCCACCACGGCATTCAATTCATCCAGAGAGCCCATGGCTTCAATCCGGGCACTATTTTTTGCCACACGGGAGCCATCCCCCAGAGAGGTCTGCCCGCTATCTCCCCCACGCGTCACAACGCGATCAATACGAATACTCATAGCTCACTCACTTTATCCTACTGCTACTTTAACCTCACAGGCAGGTTTATGCTTCCGCCCTACCCGGTTCTGCCTCTATAAGGCGTCATCATGCTCTCTATATCCAGTCTTCCCCGTTCATGGCGCGTTTGCGGCGCTCTGCTTGCCGGTTCTGGCGTCATCCTCGGCGCGCTGATTGCCCATCTGCCAGAGGCTGACTTCGGCTCGGGTGGCCGCCTGATGGCCCACGGCGCCATGGAAATGCAGATGTGGCATGGGCTTGCCTTGCTGATGCTCGGCCTGACTATGCGGGAGAAGCCCACAAAACTGCTGGCATTAGGTGGCTGCGGGCTCCTGTTGGGCACGCTGCTGTTCTGCGGCGGTGTGTATTACACAGCCTTTACCGGGCAGCATGCCGCTCATGTTGCCCCCACGGGCGGCAGCATTCTTATCCTTTCATGGCTCACCCTTGCTATCGGATGGCTGCGCGCATGACGGAGGATATTCGGGGCGCATGGCTTGGGCCGGAAGGGCTGGAAGCTGTTCTGGAGCAGGACTTACAACGGCGCGGCGTAACGGTGGACCGCTGGCATGGGCAACTTGCCCTTTCCCGCCAGCCCTCCGTATTTTCTCCTTGGGCGCTGGATGTGTGGGAAGAGCCGGAGTTGGTCACTATTCCCTCCATCAAAGGGGCTGCAAAAATCCTGCGCGCCCGCCAGCGGAACTGGGGGCTATACGCCACCGATTATTTCCGCCGCGCCGCGTTAATTGAAGAAAATCTACCGCCCATTAAAACCGCGCTCCTCACCTTTCCCACGGCAGCGCCTGTTAGCCCGCTGGGGGCATGGACCCTACTTAGCCCGGACACCATGCTGTTTTCCGCGCGTAAAAGCAGCCCATTCATTAACGGTGCGCCAAAATTTGTGGAAAACCGGACAGGCCCGCCGTCCCGCGCGTATCTAAAGCTGTGGGAAGCCTGCACCCTTCTGCGCCGCTGGCCGCAACCGGGTGAAACCTGTCTGGACCTTGGGGCCACACCCGGCGGCTGGACATGGGCCATCGCGCAGCTTGGCGCGGATGTCACCGCGATTGACCGCGCACCACTGGACCCCGCCGTGGCCGCCATGCCGCATGTGCAGTTTCAGCAAGGCAGCGCGTTCGGGCTGGAACCAGCGTCCTTGCCGGAAGTGGACTGGGTTTTTTCTGATATTATCGCCTACCCAGCCCGCCTGCTGGCACTAGCCAGACGCTGGATTGACTCAGGCCGCACGCGCAACATGGTGCTGACCGTCAAATTTCAGGGGGAAACAGACCATGAGACCGTGTCCGCCTTTGAGGCCATTCCCGGTGGCAGCCTGCGGCATCTGGCGCACAACAAGCATGAGCTGACGTTTTTCTGGTCTCAGGCTGAGGCGGACTCAGCGGCTGCGGTCTAACAGCCGCTCGCCGCAACGCACCAGAACAATCGCCAGCAGGAAGCACAGGATCATCAGACCAGCGGCAATCATTTGCTGCTGGCTGGCATTGCCATCGGCGGCCAGAACCTGAAGCACCGCCGCACCACCATGCAGGCCCGTTACGCGGTCCAGTGCCGGAAGCAGGCTCAGCCCTTCGCGCAGCAGGGTAATCAGTAAAACCGAGACAGCAACGGTCACGAGGGTTTTCAGCAAAGTGCGCCCAATGCTGCCAGCGGCAGTCGAAGGTGGCCTTTTATCCGGCATGCAGTCTCCGTACTCGTTCACCCCGGCCGCGCCACCTTTTTTCGTGTAGCAAGACCGGGCTTTTCAAACAGATTTCTTATTCAGAAACCGGATGGCCGCTTTTTTTCATAGCGGCCTGATGGCGGCGGATGGAGGTTTTAAAGCCCGGCAGATCAGTTGCTACCAGCGTATCCACGTAAGTGCCTTTTTTCCAGATCCAGCGGTCAGACCCATCCACCAGAATATCTTTCATGATGCCGTGCGTTGTGGGCAGCAGGGTGATGGGACCACTGACGGAATCCAGCACCTTGGTCCAGCCCCCTTTTTGCTGCAAATAAACGTCTGTCGAGCATCCGGCAGAGCCACACAGGCTGGCGGACTGCACCTGCACAAACAGGCCCATGCTCTTCCCGCTGACGGAAAGGGGGGCCGAGCCAATCAGCACCAGTGGTGTTTCATGGTGCCGTGCGGCGGAGGCCAGATCATCCGCATTCAGCTTACGGGCTTCCTTATCCAGCGCACTACCCGGCTGGCTGGTCATAATCACCGGCGCGCCGCCCTGCTGTGCCGCCACTTTCCCGGCATGCCCTCTGTGCGCGCTGCTTTTATGCGTGGTGGCCATTGCCTGCATCGCGCTATAACCGGGTGCCGCACCCAACGCCAGCATAGCAAGGCCTGCCAGCATCCGGCCTGAAAGAACATGTCGGTTCAAGGTTGCGATCCTCCCGCAAGCTGTGGAACAGAAGACTACCATGAAAACACACGATCCCAATACTCTCGATACCCCTGACCCGAACCACCCTCGCCCCGGCCCGTACCGACATTACAAAGGTGGGCTTTATACTGTGATTTGCGTGGGACGCCACAGCGAGACCGAGGAATGGCTTGTCACCTACCGCAGCGAGGCACGCGGCGATTACTGGGTGCGCCCTCTGGCCATGTGGCAGGAAACCGTAAACGGCGCGCCACGTTTTGCTCCGATCTCTTCTGGCAGCACTCCGTAAAGTCATTACCCGGACTATTTTCTTCCGTTAACTCATGAAAAAAGCACCCTTCACAACACAAAAATGTGCTGACGTAGAACCGACTGCAAAAAATCTCATGAAACCGTTTTCAAAAGGCCGCGTTATAGACTTCTGTAAGACACATTATACTTCACAGGAGACGATCATGATTTCAAAAAAACATTTTACGCTTGGCGCTGCTCTTCTGACTGGTGCTCTGGCTTTTACGCCTGTTCTTTCTCACGCTGAAACCATTCAGTCTGAAGGCCATTTTGCCAGCGCGAAAGCAATGCCGAGCCAAGCCACCGGCGGTGTCCGCGCAACGCTGGAAACTGAGAACAATCAGCTTAGCTACACCATTACGTGGAACAACCTGTCTGGCCCGGTGACGGGAGCAGAACTGATGGCGGCAAAAGATCTGAGAAAAACCGCTGAAAAAGTTTCTGACCTGAAAGGCCCGTATGTTGCCCCGCTGACCGGCACCATCACTCTCAGCGCGGACCAGATTGATCTGTATCGCCATGGTCAGCTTTTTGTTGGTCTGGGCACCGCATCCCACCCGCATGGTGAGGTCCGCGCGCAGCTCGTTCCGGCTCCGGACACCAAAACCAAATAAATCTGACCTTGCCTGAAAGCAGGCGGATACAAAGAAGGGGCTGGTCCACAAGACCAGCCCCTTTTTCATGCTTTATAGAACAAACAACCTAGAAGAACAGGGTGCAGCACAGCTAAGGCACAGCATCCGCTCTGATAAAAACCCTCAGGTGTTCTGCTCTTTCACCTGAGCGATCAGTTCCGCCACAATATCCGGGTCTGCCAATGTGGACAGATCTCCCAGACCTTCCAGATCATGCGAGGCAATTTTGCGCAGCAGACGCCGAACAATTTTGCCAGATCGGGTTTTAGGCAGATCCCGCACCACATAGATCTTCTCGGGCACGGCATAGCGCCCTACCCCGACCTCCACAGCACGGTTAATAGCGTCAGGATGGAAAACGCCCGCTTTCTTGGGGACCGCAAACACCACCAGCGCCTGCCCTTTCAGATCATGCGGAACGCCAACAGCCGCACTTTCCGCCACCTGTGGGTCCAGCGCCACGGCATCTTCAATTTCCGCCGTGCCGATACGATGGCCGGAGACATTCACAACGTCATCCACACGCCCCGTAATCCAGTAATAGCCGTCAGCCTCCCGCCGCGCGCCGTCACCCGTAAAATAATAGCCCGGACAGGTGGTAAAATAGGTCTGGCGGTAGCGGTCATGATCTTTCCAGATGGACAGCGCCTGCCCCGGCCAAGACCCCGCCATGCACAGCAGCCCTTCACCTGCTCCCTCCACAACAGTGTGCCCCTGCGTCTCCAGCAGCGCGGCCTCCACGCCGGGCAGCGGCAGGCAGGCCGAACCGGGGCGAGGCGTGACCAGATTGGCGGCGGCGGTAATCATGATCCCGCCAGTTTCCGTCTGCCACCATGTGTCCGCTACAGGGCAGCGGCTTTTACCGACTTCTTTATAAAACCACTGCCATGCTTCCGGCCCAATCGGTTCCCCCACTGTGCCAATTACGCGCAGGCTGGCGAGCGAGCGACTGCGCACAACCTCATTCCCTTCCCGCATGACACCGCGCACCACGGTGGGCGAGGAATAAAAGACGGTTACGCCATACTGGTCGATCACATCCCACCAGCGGCCCGGTGCGGGCCATGAGGGCAGACCTTCATACACCATAATAGTGCCGCCGTTGGCCAGCGGGCCGTACACCACATATGTATGGCCGGTAATCCAGCTTGTATCCGCGGTACACCAGAAAATATCATCCGGCTTATGGTCAAACACGATGGCGTGCGTAAATGCTGCCCAGACCAGATACCCTCCAGACCCGTGAACAAGCCCTTTCGGCCGCCCGGTGCTGCCGGAGGTATAGAGGAGAAACAGCGGGTCCTGCGCGTTCATGCTTTCCGGTAGGCAATCTGGCACTTCCTGCGCGACTTCATCCGTATAAAACAGATCCCGCCCCTGTTGCATCGGCACGTCAGCCCCTGTCACGGACACGACCAGCACGGTCCGCACACGGCTTTCCGCCCCGCAGAACTCAATGGCTTCATCCATAGTGACTTTGCTGGGAATACGTTTATCGCCCCGCCGAGCAACGTCCGCCGTCAGCACAACCACGGCACCGCTGTCACTCAGCCGCTCGGCCAGACCCTCGGCGGAAAAGCCTCCAAACAGCACGACATGAATTGCGCCAATCCGCGCACAGGCCAGCATGGCAACCACTCCCTCCACCACCATGGGTAGATGAATGGCCACGCAATCTCCTTTTTTCACACCAAGACGCCGCAGCACATTGGCCAGACGGCACACGCGGGCGTGCAGGTCCCGATAGGTCAGGCTGTCCTTGTTATCCTCATCCTGCCCCTGCCAGATCAGGGCGATCTTGTCCGGCTGGGTGCGAACGTGCCGGTCCAGACAGTTTTCGGAAACATTCAGCCGTCCGTCAGAAAACCAGTCAACGCGCACATCGTGATGGAAGTCAGAGCGTGAGGCCTGTTGCGGCGGTACATGCCAGTCCAGCTTGCGGGCCTGATCCAGCCAGAAGGTTTCAGGGTCCTGCTGTGCCTTCTGCACCATATCCTCATAGTGTCCGGCTGTCAGACCTGCTCCAGCCGGAGCCTCAAACGCTTCTGGCACGTTCTTTCCGCTCCTTTTTTATCTCTCGGCCCTGTTCTGTCTGGTCGCAGGGCGAGAAAGATGTTGACCACATCAGGCACTAAGGGGAAAGGCACAGACGCTTGATCCGGGCCATTAAACTTAGTTCATTACAACAAAAAAGGCCAGCCGCGGAGCGACTGACCTTTCCCATCTGTTTGCTCTCCCCAGCCCGGCACCGCAGAGCAGCACAGGCCGGAAGAGGATCAGACTTTTTGTTTTACAGAGCAGCCTTGGCGCGATCCAGAACGGCCTTACAGGTTTTCTGGCGCACAGGAATGCTGGACGTGGCAATGGAATAGGTCTTGCCATTGGCCTGCAACTGGCCTGCTGTCCCACGGGCGTAGAACATGTTGCCTTCCTGACCGTCCGGCACAGCATTGGTCTTCTTGTTGTAGGACTGCAGCACTTTGAAGCCGTCGTCATAATCAACATAGTTACCCTGCGTACAGTAGTTCAGCAGGCCACCGACTTCAGCCGGGTTGATGGAACCGACATAACCGGACAGGTCTGTATCCGTCAGGACTGCTGTTTTGGCGCCAGTTTCAGCCTGCTCGCCCCCTTTGGAGACAGGTGCAGGAGTATCGGCAGCGTGAGCAAAAAGCGGCGCGCCAGCCAGCATTGTTGTAACAGCAAGCGCCGACAGGGCACGTACGGAAATCAGTTTCATTCAGAATCTCCCTAGCGGAATGTGCCTCAAAGTGGCCTGTAAATTTGGGAAAGATCAAGCCAGCCCTCCGCGCACCAAGAGCATGGCAGACCACAGATTGCCCTCCACATTCCTGCGGATGCGCAATGCGGCACCGGCCGGACCCCGCAAACAGCCTCCTCTCTCATCCGACTTTCTTCATGCTGCAAAGACGCTGGCAGGGCGTTATTCTGCGAATGCACCAAGCACCTCAAAGCCCGAAGAGGTTACAAAATATCTTGATGATAGAGGAATTTTTTTCCTTTTATGCAGAGGATCAACACCTGTTCTCCAGAACTTGCATCCCTTCTTTTCCGACACATACCAACGCCTAATATCCCGTAATTCCGCTGCCTCCCGCCCGTCTGTTCCATGGTCCTTCAAGACCATCGCGCCTCCTCCCCCAGAAAGTGATCACGATAGTGTGACCGTAGCCTCCAACCCGCTGTAACGACTGCTTTATGCAAACTGATTGGACAGGCGGCAGCGGCGGACTATGATGGATAATCACGAATCAGAAATGATCTGAAGGGATCCGTCGCCCATGCTGCCGGCCAGTCTTTTTCACCAGACCGCATTTGCAGGCCATGGCAAGGCATCCGACACCATTTGTGACGCCCTGCGCAAAGCTATTCTGGCCGACACCCTTCACGCCGGGCAGACGCTTCCGCAGTCTGAACTCGCCACCGGGTTCGGTGTCAGCATCATCCCCGTGCGGGAAGCCCTGAAACATCTGGAAGCCGAAGGGCTGGTGACATTCCAGCCTAATCGCGGTGCCATGGTCATGAGGCTGGATGCCGCGGATATTCTGGAATACTCGCACATCCGCGCCCTGCTGGAAGAACAGGCCGCGCGGGACGCCGTGGCGAACCTGACGCGCGTGGACCTTGCCCATATAGAAGATGCGTATGAGGCCTTTGTGGAAGGCACCCGCAATCCAGACACCACGCGCCCTTCCGGCGCGCTGAACCGGGCCTTTCACAACGCCATTTACGCGGCGGCGCGCAAACCGCGCCTGCTGGCGATGATTGATGACCTGCATAACCGGCTGGACCGCTATATTCGCGGGCATCTGGTGCTGGAAGGCCGCAAAACCATCACCGACGCAGAACATCTGGCAATCCTGAAAGCCTGCCGTGCTCGGGATGCGGACCTCGCCGCCCGCCTGACGCGCGAGCATATTCTGGACGCCGCCAATATTTCCGTCGATGTTTTCCGTCGCAAAAACAGTCTGGAGCAGGCTGGCTGAAACGCCGATAACAGACCGCGCGCCAGTCTACGTCCCGCACCACGCCTCAGAAATCCGGCAAAACCATTTGCTTGGCTGGACAACGATTATATAATTTTGAAAATCATATAATATCGTGTAACGAGGAAAAGTCGTTATGGAGCCAAAACTTCCTGAGTCTTCAGCGCTCAGGTGAAGTCCGGCTTATCCTGTTCGGAATTCATGCCATGTCCTTATCTGACTCTTTTGCGCCCGCATTCGTTTCCCGAAGCCCGCTCCGTCAGGCCATTATCCGGGCCATGCGCCAGCCGGAAGAGCAGTGCGTAGCCGCACTCACACCCGACGCCACACTCTCTGCCGCAGAGGGCAAGCGGGTTATGGATCTCGCCTCTGGCCTCGCCACCGCCCTGCGGGCTGACCGTAACCCCGGTATTGTGGAAAGTCTGGTGCAGGAATTCGCGCTCTCTTCCGCCGAGGGCGTGGCGCTGATGTGTCTGGCGGAAGCCCTGCTGCGCATCCCCGATACCGCAACACGCGATGCCTTGATCCGTGACAAGATTGGGGAAGGAGACTGGCTCTCCCACATCTCTCGCACCACACCAATTTTTGCTAATGCCGCCGCTTGGGGGTTAGCTCTGACCGGTAAACTCGTCACCCCGCAGGATGACAACAGCCTGAAATCCGCCCTACTCGGCTTTGTCAGCCGGGGCACCAAACCCGTAATCCGTAAAGCGGTGGATGCCGCCATGCGAATGATGGGCGAGCAGTTTGTGCTGGGTGAAACCATTGAAAAAGCACGGGCCAACAGCCGCAAGCTGGAAGAAATCGGCTTTTCCTATTCCTACGATATGCTGGGCGAAGCCGCTCTGACCGCGCGCGATGCTGAACGGTATAAACAAGATTATCTGACAGCCATTCACGCCATTGGCCGCAGCGCGCAAGGGGCCAATGTGTATGAACGCCCCGGTATTTCCATCAAACTCTCCGCCCTGCACCCCCGCTATATCCGCGCCCAGCATGAGCGGGTGATGACGGAACTACTGCCGGTTGTGCAGGAACTCACCCTGCTGGCCCGCAGCTATGACATTGGCCTGAATATTGACGCCGAAGAAACCGAGCGTCTGGACCTCTCGCTCGACCTGCTGGAAGCCCTGTGCCACACGCCGGGTCTGGACGGCTGGAACGGCATTGGCTTTGTGGTGCAGGCTTACGGCAAACGCTGCCCGTACGTGCTGGATTATATTATTGACCTCGCCCGCCGCAGCAACCATCGCATCATGGTGCGTCTGGTTAAAGGCGCTTATTGGGACAGCGAGATTAAAAAAGCACAGGTTGAAGGGCTGCAAGACTTCCCTGTTTACACACGCAAGGCCCATACGGATATCAGCTATACTGCCTGCGCCCGCAAACTGCTGAATGCGCGGGATGTCATTTTCCCACAATTCGCCACACATAACGCCCGCACACTTGCCACCATTTACACACTGGCTGGCGAACAATTTGAAACCGGCTCCTATGAATTCCAGTGCCTGCACGGCATGGGGGAACCGCTCTACAAACAGGTTGTCGGGGCTGGTAAACTCAACCGCCCGGCCCGTATTTACGCGCCCGTGGGTACGCATGAAACGCTTCTGGCCTATCTGGTGCGTCGCCTGCTGGAAAACGGCGCGAATTCCTCCTTCGTCAACCAGATTGGGGATGCCGCCATTCCGGTCTCCAGTCTGGTGCAGGACCCGGTTGAGGTCGCACACAAATTCACACCCTATGGGGCCTCTCACCCGGATATTCGAAAACCCCCGGCCCTGTTTGGCGCAGAACGCCGCAACTCCGCCGGGACTGATCTGGCGGATGATTTCGTACTCTCAGAACTTCTGGATGGCCTGACCAAAGCCTCTGGCCCGTGGCACGCAGGTCCCATGGTTGTGGGTGTAAAACCCGGTAAGAAAACACGGCCTGTCACCAACCCCGCAAACCGACAGGACGTGGTGGGCACAGTTGAATACGCCACAGCGGATAGCGTGCAAAAAGCCGCAGCCACAGCCGCTAAAAAACAGAAAGACTGGTCTGGCCTGACCCCGCAGGCACGGGCTGATATTCTGGTTAAAGCATCTGACAGTCTTGAATCGCACCGGGATGACCTTTTGGCCCTGCTCTCGCGTGAGGCCGGAAAATCCCTGCCCAATGGCGTTGCGGAAGTGCGGGAAGCCGTGGACTTCCTCCGCTATTACGCCGCCACCATCGCGCGGGACTTTGATAATACAACCCACACCCCGTTGGGTGTGGTGGCCTGTATCAGCCCGTGGAACTTCCCGCTGGCCATTTTCCTTGGGCAGATTGCCGCAGCCCTTGCCGCAGGTAATGTTGTTCTGGCCAAACCGGCGGAAGAAACACCGCTGATCGCGGCCCTCGCCGTGCGGATCCTGCATGCGGCCGGCGTGCCTGCCACAGCCCTGCAACTGCTTCCGGGTGAAGGGGATGTCGGGGCTGCTCTGGTAGAGGATAAGCGCGTTTCCGGCGTGATGTTTACCGGCTCCACCGTGGTTGCGCAGATCATCAACCGTCAGCTTCAAAACCGCCGCACTCATACCAGCCAACCAGTTCCGTTGATTGCGGAAACTGGTGGCCAGAACGCCATGATTGTTGATTCCTCCGCTCTGGCCGAGCAGGTCGTGATGGATGTTGTGGCCTCCGCTTTTGACAGCGCGGGCCAGCGTTGCTCCGCCCTCCGGGTGCTGTGTGTGCAGGAAGACTGCGCCGAGCATGTCTTAACCATGCTGCGCGGAGCCATGCGCGAGCTACGCCTTGGCAACCCCGCGCTCCTCTCCACCGATGTTGGCCCAGTCATTACGGCGGAAGCGGCAGAGGGAATTACAAAGCATGTGGACGCCTTCCGCCAGAAAAAGGCGCCCGTTTACGCGCTGCCCCTGCCGGAACACTGCGCCGTTGGCAGCTTTGTCGCTCCCACACTCATAGAAGTTGCCACTATTCGGGAAATTGGTCCGGAAGTGTTTGGCCCCGTGCTGCATGTGTTACGCTATTCCCGCAGCGCGCTGGACACGGTGCTCTCCGAAATCAATGAAACCGGCTACGGCCTGACCTTTGGCCTGCACACGCGCATTGATTCAACAGTGCAACATGTACTCTCGCGTATTGATGCCGGGAACCTCTACGTCAACCGCAACACCATTGGCGCGGTGGTTGGTGTGCAGCCTTTTGGCGGGCGAGGTCTGTCCGGCACCGGCCCAAAGGCTGGTGGCCCGCTTATTCTGCGCCGTCTGCTGGCACAGGCTCCGGCCCTCCCGGCGCTAGTGCGTGGGCGTATTCCAGCTACCATGGCGCGCTGGACGGACTGGCTGCGGGAGCAGGGGGAAAGCAAAGCCGCCAGTACGGCCGCCGCCCTCACCCGGCAGACCCTCGTGGGTGGGCGGATCACCCTCCCCGGCCCGGTGGGGGAAAGCAACCTCTACAGCCTGACACGGCGCGGGAACATTCTGTGCATCGCCCAGACAAAAGCCGGGCTGTACGACCAGATTTCTCTCGCGCTGTCTGGCGACAACACGGCACTGATTCTGGCCGATAAAAGCCTAACGGGCTGGATTGCAACTCTACCAGATGCGCTGCAACGGGTTATTCGCCCCGTCAGCACCGCAAAGGACGAACCCTGCGCGATTGTGCTTGGCGAACAGGATGACACTGCCTTTACAGAAGCCCGCTCGGCACTGAGTGCCAGCGATTGCCCCATTGCCTCGGCATGGCTTACGTCTGCTGGCCTACCCGCCCCGGAAAGCGTGGTGGAAGAGCAATGCCGCAGCATCAACACCACAGCGGCGGGAGGCAATGCCAGCCTGATGGCACTGGGCTGACCGACGCAGGGCTAGACAAGAGCAAAACGAAGGAGGGAGCTAAGCCACCTCCCTTGCATCCACTGCAATACAGACAAAACAATACACACAAGCCGGGGAAACAATGATATGGAACCCGGCTTAATCCTTCCTTTCAGCCTTTTTTCTAAGTGGAGACCCTATGAGCACGCGTATAGGACATGACCCGAGACTGGTTATCAGTATTATTCTGGTAACCATGGCCATGGGCATGCTGGACGCGATCTCTCTGGTACATCTCAAGATTTTTGCAGGCTACATGACGGCGACGGTGCTGCTGATGGCCGTGCATATTGCAACATCAGAAACCATTGTTTTGTCCGGGTTTGAGGCCATTGGTCTCTACCTTGTGGGTGCGCTGACGGGCGGTCGCCTTGTGCGGCGGGACCGCACCGTGCGCCTTGCCGTAGGAGATATTTTGCTGATTGTCGGCTCCATTGTGGCGCTGACCGCGCTGGAATGGGCAGCCCAACCGCCGGGCTGTATCTACATTACGCTGGGCATGCTGGCCTTTGCCATGGGCCTGCAAACGTCCGCCACACGCCACGCCAAGGTTGCAGATATGAGCCTGCCCGCCGCGACCATGCTTCTGCACGGTTTAGCCCATAACAGCACGTTTGCTGGCGGCACCAATCCGGGCACCCGGCGGCGGTTAGCCGCAATCAGCAGTCTGTTTGTCGGGGCCGTTATTGGCACACTTACTTCCAGCCATAGCATTTCCATCGCAATTGCCATGGCCGCTGCCACTATTCTGACAGCAGGCGCGCTACTGCATATGCGTGACCATAAACTTCTGGCCCGTCTGGACCAGATTACAGTGCATTAAATGGTGCACTAAATACAGTCGTCACTGGCACGCGGAACACGTGTGCTTTCCTGCGTGCCAGATGCCGCACTGACCTTACTTCTTGGGTGCATTTTCAGGCTTTTTCGGTGGTCCGCGGTCACCTGTCACACCGCTATGGGCCGGAGGATCGCTCGCCGGAAAGGTGTCATCCAGCGCCTCATCCAGATTTTCTTCCTGAACCTGTCGTTTACTGTTTTTGTCTTTTTTCTCGACCATGACAGAACCTCACATTTAACTGTGAAAAATCGCCCGTCAGGCATGGAAAACAGCAGGAAAGATCTCCAGCCTGCGTGCAGGGCGCATCACTTGAACGCTCTGCTGCAAGAAGGTTTCCATATTAAAACAGGCCGCAGAAATTTTCCCTCAAGCCCGCTTGTTTTTTACAGATGCTAAAAGGAAGAAAAAGACTGCCGTGCCAAGGCTTGCAACAGCCGTCATGCGTTCCGCCGAGTTGAACATCATGGCGATAAACACAAAAGCCACAGCCACCAGAGTTGCATAATTGCAGGCCGGAAATAGCGGCAGATTATAGCCCTCACCCTGCCCGGATTTTTCCGCCCGATGGCGGGCCTGCACATAGGCGGAAACAATCAGGCAATACACCACCAGAATAACGCCACCGCTACAGTTCAGCAAAAAAGCAAAAATGGTGTTCGGGGCGAGGATGGAGGAAAACGCCACCAGCGTACCCGCCAGACTGCTGACCGTAATGGCCAGACGAGGCGTCTGGGTGGTCGATTTCCGCGCCAATATGGCTGGAGCGTCCCCCACGCCAGCCAGTTCTGTCAGAATACGGGAGGTAATATACATGCTGGAATTCAGGCAGGAGAGCACGGCGCTCAGCACCACAATGCGCATCAGCAAGCCCGCACCCGGTATCCCCATAACATCCATGGCTGCCACAAACGGAGAGCGACCCGGCACAATGGACGGCCATGGCACAACCATGAGAATCATGGCGACAGACGCCAGATAAAACAGTGTTACACGCGTGCCGATACTGCGCGTAACACGCGCCACATTGCGGCCCGGCTCAGGAGATTCCGCCGCCGCGACCGTCGCAATTTCAGACCCCATCATGGTGAACAGAATGGTAGGGATAATGGAAAGCACTGCAACAAACCCATGCGGGAAAAAACCGCCATGACCCAGCAGATTTTCCCGCACAGGCACACCCGGCCCAAAGACATGAAAAACATAGAGCAATGCCGCACTAATGAAGGCGACAATGCTGAGCACCTTGATCATGGAGAGCCAGAATTCACATTCCCCAAACACCCGTGGGGCGGCAAAATTCACCAGCTTGAGCAACACGATTAAGGCAATGGACAACACCCAGACAGGTAGGGCAACCCAGTCCTGTAGCAAAATGGCCCCGGCAATTGCCTCACTACCCAGCACCACAACCCAGAAAAACCAGTAGAGCCAGCCCGCGGTAAACCCAAGTCTGTCTCCGTGAGCCGCGCGAATATACTCCACAAAGGAGCCACGGCCGGGGTTTGCCGTTACCATCTCCCCCAACATACGCATAACCAGAATGACCAGAATACCAACAGCCAGAAATGCCAGCAATATAGCAGGCCCGGTGGCCGCAATAGCGGCGCTGCTGCCAACAAACAGGCCCGCACCAATAATGCCGCCAAGCGCAATCATCGCGATATGCCGGTTTCTTAAACCCGCAGACTGCACGGGGGCTTGGGTACTCTCCTGATCAACCATAAGTTCGGCATCCTGTGTTGGTGTTATTCCGGGTATTATTGCTTATTCGGAATGGAAATGGAAATTTGCGTCAGAAATGCTTAAAGAAGTAGGCTTCAATAATGCCAGCATGTCGCCCGATATTCGGCAACGCGTATTGGGCAGGCACACCTGCCCGGGCCAGTGCCTTCCCGGCAGGACCGGAAAAGGCGACACCGCCAGTTAATGCAGCGGACATTGTGGGGCTAAGCGTATATTCGGCGGAAAAATCCAACTCATCTGAAATATGCCGGCCTGTATTGGATTTAAGGCCAGCCCCAGTGGCATAGAGCACAGACAGGTTGTAATAATGCACTCCCAGCTTCAGGCTATCCTTGGGGGTTAGCAGGTGGACTGGGGGGGTCGCTGTCAGATCAATCTGGTTGACTTCCAGATTGGAAAGCGGGGCCATATACATACCCACAATTTCTCCCGGCCAGTATCCGCCATAGGTGTAGCGTTTACCGTCAAACAAAAACAACGTGTCATAACTTCGTTTGACGGACCCTTCGGGGTTTCGGCTCCCTCCAAAACGGGTGTAGCGATAGAACAGGCTAGGCTGCCAAGGCAGCATCAAAAATCTGTAGCCGGGTTCAAGAAAAAAAGCATAAGCCTCAACCGATTTATAACCATTCCCGGCGTGGCTGTTCTGCTCGGAAACAAAATCCCCATAGAATGTAAAGTTTTTTGAAATACCAAGAGCTTTTATGGGAACCAGTGTCCCGCCCCAGCTTAGGGAGGCCACATTCATCCCCTCCCTGTCTCCGCGCATGGAATAATCATAATGGGAGGATGTATCGGCCTGCCGCACATGGAAATATGTCAGTGTGACAAATGCCGCGCGGTCCACATAAATGCTTTCCCCATGTCCGCCGGGCCGGTTGAGAAACCAACTGACATCAAACCCGACAAATTTGGTTTTTGGCCTGTCATAGCCTTTATCAATATCATTATCGGAATTGCTTTCCAGCATGAAGACATCCGCCCTTACCGGGTTCCCCTCCAGCTTGATGACACCGGGGCCGGAAAACGCAAAACGTGGCGCATACCACCACGCGCCCCGGTTACCTGCGCTATAGGTACCTTTACCAATCAGAAAGCCATCATCCACCAGAAAGGACTGCCGCCCCCCCAGAATTGTCAATTTGTTTGGGTTTCCAAAGAGTTTGACGGGCATTTCCACGCCCAGATTTGCGTCCTCCAGATACACAGAGCGCGGTGTGCCAGAGGTTTGGGAAACCTCCTCCGCATCCCCATCACCCATGGTGGCCGCGCCAATGGCGGAAGCTTTCCCTATTATGGTGAACCCATGCCCAAGCGCCCAGTTGGCTGTCAGGATCGGTTTGCCATACAACTCCCCATAAACGGGGCTTTTATGCCGCTCGAAAGTGCCATTTTTCTGCGGTGCAAACGATCCTGCGCCAAAATTGACCTTAGGGACAAAAAAGGCTGAACCGCCAATATCAAGAGCCCCCTGAACTGTCAGGCCATGCAGAGAAACAAGAGTTGTCTCGGCCTGTGCCGACTGCGTACCAAAAGCCGTACACAGGCAGGCACTCCCCACAACAAGAGAATGAACTGTTTTGCGCATACCGCTCTAACGCACACCGCGCCAGCAAGCCGCAATAGTCTGTTTCATGCTCTGATACTCCAACATTTTCACAAAACACTCCTGACAGCGAGCGCCCTGCGGTATGCTCTTCCTCTGCCTGCAGGCCCGCCTGCCGGACCAGACAAATTCTCTGAGCCTCGTAAAACGCGTTGCTCTACAAGATGTTACGCTACAAGCACAAAACGCGCAGAGCATAACCGCACCCGGCTATAAACCACTACCAGCCAACAAGGCCACAGTGATCCGAGAGAACGCGCCGGAAAACCCTATAATAACCGCATCGCGATATAAGATAGGCACGGTATTATATTCTTTTCAAGCGCAAGGCGCGCTTATGTTTATTGCCGTGTGAAAATGTTATTAGCACGTATGACCTCAAAAAACCAAGTAATAAAAATACATTTCAACGGCATATGGTTTTGAAAAGACAATGAAACAAATTTTTTTCACGCTAATTATTGTGCGAAACCGGAACAAAGATATTTATCTGTAGTTTTTTGTGCTGACGAAAAACTTCCCCTTTTTTAATCCCTCTCCTTCCTCGCCACGCGCCTCTCCCACCAGCATCCTAACCACCAAAAGCGCCTGTCACAAAATTGTGACAGGCTCCCTGCGACGTCCCTCTCGCTCTCGTGCGTTCTGAAATTACGTAAAAAGCGCGCCTCTGACGCCCCTCTCTAAGCAAAAGGAAACCCTCCTCCATGGCGAAACCCAATGTTTCGGATGTTATTGTCCAAACTCTTGAAACCGCTGGTGTGGACGCCATTTACGGCGTGGTGGGCGACAGCCTGAACGGCATTACAGAGAGCCTGCTCAAGCATAAAACCATTCGTTGGGTTCATGTCCGGCATGAAGAAGTGGCCGCTTTTGCCGCCGCCGGGGCCGCGCATGTGACAGGCAAGCTGGCTGTTTGCGCCGGCTCCTGCGGTCCGGGCAATTTGCACCTTATCAACGGGCTCTATGATGCCCACCGCTCACGCGTGCCAGTACTCGCCCTAGCCGCACAAATTCCCAGCGCGGAACTCGGTACCGGCTATTTTCAGGAGACACGGCCAGAAGCGCTGTTCCGGGAATGCAGCCATTATTGTGAGACCATTTCCTCACCCGAGCAGGCACCACGCCTTGTAGAACTCGCTATTCGCGCGGCCGTGGGGCAGCGTGGCGTGGCCGTGCTTGTCATCCCCGGAGATGTCGCGCTGAAAGCGGCGGTTCACACTGCAATTTCTGCGCAATCAGCCCTTCTACCCAAAGCGCCGCGCGTTCTACCGTCGGAAGAAGAACTGGACGCACTGGTGGCACTTCTAAAAAGTGGCAAGAAAATCACTCTGCTCGCGGGGCGCGGCTGTGCCGGGTCGCATTCACAGCTTTTAAAACTGGCGGAAGTGCTGAAAGCCCCCATTGTGCATGCTCTGGGCGGCAAAGAGCACGTTGCTTACAATAATCCTTATGACGTGGGCATGACCGGGCTGATCGGCTTTTCCTCCGGCTATCACACCCTGATGGCGGCGGACGTGGTGCTGATGCTGGGCACGGACTTTCCTTACCGGCAGTTCTACCCGGAAAACGCCAAAATTGCGCAAATTGATATCCGGCCAGAACAACTGGGCCGTCGCTGCACACTGGCACAAGGGCTTGTGGGAGACATTGCTGACACATTGGACGCCCTTCTACCGCGCCTGCCCCTGCGCACGGACAGGTCCCATCTTGATCGCAGCCTCGACCTATACGCCAAAGCCCGCCATGGGCTGGATGATCTGGCAACACCGGGTAACGGTAAAGGCCCTATTCACCCGCAATACCTCACGCGGCTGGTTGATCAGGCGGCAACAGAGGATGCCATTTTCACTACGGATGTGGGTACCCCAACTGTCTGGGCCGCCCGGTATCTGACCATGAATGGCCGCCGACAACTGATTGGCTCCTTTGTCCACGGCTCCATGGCCAACGCGCTGCCACAGGCCATTGGCGCGCAGGTCGCGCAACCAAACCGGCAGGTTATCAGCCTTTCAGGCGATGGCGGCTTTACCATGCTGATGGGTGATCTAATTACCCTCACGCAAGAAAAACTGCCGGTTAAACTGGTGATTGTAAACAACGGCACCCTCGGGTTTGTCGCTATGGAGATGAAGGCCGCAGGTTATCTGGAAACCGGCGTCACGCTGGATAACCCGGATTTTGCCGCGATGGCCCGCGCCATGGGCCTACACGCAATACGTGTTGAAAACCCGGCAGATCTCCCTGCTGCGGTAGAGGAAATTCTGAACTACCCCGGCCCCGCCGTGCTGGATGCCGTCACCAACACACAGGAACTCGCTTTGCCGCCTAAAATCGAAAAATCACAGATTACCGGCTTCAGCCTCTACGCCCTGAAAGCCGTTATGAATGGACGTGGTGATGAAATACTTGACGTCGCCAAAACCAATCTTCCGTTTTTCCGGTAAAATAGGGAGACTGTTCATTATGAGGCATGACTCAAAAGAGTAATGCCTCATAATCTTCTATTCATATAGAGATACAAAAGAAGTTTTAAAAAATTAAAAATAGAAAATATCTATAGTTTTTGCCGAATAGACAGGCGGGCAGACCATGTCCTGCCACCTGTCAGCTTCAGACCAAACATTTCAGCGTCCTTCTTGGGCATAAAGGACTACCGCTGAACACCGACCAACACGGTATCAGTCGCTTCCATTTGGTGGTCATAAGCTGTCGATTTCATTGGATTTTTGGGAACTGGAGCGGATGAGGGGAATCGAACCCCCGTATGCAGCTTGGGAAGCTGCCGTTCTACCATTGAACTACATCCGCATACCGTGGCGCGCACTATAGCGAGTTCAGCTAGGTCTGACAATCCGGCCAGAAGCGGTTTTTTGCGTTTGGGCCGCCGTTCTTTTTGCCCTTCCCTCACCTTCGCACAACTGAAGGTCGGTTCTGGCCCTGTGTCCTTGCCGCCTCTGCCTATTCGGCTTCCATGTCTGCTGTGACCAGATCAGACAGATGCCCAATCTCTCGCAGAGTTAGGCCCTCTGGTGGTTTAGTGCGCGCACTTCCTCTGGCAATACGGCGGGGCAAGACAGCTTTATCAAACCCCAGCTTGGCCGCTTCTTTCAGCCGCGCATCAGCCTGTGAGACCTGCCGCACCTCGCCCGATAGGCCAACTTCGCCAAAATAAACTTCACCCGAACTGGTCGGCATGCCGGTTGCTGCGGAAATCAGGGCCGCCGCGACAGCGAGATCCGCCGCAGGCTCGGCCACCTTCAGGCCACCGGCAACGTTGAGATACACATCCATACCAGACAGCTTCACGCCGCAGCGCGTTTCCAGCACGGCCAGCAGCATGGACAGGCGGCCACTATCCCAGCCCACCACGGCACGGCGCGGCGCGTTGTCCCCACTTTTGGGGGCCAGCAGCGCCTGCACTTCCAGCAGAACGGGGCGTGTGCCTTCCAGCCCAGCAAAGACGGCGGACCCGGCAATATTGCCGCGCCGTTCCGCAAGGAACAGGGCTGAGGGGTTGGAGACTTCTTCCAGCCCACGGTCGGTCATGGCGAACACGCCAATTTCATCCGTGGCGCCAAAGCGATTTTTGGCAGCGCGCAAAATGCGGAACTGATGCCCGCGGTCGCCCTCAAAATACATGACGGCATCCACCATGTGCTCCAGCACACGCGGGCCTGCCAGTGCGCCTTCCTTCGTCACATGCCCCACCAGAATGAGGCTGAAGCCTTTACGTTTGGCCAGACGGATGAGTTCAAACGCGCAGGCCCGTACCTGCGAGACAGAGCCGGGAGCGCTTTCCACCGTTTCCAGCCACATGGTCTGAATGGAATCAATCACGACCGCCCGCACATCCGGCTCAGCTTCCAGCGTGGCAACTATGTCCGCAACGTTAATGGAGGCCGCGAGGTCCAGCTTGGCCTGCCCGACCTCAAGACGCAGGGCACGCAGGCGGATTTGGTCCACCGCTTCCTCGCCCGAAATATAGAGAACGCGCTCACCTTTCCCGGCCAGCTTGCAAGCAGCCTGAAGCAGAAGGGTGGATTTCCCAATTCCCGGATCACCCCCCACCAGCACCACGGAGGCAGGCACAAGCCCGCCGCCCAGCACGCGGTCCAGTTCTTCAATACTGGTTTTAATGCGGGGCGGGGGAGCCGCCATGCCCTCCAGCCCTTCAAGCTGGACGCGCCGCCCCTTGCTGCTGGCGCGGGGGGACGAGGCGGCAAGCGGTTCAACCGCTATTTCCTCCAGCGTATTCCACTCACCACAGGCTTCACACTGGCCCATCCACTTAGGATACACCGCCCCGCAGGCCCGGCACGCAAACTGGCGGGCTGGTCGTTTAGCCAAGAGCGTTCTCCCCCATTATCTTGTCGCTCATCTGGGGGTGAACACCCCGGTTCTCAAGAGCCGGGAGCTTACGGACGCCCCACGGACTCATAGGTAAATCCGGCAGCCCGCATGGCGGCAGGGTCAAAAATATTGCGCAGGTCCACAATGGTTTTAGTGCGCATCCGACGGCGCAGTTCAACCGGCGAGAGTGCCCGGAAAATATTCCACTCCGTCAGCACCACCAGCACGTCCGCCTGCTCCGCAGCATCCAGCGCATCCCCACAATAGGTCACGCTTTCCGGCAGCAGCGGTTTGGCTGCGACCATGCCGACCGGGTCATACGCCCGGATTTCCGCCCCGGCTTCCGCCAGACGATGCAGAATCGGGATGGAGGCGGACTCGCGCATATCATCGGTTTCCGGCTTGAAGGTCAGGCCGAGCACGGCCACCGTCTTGCCAGCAACAGAACCTCCGCACGCCGCGATAATACGCCCGGCCATACCCGCCTTGCGCGCCTCATTCACCTGCACCGTGGTTTCCACCAGACGGCAGGCGCTGTGGGCTTCTTGCGCAATACGAGAGAGAGCGAGCGTATCCTTGGGGAAGCAGGAGCCACCATAGCCGGGGCCGGGTTGCAGGAACTTGCGACCAATCCGCCCGTCCAGCCCCATGCCACGCGCCAGATCATGCACATCAGCCCCCAGCGTCTCGCACAGATCGGCCATTTCATTGATGAAGGAGATCTTCATCGCGAGGAAAGAGTTGGAGGCGTATTTGGTCAGTTCCGCCGTTTCCAGCCCGGTGAAGAGCAGCGGAGCCTCAATCACGGACAGCGGACGATAGACCCGGCGCAGCACATCCTCTGCCCGGCTGGCGCGCTCGGGGCGCGTCTGGTCAAGCCCGATAATCACGCGGTCCGGCCGCATAAAGTCCCCAATCGCGCTGCCTTCCCGCAGAAACTCCGGGTTGGAGGCCACATCAAAATCCGCGTCCGGGCGCGCCTGCCGGATAATTTCGGCAATGCGACGGCTGCTGCCCACCGGTACGGTGGATTTGGTGACAATCACGGCATAGCCCGTCAGGGCTTCCGCAATCTGGCGGGCGGCTGCGTGGACGTACTGCATATCGGCAGCGCCATCCCCATTGCGGGGCGGAGTGCCTACGGCAATGAACACGGCCTCGGCCCCGGCAACGGCCGTGGCAATATCGTCCCCAAAGGTCAGGCGGCCTGCCTGACTGTTGGAGGCCACGAGCGCATCCAGCCCCGGCTCGTAAATGGGAATACGGCCTTCCCGCAGGGCGGACAGACGCTCAGGATTGGTTTCAACAATCGCAACATTGATACCGAACTCGGCAAAACACGCGCCTGATACAAGCCCGACATACCCGCCGCCAATCATGGCTATGCGCATCCGCTGCCCTCCTGCCTTTACTCATCACCGCTGGTAATCATCACCGCGGTTAGGGTGGACTTTAAAACTGGCTGACACACATGCCCTCAGCGGACGATTGCCGCAATGCCTGTGGCACAGATTTCAGACATTCAGCCCGTGGCATGCCCTCTCCAGCAGCCTCCGCCCCGCTCTCTTTTCCCGCCAAACACGGCATCCGCACTCCATGCCCGCGCCACACAGCCTTTGACGGGGGCGGGACTTCACGCTACGGCTGGACCCTTCCGCTTATTGACCCAGAAACAGGACCGGACCGCCTGACCGTATGGATATGTTGCTCGATCTTGTGGCCAGACTGGGCCGAACCACCCTCGGCCTGATCCGCGCGGCGGGGTCCTTGACCCTGTTTGCCCTCTCTGGCCTGTCCCATCTTGTCAGGCCGCCGTTCTACGGGCGCGTGTTTCTGTCCACCTTTCTGGAAACCGGGTTTTTCTCGCTGCCAGTCGTGGCGCTCACGGCCCTGTTCTCCGGTGGCGTGATTGCCCTGCAATCCTACACCGGCTTTGCGCAGTACCATGTGCAGAGCGCCATTGCGGGCATTGTGGTGCTGGCTGTTACCCGTGAATTGGGGCCTGTTCTGGCCGGACTGATGGTGGCGGGCCGCGTGGGGGCCGCCATGGCGGCGGAAATTGGCACCATGCGCGTCACGGATCAGGTTGATGCGCTGACGACCCTCTCCACCAACCCCATGAAATATCTGGTGGCTCCGCGCCTGCTGGCAGGCATTATCGCTCTGCCCCTGCTGGTGCTGGTGGCGGACGTGCTGGGTGTGGCCGGGGGCTTTACTGTGTCTGTTGTAAAGCTTGGCTTTTCACCCCATGCTTACATCACCGCCACACTCAATTCCGTAAAGGTGATTGATGTGACAGTCGGGCTGGTCAAAGCCGCCCTGTTCGGGTTCCTGATTGCCCTGATGGGCTGCTATTACGGCTATAACAGCAAAGGCGGTGCAGAAGGTGTTGGCACGGCCACAACCTCCGCCGTGGTCGCAGCCTCCATCCTGCTGCTGGCGTTTGATTACCTCCTGACGGATCTGTTCTTCTCACAATGACCGGCACCCTCCCCAAAATCCGCATCCGGGACCTTCACAAGTCCTTCGGTTCCAAAAAGGTGCTGGACGGCATCAATCTGGATGTCATGCCCGGCACCTCCTTTGTCATCATCGGTGGGTCCGGCAGCGGGAAGTCTGTGCTGCTGCGCTGTATTCTGGGGCTTATTATCCCGGACTCAGGCAGCATCGAGATTGACGGCGAGGACATGCTCACCGCCTCCCCCCGGCGGCAGGACGTTTTGCGTGGCAAGATTGGCATGCTGTTCCAGAACGGCGCGCTGTTTGACAGCCTGCCCGTGTGGGAAAACGTGACCTTCGGCCTGCTGGCGCTCAAGCGGTTGACCCGCAAGGAAGGCCGCAGCCATGCTGGCAGCATTCTCGCGCAGGTCGGGTTGGACCCATCGGTTGGGGAGCTTTACCCTTCCGAACTCTCAGGCGGAATGCAGAAGCGTGTCGGACTGGCCCGCGCCATTGCCGCGCAGCCGGACATCCTGTTTTTTGACGAACCCACCACCGGGCTGGACCCGATTATGGGCGCCGTGATTGACGGGCTGATTGTAGACTGTGTGAAAAAACTCGGCTCTACCGCCATTGCCATTACGCATGACATGGCCTCCGCCCAGCGCATCGGGGATGACGCCGCAATGCTCTACAAAGGCCAGTTAATCTGGAAAGGCCCGGCAAGCGCGCTGATGGATAGCGGGAACGCCATGGTGGACCAGTTCACCCACGGGCGGCGTGAAGGCCCCATTACCATGGAACTGCGGCGCTAGGCAGTGCTGTGGGGCCGTGCTTTTCCACTTGCTCGCCTCCCCGCCGGGTGAGATAGAAGCACAACCGGATTGCAACACAGGAACAAGACATGAAACACGCGGTTCTGATGCTGGTATGTGCTTTTACGCTCTGCTCCTGCGGGATGTTCGGCAAGAGCGAGCCGCGCCATATGACAACACCGGCAGAGTGGGAAAAATACGGCTACCGGGACCATGTGCAGGACAGCAGCCAGATCACCAACCCCAGCAAGACGGATGATGCTGACCCGCTCCAGATGCACAAAGACGACCCCAGCAAAGATACGAAAAAAGCCAAGAAGAAAAAGAAATCCTCTTCCTGATTTCTGGCTGAACGGCAGACTGCGCACACCTGCCGCACCCCTTTCTCTTCGCAACCGCCCGGTTCTCTGGCACGTTGGAACCCTGATGTTCCCTGTGCCGGAGTATAGAGAAGCCTTATGACCCGCCAGCCGTCCCGCATTCTGGTCCCTGCCCTATTTCTGGTGCTGGCGGGGCTTTTCCACCCCCTGCTCTCCAATCCTGCGGTTCTTGCAGCAGAGCCCACCCCGGCCGCCGCTACTACCCCCACCGCACAAACGCCCGCCGCTGCGCAAACACCGGCCCCACTGATTGCGGACATCACGCTCTTTGCGTCCGATGCCACGCTCAATGCGATGGGCGATGAAATCCGCGCGATCTATCAGGGCAGCCGGAAAGATTATTCTACCTCCCAGAATGCCAATGCCCTGAGCACGCTGACGCGCCGCGCAACAGCCGTGGCGACAAAAGCCGATACCCTACTGGCGCAGATCAAGCCGTATGAGTCCGTCTATCAGAATTTTATAGATATTCTGGGCAAACCCGATGCGGCGGAACCTGCTTCCATCACGCAGCAGCGCACAATGCTGACAGCGCGCCAACGCGATATTTCGGGCCGTATTACCCGTTTGAAACTCTACCAGCTTGAGGCCCAGCAGCTCACGCAGGAACTCCGCCAGCATGGCACGGCTATCCAGCAGGCCACCATGACGCAGCGGTTCCCCACACCGCTGGGAGTCAATTTCTGGTCCCAATTATCTAACACCGCCGAGCAGGACAAAAGCCGCGCGTCCTCTCTGTTTTCCGAAATCGGACTGGTGCTGAAAAACGCCTTTACCGGCCAGCATGCCCTGCTCACGCTCGGGGCCATAGCGCTGTCCGGCCTGCTGCTGGCCCTGCATTTTTTCTGCCATGCACCGTTACGGATGCTGGTCTCCCGCTTTCTGCCTCCGGGCCGTATCCGCCCCATTACAGCCGCTGTACTCTGTTCCCTGATTGGGGTTATTGCGTGGGGTGGAGCGTTTCAGCTCCTCTGGAACGCTGTCAGCTTCAATAATGATGCCGTAGCAGAGGACCTCTCGGCTCTGGCCGATATGGTCGCCGCACAGGTTCCGCTGTGCGGGTTTGTGCTGGAACTGGGCATGAGCCTGCTTTCCCGCAAGACGGAATGGCGCGTGTTCCCTATGCCGGACACGCTGGCGCGCAACCTGCGCCTGTTCCCCTTCTGGTTTGCCGGAGCGCTGCTGGTGCGCGGCGTGCTGCGCTATGTGGATACACGGAGCGGACTGGGGCTGCTGCCCATCCAGCTTATGGACGGATTATACACGCTGGCAGTCAGCCCCCTGCTGTTTGCCATCCCCCGCCAGTTGCGCCTGTCTGCACAGCAGGAAGATACTGAGACTAGTTCTGCCAATATTGCCCCGCTTTTAAGAACCCTCGTTACCGCCATTGCCATTCTCTGCTGGGGCGCAGTGCTCACGGGGTATATTCCGTTGGGCTATACCATTATCTCGTGGGTTTCCGTCATGGCTATCACCATGACCGGCCTTCTGCTGGTGTCCCTGCTGGTAACCGCATTGGGGAGCAGCGTTTTCCCCTCCTCCGGCCCTGTGGGTGCCCATCTGGTCAGGCTCGGGCTGCCTGCCCGGCTGGTGGATCAGGCCAGTGTGGTTATTCCCGGCCTGATCAGCGTGTTTCTGCTGGTTGTTGCGTTTTCCGTCGCAACGGCAGGCGCGGATTTTGACCCAACACAGGTCAGCCGTCGCATTCAGTTTATCTTCAAAGGGCAGGCCTCCACAGAAGGCAGCTTTAATCTCTCTCTGGATGCCATGCTGCTGTGCGCGGGGCTGCCTATTCTTGGCCATTACGCCATTCGCATTATCAAAAACTGGTTCCGGCTCCGCTTTTTCCCCACAACACGGCTGGATATTGGCGCACAGGCCTCCATCCTGAATATTCTGTCCTACAGCGCGTGGATTATTATTGGTCTGTGCATGGCCTCGGCACTCGGGGTTACGGTCAAGAGCATGACATGGGTTGTCAGTGCCCTATCCGTCGGGATTGGTTTTGGCCTGCAATCCATTGTGCAGAACTTTGTGTCCGGCATTATCCTGATGGCCGAGCGCCCCGTCTCCATTGGCGATGTGGTGGATATTGCCGGTGCGCATGGGGAGGTCGCGCGGATTAGCGTGCGCTCCACCAACATCAAACTGGCTGACGGCTCCACCATGATTGTGCCGAACTCGCAGTTCATCACCTCTGCCGTGCGCAATGCCACACGGGCGGAAAAACCGGGAGTGTTTACCATCCCACTCCAAGTGCCGTTTACGTCTGACCTGCACAAAGCCATGAACGTCATAACCAGCACGCTGGCTGGCTGTGAAAATGTGGAAGCCCAGCCTGCCCCGACCGCAAGCATTACGTCCGTCGCGGATGGGTCTGCCATTCTGACCGGCACCGCCCGCGCGCGCGAAGGAATGGATACGGCCGCCGTACGCAGTCAGGCCCTGTTTGCACTGTGGGAGGCGTTTCAGGAAAACCAGATTCCGGTTACGGTCAGCACAACCAGTAGTTCCTCCACAAAATAGAATAAAAAAGCGGGGTGTGGAACCCGGCTTTTTTGTTTCAGAAATCCGCCTGCGCGCTGATGGAAAACGATCGAGGCGCGCCCAGCATGACTTGCCCGGCATAGCCCGTATCCGCCCAC
Organism: Acetobacter orleanensis; assembly: GCF_001581005.1. GTDB lineage: Bacteria > Pseudomonadota > Alphaproteobacteria > Acetobacterales > Acetobacteraceae > Acetobacter > Acetobacter orleanensis. Next base: position 174,528 of record NZ_LHZV01000063.1, read on the forward strand.
TGGATGAAGTGCTTGTTGCCGATATTATCAATACGGCCATACACTGTAATATTTTTATAGGCATGCCAGCCTACAAAAACATTGACCAGCGCGTAATTTTTCAGAGAGAGCGTATTAGCGTAATCTCCCTTGCGCGCCGAGACATACCGCATCCCTGCCCCCAGATCGAGCGGTAGGTCCGCCACGCGGGACCAGATGGCCCACAAATTCGCCGTAACCGCAGGCACGTTCGGCACCTGATTACCCGAGGCATCAACCGAGGCGCTGGGATGAAAAGACCCGTAACGGGAATAGGTATAAGCCACATTGCCGGACAGGCTCCAGTGGCGATCGAAGGCAAAATCCCCCTGCCATTCCACGCCGCGTGACTTCTGCACGCCCGCCGTTGCGACCGTATCCGGCCCGGTAGAAACCAGCATCCGTGTGCGGCGAATATCATATAGGGAGAGCGTCGTGGTCAGCCGCCCGTCCAGAAGGCTGGCTTTCACCCCAATTTCTCCCTGCCGGGAATGGCTGAGTTTTGCAAACTGCCCCCGGTTGGTCAAAAACAGGTTGGAGCCCGGTGGGTCTTCCCCGGTGGTATAAACACCGTAGAGGCTCACATTTTTTGTCAGGTCAAACACCGGACCGATACGGAAATTGTCCGGGTTGTAATGGCCTTTAAAGCTCGTGGCCGCATTAAACTGACCATTCTGCCGATAGTTCTGCCGGTCGAGTGACAGCCAGTCATACCGAAAGCCGCCCACAAGACGCAGATTGTCCCGTATGGTCAGCACATCTTCCAAAAACAGACCCGCCTGAACCATGGTGGTGGGGGATTTCATAAAAGGATATTCCCCAGCAAAGGAGCCGAGCGGCGTAGCCTCCGGGCTTACGAGAGAAACACTGTCCGCATAATTTGCAGACGGAAACCCCCGGTTTCGGATAAAGCGCAGATAATAGGCGTCTCCCCCCAGCACAAAGCGGTTCTTCATGCCAAAAATGGAAAAATCAAACTGTCCGTGCAATGTATCGCCCACCTGATGCTGGTTCTGATACACATAAAATCTGTCCCGACCGATGCTGCCGGGCGCAATCGCATTCCCTGCGGCGTCTATGTTGCCGGGACTGCTGATGTAGCTCAGACTTTCCGCATTATTCCAACGGCGTTTGGAATAAATGACGTAGCTGCTGTTATGAAACAGAACATGATTGTTCACGCGCCAGTCAAGATGCAGGGTTGGCGTGGCATTGACCGACCCAGCCTTGCTGTCCCGCACGTTATAGTAACGCCATGGGGAAGCGCGGGTAATGCCCAGTCCTTTGCTAGAGCCCAAAAGACCACCCACACGCCCGCCGGTTTGTGCAAGATCCACCAATGGTGTGCCATAATAGGTGGAAAGACGGTCTGTCAGATAATCCATACTCAGGCGTGCCGTGAATTTTGATGTCGGCTTCCACAGCAGAGTTGTCGTAAAATCATCCGAATGCGGGTCAGCCCCTTTTACAAATCCGTCTGATGATGTGCGGCTGAAATCCGTGCGCAGCGCCAGCGTCCGTGTAATAGGCACGGAACCGCCAACGCCCGCGTTCCACGTATTGAAACTCCCATAAGAGATCAGGGCGTTTGCGTGAGGGCCATCAAATGTCGGGGTTCTGGAACGCATATCCACCGTACCGCCCACAGCCCCCTGCCCATACAACACGGAGGACGGGCCTTTGAGCACTTGTACACTTTCCAGATTAAAACTGTTCTGAGGCCGGTTGACCATAGTTGTCGGCCCAAAATACTGGCCATCATGCAGCACCAGAATCTGGTTGCCGGAAAAGCCGCGCATCATCAACTGCGCCGGAGCACCGGGGGAACCACCGGACGACACACCCGGGGCGCTATCGGCTGCGGCCTCCGCCTGAGCATAACCTCGCTGCATCATCACATCATGCGAGACAACATTGATCGTCCCCGGCGTATGCTGGATGGAAAGGCCAAGCTTTCCACCAACGACAGGCACGGCCTGTAACGGCGAGGTCCTGCCATAGGCCGTGATATATTCCGGGCTTCTGGCATGTTGGGCTGAGGGCTGGGGTTTGTGATCCTTGGCCCCGGATTTTCTACCTTTTTTAGGAGAAGTCGCCTGCGAACTCCTCCAATCATCGGGACTTGCAGCATAGGCGACAGACACAGAGTTCAGCCCCAACAAAGCAGTCAGGGCGTAAGAGAGTGGACGCACGGGTTCGCTCCAAAACAACGTCACCGCGGTGGAAGCAGCGGGCAGAACCATGCCTCGCCGCCACATCACCCCGCATGGCAGCTCCGTCCGTGACTTTGGGGCAATGGCAGGTCTCCTGGCTTGCTGGTCCTCGGCGTGTGCAGCGCCTTCCCCCCCATGCATGGCATGGAGAGTGGCATGAATGCCGCACATCCTCTCAGCTTACAGTTGCGGGGGCAGCACCGGCTTGCACCGGTTTCCCTCTTAGCTCTCTGGTTGCTAGCTGCAACCGAAAAGCACCATTGCGTGATGCAGCGTAAACAGTGTCTGAAAAACCTTGTCAACGACTCCGCGCCCCGTCTCGCCCTTCAAACGCAGAATGGCCCCGCCCCTGTTGCGCAAAAGCGGCGTTTGCGTACACTCTCGCCCCGTCAGTCAACAGCCCCGCGCAAGCGGGTTAAAAGGGAAGACCGTATGCCGTCCTGCACGGCTCAGTCGGTCGCTGCTCCCGCAACTGTAGGCGGTCTGTCCGGGTCTTTCTGCCGCACGGCAAACCACTGGGGGAACCCGGGAAGGTTGGACTCAGGCGCATGGCCGCAAGTCAGGAGACCTGCTGTTGTCGTTCAGACCATGTCGCCGGGCGGGATGTACCGGAAGGCAGGAGTTATCAGTGTGGGACCATTTTCCCCATTACCCCTTTCCGCTTTATCCCGGCCCTACCCGACTGCGGGGGCGTATCACCCAGCTTTTGCGCGCCTTCTCCACGCATGCCCTTCTCGTACCCATGCACTGCAGGCCGTACGGCTGGCGCTCCTCCCACCACCAGAACCGGAAGAACAGATTGTCCATAACGGGCACGACCTCTTCCTGAAACTGACACCCACACTCCCCGCCTCACACCGAGATCGTGGCGCCTTGCTGGAAGAAGCCTTCCGTCCGCTACTTCTGCTTGCCTCTGACTCACTGGAGGCAACACCACCCCTCTGCGCGACCATGCCGCCCGAGGCAGCAGAACGAATTGTACGGGCCTATATATCTGTCCACTGGGCACGAGGCGCACAGACTGCCGCCATGGCGCTCTATAACGCGCCAGTATGAAGGCCTTTCGCAGAGCCCTGTATCTGGTACACCGATGGTTGGGCATTGCCATGGGCCTGCTGATGGCAGGCTGGTGCGCCTCGGGCATTGTCATGCTCTGGCACACATGGCCCCAACCGGAAGAAGACGCCCTTCGCCATGTCCCGACGGCTATCCGCTGGCCCTTTGCCATGCCGGACTTGCAGGCTTTAGACAAAAACGGGCATTTTCAGGCTTTCCACATTAGCATGGTCGGACAGGAACCTGCTCTGACCCTTTATCCAGCAAGCGGGCACCCCTTCACGCTGGACCTACGCACAGGACAAGTTGGGCGCGTTACTCCAGAGGATGCCGCAACCAACGCCCAACGCTACGCCTACACCGCTGGCAGTGGCACTCAGACTTCGCCTACCTTTGATGGCCTGACAACAGACGACCAATGGATTCTCGACACGCACGAGCGAGAAGACGGATTTTACCGTTTCTTGTTTGCAGACGCTGCACACACTCAGGTTTACGTGTCCTCCCTGACGGGAGATGTCATGCAGGCCGCCACCCGCGCCTCGCGCCTGTGGGCATGGGTTGGTGCCATTCCACACTGGCTCTATCCGGCGGTGCTGCGCAGAAACCCGTCCTTATGGAAGGATGTGGTCATTTTCCTTTCTGGCACAGGAGTTTTTCTGACTGCTACAGGGCTATGGATTGGTGTGTTGCGGCTCCGTCGTCAGTCTCCTTTTACACCTTATCGCGGGTGGCACTGTGTCCACCATCTCAGCGGCGCGGTGTTTGGCCTGTTTGCTTTACTGTGGGTTGGCACCGGACTGCTCACCATGTCCCCCTTCGGCCTGTTTCAGAGCAATCCTGATGCCACCAACTCCCTGCGTGTGACCGGCACAGTGAACGGCGCGGATATTGCGCGGGTTCTCTCCCGTTTTATCGCAGCAGCCCCCTCCCATTGCGCGACTATAAAAAGTGCTTTTCTGGACGGGCATCTCTTTATGCAGGCCTCATCTCCACTCCTGACCAATCCGTCTCGTATTGCCCTGCCTCGCACCCAGCGGCTTGATGAAAGCCTGAACCCCGCACCGCTCACCCGAGAACAGATTGTGCAAACACTACGCCCCAAAGGCATGCTGCGCACGCCGCAAGACCTGACTTACCTGACGGCAGAAGATCGCTATTATTTCAGCCGCCCAACCCGTAAACGGCATTTCCCCGTCTGGCGCGCAGTCGCTACAGACGGCACCCACACCTATCTGGACGCCCAGTCCGGCGCGGTGTTGGCTATTCTGGATCGCCCAGCCCGCCAGTCCCGCTGGCTGGTTTACGGATTTCATGATCTAGATTTTCAGATGTGGCTCCGCAAAACCCCCACGCACTGGGGTATTGCCTTGCCTTTGCTGGGTGGTGTGCTCTGCATCTTTTTGTCAAGTGTTGTTCTTGGCGTCAGGCGGTTACGACGTAATTTTCAGCGTTTTCCGTCCCTTTAATACCTACACGCATTCGTATGACTCTATGGCGCTTTCCAGAATAAAAGACTCTCTCGGCATCATCTAGACAAGGGCGAGAGATAATAGGTTTGTGCGATCCCAAGTTCGTATCATCCTGTCGCTTATTCACCGAAATCACTCCGGGGTCGAAACCAGTTCATCTCATATTACAGGTAAAATTCCGCACTTCATTCATTGAGCGATGCAGAATCAAGACCGTTAAGAGCCTGTTTGGAAATTCGCTGAAGTGTGATTCAAGCTCTGGATGTGGACGCCAGAGCAGAGAGGCCGGATGGCCAGTATCACCGGCAAGACGAAGCGCTATCCGTCTGACATGACGGATG
>NZ_LHZV01000045.1 GCF_001581005.1 Acetobacter orleanensis
AAACGCTCATCCGTGACTTTTCAAACAGGCTCTCAGGGAATGGACGGACAACCCCGTTAAAAACGTTCTGGCCGGAATGGTTGGAACATTTGCCCTTATCCCGGAAGTCATCGCTTTTTCCTACGCAGCAGGCGTGGCCCCTGCGGTCGGGCTGTTCGCCTCCTTTGTTATCAGCATTGCCATTGCGATAACCGGAGGCAGACCGGGGATGATTTCCGGGGCCGCCGGGTCTGTTGCGCTGGTCGCGGCGGACCTCGTGCATGGGCATGGGTTTGACTATCTCCTATTGGCCACCCTGCTGGCGGGCGCGTTCCAGATTGTCTTTGGCCTGCTCAGGCTGCAAAGCATGATGCGCTTTGTCTCGCGCGAGGTGGAAACGGGTTTTGTGAACGCGCTTGGAGTGCTGATTTTTTCTGCCCAGATACCACAAATGCTGCATGTCACATGGCATACCTACGCGCTCATTGCGCTTGGGTTGGCAATTGTTTACCTGCTGCCGCGCCTCACCACAGCAATCCCTTCCCCCCTCATCTGCATCTTGGTGCTAACCGGCCTGACCATGGCCGTGCCCATGCCGGTGCATGTGGTGTCTGACCTCGGGGCTCTTCCTACCGACCTCCCGCCCCTCACTCTGCCGCATGTGCTGATGACGTGGGAAACTTTTAAAATCGTGCTGCCCTATGCTTTTGCCATGGCGATGGTCGGCCTGCTGGAATCCCTCATGACCGCCACAGTGGTGGATGAACTAACAGACACGCACAGCAACAAACGCATGGAATGCACCGGGCTTGGTATCTCCAACATTTTTGTCGGCCTGTTTGGCGGCATGGCAGGCTGCGGGATGATTGGCCAGACAGTCGGCAACCTCCGCTATGGCGGGCGCGGACGGCTTTCCACTTTTACCGCAGGCGCCTTCCTGCTTCTGCTGCTGGTGGCATGCCATAGCTTTGTTGCCCGGGTGCCGGTGGCGGCACTGGTCGCCATCATGATCATGGTGTCTGTCAGCACATTTTCATGGTCGTCCCTACGAGACCTCGTGCGCCACCCGCGCCTGTCATCCACTGTCATGCTGGTCACGGTTCTGGTGGTGGTGCTGACGCATGACCTTGCTGCCGGGGTTGCCTGTGGTGTGCTGCTAAGCGGGCTGTTCTTCTCGTTTCAGGTCATGACACTTCTGAAAATACCTGACAGCCTCAGCGCAGATGGCACCACCCGCACCTATTATGTGCAGGGGCAGGTCTTTTTCGCCTCCGCCAGCCTCCTGCCAGACGCCATCAATTTTCAGGACACAGCGACGCATATCGTGCTGGACCTGAAAGACGCCCGACTGTGGGACATCAGCGCGGCAGATGCGCTGGAGAAAATCGTCTCCCGCCTGCACGGACGCGGCAAGACCGTGCGGATTTTACATCCAGATGCCCGCGCAGCCCAACTTCTCTCAGCCTTGGGGCATGAGACTCTTCTGGATGAGGCGCAGCTCTAGCCTACTCGCCAACAACACGCTTCCCCTGTTTGGGCACAAGCCGTAACGCCAGCAGGCCCGCAGCAATGGCGGCATAAATAAACGGCTCCGTATGCCATGTTTTGAAGGAGAGAGCGTAATGGATACAGGCCAGAATCATGGCAATGTAAACCAGCTTATGCAGCCGTGCCCACCGCCGCCCGAGCGCCATGATCGCCTTGCGGGTTGAGGTCATGGCAAGCACCAGCAGGATTAAAAATGTGAGCAAACCAAAGGTCAGGAAGGGGCGCGTGGTAAAATCCTTCCACAGGACATGCAGATCAAAATGCCGGGCCACACCCGCATAAAATACCACATGCAAGGCCGCGTAGGTAAAGGCCAGCAAGCCGAGCGGGCGGCGGTAGACCGTCAAGTCCAGCTTGGCAAAGCGCCTTAACGGGCTGACAGCCAGTGAAAGCAGCAAAAACCGGAACGCCCAGAGCCCGAAATCATGCAAGCAGGCAGAGACCGGGTTTGGCCCAAGGCGGTTCGCCATACCCTGCGCAATATCCGATACGGCGGGGATAAGGCAAAACAGATAAAGAAAAACCTGCCGTGTCAGCGGGGAGAAACGGGAACGCCGCCGTCTGCCTGAAGCGTCTGGAGCCATCTGCTTTAAAAATCCTTTCGCAAATCCATACCGCGATACAAATCGGCCACCTGCTCCGCATACCCGTTGAACAGCCGCGTTGGACGACGGGCGGTTTTAAACAGACTGCCTTCCCCAATAATCTGCTCGCTCGACTGGCTCCAGCGCGGGTGGTCCACATCCGGATTCACGTTGGCGTAAAACCCATATTCGTTAGGGGCCATTCGGTTCCAGCTTGTGGGCGGCTGCTGATCTGTCACGGTAATGCGGGTTATGGATTTAATGCCCTTAAAGCCATATTTCCACGGCACCACCAGCCTGATTGGCGCGCCATTCTGTGCAGGCAGAGAGTCCCCATACACACCAGTCGCCAGCAGGGTAAGCGGATGCATAGCCTCATCAAGCCGCAGTCCTTCTCTATATGGCCACTGCAAGGAGAACAATCCGCCTCGCTGGCCGGGCATTTCAGATGGCCGGACGACTGAGGTAAACGCAACATATTTTGCCCCGGCCTTAACACCAGCGGCCCGCAGCAAGGCTCCCAGCTCAAACCCCTGCCATGGGATAACCATGGACCAAGCCTCAACGCACCGCATCCGATACAGCCGGTCTTCATGCCCGAACCGGGCAGTCAACGCATCAAGGTCCCAACTCTGGGGGTGTTCAACAAGCCCATCCACCTGAACCTGCCAAGGGCGTGGGTGGAAGGAGCCGGAAAGCTCAGCCGGATCGCTCTTCTCCAACCCGAATTCATAAAAATTATTATAATGCGTGACATCGTCCCGTGGTGTCGGCTTCTCGCTCGCAGGCCATCCACGCGTGGGCTCCGCAACAGGCGCATCAGCACGTGCCCTGCCGGAGCCCAGCCCGCCCGCCAGAACACCACCTGCTGCCGCACCCAGCATTGCACGGCGCGAGAAAAACAACTGGCGCGGCGTAATATCCGAGGAAGCCGGGCGAGGATAGCGATACACAGCCATGGAAAACCCCTTCCTTTTCAGGCCTGAACCGAACCTTTGTAGGAGTGAAAAGCAAAGCACCGGGAATGTATATGAAAAAAAATGACACAAAAACCGGCCCCTTGCAGGAAGCGGGTTTGCCGCAGGTGCTGCGGTCAGACGGACAGACTGCCGTAGGGGCGCGCAGCGGATTCACCCCCTCCGCGTATCATCCGGTTTTCTTTCCGGCATTTCGCGCAACGGAACCATGCAGGAAACCACATGAGAAGCCCGATCGTTTCTGCCATACTAAGGCTACCATACTGACCGCACGCAACATGACAGGGATTTGCACAATGACCACACAGCAGACCATTGGATTTATCGGCTTTGGCGCCATGGCCAGCCGCATGGGCGATAACCTGAAAAAAGCCGGATACGCTCTGGTTGCCTATACGCCCTCCGGCAAGGGTGGGGATGGCAGCACGCCTTTTCTGCCGTCCCCTGCCGACGTTGCGAAAAAAGCCGATATCGTCCTTGTCTGCGTGCCGGATGATGAAGCCCTCGCCGCCGCCATGTATGGCGAAAACGGCGCGCTGGCAGGCATGCACGCCAACCAGCTTTTGCTAAACACCAGCTCCGTCTCACCCGAAGCGACCGATGCCCTGCAAAAAGCCGGGCAGGACAAAGAAATCTGCGTTATCGACAGCCCCGTGTCCGGCAGCACGCCGGAAGCGGAAGCCGCCGCACTGGTAATTCTGGCCGGTGGTGATGATGCTCTTCTTGCCCGCGCCAAACCTGTGTTTGACTGCATTGGGAAAACCACCATCCATGCAGGCCCGTCCGGTAGCGGGGCGCGTTTAAAGCTGGTGATTAACGGCATTATGGGTGCCGGGCTGGCGGCCGTGGCAGAAACCATCGCCTATGGCCTTGCCGCCGGTCTGGACCGCTCCATGCTGTTTGATGCGCTGGGCGAAGTGGCCGTTATCTCTCCCCATCACAAACGCAAAATTCGTGCTGCCAAAGAGGGGGATTTCACGCCGCAGTTCCCCACCCGCCTGATGCAGAAAGACATGCGCCTGCTGCTGGATGCCGCAGCCCGGCAGGCTGTCCCCATGCCCACCATGGCCGCCACAACACAGCAACTCTCTCTAACCCGGCGCGCCGCCGCGAATGAGGACTATTCCGCGCTGATTGGCGTGATGGAGCATATTGTCGCGAATGATGCCTGAGGCAACGCCTCAAAACGCTACGGCAGACCTACTGCCGTAGCTGCTGAGCCGGGCGGCCTTGCCAGCCTCCGCAATATTGGTAGGGCCGCGCTGGCGGATTTCGCCGTGCTGGGTATCCAGTCAGTGCCGCAGCTTGCGCAACAGGAGCCGGATGCTCTTTATCTGGCTCTTTGCCAAAAAACGCAGCAGCGCCCTGACCGCTGTGTGCATGATGTCTTTGCCGCAGCCATTTATCAGGCTTGCACAAGCGAGGCCCGAAACTGGTGGGATGTCACCCCACACCGGAAAGCGCGCCAGCAGACCAGAAATTTTCCGGTGTATGATTGGCCCTTTATGAAGCAAGTGCTTCCGTGCGCTGAAACGCGCGGGCCGCTTTCCACCCTGCACGGATAACGGCCAGACGGTCCGTTAGCCCACGCGGTTGCCCGGCCTGCGCACTGCTCCGGGCCAAATCCCGGCCAGCCAGCACGGCAGGCAGAGCAGCCAATGCACAGCGGGATGGTAAAGAGCGCACATCACAGGCTTGCAAAAACGCCTCTCCTTCCCGTCGTAATCCGTCTTCCTCTCCGGGAAACAGGTAGCGGCCGCTCTCGTGCAAACGCGGCCAGTGCCGCGCCATAGCGCCAGCCCCGTAAGCGGCACCGCAGGCTTCTAGTCGGGCCAATACGGCATCATCCCGCACGCCCAGCGCCTCACCCACTGCCCGCTGGAGGCTGCCCGCACCATCCAGCATCATCTGCCGCCAGACGCTCACATCGGGGGACGGGCTGAGTTCAGCCTCCCGTGCGCTGAGCACACGCAACAGCGTCTCCTTGCGAAAGACCCCGCGCTCAAGGGCCGATAAAACAGCCGGAGCAAGCGCATGATCCGGTGCCCGCGTCCCCTCCAGCACCTCACGCCACCATTGGAGTCGGATCAGCCCGGCAATGGGTCCGGCTATCGCTGCGGAACGCGCGGGAGCAAGGGCACGGGTCAATTCCGCATGGAACGCCAGAAGCGCCATAACATCGGGGCGCACCGTGGCTGGCAGAAATCCCGCGCATAAAGCCCGGTCCGGGTCCGCCTGCCGCACGAGGGCCTCCACCTGACGATCCCCTGCCGAGGCTGCCTGCTGTGTGCCCTGCTCGCTTCTGCTCATCCACTTCACTCCGGCCACGTTACAAGCGGCGTAATCAGTCTGCGTCCATAGACTCTGTGAGCCAGCCCCGGGAACCACCCGCTCCTCTTGCCACGCCATCACGCCGCCGCCGTACGCGGCACCGCATGCCTCTGGCGGGAACAGCACAGACGCAGCCTAACCTCGCGGGATCTTTTTTCTGCATGGCACGTTAGCCTTCAACACCGATCTAGTCAGGGACAACAGTGTGTGACCTGCCAAAGCAAATGCACGATTGTCATACCTCTGTCCCTTGACGCATGGGCCTGAGGTCCATAGCTCTGGACTGTGGCGCATGTCCGCGCATTTTTACCATTATGGAGTATGTCATGGCTTTTGAACTGCCTGCACTTCCCTATTCCTACAATGCCCTTGCCGCTCGCGGCATGTGTCAGGAAACGCTTGAACTCCATCATGACAAACACCATCAGGCCTATGTTACGGCTCTGAACAACTTTGTTGACGCCAACCCGGCGCTTCAGGGCAAATCTCTGGACGAGATCATTCTGGCCGTTAAGGGTGACAGCGCTCAGGCTCCTGTTTTCAACAATGCGGGGCAGCACTGGAACCACATCCTGTTCTGGCAGAACCTGTCTGCCAACGGTGGCGCAATTCCGGACAAGCTGGCTGCAAAAATCAACGGTGACTTTGGCAGCGTTGAGTCCTTCAAAGAGGAATTCAAGAAGGCCGCAACCACACAGTTCGGTTCAGGCTGGGCATGGCTGGTGCTGGGCAAGGACGGCAAGCTGGCCGTAACCAAAACCGCCAACGGCTCCAACCCGCTGGCTGAAGGTCAGGGCAAAGTGCTGCTGGGTTTGGATGTGTGGGAACACGCTTACTATCTGGACTTCCGCAACCGTCGTCCGGACTACATCACCAACTATCTGGACAAGCTGGCTAACTACGAATTTGCTGAAGCTCAGCTTAACGCTGCCTGAGGCTTTTCTCCTCAAAGCCCGGAAAGAACGCCTCCCTCACCGGAGGCGTTTTTTTATGCCTGACCGCCTGCTGCCTCTTGATTGTCACAACAGACACTCCAATCTCTAAAGACGAGAAAAGACCATGCCGCCATTGCCATAATGGGATGGGGACAAGGCCTTCAGTCGCCTGAGTATTAGGGACAAGAGGGAAATTATGGATATCGCAAAATTTACAGAACGCTCTCGCGGTTTTTTGCAGGCCGCACAGACTATCGCCATCCGCGATTTTAACCAGCAATTAACACCGGAGCATCTGCTCAAAGCCATGCTGGATGATGAGGAAGGCGCTGCCTCCTCCCTGATTCGTGCGGCCGGGGGCAACCCCGATGCTGTAAGAGCCGCGAATGAACAGGCTCTGGCCAAACTGCCCAAAGTTCAGGGCGGCGGCGCTGGTCAGCCTTCAGCCACGCCAGATCTGGTCCGTGTGCTGGACGCTGCCGAGCAGCAGGCACAGAAAGCCGGTGATTCCTTTGTTGCGCAGGACCGTCTTCTGGTGGCCATTGCCGCCTCGGACTCTTCCGCAGGGCGCGCTTTGAAAGACAATGGCGCCACACCTGCCGCTCTGGACAAAGCCATCACGACCATCCGCAAAGGACGCACTGTGACCAGCGAAAACGCTGAAGCCAATTTTGACGCACTGAAGAAATATGCCCGCGATGTGACGGAAGTGGCACTGGCAGGCAAGCTGGACCCGGTTATTGGCCGTGATGAGGAAATCCGTCGCGCCATTCAGGTTCTCGCCCGCCGCAGCAAAAACAACCCGGTGCTGATTGGTGAGCCGGGCGTGGGTAAGACCGCCATTGTGGAAGGTCTGGCCCAGCGCATCGTGAACGGTGACGTGCCGGAGGCGCTCAAGAACAAAAAGCTGCTCTCGCTCGATATGGGCGCACTGGTGGCAGGTGCCAAATATCGTGGTGAGTTTGAAGAACGCCTGAAAGCTGTTCTGAAAGAAATTGAATCCGCCGAAGGGCAGGTCATTCTCTTTATTGATGAAATGCACACGCTGGTTGGCGCTGGCCGGACGGATGGGGCCATGGATGCCTCCAACCTCATCAAGCCGGAACTGGCCCGCGGCACCCTGCACTGCATTGGGGCGACCACACTGGATGAATACCGCAAATATATCGAGAAGGATGCCGCACTCGCCCGGCGCTTCCAGCCCGTCTTTGTGGGTGAACCTTCTGTAGCGGACACCATTTCCATCCTGCGCGGCATCAAAGAAAAGTACGAACTGCATCACGGCATTCGGATTACGGATGGCGCATTGGTTTCCGCCGCTACGCTGTCCAACCGCTACATCACGGACCGCTTCCTGCCGGATAAAGCGATTGATCTGATTGACGAGGCCGCCAGCCGCCTGCGGATGCAGATTGACAGCAAGCCGGAAGAGCTGGACGAACTGGACCGCCGCGTCATTCAGCTCAAAATTGAGCGAGAAGCCCTGCGTAAGGAAAGTGACAGCGCCAGTAAGGACCGTCTGGAAGCCGTAGAAGCGGAACTGGCCGATCTGGAAGAAAAATCTGACGCCATGAGTGCCGCATGGCACGCGGAAAAAGACCGCGTGAATGCTGTGCAGAAGCTTCAGGAACAGCTTGATCAGGCAAAGTCCGAAGTGGAAGTGGCGCAGCGCAAGGGTGACCTCGGGAAAGCGTCCGAACTGATGTATGGCGTCATTCCTAATCTTCAGGCGCAGATTGAAGAGGAAACGCAGAAATCCCAGTCTGACGCAGGCAAAAGCGGCCTCGTGTCGGAAGCTGTGACGGATCAGGACGTGGCCTCCATTGTCTCCCGCTGGACGGGGGTGCCGGTGGACCGCATGCTGGAAGGTGAACGCGCCAAACTGCTGCGTATGGAAGATGACCTGCGTAAATCCGTGGTTGGGCAGGAACAAGCGCTTAAGGCGGTTTCCAACGCTGTGCGCCGGGCGCGTGCAGGCTTGCAGGACCCCAATCGCCCGATTGGCTCCTTCCTGTTCCTCGGCCCGACGGGTGTGGGCAAGACCGAGCTGACCAAGGCTCTGGCCCGCTTCCTGTTTGATGATGAAAAGGCTCTTCTGCGTATCGACATGAGTGAATTCATGGAGAAACACGCAGTTGCCCGCCTGATTGGCGCCCCTCCGGGTTATGTGGGGTATGAAGAAGGCGGTGTGCTGACAGAAGCCGTGCGGCGTCGGCCCTATCAGGTCATCCTGTTTGATGAAGTTGAAAAAGCACATGAGGATGTCTTCAACATTCTTCTTCAGGTGCTGGACGACGGGCGTCTGACGGATGGTCAGGGGCGCACGGTGGACTTCCGCAACACCATTATTGTGCTGACCAGCAACCTTGGTTCCGATGTTCTGGCCCATCAGCCGGACGGTGAATCGACCGACATGGTGCAGGCACAGGTGATGAAGGTGGTGCGCGAGCACTTCCGGCCGGAATTCCTGAACCGTCTGGATGAGATCATCCTGTTCTCCCGCTTGCAAAAAGCGGACATGACCAAGATTGTCGATATCCAGATCCGTCGCCTTCAGAGCCTGCTTGATGAACGCAAGATTGTTCTCAAACTGGACGATCTGGCTCACGCTTGGCTGGCCAATGAGGGGTATGACCCTGTGTATGGTGCCCGTCCGCTCAAACGGGTTATCCAGCGCAGCCTCCAGAACCCGCTGGCGGAACTGCTGCTGCAAGGCACCATTCATGACGGGGAAGAGGTTAAAATCTCTGCCAATGGAGACGGCCTGCTCATCAACGGTCAGGACGCCGCTGCGGCTCTTGCCTGATCACCCTGCAAACAGGCACAACGGACACGGGAAGGCTCAGGCCTTCCCGTTTTTTATTGCGCGCATGACAAAGGGAGTTTCCTTATGGCTGAACCCAACTGGCTGATCTGGGCCCGTGAACTTCAGGGCATTTCCCAGACTGGCCTGACCTATGCCAAAGACCCTTTTGACAAAGAACGCTATGAAATGCTGCGCACCCTTGCGGCAAAAATGATGGCGGAAGGCAGCGGCCTACCCGCCGCAAAAATCGAAACCATTTTTCAGGAACATTCCGGCTACGCCACACCAAAACTGGAAGTGCGCGTCGGTGTGTTTGACAAGGATGGCCGCATTCTGATGGTGCGGGAAGTGCTGGACCAGAACAAATGGACCGTGCCCGGCGGCTGGAGCGATGTGAACCTGACCGCCGCAGACTGCGCCGCCAAGGAAGTCTGGGAAGAAACCGGCTATACCGTGCGCATTACCAAACTCGCCATGGCGCTGGACCGCGCCACGCAGGGGCATCAGCCGCCCGAAGCATTCAGCGTGACCAAGCTGTTTTTCCTTGGAGAACTGACTGGGGGCACCCCCACCACCAGTATTGAAACCAGCGAAGTACGCTTTTTCGCTCATGATGAAATCCCTGAGGATCTTTCAACCGGTCGCATTCTCCCGCACCAGATTGAACGCCTCTTTGCGCACCATGCAACCCCAGCCCTGCCAACCGAGTTCGACTGACGCTGCTCTTGTTTTAACAGAACCGCGCGCCCGACTTTCTTTCGCAATATCGACAGACTGGCGCTTCATATATCTCATACGACACCGGGTAAGCTCCAAAGCTACCCGGACCAGACGCTTCTCCTCTACAGCCGCATTTTTATGCTAAAATACGTGCCGCTGACTCTGACCGGAAGACACGCCATGCCAAACCCGAAACCCCTGATCCTGTCCTTTGGCAGCATCAATATTGACGTTACCGCGCGGGCGGCCCGCCTGCCACGCCCCGGTGAGACGGTGCATGGGGAAAGCTATGCCGTCATGCTTGGTGGCAAAGGCAGCAATCAGGCGGCAGCGGCGGGACGGCTGGCAGAAGGCTCCGGCATACAGGTTGCTCTGGCCGGGCGTATCGGGCAGGACAGCTTCGGCGCGCAGGCACGGCGGGAGCTTGAACGCTTTGGCGTGGACCTTTCTCCGTTACGGGAAGATGCCGCCAACCCAACCGGCGTTGCCCTGATCGGCATTGATGGCAGCGGCGAAAACTGCATTACCGTTGTCGGTGGCGCAAACATGGCGGTGGATGAGACGGATGTTGAGGCCGCCGCCCAATGGCTGGAGCGCACATCCGTCCTCCTGCTGCAACTGGAAGTGCCGCAGAAAGCCGTTCTGGCCGCAGCCCGCAAAGCCAGAGCAGCAGGCGCGATCGTGGTGCTGGACCCTGCCCCAGCACCAGAGCAGGGTCTTCTGGACGAGCTCTGGCAGGAAATTGATATTCTCACACCCAATGAAAGCGAAACTTTCCAATTAACGGGCATCCGGCCCGAAAGCGCAGACGATGCCGCAAAAGCTGCGAACCTGCTTTTGGCAAAGGGTGTCAAAGCCGTTCTGGTTAAAATGGGAAGCCGTGGCGTGTTCTGGCATGACGGAACGCAGAGCGGGCTTTGTGCGCCATTTAGCGTTCAACCCGTCGATACGGTCGCGGCGGGAGACTGCTTCAACGCGGGACTGGCCTTTGCACTGGCTCAGGGACAGCCGCTTTCAAAAGCCGTCCGCATTGCCTCGGCTTGCGGCGCGCTGGCCACCACCCGTCACGGTGCCGCGGATGCTGCCCCAGACTGGAAGACCGTAGAGACTCTTATGGCCGCGCAGCCAGAACGGTAAAGTTGCTTCAAAAAGTGCAGAAACATCGTTCACGCATGACAGCAGAACACCGGCAAGAGTTATTCTGGTCCTCTGCCTTGCCGCCATAACCGTATGGTCATGGCGGCTTAAGCGTATTTTCAGGCTAGAATTGGCTCAACCTGCTTAAACAGCATTTCAAAACGCGCACGGTCTTCCGCCTTGATGCGCACAAAAATATTCGCGCAGCTTTCATCATCCGTGCGGTCCAGCACTTCACCATGCTGATAGAGCCAAGCGGAAGCGGCCCCATCGGACAGCGGCACGCGGTAACGCACCTCTTCCATAGCTTCCGTCATCTGCCGGTCAATCAGCGCCATCAGTTCTGGCAGACCATCTCCCGTCATGGCGGAAATGGCTGTGGCATCCCCCAGTTGGGCCAGTTCCTCTGGCCCGCCAAGCAGATCCACCTTGTTCAGCACTTCAATCATGCGGCTAGACCAGTCTGGCTCAATCATGTTGTCCCGCGCCATGCCATCCAGAACGTGGAACACGTCTTTTTTCTGGGCCGCACTATCGGGGTGCGCAATGTCGCGCACATGCAGGATAATGTCCGCTTCCGCGACCTCTTCCAGCGTTGCGCGGAACGCCGCAATAAGTTCTGTCGGCAGATCACTGATAAAACCCACAGTGTCGGACAAAATGATCCGGCGGCCAGATGGCAGCGTGATGGCGCGCATTGTTGGGTCCAGCGTTGCAAAAAGCTGGTCCTTTGCGTAAACCGCAGCCCCTGTCAGCGCATTGAACAGCGTGGATTTGCCCGCGTTGGTATAGCCCACCAGCGCCACCACCGGAAACGGCACCCGCTTGCGAGCCTGACGGTGCAGGCCACGGGTGCGGCGCACCTGTTCCAGATCTTTCTTGAGCCGCACAATGCGGTCCCCGATCATCCGGCGGTCGGCCTCAATCTGTGTTTCACCCGGACCACCAAGGAAGCCGAAGCCCCCGCGCTGCCGCTCCAGATGGGTCCACAACCGCACAAGCCGAGAGCGCTGATATTCCAGATGCGCCAGTTCGACCTGCAACGTACCTTCCTTCGTGGCCGCACGTGCCCCGAAGATGTCCAGAATCAAACCCGTGCGGTCAATAACCTTGCAGCCGAAAGCCGTTTCAAGATTACGCTGCTGGGCAGGGCTGAGCCGCGCATCGACCACCAGCACGTCGATTTTCTCAGCCTGAACGGCTATTTTGAGCGAGTCGACCTGCCCTTTACCCAGCAGGGTGGCGGACCGTCTGGCCCGCAGCAGCAAGGTCGCCTGAAGAACGATCACCAGCCCGATGGACGCCGCCAGTCCAACCGCTTCTTCCAGCCGGGCTTCCGCCGCCCTTACATCCTGATCATGTGCTGATTTTTCCCAAGGAAGAATAACCGCGCCTCGGGTAGCCACGGGTTTTGTATCAGATAAAATCGTCGCCAAGTGTGGGCTCTCTGTCTGTCTGGGCACCAGAATGGGGTGCTTCAAAGATATTAATAGGCACAGTCGGCATGACCGTGCTGATGGCATGCTTGTAAATCAGCTGTGTCTGCTCATCGCGTTTCAGCAGAACAGTCGCATCATCAAACCACGTAATATTGCCCTGCAATTTCACGCCATTTACGAGAAAAACTGTCACAGATGAACGCGAGCGGCGAATCTGGCTCAGAAACGCATCCTGCACATTGTATCCGGTGTCCTTATCCACGGTAGAGGCCCTATTCTCTTTTTTTTGTTACAGCCGGACGAAGGCTTGCACTCAGGAGTGCAAACACGTTAGCCGACCCCTCGTTCCTCAGAGGTTACACCAAGCTGCTTGAGTTTGCGATGCAGCGCACTGCGCTCCATGCCTACAAAAATTGCCGTCCGGCTGATATTTCCGCCAAAACGTAGCAGTTGCGCCTGTAGATACTGCGTCTCAAACATATCACGCGCCTCCCGCAAGGGCAGGCTCATGACATCAGCGGACGCATCAAACTTCAGCAGAGCCGGAGCCCCCTCACCTATGGTGGAAGGCAGCATTTCCGCGCGGATTGGCTCCACGCTGTTACCCGGCATCATGATCAGCACGCGTTCCATCAGGTTGCGCAACTCCCGCGCATTCCCCGGCCAGTCATACGCCTGAAGGGCGGCTACCGCATCCGCTGAGAGTTCACGCTGGGGCAGACCAGCCATCTCCGCAGCGCGACGCAAAAACAGTTCCGCAAGGCCCGGAATATCATCCCGCCGGTCCCGCAGGCCCGGCAGACGCAACGGCACAACCGCCAGCCGGTAATACAGGTCTTCCCGGAAGCGCCCGGCCATGATCTCGGCCTGCAAATCCCGATTGGTGGTCGCCAGAACCCGGATATCCACCTTGACACGGGTTGAACCACCCAACCGCTCAAAAGTCTGGTCCTGCAAGGCGCGAACAATCTTGCCCTGTGTTTCCAGCGGCATATCCGCCACTTCATCCAGCACCAGTGTGCCGCCATGGGCGCGTTCCAGCACGCCGGTGCGCCGCCCCGTGCCGTCCGCAGCCCCTTCCAGCCCGAACAGTTCTTCCTCAAACCGGTTGGGAGCCAGAATGGCGCAGTTCAGCGCCACAAACGGTCCATCTGTCCGGCGAGACCGCGCATGGATCATCCGAGCCGCGACTTCCTTGCCCGAGCCGGGGCCACCTGTAATCAACACACGTGAGCCCGTGGGGGCGACCCGTTCAATCTGGCCGCGAACAGCCGCGATGACAGCGCTGTTGCCAAACAGTTCTGTGTCCTGCCCGGCGCGCAGGCGCAGTTCCTCGTTTTCTCTCGCCAGACGGGAGGCTTCCAGCGCACGCCGCACCACAACCAGAAGGCGGTCGGCCTGAAACGGCTTTTCAATAAAATCATACGCACCGTGCTGGAGCGCTGCGACTGCGGTTTCAATCGTGCCGTGCCCGGAAATCATAATGACCGGCACAGAGGGTTCTTCCGCATGCAGGACGTTCAGAATACCCAGCCCATCCAGTTGGGAATCCCGCAGCCAGACATCCAGAATCACCAGAGACGGTCTGCGCGCGCGAAAGGCGGCTATTGCGGCATCAGATGTCGCCGCAACGCGCGTTTCATATCCCTCATCTTCAAGAATGCCTTCAATGAGCATCCGGATATCGGGCTCATCATCAACAATCAGGATTTCATGAGCCATGGTCGTCCTTCATCGGCAAAATCAGAATAGCCACAGTTCCTGTTTCCTCCGCCCTATCTTCCAGACGCACCGCTCCCCCATGGTCTTCCATAATCTTTTTGACAATGGCCAGACCCAGCCCGGTGCCCTTAGCCTTGTGCGTCACGTATGGTTCGGTCAACCGGTGCCTGTCGCCCGAAGGCAGACCGACGCCGTTATCTGCAACAGAAATTTCGATGTTGCCTTCCCACTCCTTCAGGCCAATCCATACCGCACTGGCCACATGCGCACCATTTCCCTCAACATCACCCTGTTTTGCTGTCATGGCAATGGCATCCGCTGCATTCTGCAACAGGTTGATGAGCGCCTGACTGATCAACCGCCTGTCACACCGCACCACCGGGCCTCTGTCCGGCAGAGCAACATGATAGGTAATTTCCGGATGGGCGTTGCGCTGAAGAACCAGAACTTCTCGTATAATGCGGGAAAGATCCTCATTAGTCATCACCGGTTGCGGCATACGGGCAAAGGCTGAAAACTCATCCACCATACGGCCAATGTCCCCCACCTGCCGCACGATGGTATCCGCGCACTGGGCAAATGTTTCCGGGTCTGACGTAATTTCTCGCAGGAAGCGGCGCTTGAGCCGCTCAGCGGCAAGCTGAATGGGTGTCAGCGGGTTCTTGATTTCATGCGCAATCCGGCGCGCCACATCTGCCCATGCCGCCTTGCGCTGGGCCTGTTGCAGCGCCGTGATGTCATCAAACGTCATCACGTAGCCTTCAGTCACCGTACCGCGCAGTTCCGCACCAATACGCACAAGAAGGATACGCCGGCTGGTTTCTGGTCCGGTCTGCACTTCCCGCGTAATCACCTGATCGGGCACAGAACGCACATCAGCCAGCAATTCCGCAAATTCCGGAACACGGATGGCCAGCGGCTCACCAATGGCATCCATCAGGTCTGTTTGCAGCAGCAGGCTCGCGGCCCGGTTGGGCAGTTCGATCCTCTGCTCCACATCCAGCCCGATCACCCCGGCGGACACGCCGGACAGAACAGCCTCCGTAAAGCGCCGCCGCTCATTAATCTGCCCGTAGGCCACCATCAGTTCGGACCGCTGGCTGGCCAACTGTTCTGTCATACGGTTGAAGGCACGGGAGAGACTTGTAACCTCATCATCCCGGTTGGCCTCGGGCACATGCACGCCCAGATCGCCCTCACTGATCCGGCGGGCCGCCAGAATCAGCAGGCCAAGCGGCTTGGCAATCTGGTTGGCCAGAGCCAGACCGATCAACGCCGCCGACGCCAGCACGAGCAGTGCCACCAGCGCAAAAATCATGACAAAAGTGAACTGAATCTTGGCCCGGTTGCCGTTAAGCCGCCGGTAATCGGCAATCACTTTTTCCGTGCGATGCATGTGTTCCAAAATGGTGGGGTCCACCAGACGAGTAATCACCAGCATCAGCGCCGGGGTCTGGGAGAGTTCCACCACCGCGCGGACCGTATGTTCATCGGGAGAATCGAGAATAGCCACTTCGTTGGAACGGGCCATCATCGTCGCCGCCGGAGGCGGCAGAGCTTGATCCCCCGCACGGCTCATCAGGCCGCCAGAAGCGACAATCTTATTGGTAATCGGGTCATACACCAGCGCATCGGTCAGCCCGCGCACGGTGGCCTGACTGTCCAGCATTTCCGCCAACGCATCGTGATCCTGCAACAGGTTCATGCCGCTGGCTGCCAGTTCGTTCTGCGCACTCATGATGTAGTTGGACATGGAGAACGCATCTGTCCGGATATTGGCATTATGTTCCGCCAGATACCCGCGGGAGGCCTCCATGGCCTCATTCAGCGCCGTATTCACCCGGTCTGAAAACCAGATCTGAATCCCGTAGTGAAAAAACAGGGTGGCGAACACCCCCACCACCAGCGTGGGCGCCACCGCCACAATCCCGAACAGCGTGACCAGCCGCACATGGAGTCTGGCTCCAGCCAGCCCTTTGCGGTGCTCTACCAGCATGGGCCCCACGCGCATGGCCACTGCCAGCAGCAGCAGGCCCAGCACAAGACCGTTCAGCACCACCACCAGCCGCTCGATTACCGCATAATGGCCGAAGGACATCCCGCCGGACAGCACCACAAATGTCGCAAAGCCGAGGCCCAGCGCCAGAGCCGCCAGAGTAAGCGCCACGCTCTTCCGTTCCAGAGACCGCAAAAGCCAATGGAGCCGCGTGCGGGCCAGAAGAGTGCTCAGGGAGGACAGAAAGCGCTGCATGCAGGCAGGTTAGACCACACCGCGCACAACGGGAATTTCAAGTTCGCGAATTTTCTTGCGCAGCGTATTCCGGTTCAGCCCCAGCATGGCCGCCGCCTTGATCTGGTTGCCGCGCGTTTCCAGTAATGTCATCTGAATCAAGGGACGTTCCACCTCCGCAATCACGCGTGCATAGAGGTCATGCAAGGGCATCCCCTCCCGCCCAGCGGTCAGATACCGCATGATGTGCCGGGAGATGGCATCAGACAGCGGTTCTTCCACTGTCGCTTTTTCCGCAATCACCTCATGCGCCAACGGCTCGGCCAGCTCCGCATCAATCAGATCACTACTGATAGTCTCCTGCGGGTAAAGTGCTACAATGCGCCGCATGAGGTTTTCAAGCTCACGCACATTGCCCGGCCAACGCCATGATTGCAGGCGGGCAATAGCGCCCTCGTCCAGCCTTCGGGCACCGGCTCCCGTTTCCCGGCTCAGCGCCAGAAAATGGCGCGCCAGAAGCGGGATATCCTCCAGCCGCTCGCGCAGGGGCGGCAAACGCAACGGCACGACATTCAGACGGTAATATAAATCTTCCCGGAACGTCCCGGCCCGGATCGCCTGCCTCAGGTCACGGTGCGTTGCGGCAATAATCCGCACATCCGCCTTGATTGGGGCACGCCCCCCAACGGTGGTAAACTCCCCTTCCTGCAAGACACGCAGCAACCGCGTCTGTGCTTCTGGGGGCATATCGCCAATTTCATCTAAAAACAGCGTCCCGCCCGTGGCCTGCTCAAAGCGGCCGGGGCTGCGGCCCGTGGGGGCACCGGGGCTCCGCTCCTGCCCGAACAGTTCACTTTCAATCTGGTCCCGCGGGATAGCGGCCATATTGACGGCTATAAACGGCCCGCCGCGCCTGCGCCCATACTCATGCAAAGCACGTGCCACCAGTTCCTTGCCGGTCCCACTTTCGCCACTCACCATCACGGTCAGGTCGGAGGTCGTCAGCCGCGCGATGCTCCGATAAATCCCCTGCATGACCGGGGACTGACCAATAATCGGCAACCGCTCTTCCTGTGGTGTCACCGCCACAGGCTTATCGACCTCATGCGCCGGAGCCACCAACGCACGCGCCACAACACTCAGCAGTTCTTTCAGGTCAAACGGTTTGGCCAAATACTCAAACGCGCCGCGCTGCGTCGCCTTCACCGCTGTCACCAGATTGGATTGCGCACTCATAACAATAATGCGCAGGTCCGGCCGGGCCTGCCTGATGCGCGGAATCAGATCCAGCCCACTGCCATCAGGCATCACCACATCGGTAATCACCAGATCGCCCTCGCCTTCCTCAACCCACTGCCAGAGTGTTGCGGCGTTCGGGGTGGACTGAACCTGATACCCGGCCCGCCCCAGCGCCTGCCCGAGCACGGTACGGATGGAGCGGTCATCATCAGCAACAAGAATGGTCGGCAAAGGTGTCATAGGGGTCAGATTACACTCAGGACTAAAAATATCATTACAAAAAAAGAACGAAGAGGTCAGACGCCTTCGCTGCCCTCAGGCACTACTGGCAGATAGAGGCTGATTTCCGTACGTCCGGGGCGGCTTTCCACTTCAATCACACCGCCGTGGTCATCCATAATCTTGCCGACAAGCGCCAGCCCCAGCCCGCTTCCACTCATTCTGGTGGTGACAAACGGCTCGAACAGATGCGGGCGGATTGTTTCCGAAATGCCCGGCCCCGTATCCCGTACCGTCACCACCAGCGGCAGGTGTCGCCATTGCGCGGTGCCCGGTACGGTCAGCCGGATTCCGGGGCGGTAGCTGGTGCTCAGCGTAATTTCACCCGGCTTGTCCGTCTCCCGAATGGCCTCGGCGGCGTTCTTGACCAGATTGAGCAGCATCTGCACCAACTGGTCCCGATTCCCCCATACATGCGGCAGAGAGGGATCATACCGCTCCACAATGCGCAGCCCCGCGGCACACCCCTTGCTGGCCAGCAGGCGCACATGCTCCAGCACGCGATGAATGTTGAGCGAACGAAACTCCGCGGGAGCAGCGCCAAAAATCCCCATGCGTTCGACCAGCGCATCAATCCGGTCGACTTCATCACAGATCAGGGTGGCGAGTTCCTTGTCACTTTCCTCCACAGAATTTTCAAGAATCTGTGCGGCTCCCTTAATGCCGGAAAGCGGGTTGCGCACTTCATGCGCCAGCATTTCCGCCATACCAGACACGCTGCGCGCCGCCGAGCGAAATGCAAGCTGACGGTCCAACACCCGCACGGCGGAAGAATCATGAAATGTCAGCAGAATGGAGCCGGGGTAGTCCAGCACATCCGCCCCTTGCACCGTCACCCCTTCATGATGAAAGCGCGGGCTGCTGAAGGTCAGTTCATGCTCGGTAATGCTGCCGCCGTCCTTGCGCACATGCTGCACAAGCAAAAAAAGCGGATGATCTCCCGGCACCAGATCTTCCAGCGTGCCCTGACAGAGCTGATGCCGTGACGTTCCAAAAAA
Organism: Acetobacter orleanensis; assembly: GCF_001581005.1. Lineage (GTDB taxonomy): Bacteria > Pseudomonadota > Alphaproteobacteria > Acetobacterales > Acetobacteraceae > Acetobacter > Acetobacter orleanensis. The sequence continues at coordinate 18,925 of NZ_LHZV01000045.1, forward strand.
CTCTTCCGCCGCCGCATTGGCAAAACGCAGCTTGCCGGACGGACCGAGTTCCAACACCGGCACAGGCAAACTGTCCAGCAGCAGAGCAGCGGACGGGCTACCATCCTGAGGCGATGGTGGCGGCTTCATACAGCCTGTTTCATGCCGCATGCGCCTGCGCATCGGCATGGCGGGAGGCTCGCGGTTCCCGCACCGCACCGTCCGCAATCTGCTGATCGTAAAAATCGGAAATCATGGCAATGGCTTCCGGCGCATTATCCACACGATTTACCGCAGCACGGAACCCGGCGGAACTGGGCAGACCGGCGGAATACCAAGAGACATGCTTGCGTGCCAGCCGCAGGCCGGGGCGCTCCCCAAAATGCTCCAGCATCAGTCTGTAATGCTCCAGCACAATGGCCTTTTCGGCCTCCAGAGTCGGGTCCGGCACCTCTTCCCCCGTCATCAGCGCATGCGCGACCTGCGCTAGAAACCACGGGCGACCATAACAGCCACGACCAATCATCACGCCATCCGCACCGGACTGCGCCAGAGCCGTGCGGGCATCCTCAACCGTCAGGATGTCACCATTCACAATCACCGGCAGTCCGACAGCTTCTTTCACGTTCCGGACAAAGGCCCAGTCAGCCGTGCCGTTATAAAATTGCTGCCGCGTCCGGCCATGCACCGTGATCATGCGGATACCGGCCTCTTCCGCAATACGGGCCAGCACGGGCGCGTTCAGGTGCGCATGGTCCCACCCCATCCGCATTTTCAACGTGACGGGCACAGGGACGGCCTTCACCACCGCATCCAGTAGACGCGCGGCCCCCACTTCATCCCGCATCAGAGCGGACCCGGCCATCTGGCCGACCGCAACCTTTTTGACGGGGCAGCCGAAATTGATGTCAATCAGATCCGCACCACGCCCAACAGCAATCCGCGCGGCTTCGGCCATAGCATCCGGGTCACACCCGGCCAGTTGCACAGCATTCGGGCCACCAGCATCCGCAACTTCGGCCATACGCAGCGTTGTATCGTTTTCACGCACCATGGCCCATGAGGCGATCATCTCGGAAACAACAAGCCCTGCTCCCAGCTTCCGCGCCAGACGGCGGAACGGCAGGTCTGTCACGCCGGACATGGGGGCGAGAATAACGGGCGTTTCCAGACGGACATCGCCCAGATCAATCGGCCGCACTAACGGTTGCGTTTGCACAGTCTTTTCCACTTTGCCTATGATTTAGGCAGCTATACGCATTTCAGATTCTAGAATCAATCTTTTTATATCCGTAACGTTTCCGTCACGTAAAGCGTGAAAATCCCTACTTTCCGGCGATTCCTCACACTTGCCCTGTGCATTTCAGCAAAATGCTTTTTCACCGCTCCTACCTTACGCCCAGCACATAAAAAAGGCCGCCCATCACCCTGATGCGCGGCCTTCCTCAACTCTTTGCGTTCATGCGCTCACCGCGCAGACAGATCAGGGCACCAGAACAGACACCGCCGCCGTGCAGGCAATCCCTTCTTCACGGCCTGTAAAACCAAGCCGTTCCGATGTCGTGGCCTTAACCGAAATCCGGCCTACATCCACTTCCAGCAAATCCGCCAGACGCTGCCGCATCGCGTGCGCATGGGGGCCAATCTTCGGGCGCTCACAGATTAGCGTCACGTCCGCATTGATCAGCATCCCGCCGCGTTCCCGAATCCGCTGCCCGGCGTGAACAAGGAAGCGGGCGCTATCCGCATCTTTCCACTCGTTCTTGCTGGGCGGGAAATGCGTCCCGATATCCCCTTCCGCCAGCGCGCCATAAATGGCGTCACACAAGGCATGAATACCCACATCCGCGTCTGAATGTCCGGCCAGCCCCTTGGTGTGCGGCACGGTAATGCCGCAGATAATCAGCGGACGACCTTCTTCAAACGCATGAACATCGTACCCCAGCCCAACACGGGGCAGGAGAGAGGGACCAATCAGTCGTTCAAGGCGCACGAGGTCCTCCTCATAAGTGAGCTTGATGTTATCTTCATCACCGGGCACCAGCGCCACGCTGAACCCGGCTTCTTCCAGCAGTTTTGCGTCATCAGTGGCCGTTGCGGAGCCTGCAGAGCGATGCAGGTCTATAAATAGGCCAAAACGAAAGCCCTGCGGCGTCTGCGCGCGGAACAAATGGTCACGCGGCACGGTGCCAGCAATAACGCCGCCCTCTTCCCGCTTTAAGGTATCCGCGACCGGCACGGCCGGGATGGCACCGGGATGTTCTGCCAGAGCGGACACAACATTCTGGACCAGCTTTGGCGTCACGTAAGGGCGCGCGCCATCATGCACCAAGACCAGATCCGGGCGCTCGCTTTCCGGCAAGGCGTCCAGCGCCTCCAGCCCAGCCAGCACACTGGCCTGCCGGGTCTCCCCGCCCGCCACCGGCGGCAAAACGGCTACGCCGTCTAGCGCCTGCGCCAGCGTTGTGGGGTCACCCACCGGCTGGACACAGCTTACATGAGGCAAAAGGGCTTCCGCAGCATGGCGGATAACCGGCTGGCCCGCCAGCAGCACATACTGCTTAGGCGTTACGGACCCGCTGGTTGCGGCATAACGGCTACCTGTTCCGGCAGCCAGAAGAATGGCAGCTACTCGCATACTCGGAGCAATGCTGCGGGAAGCCGGGCGCGTCAAGGCACAAAATAGACCTTATAGACCTCTGTGTAGGCGGCCCTCACGGAGACACCGGGCCATATCAACTCTAGAGAGACAATCCGATGAGTATTCTCAAGTCTCTGCCGCAGTCGTTACTTACGTAGTAAAATTAGCAAAACACCAGCGGACTATAAAAATTTATCCCTTAATAATAAAAAAAATGATATACCTCACACCACTTCGACACCTTTAATCGACCTCATTTTCTACGGCCCAGACCAGAGACATCATGAAAACACTTTTGCTCACTTTTGAATGCCCCCCTGATATTACAGGCGGCGGTCTATGCACGTATGTTCAGGAATATATCAGCGCGAAAATTGAACGGAGAGAGCCAACCGTTATTCTGACGGCTGATTTCAATGTGCAGGATGAAGTCTGCACCTATTTTGGGTGTGTGAAGGTAGTCCGCTTTAATCCGTCCGCCGGTGAGTCCTTTAAATACATGGGCCACTGGGCGGCCATGAGCTACGAGTTCTCCAATCAGGTCAAAAAAATCATCACGGAAGGCTTCAAACCGGATTGGCTTGAGGTGTGTGATGGCTTTGGACTGGGTTATTTCACGCTCCAGAGAAAGCTCTGCCTTGAAGCCCCCTTCACTGACCTGAAAGTGCTGGTCACAGCCCATACGCCCGTCACCATGATTGATGACTGGGACAAAAAAAATATTTATGAACTGCCAACATATTTTACAAAATATATGGAGCAGTTCTGCTTTCAGGCCGCGGATAAAGTCATCTCCCCCAGCCTGTTCCTGAAAAAGAAACTGCTTGCAGAATTTCTGGAAAAAGAAGTCGCGATTGATGTTGTCCCGAACCCTTACAACAAACCCTCTACCACTCTGGTAACGACAGAAGCTGCGTTTCACGACGCTCCGCAGCATGACCGACCGGACTACGCCATTGCCTCCAGAGTGTGCTACTGGAAAGGCATAGAACACGCGCTGGCCGGGTTTGATCTGTACTGGAGCACTGGAGGCCAGTCTTCCCTTTCCATTTACGGATCCGACACAGCGCATTTTAAAAACAATCAATCCTTTACTGATATTCTGAGCACGAAATATGGAAAATGGATTGAAAAAGGTCTTCTCAGATTTGCGGGTCTAAAAAAACATTCAGAAATTCTTGTTATAAAAAAGCAGCTTAAAGCGCTCTTTCATCCGTCCCTGTTCGAGAATTATCCCTATTCCGTTATCGAACATATGGCCGAAGGCGGCCTTGTTGCGGCATCGCTAAGCGGTGGTCAGGCAGAATTCATTCAGAGTGGCGAAAACGGATTTCTATTTGACCCGCACTCGCCAAAGTCTATTCAGGATATCATTCTGAAAATTGACGCTCTTGACGACAAACAGCGGCACACACTTGCGGAAAACGCTATTGAAACCATTAAAGAAACCTGTTCCTATTCAACAGTTCTGGCCCAGAAAGAGCAGGTTCTTGCGGCAATTAACCGCACGACACATCCTGTGGCCTTTCCCTTTACGTCCGGCAAAGAACTGACATATCCAGCCTCCACAAGCAGTTCCGCTCTGACAGTTATCATCCCACACCGCAACACTGCCGCATTGCTTCTTGAAACGATCGAAAGCATTAAATTCAGCAGCCTTACCGGTATCCAGATTCTCGTTGTGGATGACGGCTCAACAGACAAAGAAGCCGTTATTACCCTAAAATCTCTGGAAACCCGCTACACAGACGTCACAGTTCTTTACAAGAAACAGTCCGGGGCGGCAGACGCCAAAAATTTTGGCGTCCAGCACGCTACAACGGGCTATATCGCTCTTCTGAACGCGGGCGATATGGTGTGCGCCACGTATTATGAAACGGCCCTCAGACTTCTGAACCAGTACAACAATATCGGCTTTGTTGGCGCATGGACCGAGAACTTCACCCAGCATGGCCGCTCCCAGATCTGGCCGACATTCAACCCTGAAATTCCCCTCCATGCGATTATGGACACCGCCCCCTGTCAGGGGCTGGTCATTCGTCGGGACGCTTACCTTGCACATGGTCAGCAAGACCCGGACCTTGGCCAGTTTTTTGATAACTGGGGTTCAACACTCTCCATGGTGCTCAACGGCATCCGTGGCGTCATGATCCCTCACCCGCTCTTTAAAGACCGTGTGCGCGAAGACGCCGCTAGCCAAAAGAGCGCCAGATTGTTGACCATCACTTACAATGACATCATTACGAAATATCAGGCGCAATTAGCAGGCTGTTACGGTGAAATGATCAAATTCCTGAACGCCAACGGCCCAAATACGCAGTACCACAACCCGACATTCCCCGCAGCAAGCTCCCCCTGCCGCCCCCTTGCTCCAACTCCTATCGCCCCGCAACAGGGCGAAGGCAGGCTGGTCCATCTTGTGCATAGATATTATGACAGCGTAAACCAGCCCGGACCAATACGGACCATCCGCATGGGGCTACGCAATGCTGGTGTCGGCAAACTCGTTGCCAAACTCAGGCAGTAATCAAAGAAACCTTAGGAGATCCCATAAGGATCTCCTGCACTCTCTGCGTCTCTATTTCAGAAAAATACTTTACTCAACTCACCCATCAGGCAACAGAAAGTGGAGGCTCAGTCATGAACCTCCCAATTTGTCTCATTTAAACCCGATAAGAATTTTCCTGACTCCGCGCAGCAATAAACCCACTCCCGGCAGGTTAAAAAGCGCGTAATAGGTTTCATTCAACCGATGCAGACGCGAGGAACGGATTTTCTCCAGTTCAAAGAGAGCATTTTCTAAGTCCCTGTTCCTTTTTTGGCTCAGACTGGCCAATTCCTGACAGATCTGGTCAAAGTTCCTATCTTTCTCCTGACAGGCCCGATTGAACTGTAACTCTTTCTCCTGACAAACCTGTGCAAGATACTGGTCTTTCTCCTGACAAATCTGCTCAAAATGCCGGTCTTTTTCCTGACAAACCTCTTCATAGGTCTGACAGACCTGCCCATACTCATAGTCCTTACGCTTCTGATCTTCCTCCAAGCAATGAAGGCGATGCGCAATATCCTCTTTTTGCCTGATTTCGTCCCGCTTTTCTTCTGATAAAGCCTCAGTCTGCTTTACCGCCTCATTCAGTCGCCCCTGCAGACTTTCAACACATTCTGAAAGAGCATCATTTCTCCGCAAGACAATTGTGCGCTGCTCCCACTCCGCCTGCAACTCGCGCTTCAGTTGCCGAATACTCTCTACCTCGCTCAACTCTGCGACAGGCTGATCCACGACGGTCTCCTGAAAGGAAACAGTTGGGAAACGATGTAAGGTATATTCAAAAACACCCTTAATTTTGAAATAATTTGACGGCTCAACCGTTACAATACGCCCCAGAAGTGTCGAAAGAATAGCCATATGCAAACGGTCAGTTTCAACACATTCAAACTGACCAATAATCCCGGCAACAGCACGCAGAGGCGGCAAACATTCATCCAACTTCGCCCATTGAATCCCGTTAAATAGCAACGGCAGATCGACAGAATCCCGTGGTCTGTTTTTACAGGCGCTCTCTTCATCACGTCTTAAAATTTTCAGAAGTGGATAGTGACCCTTTCTATCCAGATCAGAAAAATGGTGTTCCTTGGTGTAAAACGCTAAGTCAGAACAAAGAAAAACCCGCTCTTCCGGCATTCCTTGCTGGAGAAGTTCCTTATAACTCCACTGTTCACGGCAGAAGATAAGAAGTTGATCAGCATAAGGAACGAACTCGGCACCAAACCCCGCAAAGCTTGAAGGAAGAATGAGCATCTGCCCGCCGTTCCGCAAAAATTCAAGCGTCTGCTCACGATACCCTTCCCATAGCCCTTTGACCCAGCCACCGCCCCCACCCATGACAACGTGGCTATGGCCAGATAAAACGCCCTTGTGACTGCCATAAATATGTTCAGGAGCCCAGTCGAGATCGTCGAACAGATCAGCCGTGCCAACTGCAATCAATGCATCTCCCAGATTGCCATATCCGGGGTAAAAAACAGCATTATGGTCAGCAAAACGTTTCAGAGCGTCAATCAAGACCGGATGTTGCCTGATTTCTTCACGAACGGTCTGTCTGATATTTTTAAAGTTCGCGTTCATTGCATGACCTCCTTCGCGCGCTGCTCTTCAAGACTGGTATAAAAGGCCGAAACGTTCTGCTCATATAATAAATACGCATGCTGATGTTCAAAGCACTCTTTCAGGAGACGAGACTTTTCCTGAAGTTCATGCTCTGGCGCATTGAGAAAGTCTTTAATTTTAACAACATAACGCTCTACAAGCTCGACATCATCAACACAATTCCGCACCACAAATGCTGACTGATCAGATACGAGTTCGGGAACTCCGCCCACGTCAGTGGTAATAACTGGAACACCCATTTGCGCAGCTTCAAGAAGAACATTTGGAAGCCCATCAAACAGGGATGTATATAAAAAAGCGTCCTTATCCGTGAATGGGATACTACTTAACCCAGAAAATTTACCTTTATAAATAATATTTGGATAATCCCTAAAATAGTCTTCATCAATATTATCTAGAACAGAACTTCCATAAACATAAATTTCTGTTTCATTCGCCTCAGAACGTAACTTACTAGCGATTGCACGCAATAAATCCGGTCTTTTTTGTGAATCCAGACGCGACGCCCATATTAAACGCCGCGGCCACGCATGGGGCTGAAGAGTGAAATCAGGTGCCTGACTATACGTGTAAAGGGTTTTCGTTTTCCCTTGGTAGAGCGGAATTTGTTTCTCTAACTGCGCCAGATTGGCACGATGATCAGAAACAACATAATTTATATGACGTTTATAGTCGAAGAGAAAGCGATAATGGTCGCCATCTTCATAAATAGCACCATCCAGAATATAATAACTATTGCAAAAATAAAAATATATCAGTTGATGCTCACCAAAATATTTTGGATACGCCTTCATAAGGGACACAACAAATGGGCAAAACACCATGAAAATTCTAGCGTCAACAGCAAAATTTTCCATCATCCGCACAACCATTTGCGGCAGGAGATCATCCATAAGTTGATGCTCTACATGATCTTCAGCAAACAATGCTGGGAGATCAATAACATCCAAATTTTCTGGGGTTCGACATTGCCCTTTAGAAGGGGGAAGCTTTTGCCCCAGAACCAGCAAGCAGGATTTCTTTTCTTCTTTCATTGCTGTTTGTATGAAATTCAGAACATATTTTTCCCCGCCCCCTTTGGAAAGAAAAGGAAGAAAAAATACGTCCGTATACTGCTTATTTTTTAGAGACTGACAGATTTTTTCATAAACACGCCCGAATGCTTCAGAAAGCCCTACATTTGTAAAACATTTCGCATCCCAAAGAAGTCGTGGATGTATTTCAGGTTCCATCTTATTAGCCAGACGAATAAATTCACGGATATATGAAGATTGAGTATAGTATTTTTTAAAATCGAGATGCTGTTGTGGAATAATTGTCGTTTTATCATGCTGCTTAAGCAGTGCAAGAAATTCCGGGCCATGAAAAAATTCGGAATTAAACCCCATATGCTTTTGTTCTTTACCCAGAGAAGCCATGATACTTCCTGATCTCTGGCGGTAAAAAACAATAGTATCCTCGGCTACGACCAAATCAAACCCAGCACAGACCATGCGTATATTGAGATCATAATCTTCATAGGCGTAAAGGGAATGCTTAGTACAGTCTCTGAAAGGCACCTCAAGGAGAGCCTCTCGTCGCGCCATAAAGCGGGACACATAGGTATGCTCTCCTGCCAGCCTATAGAGGCCGACCTGCGCCAAAGGGTAAAAGCGACACAGGTAATTTTCATCACCAAAAGCGTGATAATATTCTGGGAAGCAAATAATTTTCTGATTATCTGAATTTTGATGTTTTTGGTAAAGTTGATAGATAAAATTTCTTGAAACCAGATCATCCGCATCGGCAGGTACAATATAAGTGCCACATGCAGCCTGAATACCGATATTGCGCGCCAGCCCTAGTGAAGCCACCTGAACATATTGTATTTTAACCGCATCAAAGCAGGAATAATCATACTCATCTATAATTTTTTGTGTTGTTTCATCAACACAATCCGCAACAACAACAAGTTCTGATTGAATGCCATGCAAATGAGCATGATCAACAGTATCAGACAATGAACGAAGTGTCGGGTAAAGGAGATCCTGCTCATCATGAACGTTCAAGATAACAGAGACATCCATACCCGACATAAAATGTTCCCAAAAATGATCTACAGCCTGTAGCTATAGTACCGTTTTCAGGAAAAATATTCAAATTTATCTAATAGCTTATCTCTGTATTATGAAGGGTCAACAAAGAAAGACGGCAAAGCCGAGTTGTCGTGTTGCAAAAGAGCGTCAATCTGGTCAAACGCGCTCAGAGCTTCCGTGATGGTCACATCCATATCGAGGTATCGATACGTGCCAAGACGTCCAAGGAAAGAAACGCCGCTTTCTGACTTCGCCAATGCAATATAGCTGTCCAGCATCTTCTTTTCGTTTACAAGCCGGATTGGGTAATAGGGAATATCCTGCTCACCGGCCAGACGGCTATATTCACGGAAACACACCGTTTGGGAGAATTTCTCCTGCTCCCACGGCGCAAAATGCTTGTGCTCGGAAATTCGCGTGAAAGGCACGCTTTCATCACAATAATTGATAACGGCGGTACCCTGATGGTCGCCCTCGTCAACAAACCGTTCAAAATCAAGTGTGCGATACCCAAGGCGACCAAGGCGGAACTGGAAATAGCGGTCAATCGGTCCCGTATAGAAAACGTGATCGTACTTCTCTTCCAGACTCTCGAAGGAACAATCAAGGCGGAGATCAATGCCCTCCACCGCCAGAATATTCTGAACAATGCTGGTGTAACCGTCTTCCGGCATACCCTGATACGGATGATTGAAGTAATTATCATCATAATTGAAGCGCAAGGGCAGACGCTTCAGAATGGACGCAGGGAGTTCAGTCGGCTCAAGCCCCCACTGTTTGCGGGTGTAGCCATGGAAAAACGCGCGATAAAGTTCCGGGCCAATCATGCTCAACGCCTGCTCTTCAAAAGAACGTGGAGCCTGAATGGAACGATCAGCTTTATCTTCGATAAACGCACGGGCCTCTTTCGGCCCCATGGTCGTGCCGAAGAACTGATTAATCGTCAGAAGGTTAACCGGCAACGTATAGACGCGGTCTTTAGAAATCGCTTTCACACGATTGACATAAGGCTGAAATTTTCCGAAGCGCTGAACGTAATCCCACGCTCTTTTATCGGCGGTATGGAAAATATGCGGCCCGTATTTATGGACCATCACACCAGTTTCTGCATCCCGCTCAGTATGGCAATTCCCGCCTATATGCGGGCGCTCATCCACAACAGTCACCTTATGACCACGTTCAGCCAGATGCCGGGCAATAATTGCGCCACTAAATCCGGCACCCACAATGCAGAATGATTTCAAATTTTCAGCTCCCGACAAAACCAGACGTGGCTTCAGCATAATTCGCTGTTGCGCAGCCTTAGCAAAAATAGCGTTCCCATCAGATACGCCTACTCTCAGCCTCACTCTAGGGCAAACTGGAGCAGCGAAGAGAGAAATTGGTTTTATCAGAAAAAATGTGGCGCGCCCTGCTGGATTCGAACCAGCGACCCACAGCTTAGAAGGCTGTTGCTCTATCCAACTGAGCTAAGGGCGCGTACTCTGCACCCTGCGATAGTCGGAAATATCCGGAAAATCAATGGGTCCAGTTCTGGATCCGGTCAGACCGGAAATTGTCAGCATAGACTTTGGGCTTGCGGATACGCTCTGCAGGAGTCTCGACTTCGTAGCTGATTTTCTCACGCTGGGCGTACGCAACAGCCTCATCGCATGAGGAAAAATACAGACGAAGCTGGGATTGCGTATCCTGACTTCCAGTCCAGCCCATCAGCGCATCCTGATGGCGTGGCGCTGATTGCCCATACTCAAAAACCCACTCACGGGTGCCAGCTAGTCCTGACTGCCCCGCCGGTTTAGGCTGCTTATAAATCCGTGCCGGCATGGTTATGCCTCCAGATATCATGTGGTCGGGGCGCCCGGACTCGAACCGGGGGCCTCGTGTACCCAAAACACGCGCGCTACCAGGCTGCGCCACGCCCCGAATGCAGCGGAACCTAAGCGGCATTCGGCAGCGTGGCAAGCCCATTCCGGTAAAAAATCAGTCAGCCTTGTTCATAACCTTGCTCGCAAGGGGGGGAACGAACAGCGGCGCGGTATCCCACGGGAACAAAACCCAAGTATCCTGCGGCACTTCAACCACAAAATGATCGGTAAGATTCATGCCAACAGGTTTGGCATACAGGCAGGCAAAATAAGCTTTGGGCAGCCGTTCCCGCACAATACGGGCAGTCACACCAGAATCCACCAGATCATCAATAACAAGGAAGCCCTCGCCATCCCCAGCGGCATCGGGGGATTTGATGATGGTCGGCTTGCCGCGTTCTTCTTCATCATAGGTGACGACGGAAATGGTCTCGACCAAACGGCAGTTCAATTCCCGCGCAACAATTGCTGCCGGGATCAACCCGCCACGCGTTACGGCAACCACACCTTTAAACGGCATTTTCGGCACGAGAGCCTCTGCCAGAATGCGCGCATCCCTGTGTAACTGGTCCCACGTGACAGTCGCGTAATTTACGGCCATCTGGCACTACGTCCTCTTCAAATAGATATCAGGCCAGACACACCCGGCCAGTAAGCCACCTTTGGCCCTTGTAGCGCCCTTCTGCCACTAGTCCGGGCCGCCCGGCAATTTCCGACGCGGAAAATTTTCCTGTTCAATGGAATATAGCGGAATTTTCTTTCAATCGTTATGCTTTCCTCATGACTTCAGAAACCAATCTCCCTCTCCCGCCCATTGTGCTTGATCATCCTCTGATCAGGCACAAGCTGACCCATCTGCGCCGTAAGGAAACCTCTACCGCGGGGTTTCGGCGGCTTACGCGCGAACTTAGCCTGCTGATGTGCTATGAAGCGACGCGCGACCTCCCTCTTGAGCCGGTTGAAATCACCACACCGCTTGAAACCATGCAGGGCGAGCAGCTTGCAGGGCCGGATGTCTGCTTTATTTCCATTCTGCGCGCCGGAAACGGCCTGCTGGATGGCATGCTGGATCTCGTGCCCTTCGCGCCTGTCGGGCATGTTGGCCTGTATCGTGACCCGGACAGCCTTGAGGCTGTGGAATATTACCTCAAACTGCCAACCCAGATTGCCTCCCGCCGGTGTATTGTGGTGGACCCCATGCTGGCGACAGGCCACAGCGCTGCCGCGGCCCTTACGCGCCTGAAAGAAGAGGGCGCAAAACGGCTGCTGTTCGTCTGCCTGCTTTCCACGCCAGAAGGCATTGCCTGCCTGCAAAAAGCCCATCCGGATGTGCCCATCATGACCTGCTCGATTGATCGCGGGCTGGACGATCATGGCTATATCCGCCCCGGCCTTGGAGATGCGGGGGACCGTCTCTTCAGCACTCGGTAATTCTCCCTCATGGCACCGGCTCCTTTACTGGCCTCAAGCCGCCGCCTTCTGCTTCTTGGCATGATAGCGGGCTATATCAACGCGCTCAGCTTTATTGATCTGAGTGGGCTGTTTGCTGGTGCCATGACCGGAAACACTATCCATATGGATGCTGCTTTTGCGGCCGGGAACTGGCAACATGGCCAGCAGGTGGCGGAACTCCTTCTGGTGTTTTTCCTGACTGCCATCCTTGCGGCTGGCCTTAAACAAATTGTCCGACCTGCCTATGGTTTCCTGCTGATGGCCTTGCTCCTGATACTTGCTCAAAGCATGCAGGGCACACCGCTTCAGATGCAGTCTGAATGCGTTATCCTGCCCGCCCTGATGGCCATACAGGGACAAACGCTTTCGCGTTTTTCCGGCAATGCGATTCAACCCGTTGTCATGACCAGCAATCTGCTGAAATGCGCCGCAGCGATTGCAAACTGGCTGCTCTCTTTCTGGCCGGGTCACAAAATTGCTCGCCCAGCCCTTGCCGCTATTTTTCTTCCCGGCCTGTCTTGGGTCGCTTTTTTGGCGGGAGCCGCAGCGGCATCTATGGCGCTAAGCTTAAGAAGCAGCCTGCCTTTTCTGTGGCCCCTTCCTTTTGTTCTCGCAATGTACTGGGACATGAACGGGGCAGAACGCGACGGTCAGTCCGAATAACGCGCCCCCCTTCCTGAATAGCTGACATGCCTGAGAGCACTTGGTGTCCGATGCGGTTCTCAGTAGGACACAGTCTTTAAAGATGCTGAGAAACAAGGCCGCCAAATATGAGTATATCGTGGGGTGACTTTCAGGCTGTCGTCCAGCTTTCTGCTGGCCTGAATGTCGCTATTCTGAGTTTTGTTGACATCAGCCTGCCAGCTATCAAGGAACGGCGTCGGGTGTTCAGCAAGGCGCGACAGGAACTGGAGATCCACCGCAAAAACCCCCATATGCGTACGGAGGCGCAAAAAGTAAGCCACGCCAATGCTATTGATGAGGTGGACCGTAAACTTTTCGACCTCTGGCGAGAAACCTCTGCCTTTGAAAGCATTGAGGACTCCCTGATAAAATCGACCGGAGTGTTTGGTTTTTTGGGCGCTGTTCTGAGCATTACTTTACTCTGGTATTCTGCCCTGCATTATAATGACGACATCTCTTTTACCGGTGAGCTTCTCACTGTTCTGTCTTTCTTCTCTCTGATAGCAGCGTTTCTTATCAATTTTATCACAGCCTCCAAAGCGTCCCAATACGCCAAACGCTGCAACACTTTACGCGACCATATGAGGACCCAGCTCTGAACCGTCGCATCCGCTATCAGCAAGCGCTTCCCGCAGTGCGACGGCAAAACGTCTTCGCTGACTGGTTCATTTTCTGACCCCACAGAGGAGCAGATGGACCGACTCGTTTCGTCCGCACATCCCTGCGTCATTTTTTCTAGTGAGAGTTGTCGGATGCTACAACACACCCAATATAGGCGATAGAAAAGGGCATCCCTGATTACCGCCCTTACTTATAGAAGAAACGGATCGCACCAATGCGTTTGAATACAAAAGCCTCTCTGGCCGCTCTGGCTGTGTTAACGGCAACACCGGTCATGGCTCATGCCAGCAGCCTCCACACCAAATGGGAGCAGTTCAAGGCTGGTCGCGCCCTGCACCATCTTTCCGCTGACGGCCAGCGCGCTCTGGTCGATATTTTGAAGGCGCGTGATACGCTTGCTGCTGGCAAGACCGATGCCGCGATCCCGGCCCTGTACGATGCCCAGAAACGCCTGACGGCGGCGGGCAAGGCCGCAAAGAAATTTGATGCGGCGGAAAACCAGCTCCAGCCTGCGCCGCAGCACCCGGTCTCTCCGTCTCACACAGCAGTAACCGCTCCGACCACATGGATTCCGGTTGGCGGCGAGTTTATTGAGACGGAAACACTCGCTCCTGAAAAGAAAGCGGCTGTTGCCACGGCAAACGGTCAGCTTAAGGCAGGTCAGACGGATCAGGCCGCCCAGACAATGCAGGTTGTGGGCGACGATGCTGATTTCATTCTCGCTCTGGCACCACTTGCCCAGACGCAAGGCGCTCTAAACCGCGCGACGGTCTTTACCGAAGGCAAGCAGGCGACCGATGCTGTTGCAGCCCTTGACGAGATTCTCAACAGTCTGGTGTTTGTCTCTGAAAACTTTGCGGAAACCGAAATGCCCGCTAACGGCAAGGCTCCGGCAAAATCCAGCCACTAAGATTTAAAACAGGTGTGGCAGAGACAGACAAACTGCCTCTGCCACACTAGATATTTTCAAATTTTTAGAAATCGACGCTGGCCGTTCCCATCACCATGAACGGTGAGGCAACGTTGAAATTCGTGCTACTTCCCTTGATCTTGGAACCATCCACCCCGGTTGTTGTCTGCGCATTCGGAGCGGTGCCATTCACAAAACCAAGATATTGACGATTTGTGATATTCCGCAGGTTCAGACGCAGAGTGGGGGACTTCATAACGCCCCAGTCCTTAAAGCGATAACCAGCGGTGACGTTCATCGTCATATAACCGGGGATATGCTCGTCGTTCACAAATGTTGAATACTGTTTGGCGACATATTTCAGACTATAACCGCCAAACAGATGTCCATCATCATAATCAAGGTTGAAGCCGATCTGATATTTTGGCGTCTGCGGCGCAAATTTACCTTTACTGAACACGTAGGCATTCGTGCCGCCAGCGGCAACATTGCTGTCCGTGCGAGCGTTAATATATTCCGCTGAGAAATACGGGCGCAGGTGATAGAGAATAGGCCGTGTGCCGACTTCCATATCAACGCCATCAGCGTGAGACCCGCCGCCGTTGATGCTCCGGTTATAGTAGTAACCGCCATCCGTCATCACAGTCTGCGTATAGAGACGGTTGGTAAAGTTATAGTGGAAATAAGAGATGGAGCTCATAACGAGCGGGCCCTGATAACGCCAGCCAAATTCTTCGGAAATAGAAATTTCCGGGTTCATGTTGGGATTACCTTTGGTCCCGTAGCCCTGTTTTGGCTTGTAGGCTCCTGAATCATACAGAGTATAATTCATGGGAATGCGGAAATTGGTGGTTGAAGATGCAAAAAGCTGGTTTTCATCGTTAATTTTGTAACGAATAGACACAGCAGGCAGCGGCTGCTGCCATGACCCTTTAATGTAAGGCCCGGTGGAGGTATCGGGCATGAAATTATGGCCGTCGCGATTCACCACGGCATATTTCAGGCCAGCTTCAAGAATGAGGCGGTTGTTCAGCAGGGACAGACTGTCCACAATGAACATGGTGTGAATACGGGTCTGCGTCAGCTGATGACGATACTCAGCCGTCACACCGTTGGAATAGACCATGTTCGGGCCACCGCCCAACAGGTCATCAGGCTTGCCCGTGTCATAATTAATCAGGCTGAACGGCGCCGTCTGGGTCTGCTTTGAATATTCGTACCAGTATCCAACCGTCAAGCGGTTGATGCCTGTATGCAGGGTCAGCTTGGTCACGGCACCGGGGCGATAGGTCACGGTGTTGGACGGATTATACAGAAGCAGAGATTTGGTGTTGGACGGATTATATGGCCCGATGGACCCAGATACCGTGTGCTCACCATACTGCTGGCTAGTCAGACTTTCGTTATACGCACCGCCGCCGTTCCCATTACCGTACCAGAAATACGGTGTTTCAGTCAGCGTCAGGTTATCAGTCAGCGTAAAGGTGGACGGCGCACTGGCATAAATATTGGTAAACGGGTTCCGGTGCAGCTCATAATAGTTGCCGCTTGGATGTTTAGGGTCCCACTTACTTTCATAAGTGTTGTAAATTTTTTTCTGCTGCCATGTCGCCATATTTGTCGTGGGGAACAGAACACCGGTCAACTGGTTACCAACCAGCGAGAAAGACACAACGTTGCCTTTCCCCCATTCGCTCATCCATTTGGTTTCCCCATGCATTTTGGTCTGGCCGCCCGGCCCGCGCCATGACTGCTCAGCGGCATCGGAAAAGGACACATAGCCTTTCACGTTGGTATTCCCGACATAGCCGGTATCCAGACGCCCGAAGATACGGCGAGCGTTATAGTTCCCGTAAGACGCAACAAGTTTGCCGCCCAGATGATCCTTCGGGTTCAGAAGATACATGTTCACGGCGCCGCCGGTGGCGCTGATATGCGGGCTGTCCAGATCCGCGGAGCCCTGCTCCACATTGATGGTACGCAGGTTTTCCGCGTCCACAATTTCCCCCGGATAGACAGCATAACTGCCGATATCGTTGAGCGGAAACCCTTCAAGGGTAAAGCCGATCTGGCTTTCCGTCAGGCCACGCATGGTCATGTGGCCACCGGTCAGACCCATCGGGTCTGTGGAGGTGGTATTCACGCCGGGCAGCATTTCAATCAACTGCATGGGTGTCAGGCCGGTCGCCTGTTTTTGGATGTATTCTGACGTAATGGTAGAGCGGGACTTGGGTGCATCTTCCTTAACCATCAGACCACCACCCACCTGCCGGTGACGAGAGCCTTTCACTTCAACCTTTTCAGGCCCCTGATCCGTCGGAGCGGTCGAGCCCATCATTGACGGCTGATCAGAGGAAACTTTTGATGATGAAACAGCGTGCCTGTGCCCGCCGCTCTTTTCCGTCGTGTCAGGTTCTGCTGCGGCAAAAGCCACCGAGAACGGGAGCGTGGCAAAGCCAATCAACGCGGAAGTGGCCAAAAGTTTCTGCATTTTTCAGTCTGTTCCGTTAGAAATAATGTTGAGCGCAGCCCTCCCCTAACATTGGTAAAAACCAATTTATTTTAAAGTTTTATGACAGCCATGCAAAAACAAAATGTCTGATGTTATTTTGCAACAACGCAAAATCGGAACAATACTTTTTTGTAATCTTCTTTCTAAAAATAATGTCATTCTCTTTGCAAATTCACATTATGAACGTTTTGACAGTCACTGACGCATTTTAATTTCTGCATGCGTAAAATTATCATTGTTTAATTTTATATTTTTTATTGTCAGAAAAGCCTGAAAAAGCAAAAAACCGTCGCACAACAGGCCTATTTTCCTACCCCGGCAGTCTTAGCCTGCATGACAACTCTATGTCATGCAGGCGGCTGGTATTTGCTTTTAAGAGAGGATGGGTTTCCCGAGTGCCGGGTCAGTCACGCTGGGTCTGCCGGTTTCGACATGTCCTGCAAAGCGACTTGTGCTTTCAGGCTCAGATTCAACAGACACCGTCAGATCATACCAATAGCCGCTCTGTTCCAACATAATCCGCTCTTGCCGGACGCCATGCGGAGCCAGTGCCACTGTGCGCTTTTTCTGCCCATAGGCATTGTCATGCACATACACGGTTTGCGGTCGGTTGGTATGGTTTGTCAGTTTAACGAGCACAGCCCCTGACGAGGCATGATCAACCACAGAAACACCCACATCTGCCCGACGCTGACGATGGATGTAGCGCGCAAACCCATTCGGGCCGAGCACCATCAGCTTGAGCGTCTGCCCTTCCGATATTAGCCATTGGTCCTGCAAAGACGCACCCGCACCAACCGTATAACGGCGCGGCTTTTCTTCAGAGTGTTCCTGATACACATAAAAGCAGGCACCCGTTGTGCCCTGATTATCAAACTGAAGCGTGCAGGCACCAGCCGGACCATGCACGTCATTGACAGCAAGCACATACGGCAAAGGCCTTGTCGGTCTTATGCCTTTTTCCTGTTCTCCAATGTCGGACGACGCGCTCTGTACCGGAACAGCCGGGTTCGGCAGCTTGCAGGATTGATCCGTTTTACTCTTATAGTCCGCCGTATCCGGCAGATTCCCTTTCAGCCCCAGCTTGCGCGAGAAATCAAACGCGCTGGTCAGATCCCCACACACTGAACGCCGCCAAGGCGTGATATTGCTCTCACGGACCCCAAACCGTGCCTCAATAAACCGCAGCACAGAGGTATGGTCAAAGACCTCTGAACATACAAACCCGCCCGTGCTCCATGGAGACAAAGCAAGCATGGGCACGCGCGGTCCAAGTCCATACGGCAGCATATCAGCCTTGTAGCGGGTCGGCTCATACGGAGTAAGGCGATCATGAATCTCGCCGCGCGTATCCACCGTGCTTTTTCCCGGCAGAACAGGCGTAGGCGGCTGCGGAGGCGGAACATGGTCAAAATATCCGTCATTTTCATCATACATGATGAGCAGAACAGTTTTTGCCCATACATCCGGGTTCGCGGTTAGCGCATTCAGCACACGGGCAATGTACGTTGCGCCGTAGCCGGGCGTCCAACGCGGATGTTCGGAATAAGCCGCAGGCGGCAACAGCCATGAGACCTGAGGCAGGCGATCCGCCAGAACATCCTGCCGCAACGTATCCAGCGTCCGCTTGACCATGGCACGCTGAAACAGCGGAGAGCCTTCAGGGGCATCCACATAGTTGCGGAAGTTCATCAGCACGTTTGTGCCAAAATTTCCGTTTTCCACATCTGAGGGGGAAAGACCTTGCTGGTAAACCTGCCAGCTAACCCCCGCTGCTTCCAGCCGCTCCGGGTAGGTTGTCCAATTAAATGGGCCCGGAACCTTGGGGTAAAACGCCCGATCAACCCAGTCCACATTATCCAGAACCGGGCCTCCACCCACGCCCTCTCCGTCCACCGTGCCGGTCATCAGATAAAAACGGTTGGGGTGTGTCTGCGTTGGAGTGGAGCAAAAATAATGGTCACAAACCGTAAAGGCATCGGCCAGTGCGTAGTGGTAGGGCACATCCTCGCGCGTGTAATATCCCATGGTCATGTCGGTCTTGTGCCGGGGCCACTGGTCGTTCCATCCGGCATTGATGGCCGCATGGGTCGGTATCCAATTATGATCGAGGTCGAGCACGCATTCCGCACTTGTCACATGCGTGCGGAGCTGAAAGGGCAGAACCCTGCCCTCACCCGCTTTTGCCCGCTGCTGGGACCAGACCGGCGTGCCATCGGGGGACCGGACAGGATGACGGTCCCCCACCCCGCGCACACCGTTCAGATGGCCGAAATAGTGATCAAAAGACCGGTTTTCCTGCATCAGCACAACAATGTGCTCAACGTCTTCCAGCGTGCCAGTCCGACGCTCCGCTGGAATAGCCAGCGCACGGTTAATGGAGGAGAGGAGGCCCGCCGTTACAAGCCCACTTCCGCCCTTTAGAAGTCCCCGGCGTCCGATAACCGACATACATGCCCTCTTGATTTCAAAGGGTCGCACCACTTTTGTGCTGACCGTTCCGCTCGCCTTCGTTAAGACTGGTCCCAATCCATGGGCAAGCACCTTGATTAAGACAAAACCGATTTTGGAGCCTCTGCACAGAGAGTGTTGGACAAAAAAATATTACATTTTTGCATAGATACATTTTTTTGAAAGAACGATACGTCTCAAAGTTAATTGGAATTTTTCGAAAGTGTTTTCCATGCGCGCGTATTTAAAAAATCTTACGGCAGCAGGCTGCATGCTGCTTGGCCTTGCCACCACCAATACACAGGCTCTGGCATGGGGGCGTGAAGGACATCAGGTTATCGCTGCACTGGCGTGGGACTACCTGACCCCGGACGTCCGGCATAAGATTGATCTGCTGCTAAAGCAGGATAAAGACACCCTCACCCCGCCCGACCTGCTCTCGCGCTCTAGCTGGGCTGATGCATGGCGCGCCGCAGGACACAAGGAAACGGCGGAATGGCACTTTGTTGATATTGAGCTTGACCACCCTGACCTTCCCCAAGCCTGCTACAACTTTCCCGCACAGAACGGCCCCGCAAGCACAGGCCCGGCAAAAGACTGCATTGTTAACAAAATTCCCGAATTTGCTAAGGAACTAGGTGCGCCGCAAACCACCCCTGCTGAACGTGCGCTGGCGCTGAAATATCTGGTGCATTTTGTAGGTGACCTGCACCAGCCGCTTCATGCAGCGGACAACCACGACAAAGGCGGCAACTGCGTTCGGCTGGCGCTGGGCGGTCCCCGTACGGTCAACCTGCATTCTTACTGGGATACTGTACTGGTCTCTGAACTGGACCCCGACGCCAAAAGCCTATCTGACACACTGTTCATGCACATTACGTATGATGACAAACAGGCATGGCAGGCTGGCACCCCCTCGGACTGGGCGCAGGAAAGCTTTGGTCTGGCCCGAGACTACGCTTATCATCTGACCACTGTTAAAGCAGGCTGCGACCCGGACAGTGCCCCGGTTGAACTCCCCGCCGGGTATGATGCCGCGGCCCAAACGGTTGTATCGCGCCAACTTATGAAAGCAGGCGTCCGTCTGGCCTATCTGCTGAACACTGCGCTGGCTGACGTTCAGATTAAGCAATAATCTGGAGGAGATGCGGACGGAGTGGTTTTACGTCTAAGGCGCCCTCAAAACCACTCCGACGCATGGCGTATAATGTTACAGTTTACGCTTCCGCGCCTACAGGCCGCATCAAAAGCTGTTCCATCAGGTCTTGTACAGAAGCGCTCCCAGTCACAAGTGCCGCTACAGCTTCCATAATTGGCACACTCACATGATAGCGGCACGCCAACTCGGTAAGAGCGAGGGATGTCACTACGCCTTCAGCAACACCACCTGCAATGACAGCCGCCTCTCCAACCGAAGCCCCCTCCCCTAACGCCCGGCCAACACGGAAATTTCGGGAAGATGTGCCGGTGCATGTCAAAAGCAAGTCCCCCAACCCAGACAACCCGGATACTGTCGCCGCCTCGCCACCGAGTGCCAGAGCAAGACGACTGATTTCCCCCAACCCGCGCGTCACAAGAGCAGCACGGGCGTTTTCCCCCAACCCTGCCCCAATCGTGACCCCGGCCGCTATCGCGATAACATTTTTGGCTGCCCCGCCAAGTTGTACCCCGATGATATCTGTACTGTCATACAGCCGGAAAGCAGGAGTCCCGAGCATATCTGCCAGAGCACGCGCGTGCCCTTGCTCTTTTGCGGCAATAACTGCCGCCGCAGGAAGGCCTGCCGCAACTTCATGGGCAAAATTCGGCCCCGACAAAACCGCACCTACATGACCGGGCCTGACTGCCGCCAAGATATCCAGTGGAAAATGAAGACTTTCTGGCTTTAACCCTTTGCAACACAAGGCAAGCGGGGATGTTGTTTCCAGTTGCTCCAAGACCGAAGCCAGATGCTGCATGGGTACTGCAACGAGTGTCACATCTGCACGGATCCTCACATCATCTGTAACACGCACTGTCGCAGGAAGAGGATGCGCGCTTAGACGCGGCATGGCTCCATTCGTAAGACGAGAAGCAGGATCCCGCGCCCACAGACAAACCGTAGCACCTGTCCGGGCAGCATGGATGGCCAATGCCGTCCCCCATGCCCCTGCGCCAATTACCGCAATTTGCCTCATGATCAGATTTCCATAAATAAGCGCGCTTCTGACTTTTACGCACGGAAAAACGCAGATGACCGCAAAACTTATAAGAGCCTGTTTGAAAAGTCACGGATGAGCGTTT
>NZ_LHZV01000031.1 GCF_001581005.1 Acetobacter orleanensis
TGTGTGCGTCCGGCTTCCAGCGTAATTTACCGCGCAGGGCCCACAGATCCGCATCCCCCAAATGGTCCCCGTTCAGCGGGTTGGTCTGCCAGCCGCCGCCATGCTGCGTCTGGCCGGCCAGACGGAAGCTGAGCCCCCGGGCCAGAGGCCCGGAAACATACGCCTCACTCCGGCTGCGGGCGTAGGACGCAATATCCTCCGTCGCGCCGAAATGCCAAACATCCGTCGGATCATTGGTGTGCAGATGCACCTCCCCGCCCGTGTCCGACTGTCCGTGTTCCGTGCCCACCGGACCGGGGGTAACACTGGCTCCGGCAAGGTCAAACATCATGCCGCTGGTCATGGAAGAATAGGGAAAGGCGACGTCATCCACGTAAGTCAGCACCGGACCCATATTGTTCTGCGTGAAGTCATTAAACCCCACCCCGCGCAGATAGAAATTGGTAGAGGCCGTGCCGTTGATGCTTTGAATCGTCAGATTCGGAGCCACCTTCTCCAGCCCGCGCAACGTCACCACGCCCCGCTCGATCAGCCGCTCCGCCGTAATACGCGTGGTGGCATCCGGGATATGCTGGGCTTCCTGATACGCAAAATCATGCCGATGCGCGCTGACATCCACCGCAGTTGCCTGCCGCGCCACCACGGGGCCGGGCTTTGCGCTGCCTGTATGCCGGGCCGGAAGAGCGGACCTCTTCCGTGCGGGAACTGCTACGGAAGACCCTGTGGGGCGCACCGCGGGGTGTATCGGGGGACGCATCGCCGGACGCGCCTGCACCCCGGTTGCCAGAGCCGGAGGCGCATCGGCCGCGACCGCAGGAGCCTCACCTACCTCGGCCTGTGCCGCCGCGCACCAGACAGGCACCATTCCCACCACGGTCAGCGCTGTGCCCAGCCTGCTCATGCGTCTGGTTGCATCTGCTTTAGAGCGAAAGACAGCTTTTTGACCGGCGTAAAAAATGAGACCATATCCTCTACAAAGCTGGCTCTCCATAAAACGGGCCATAAAATGGACCATAAATGGGGAAAACTGACCCGTTTCCCCCTGTCAGGCCATTTCAAGGGATGTCACGGGAGCCCGGCAGCTAGCATGCTGAAAAACCGCTCCCCTATGTACGGCAGCCCCGCTCTCTTGCAAGCTCGGAATGGAATTTCTCCCATATTTTCACCTGATAGTCACATATTTTAAGGTACCGCAGCCTGCCGGAATGGCTTCTAATAGCCCTTTGCCGGGTCATACCGCAGAGGCACATCCCGCCCCTGCTCCAGCGCCTGAATGACGGACGCCACATACTCCGCCCGCGCAGAGCGCGAGGCATCAGCCGCAGCATGCGGGGTCACCAACACACGCGGATGCGTCCATAAAAGCGAAGACGCAGGCAGAGGTTCCCTGTCAAACACATCCAGCACGGCAGCATGGAGCGTCCCGTCATCCAGCGCGCGTAGTAGATCCGCCTCAACAACCAGCGGGCCACGCCCCACATTGATAAACCCCGCAGGTTTGCGGAGTTGGGCTAGCATATCGTACGTCACCATCGCCCGCGTTTCCTGCGTTTCCGGCAACAGGCAGATCAGCGTGTCACAGGATTGCAAAAAGGGGATCAGCCCATCCGGGCCTGCGTAGCAGGTGACACCTTCCAGCGTTCTGGCATGGCGCGCCCAGCCGGAAACCTGAAAGCCCGTCCGGGCCAGCCGCATGGCAACAGGGCGGCCAAGACTGCCCAAACCCATCACCCCGATCCGCATGGAGTCAGACATCCGGGGCGGCGTGTCCTGACGCGCCCAGACCTTATCCTGCTGTCCCACACGCCAGACCGGAACATCCCGCAAAATGGAGAACACGGCCCACAGCACATAATCTTCCATCTGCTGCACCGGCTCTTCTCCCCCCATGCGGATAAGGGGCACAGCTTTCGGCCAGTCCGGGTCACGGGTAATATGGTCCACGCCCACAGCAGCACTCAGAATGGCCTTCAGATTGACCATTTCTGCCAACCGCCCCGGCTCCGGCTTCCACACCAGCGCGTACTCCACCTCAGAAGGTTTGAGCGCAGGATCCCCCCAGTCTCGCACCGTCAGGTCCGGCATGAGGTGGGCAAACAGAGCCTTCCATTCCGGCAGAGCCGCTGGCCCCCCGTTTTTAATGACCAGACACACCATTTCCGCACTTCCTCTCCCAACGCCCGCGGCGTTACACAGCCACGCGAATCCCACCCGACACGGTGGAGCAGGCCCGTCCGACCATGTGATTACAAAACGCCCCAATCACACCAGAACCAACCCGCCACATCCAATAAAAAAAGCCAGTTCCAACCTCAAAAAGGTCGAAACCGGCTTTTTCCGTCATCGCAAGAACCCGGCAGATTTTTCAAAAATCTACCGAGCCAGAGATGTTATTTTGCGCCCTCATCCAGCGCATAAGCGCGGATATAGTCGCCAGAGCGGGTGCCAAGCCCACCATGTCCGCCAGCGGCAATCAGCACATACTGCTTCCCGTTGACTTCATAGGACATGGGGGTTGCCTGACCACCAGCGGGCAGGCGGTCACGCCAGATTACTTTGCCCGTCGCAAGATCAATCCCGCGCAGATAGTCATCCGCCGTGGCGCCGATAAAGACCATCCCGCCCTTGGTCACAATGCTACCGCCAATGTTATACATGCCCGTGGGCAGCGGCAGGTTGGTGTGGGTGCGGAAAGGCCCGGTGTCCCGCGTGGTGCCAATCGGGTGCTGCCAGATGATTTTCTTTGTCACCAGGTCAATCGCCGTCATGGTGCCCCATACTGGCCCTTTGCAAGGGATTTGCAGCGGGTTCAGCCACGGGTTGGTGTAGGCCACATACGGAGTGCCATAGTCAGGGGAGATTGCCAGAGCATTGCCCTTGGGTGTGGGCTCATTGCCCTCACCGTTCCATTTGGGCAGAGCGCCGCTCTGTTCCAGCCCGGTGCGGTGGTCCAGCTTGATGCGGAACGGCAGATAGCTGGCGTTGGCAAGCAGAACCTTGCGCACAGGGTCAACCGTTGCACCCTGCCAGTCTACAATACCGTAGAAAGCCGGGTAAACAATGGTGGTTTTGCCAACATGCGGCGGCGTAAACTGCCCCTCATACGCAGACGATTTAAACTGGATACGGCAGATAAGCTGGTCCAGCAGCGTTGCTCCCCACATGTCCGTTTCTTTCAGATCCGGCGGAGTGAGAGAAGGCATGGCAACCGGGTACGGCTGGGTAGGAGACACATGGTCATCCGGTGCAACACCGGCTGTCGGAACCGGCTTTTCTTCAACCGGGTAACCCGGAACAGGCTGGCCAGTGCGACGGTCGAGCACAAAGAACTCGCCACGTTTGGTGGCCTGCACCAGTGCGGGAACGGTCTCACCATTCGGGCCGGGTAGATCAACCAGAGACGGACCAGCCGGAATGTCCATGTCCCACAGGTCGTGATGCACGGTCTGGAAGGTCCATTTCCGTTCACCGGTTTCAATATCCAGAGCGATGGTGGCGCTGGACGTTGCATCGTCAAACGGACGGCGTGAGCCACCCCAGTTGTCGGGCGGGGAGTTGCCGGTCGGGATATAGAGCAGGCCGAGTTCAGGGTCTGCCGTGTAAACACCCCATGCGTTGGGGGTATCACGCGTCAGTTCATCATTCGGGCCGGGCTTCCAGTTTTCCGGCGTATGGCCAGCATCCCATGCCCATGCGAGTTCACCTGTCAGCGGGTCAAACGCACGCACGGCACCGGAGGGTTCAAAGTTGGCCTGATTATCCATCACCCAGCCACCCAGCACCACGCGGTCTTTTACAACCAGCGGCGGCGAGGTGATGAAGTGGAAGCCAAGCGGCACATTGCCCAGATAGGTGCGCAGGGAAATGGACCCGTGATCCCCAAAATCATCACAGGGCTTGCCGGTTTCCGCATTCACGGCCACCAGACGCACGTCCGCCGTCGGGGAGAAAATCCGCTTCGGGCAAGAGGTCTGTGTGCCTTCAGGCGCCTTGTAGAAAGATACACCACGGCAGGCCAGATACACGTTTGCCGCAACATCCTTTTTGTCGGGATGCGGGTCATACGTCCATTTGATCTTACCCGTTGCGGCGTCCATCGCCACAATCCAGCTATGGGGCGTGCACATATACAGGGTGTCATCCACCTTGATGGGTGTCACCTCAAGGTTGAACTCGTGTCCCTGATCTGGGCCCGCCACGGCAGCTTCACCCACACGGGCGGTATCACCCGTCTGGGTCTGCCATGCCAGCTTTAGGTGGGATATGTTCTGCGGCGTAATCTGCCTCAGCGGAGAATAGCGGTCCCCATGCGCGGTGCGGCCATAATAGTGCCAGTCTGCATTGGCAATATTATTGTCCGTCTCGGCTGCGGGGTCTGTTGCTGCCATCCGCTCGGGAGAGAGGGTGCCGTTAATGGAGTAGGACGTAAAGCAGCTTGCCAGCAGCACAGCGCCCGTTACGGCAACACTACCCAGCAGGGGGGCTTTATCCGCCATCCAGCCTCGGCCCGTTGCCCAGACAGCCGGCACCAGAAGCCAGACGCCAAACACCAGAAAGGTGAGAAGACGGACTTCAAGCCCCCAGATATCCAACCCCGTCTCGGCCAGCGCCCAGACAAGAGTCACCAGCATAAGGCCAGCATAAACCAGCGATGCAGCTTTCGGGCGCACAACACCCAGAATGCCCGTTACTATCAGGACAACACCGGCCAACAGGTAGAACAGCGACCCGCCAAGGAACGCAAGCTGCCCCCCGGCAATGGCGAGGTACAGCCCCACCAGCGCCAGCGCCACACCCGTTATAAGCCCTAATGACCTCGATAAGGTCGGCTTCATTTTTACCTCTCAGTTTTCAGGAACAACCATCAAATTTTTACCAAATTTTTTGTAATAGTCTGGCCGTTTCCCTTCCAATTTTCGTCTAAACGTCTCTTGCTACTGATCATTTATTCAGACAAGTCCTAAATAACATCTATGTGAAATATAAAACTATCACAGGTTTGTTACATACGGACTTCCACAAACATCTTCATGAATGCGTTTGTCAGGACACGACGCTGGCCATGAGGCACGGGCTGCGGCGTGTAGATCCCTTTACAACCTTTGCCATCTTAAAGTGCCTTCCCGACCATGGTTCGTTCTTGTCGCCGCCCCTTTATCAGCCCTTCAACCCTTCTGAAAAGCCTGTATTTTATGGATATTTTTTATATTCGCCGTGCAGCCTTGACAGTTTTTCTCACAGCCATAGCGAGTGTTACTACCGCACAGGCGGCTGATGTCCCTCTGGCCATCATCGGGCCGCATGAATACGATCTTCCAGTTGATTTCAAGCCTTTTAACGTTCTGGTGCAGTATGGGGACGGCAATGCAGCCGGACTAAGTTACAACAGCTTGGGTCAGCGTAAGCCAGAAGGCGGCAGCCACACATGGGCTGGAATGACAAAATACGTGCATTTCAGGAGCTTTGACGCCATTCCCCACGTCGGCTTTGCGTTTGAGGTCATTCAGACTGAATCCTACGTACTAGCACACGGCACCAATTACGGCGGCCTTGGCGGCACCATCAGCGGTCCGGCTGTCTGGTTTAAACCAAACAAGAACAGCACCTTTGGTATCCAGACATTTTTACAAACACCAAGTGGCACACGGGAGTCACTCGCCACGCATTACTGGTCCAATCTCTCCAGCTTTATGTTTGACTATGAATGGAAGCATTTCAGCTTTGATGGAGACGTTGGAGCCATTGTCAGCATGACAAAACATCTGGATGGGCAACATAGTTACAAACCGGGCACCACATTCCACAGCAATCTGCGTTTTAGCTGGAAAGCCCATCGCGTGGTGGAACCGTTTCTGGCGTTTGACTGGCAAAATACCGCGGCCACGCGAGACCGCACCGTGCAGAACTGGATTGATAACTCCAGCAGCCGGGAAGTCGCCATGGGGGGCGGTGTCATGTTTACGCTCACCAAAAGCATCAGCCTGACCACCCGCTACTCCCATAGCGTGGAAGGCCGGAACACGCCGGAAACCAATGCCTATTATATGAAGTTCGTCTATCTCTGGTAGAAAAAAGGGAACACCCCACGCATGGGGTAGGCAGCCCCGACACAACATGCTTTTATCCGCATACCGGAACAGTTTGTTCCACAAACATGACGGGGGAGAGTTGATGCTCAAACCTCCGGCCAGAAGATAGGAAGAGATCATGACAGTTCGCCGTCATGCCAAAATGTCTCGTCGCGTGGCTCTGCTGCTGTCCGCAGGACTTGGCCTGAGCAGCGTTGCAGGCGTTGCCCGCGCGGAGAACACCCCGCAGGCTGCCGCAGCCCCCACAGCTGTGCCGCAGGCGTCCTTCGGCACATGGGGTGTGGACCTTGCCGGTCGTGACACCGCAGAAAAGCCGGGCAACAACTTCTTCAAATATGCCAACGGCACCTATCTGGACCATCTGACCATTCCGTCAGACATGACCAGCTATGGCCCCTTCAACGCTCTGGCTGAACTCTCCCGCTCCCGCGTGCAGAGCATCCTGAATGACCTCTCCGCTCATCCGGTCAAACACCCCACGAGCATTGAGGAAAAGCTGGGCACGTATTACGCGTCTTTCATGGATGAAAAATCCATTGAAAAACACGGCATAAAACCCATGAAGGATGATCTGGAAACCATCCAGAAAATGCGGGACGCCAAAGCGTTCGCCACGCTGTCCGGCATGGCTTCACGCAACTTCATGACCTCCCCGTTCTCGCTTGGTATCAATCCGGACGCCAAGGACCCGACCCACTACGCACTGGGCGTGGATCAGTCCGGGCTGGGCCTGCCGGACCGTGACTATTACCTAAAGCCGGAATTTGCCGCCAAGCGTGAAGCCTATCAGGCTTACATTACGCAGGCGCTCACACTCATCAAATGGCCGCAACCGGCTGTTGCCGCCGCCGCGATTGTGGCGTTTGAAACAAAGCTGGCCAACGTCCACTGGGCCCGGGCTGACCTGCGTGACCCGCAGAAAACCTACAACCCCATGACAGTCGCTGCACTCTCCAAAGTCGCCCCCGGTTTTGACTGGATGGCGTGGCTGACCGCCGCTGGCCTACCCGCGGAAGGGCTTGAAAACCGCACCGTAATTGTCGGGGAACCCTCCGCCATCACGGGTGAAGCCGCCATTCTCGGTTCCGCTGATATTGGTCTGCTTCAGGCGTGGCAGGCGTTCCATACGGTAGAAAACGCCTCCACCTACCTGCCGGATGCCTTCGTACAGGCCCGCTTTACCTTCAATAAGGCTCTTTCCGGCCAGCCCGCTCTGCCCGTCCGCTGGAAGCGCGGTGTGCAGGCCACAAGCGGTGCTATGGGCATGGCTCTGGGCAAGGTTTATGTAGAACGCTACTTCCCCGCAGAAAACCGCACCGCCATGCAGAAGCTGACGGGCGACCTGAAGGACGCCTTCCGCATCCGCCTCCAGCACAACACATGGATGAGCAAGGAAACGCGAGAAGCCGCACTGCGTAAACTTGAAAACTTTGAAGTGCAGGTCGGCTACCCCAACGAATGGCGCGACTATTCCAGCCTGAACGTGACCAAGGGTGACGTGTATGGCAACGCCAAGAACGGCGTAGCGTTTGAATGGGATTACTGGCTGGCCCGTCTGGACAAGCCGGTTAACCGGAACGAATGGGACATGACACCCCAGACGGTGAACGCCTACAACAACCCGCTGTTTGATCAGGTTGTGTTCCCCGCAGCCATCCTTCAGCCGCCGTTCTTCAACCCGCAGGCCGACGCTGCTGTGAACTATGGGGCCATCGGGGGCGTGATTGGTCATGAAATGACCCACTCCTTTGATGATGAAGGCCGCCAGTTTGACGAACATGGCCGCCTGCGTGACTGGTGGACCAAGGCCGACGCTGCTCGCTTCCAGAAGCTGGCTGACCGCCTTGGCGCGCAGTATGATGCGTTTGAGGTCCTGCCGGGCGTGCACGTCAACGGCAAGCTGACCATGGGTGAAAATATTGCCGACCTCGGTGGCCTGACACTGGCTCTGGATGCGTATCACGCCTCTCTGAACGGTCAGCCCGCTCCGGTGATTGATGGCCTGACAGGGGACCAGCGCGTGTTCCTCGGCTGGGCGCAGGTCTGGCGCGAAAAACTGCGTGATGACACGATCAAGAACCTGATCGTGACGGACCCGCACTCCCCGCCGCAGGCGCGTGTGAACATTCCGATGCATAACATTGATACCTGGTACAAAGCATGGAACATCAAACCCGGTGATGCCCTGTATCTAACACCCAAGCAGCGCGTAAAAATCTGGTAATAAACCAGCTTTTAAGCACAAGTGAAAAAAGGGGGCGGCACCTTACGGGGCCGCTCTTTTTTTATGCCCGCCCTCTGGCGGCCGCATCGTAGACCAGTTGCTCACAACCCCACACCACTGTCTGGGTTTCCGCAGTGCCATGCCATCTGCCCCACTGCTCCTCACCCCAAAACATCCCGTCAGCCCGGTCAAAATCGCTGCGCCCACCGTTTTTTGAAGCGCTTTGCGCCTCCTTGCCCTGCGGTCAATTCCCTATCTGGAAAGGCCATTCCTCTGCCTTCTGGCGCACAAGATGTCGCCTGTAACCTTGTTTCCCTGCCTTGGGTCCGCTAACCATAAGGAGAGAACGGTCGCGCAACAGAGCCGCTGAAGCGGGACCGGGGACCGCCTGTGGTCATCCCCCGTCCACGGAAACACGCTTGCCGATGCCTGACATGCCGCACCGCCCTCATTCCGCTGCCCAGCAGATGCCCGACGCTCCAACCCCGCCTGCTCGTTCCCCGGCCACCTTAACCGCCCCTGCATCAGCCCCGACCGCAACCCGGCGACGCGTTGTGCAAGGCCTCGGCACCGGGGCCGCCGCTCTGGCTTTGAGTCAGGCAGCAACCGCCCCTTCCGCGCAGGCTGCCTCGACACAAAACACCCTCGGCACACAGCCGCCCGCTCCCCCAGACGCTGCCGGTGCCCCCCACGGCCCACGCTTTTTCAGTCCAGCGGAATTTGCCTTTCTGAGAGCTGCGTGTGAGCGGATTTTCCCCACAGATGCCCTCAGTCCGGGTGCCATAGCTCTTGGCGTGCCCGAATTTATTGACGGACAGATGGACACCCCATGGGGCCGAGGGGAACTCTGGTACATGCAAGGCCCACATCGGCCGGATGCCGCCGACAATCTGGGCTATCAACTCCCCTACAGCCCACAGCAGATTTACAAAATCGGCTTATCCGGCGTGATAACATGGGTGCAGCAGACGCATCAGGCCGCGTTTGAAACACTTCCGCCAGAAACACAGGACACTGTGCTGAGAGCACTCGAACACAACGCCACACAGTTTGACGGCCACCCCGTTTCGCTGCCCGCCAAGACGTTTTTCGAGCAACTCCGCGCCGACACGATTGAAGGCGCTTTTTCTGACCCGATCCACGGCGGTAACCGGCACATGGCAGGCTGGCTCATAATGGGCTTCCCCGGCGCGCGGGGGGACTACATGGACTGGGTGGACCGGTATGACACCCCCTATCCTTACGGCCCCGTTTCCATTTCCGGAGAGAGTGCTGAGCATGGCTGAAAAAACGCTTCCGCCCGTGGATGTTGTGGTGGTTGGCAGCGGTTGGGCTGGCAGCATCATGGCCAAAGAACTGTGCGAGGCCGGACTCTCCGTTGTCATGCTGGAACGCGGCGGTCGCCGCTCCACGGCACGGGATGGCGCCTATCCATCCTCGCTGGATGAGCTGGAAGGGGCTGTGCGTTACAAGCTTTTTCAGAATCCCGCGCAAACTACCGTGACAGTTCGCAACCGGATAGATCAGGAAGCCGTGCCGTATCGTCGGCTGGCGGCGTTTCTACCCGGTGCCGGGGTTGGCGGGGCTGGGCTACACTGGACCGGGGTGCACTTCCGTGCCCCACCGCAGGACCTCCGGCTACGCAGCCGTATTACGGAACGCTATGGCCGTAACTTTATCCCCGAAGGCATGAACCTTCAGGATTACGGCGTGACGTATGAAGAGTTAGAACCGTTTTTTGACCGTGCGGAAAAAGTCTTCGGCACATCGGGGGAAGCCTATACCATTAAAGGAAAAAAGACTGGCACAGGCAATGTTTTTGCGCCTGATCGCTCTGATAATTTCCCTCTTCCGGCCTTGCGGGATGTCTATACCGCGCATCTGTTCCGCCATGCCGCGGCCGAAGCCGGTTACCACCCCTACGCCATGCCCGCCGCCAATGCCTCCCAACCTTATACAAACCCGTATGGCACGCAGATGGGGCCATGTAATTTCTGTGGCTATTGCAGCGATTATGCCTGCTATATGTACGCCAAGGCCTCCCCCAACGTGAACATCATGCCCGCCCTGCGCAGGCATGAAAACTTCACACTCCGCAGCAACGCCCATGTGCTAAAAGTGTTGCTGGATTCCACCGGCAAAAAAGCCACAGGCGTGGTCTATCAGGACGCCGAGGGCAACCACATCACCCAGCCTGCCGGGTTAGTCATTCTGGCCGCTTTCCAGTTCCATAACGTGCACCTCATGCTGCTGTCCGGTATTGGAAAAGCGTATGATCCTGTCGCCAACACTGGCACAGTGGGGCGGAACTTTACCTATCAGAACATCACCAACAGCACCGTCTGGATGCCGCCCACCCGCAGCACGGACCAGTTTATCGGCTCCGCTGGGGGTGTTGCGATTGATGATTTCAACAGCGACAATTTTGACCACGGCCCTCTCGGCTTTATTGGTGGCTCTCCGCTCTGGGTCAATCAGGCCGGGGTGAAGCCCATTGCCGGAGCCAAAGCCAACATACCGGGTGTGCCCCGGTGGGGGAGTGCGTGGAAAAAGGCCGCCGTCGAAACCTACCGCCATTCCTTCACCATCAATGCGCAGGGCTCCAACATGGCCTATCGCGATGTGTATCTGGACCTAGACCCCACATGGCGCACCAGCTACGGCCAGCCCATGCTGCGCATGACGTTTGACTGGAAAGAAAACGACATCCGCATGAACCGTTATGTCATCGGGCAGCTTGCCAATGTGGTCAAAGCTCTTGGCGCGCAGGATGCACATTACGGCATGCGTGAGCCCGGCAAACCGTTTGACGTGCGAGAGTATCAGACAACGCATCTTTGTGGCGGTGCCGTGATGGGGGAGGACCCAAAAACCTCCGCCCTCAACCGCTATCTGCAAAGCTGGGACGTGTCCAACGTGTTTGTAGTCGGGGCCAACGCCTTTCCCCAAGGCATGGGCTACAACCCAACCGGACTGGTGGCGGCACTGGCCTACTGGTCCGCGCACCATATCCGCACCCAATGGCTAAAGGGCAATGGCGGCCCACTGGTGGCACTATGAGAACGCCCGCAAACGCGCCCAGCACCCCCCACATGCGGCCCTACACAGGGCATGTTCAAAAGACGCAACGCGCACAAAAATCTGATAAAATTCCATTCAACAGAAGGGTTTTTCTGACCTCTCCGCTCTGCGGCCTTCTCCTCTTCACCAGCCTGACCACGCCGCTTTTGACGATCCCTGTTCTGGCTATCCCTGGTCTGGCGACACTGGCTCTGGCGACACAGACTCTGACCACCCCAGCTCTGGCCGCAGAAACGCAAGGTGCGCACTCAGGCTCATCCGCCACGTCCTCCCTCCCTGTTCCCGCACCCCCGGTGATACCATCGGCCTCACCCGCTGCATCCTCAGGCACCAGCCCGGCGAACACGCTGTCCGCGCCGACCGCGTTACCATCTCCCGCACCCGAGATTACGCAGCACCCGTCCACAGCAATCACTCCTTCCGTCAGCACAGACAGCGCCACACACACTCTGATCGCCAAAGGCCGCTATGTGGCCGCCGCGGCGGATTGCGCGGCCTGCCACAGTATGCCCGGTGCCGCGCCCTATTCCGGGGGGTATGCCTTCCAGCTTCCCATCGGCACGCTATATTCCTCCAACATTACGCCGGACAAAACCCACGGCATTGGCAACTGGACTGAAGCGCAATTTATGCGCGCCATTCGGGAAGGTGTGCGGCCTGATGGGGCCTCTCTTTACCCCGCCATGCCGTTCCCCTCCTATGCCCGCATGACAGATGCGGACCTGCATGCGCTTTACGCCTACTTCATGCAGGATGTGCGGCCGGTGCCACGGGCGGTGCGGCCCAACGCCATTCCATGGCCGCTCTCCATGCGTTTCCCGCTTACCGTGTGGCGATGGTTTTTTGCCCCCTCACCGCACGCTGCACGCAAATCGGCTGAACGCCTCTTTGCCTCGCCGCAACTGGCGCGGGGCGCCTATCTGGTGGAAGGCCCCGGCCATTGCGGTGCCTGCCACACCAAACGCGGCCTAGCGATGCAGGAAACGGCCCTGACCGCAGAGGATGGCCCGCACTATCTGGCGGGCGGCGCGCCGGTAGATGGCTGGACCCCACCCTCGCTACGCGGTGAGCCGCGCACAGGACTAGGCGCGTGGAGTGAGGCAGACCTCATTGCTTTCCTGCGCACTGGCCGGAACCTGCACGGCAGCAGCTTCGGCAACATGGACACCGCCGTGCATCACGGCACACAATATCTGACGGATAATGACCTGACCGCCATGGCGGCCTACCTGAAAAGCCTGCCCCCCGCCGATGAAACACAGTCGCTCTGGCAGCCAGACCTCACTGCAACCCATGCCCTGCAAGCAGGCGGCAGGCTGACACCGGGCCAACAACTCTATCTGGATAATTGCGCTGCCTGCCACCGTAGCAGTGGCGCGGGTTATGCCCCGGCCTTCCCGCCATTAGCTGGTAACCCAGTGGTGCAGAGCAGCACACCAGACTCTCTGATTCACATCGTCCTGACCGGCGCGACCCTCCACGGTACGGCCTCGGCCCCCTCCGCTTTTACCATGCCGGGCTTTGGCAACCGGCTGAGCAATACGCAGGTGGCAACGGTTGTCACTTTTATCCGGCAAGCGTGGGGGAATAACGGCTCAGCCGTACAGGCGGCAGACGTCAAACGCCTGCGTAACGAGATTACGCCCTCCACCATGCAGAGCGCCCCGCCCACACCCATGGAACCTGCCCCGCCGCAGCCCAACGATATCCCCAAGCCTCCAGACGCATCGGAACACCCGGCACCTCAACCCGCCGCCTCCACTCCTGCATCTACTGACAACAGATGATGCATTACACAACGCCGCGCAGCCTGCTATGTAAGGGGGTGTGTCGGATTCAGGGTGGCAACAATGCAGAAGCAATGGCAAAATAGCCGCTTCAACCGGTCAGCCTCTGGCGCGGTTTTTGCGGAGGAGAGATCCGGCACTTCATGACGGCGAAGCCCAGCCCTTCTTCGCGCAGGCGGGATGGTGTGGAACCACGGCTGGTTCCGCCTTCCCCCTCCGACCCTGCACGTCCTACCGCGCCGCCGCCTGCCCCGCAGGATGGTGAACGCGAGCGGCTGCTCGCCTCCCCCACTCCCGTCGCTCGTCCGGCCACCGGCTATCGCCGCGTAAAAGGGACAGCGACCCCCCTCATCCGCCGGGAACTCTACGCGGAGCCGACAATCGGCCCGGTGCTGACGGCCTCCGCCCTCGCCCATTTTCTGCTGCTTGGCGCGCTCTTGTGGCAGGCAGCGCACCATGCCTCTCACGGCACGCCCAATGGGCAGCAGCCCTCGCCAGTGGAAATGGTGTTCGCGCAACCAGAATCCACCAGCGGCATGGTTGGCCCACATTCGGATGAAGCCGGAGGCGGCAATTCCGGCAAAGCCCCGAGCAAAGCCGGACAGGCCGAACCAACACCAGCCGAAGGGCCACCGTCACCCACCGTACCGTCTGAAGAAACACCGGCTACCCCGCCGCTGCCAGAGGCGGCGGATGGGCTGGCCAAGTCCGTGCCGCAACCGCCCAAGCCGGTTAAAACCGCGCATCCGCCGTCTGGCCACAAGCCGCAGGCCCATGCTGTGCCGCGCCCCACGCAGCACGCCCGCCCCACACAAAACCCCAACCATCGTGCGGCGTCTCCCTTTGATAACCCGATGGACCTCTCCTTCAACGAGGCTCCAGCCCCGCGCCGCTCTCGCCATGGCAGACCGGGCGGTTCCGGCGGCCCAATTGACCTTTCCGTTGGCCCGGTGGTGGAAAACGGCCAGATTAACGCACACTACACCTCTCGTGCGTCCGTGCGCGGTGTAAGCGATGACTATGGTGAGCAGATTAATGAATGGATCCAGCGCCATATGTACTACCCGGAAGAAGCGGCGCGGAACGGGGAGGAAGGTAGTTCCTCCGTGCATGTCGTGCTGGACCGCACGGGCCGCGTAAAATCCGTGTATCAGACGGGCTCTGCCGGATCCTACTATCTGGATGCCGCCACTTCCGGCATGTTCCGTGGCTCTCAACTGCCGCCGGTCCCGCCGGACATGAAGGGCAACCACTTCGATATTGATCTGACGATCAACTATATTCTCATCCGGCGCTAAGCAGGTAGGTATCACGCGGACATGCAAGTTTGATCGTACCTTATTTTATAGCATATTGCATATCAGAGAGCGTAAGCTATAAATCCTTTCGGGATTATTGCGGGCCGCACAGACCCACGCCCTATTTTGCAACAGATGATCATTTCAGACTGACTTAAAAAATTCTGTGCTGTGTCCTGTATGAAAGCTGCTTTTCCTACAGTTTTCCGTTTTTACAGGCCACATTGTTCTGTCTGAAAAGTCGTCCTGACACTCAGGGATCAGACGCCATGTTTACGCTGCCTGAACTACCTTACGCTTTGGATGCCCTCGCTCCCGTTATGTCGCGCGAGACGCTGGAATACCACCACGGCAAACACCACAAAGCCTATGTCGACAAACTGAATGAACTGACAGCCAGCGGCCCGTTCCATGGGCTGGATCTGGAAACCCTTATCCGCAAAACAGCGGGGGATGCCGAACACCGTGTGCTGTTCAATCAGGCGGGCCAGCATTGGAACCACTCCTTTTTCTGGCTGAGCATGAAGCCCAACGGCGGCGGCGCCATGCCCGCAGCGCTAGAAGGCCAAATTATTAAAGACTTCGGCTCTATTGCAAAATTCCGGGAAGACTTCAAAGCGGCCTGCGTTTCTCAGTTTGGCAGCGGTTGGGGCTGGTTGGCCTATGATGGCGAAAAGCTGATCATTTCCAAAACCGCCAATGCAGATACCCCGCTCACACATGGGCACACCGCTCTGTTGACCTGTGATGTTTGGGAACACGCCTACTATATTGACTACCGCAACATGCGCCCAAAATATGTTGAGGCGTTTCTGGACACTCTGGTTGACTGGGACCGCGTTGCGGACCTGCTGACACAGGCCCGCAAAAAATCCTGAGAACAACTGTGAAAAAGGCGTCTCATGCAGACGCCTTTTTTAGAAAATTTGCATCATGAAAGCGCGCAGGCAGTCCCTTACACACCACCTGCCATCATCTGCGTTTCTGTGCAGGCCCCGCCTTATTCGTCTTTCAACCGCCCCGCGACCTTGTGCTTTCTTCTCACGACCCGGCCGCAGCGTGCTTACTTTGCCCCACCCACTACCCATCTTTGCTCTGCTCTGCTCTGCTCTGCTCTGCTCTGCTCT
>NZ_LHZV01000058.1 GCF_001581005.1 Acetobacter orleanensis
ATCACACTTCAGCGAATTTCCAAACAGGCTCTGAGATACTGGCTTACCGTCACGAGACCTCTTTCTGCTCTGGCTGATACTGTGTCTGGTGATGTAGGGCATAAGATGCCGGCACCGGGATCGGAAAGGTTTTTCTGAGATTGTGCTCCATCTGGCGCGCCGGTATGGCTGAGAGATGGCCGAGCAAACTCCCCTTCCTTCTTCCGCATCGTTAATCTGGATTCTGGCTGGTGAGGCCAGTGGTGACGTGCTGGGTGCGCGCCTCATGCATGCGTTGCGCGCCCGTAACCCCGCCATCCATTTTGCCGGAGTGGGCGGCGTGCGAATGGAGGAACAAGGGCTGCGCAGCCTGTTCCCCATGCGGGATCTGGCTGTGATGGGGCTGGTGGAAATTCTCCCACGTCTGCGCGCGCTTTCTGCCCGGCTGAATGAGGCTGTGCAGGATATTGAGGCCCGCAGGCCGGACCTAGTCGTGACAATCGACAGCCCCGGCTTTGCCCTGCGTCTGCTCCGTCGGATTTCCGGGTTCGGTATTCCGCGTGTGCATTATGTCGCCCCGCAAGTGTGGGCATGGCGGCAGAAGAGGGTGAAGGAGTTTCCCGGCATGTGGGAGGAACTGCTGTGCCTGCTGCCATTTGAAGAAGCATTTTTCAGTAAACATGGTCTGCTGACGAAATTTGTCGGCCACCCCGTTTTGCAATCAGGAGCCGAGACCGGCGACGCAACCCGCTTTTACCGCCGGCATGGGCTGCCGGATGGCGCGCGTGTTCTGATTCTAATGCCCGGCAGCCGTCGCTCAGAAGCCCCCCGTCTGCTGCCTGTTTTTGGCAGGATGCTGGCTCTGTTGCAGCGGGATATGCCGGATGTGGTGCCGGTTATTCCGGTCTCGCCAGTTGTGGCGGCTACCGTTGAGCGGGAGACGGCGCGCTGGCCAGTACGCCCCGTGATTGTGACGGACGTGCAAGACAAGCATGATGCGTTTGCCGCAGCCGGAGCGGCCCTGACAAAATCAGGAACCTCCACGCTGGAACTCGCGCTGGCGGGGGTGCCCATGGCCGTGACGTATCGGGTTAACCCGCTAACGGCGTTTATGGCGCGTCGTCTGATCCGCGTGCCGTATGTCGCCATGGTCAATCTGCTGGCCGGACGCGCCATTGTGCCGGAACTATTGCAGGAACAATGCCGCCCCTCCGTTCTGGCCAATGCCGTGCGGGCCTTGTTTGAGGATCCGACTTTAGCCAATGCGCAGAAAGAGGCTTTTAAAACCGTGCTGCATGGTTTGCAGGGGCCGGGCGGTAAGCTACCAGCAGATGCGGCGGCAGAAGCTGTGCTTGACCTTCTGGCGGGTAGGGCGCGGAAGGCTGATTGATTAAAAAATATTCTGGTTACAAGGATTTTTAAAAATTCTGTGGTGTTCGTGGGGGTTTTTACCAACGGGACTGATAAGTGTGGCAAGGTCTGTTTGGCGTGCTTTTGTGCGCTTGAAGCTGTTGTCTTTTTACCCCAGATTCTACCGAATCCGGACAAAAAGCCTGTTCAGGTCATGGATTATAAAGGTTCCGTCAGTTCTTGATTCTGAACGGTTGAATTTAATTTTTCGGTAAAATTGGACAGTCTAATCGCGTAAGGTAGGGCCGGGGGCAGTTGATGTTGCCTCCCGGCCAGACCGTCTGGTTAAGCCTGTTTGCCGTATAAGGCTTTTGGGTCAATTTCCGGTTTGGTCAGTTCCACCAGCCCATCCGGGCCGAAGGCACGGTAGAAACAACTACGGCGGCCAGTGTGGCAGGCAACGCCTATCTGATTGACCAGCAGCAGCACCGCATCGCCATCACAATCCAGACGTGCTTCGTGCAGATGCTGAATCTGTCCGGAAGTTTCCCCTTTGCGCCAGAGTTTCTGGCGGCTGCGAGAGAAATAGCAGACGCGGCCAGTTTCAAGCGTTTCCTGAAGGGCTTCGCGCGTCATCCACGCAATCATCAGCACTTCGCCAGTGTCATGCTGCTGGGCGATGGCGGCAATCAGGCCGGAGGCGTCAAATTTGACGGTATCCAGCATGGTGGAAAGGGCGGAGGGAGTGGGAGCCTGATAGGTCATGAGGATGCTGACGTGTCCGGGGTAGGAGGAGAAGAAGGCTGCGGCGGCACGAGGGCCGAAGCAAGCCAGACAGGGGGGCGCGGCACAAGAGTATGGTCGCCACAGGTCAGTGTTTGCGTCACGGCGCTGGTTTTGAGCAGCGCAAGCCCGACATGATCCTGTGAAGAGCAGAGTGTCCCGACTTCGACCCCGTCTGCCAGAACCGGCGTACCGGGGGCCGGGAGCGGTGCGGCGCTGGCAACCGGAACCATGCGTTTTTTGACAAGTGTGCGGTAGTGCATACGGGCTGTGACTTCCTGCCCCATAAAGCACCCCTTGCTCCATGAAACGCCGCCGAGCAGATCCATATTGGCTTCCGCCGCCAGTGTGCGGCCCACTTCGCAATCCTGCATACCATCAGGCAGACCCAGAATGAGCCGGTGCAGGTTGTAGTCTTGTGGGGTATCCGTTGGCTGGGTGTCTTCCGGCACATCCAGTAAGCGCCATCCGGCAGCAGGCAGGCGTGGGTCTGCAAAGCTGATGCTGTTTTCCATCAGGGCAGCATCTGGCGCGTTGCCCCATGCGACCATAACGCGCATGCCGGTTGGCTCCATCTGCACATCAGCCCGCAGGCGGAAGCGTAGCAGTTGCTTGCATAGACCCTCAGCCTGCTCGCTGGCGCAGTCCAGCAGCAGGCAGGTGTCATCCGGGTCAGACACCAGAAAGAAATCCGCCTGCCAGCGGCCTTGCGGCGTCAGGCAGGCGGACCATGTGGCCTGTCCGGGCGCGAGGGCCGCGACATCCGCCGTAACCAGCCCTTGCAGGAACTTCACCCGGTCCGCGCCGGAGAGTTTCAGAACAGTTCGGTTTTCCAGCAGGGCACTATGAGAAGAGGTGGGCATGAGAGGTGCTCCCGGTGATGGTGCAGATGTTGGGATGGCAGATTTTATGACGAGAGGCGCAGCGTTTCAAAAACATCCCCCGCCGGGGCCAGTCCACGGATATGTGTCCGGTGCCACAGGGCATAGAAGAGTAACGTCCATGCCGCCGGGCCGGTTTTACGGCCTGCTGCGGCCTGAAAAAGTGCACGCACACGCTCAGGTTTGGCAATTTCCTGAATGCAGTCCTGCTGCGCAACAAGCTGGCCCAGACGGGCGCCGTCCTCCGCAATCCATGTTCCGATGGGCACGGTAAAGCCCTGTTTGGGGGCAAAGGGGCGGGCTGCGGGGCAGTGCTGTTCCAGCCAGCGGCGGAGCAACCATTTGCCTTTACCATCCCGCACACGCAGCGTGTCTGGCAAGCGCCATGCCAGAGTCGCGATGACCGGGTCCAGCAAGGGAGTGCGGCCTTCCAGCCCGTGCGCCATCAGGCAGCGGTCCAGCTTGAGCAGCAGGTCATTGGGTAGCCATTCAGCAAGATCGACCGCCTGTGCGGCAGAAAGGCGTGTGGGGGCGCCTTCCGCACACATCTCAGCGGCCATAATGCCATCCCGCCAGCCTGTCGGGCGGGTGCGGAGGATGTCCAGCGTGTCAAACATGCCGTGCCGCCACATGCGGCGTCCCCCCTGCCACCATGGACGCACAGCCGAGCGATAGCGGCCATAGCCTGCAAACAGTTCATCCCCGCCCTCACCAGAGAGGATAACGCGCACGTCCTTCGCGGCTTCACGCGCGAGGAACCATGTGGGGATAATGGCGTAATCGGCTGCGGGGTCATCCATGCAGGCCACAATGGCGGGCAGATGGTGCCAGACCATGGCGGATGTAATGCGGACAGTCTGATGCTCCGCCTGTGCGCTGCGGGCAAGGGCTTCAGCGGCTTCGGCTTCATCCGCCGTGTTACGGGCATCAAAAACCGCTGTCCATGTCCGCAGTTTTTCGGGGTGCTGTAGTCGGGTCATGGCCGTCAGCAGGCTGGCGCTGTCAATGCCGCCTGACAGGAACAGGCCAAAGGGTACGTCCGCTCGTTCATGCGCCCGCACGCTGTTCATCAGCGCCTCATCCAGACGGGCGAGTGCGGTGTCCTCCGTCAGAAGCGGCGCAGTGTCGGGCGATGATGGCAGCGGGGATAGACGTTGGCGGTCCAGAATACGGCCCTGCACAATGCGCAGCGTTTCACCGGGCAGCACGCGGGAGATACCTTTAAAAATAGTTTCCCGCCCGGTGGTGAACTGGAGTTGCAGCAGTTCGTCTCGCCTTGCGGCAGAGGCTGCGCGGGGTGTGAGATTGGCGGCAAGCAACACAGCGGGTTCGGACGCAAAGGCTACTCCGCCGTCAAACTCCGTGAAATAGAGCGGCTTTATGCCAAACGGGTCACGGCACAGCAGCAGCTCATCCTGCGCGCTGTCATAGAGTGCAATGGCGTACATGCCGCGCAGATGGCGGGGGAAATCCGCGCCATGGCGCTCCCACAGCCGCAGGGGGGATTCGCAGTCACTGCCGGTCTTGAAATGTTCGGGGCCGATCTGGGCGCGGATGTCCGGGTCATTATAAATTTCGCCATTGGCAATCAGCGTGCCGGTCCCGGCGGAAAGGGGTTGGTCACCCCCTGCAATATCAATAATAGAAAGGCGTGTATGGATCAGGTCCGCATGCGGAAAGCGGGCGAAGTGCGCCCCATCCGGCCCGCGATGCTGCAAAGCTGCGGCCATGCGGTCCAGCACATCCTGCCCGCAGGGCGGGGTGCCGCGTGTGTAAACCAGACCGCCAATGCCGCACATCAGGGCGCCTCCACAGTGGAAAGGAAGTCCGCCCAAGCGTTCAGCACCGGGGTTGTGGCAAAGGTCTGGTCATACTCCGCGCGGCCCGCGGCGGCCAGGGCGCTGGCCCGTGCCGGGTCTTCCAGCACAGCGGCGAGTTGCTGCGCGAGGGCGCGGTCATCCTCCACAGGGGCCAGAAGGCCGTTTTCCCCCGAGCGGATGAGTTCCGTTGGCCCTTGAGACGCTGCCGCAACCACGGGCTTCTGCGCGGAAAAACCCTCGATGACGACATTCCCCAGCGGTTCATGCCGGGAGGGGCAGACAAGGGCCGTGCAGGCGCGGATGAGGCCGCCGGGGTGGGTGGCCCAACCGGGCATCAGCACGCGGTCCGCAACGCCTGCTTTCCGGGCGAGGTCTTCCAGCGCAGCCCGTTCCGGGCCTTCTCCCGCAATGACCAGCCATACGCCGGGGAGATGCGCCATGGCGCGGATCAGCACATCAAACGCTTTGTTGGTATGCAGGCGGCCCAGTGCGAGCAGGAAAGGTACTCCGGCGGGCACGCCTTTTGGCCGAACCGGCGGCGTGTGTGCGAGTTCCGTCGCAAAGTTGGGCAGGTAATGCACACGGTCCTGCGGCCAGCCCTGTTCCCGCATCCAGCGTACCAGCCCATGCGTGTTGCCAATAAGGTGCGAGCAGCGGCGGTAATAGGACAGATCATAAAACCCGCCCAGCCGCCCGGCCAGAATCCAGTCGCCTTGCGGTGTGAATCGCGCGGCGCGGTTCATCCACGCGACCGTCACGCGGGGGGCGAACTGTTTGAGCTGTGTGCGGAGTTGCGGGCGTGTGCGCCAGTCGGTCAGTCCGCCGAATTTAAGGGCATGAGGTCTGGCGCCTCCTGCCTGCATCCGCTCCGCGCGGGCTGCATCCTGCCGAATGATGGGGAGAACGGACAGGCCAGACGCCGCCTGCGCCATGCAGAGTCGCTCAAAAAACAGTTCGGCCCCGCCGGTGGGGGCCCCCGCCATAACGTGGGCCACGCGGAGCGGAGCGAGGGGCGAGGAGGGGGTAGTCATGATTTGGTCTCCGCCAGCACAGTCAAGGCGACCTGTGTGACACGCTCCAGAGAGAGCCCGGCAATGGGCGCCTCTCCTTCCGGGCCGGGGGCTACAACCCATGAGGTGCTGCGGCCGGAGGGCGCGTATTCCGAGGCACGGGAGGGGCCGAATAGCCCCAGAGTAGGGGTGCCAGCGGCGGCGGCCAGATGCATCAGGCCGGAATCGTTCCCGATAAACAGGCGGCATTGAGCCAGCATGGCAGCAACCTGTGTCAGGGAGAAATGGCCTCCCGCATCAATAGCATTTGGCAGGGCATGCAGCACGGGCAGGGCAAGAGCACGTTCCTGTTCTCCGGGGCCATAAAAAATAGCCGGACGGGCCGAGGGGATCTGGCGCGAGAGCTCTGCCCAGAGCGGCAGATAGCGGTCTATGGGCCAGATTTTGCCGGTCCAGTTTGCGGTGGGCCCAAGGGCGATAATCGGGCCGCCGTCCGTAGGGATCATCTGGCTTGCAAGGGTTTTATCAGCCTCGGATAGCCAGACCGTGGGCATGGGGGGCGGTGAGAGGTGCAGAAGCTGCCCGAGATGGTTGAGCCGCAGGCCGGGGCGACGCCCCCCACGCATAATCAGCCGTTTGCGGCTGCGCAGGAAGAACGTGGTGGCTGACCCGCGCAGGTCAATCGTGAGGTCCCATGTCTGGCCGATGCAGGCTTTCCACAACTCCAGCCAGTGTCGGTCATACGTACGCTTGGTCATGACAAGCACGCGCTCGAGTCCGGGCAGGTTCTGAAATAGTCCGGCGGCCACAGGCCCGCAGGCAATGGTGAAACGCGCATCGGGGTAGGTGCGGACAAGATGGGCCAGAAGGCCGGT
Source organism: Acetobacter orleanensis (assembly GCF_001581005.1). Classification (GTDB taxonomy): domain Bacteria; phylum Pseudomonadota; class Alphaproteobacteria; order Acetobacterales; family Acetobacteraceae; genus Acetobacter; species Acetobacter orleanensis. The sequence goes on from NZ_LHZV01000058.1 coordinate 6,699, forward strand.
CGAGAGCACGGCATCGCCAAGGCGTGTGGCCGTGATGAAGAGAATGCGCATTGAAGAGAGTTTATACGGCTCTCGGTCCATTTTTCCAAGTGTGCGCGGTAGTTGGGCAGTCCTGTGCCGTATTCTGGCCCATAAGCGGGTGCAGAAGGCGTGGGGCTAGACATTTATACGGCCTGTGTCATGAACCCGCAGGCACTCAGACATCCGCCCGAAGGTTCGGGCCGGATAGCACGTGCAGAACAGGGAAATTGGGAATGAGGAAAGGTTTTTTTCTGGTTTTGGGTGGTCTGCTGGCCGGGGCGGCTGTGACAGACTCCGGGGTGGCACACGCCGCAACCGGTGGCTGGGGCGCGCCTGCCTGTGGGGCAGAGCCTGCTGCGCCGTCTGTCGATGTGTCTTCCGTTGAGCGGTATAATGCCAGCGTGGACAAGGTGACGGCGTATGAAAAGGCAGCCCGCGCCTATAATACCTGCGTGGCCCGCACGGCCAACAAGGAAGAGACCGCTATCAGCAATGAGGCGCGTGAGAAAATTGCCCATATTCATGAAGGCAGTTCCGCCGTGCAGAAGCGGATTGCGGGGAATTTTGTGCATCTGACAGCCTCGCTGAAGGCCGCCAGCGCCAAATTCGGCGGCGGCGCACACTAAGCGCCTTTTGGAGCGCCCCTTCTGTCACGTCATGTTAAGGGGTGTCTTTCTCGCAGGTGGCTTGTATGATGGGTGTGCATAGGGCAGAAGTGCCGATTACACATGCATCATAGTCAGAACGGGAACCAGCCAGACGTGGCAGAAGATGTTTTCAAGGAAGTTGATGACGAATTGAAGGCTGAACGCCTACGTCAGACGGCTCGCCGGTATGCCGGGCTGGGTGTTGGCGTGATTGCCGCTGTCCTGATTGGGGCTGGTGCGTGGTCATGGCATGTGTCCAGCCTGAAATCCGCCTCTCTCGCCGCAACAGGGTCTTACCTGACTGCGCTGCGTGAGACCGATCATCTTCCGCCCGCCCCCGCGACACAAACTCCGCTGCCGGAAACGGCTCAGACAGGTCTGGCTACCTTGCAGAAGCTTGTGGCAACCGGCCCCAAAGGCGTTGCAACGCTTGCCCGCCTGCAAGAAGGCGGGGTGCAGGCCGCGCATGGTGATGTGACGGCCGCCCTTGCCGCATGGGATGCCGTGCAGAATGACCAGAGTGCTGACCCCGTCCTGCGGCAGTTAGCGACACTTTTATGGTGCCAGAAGCAGCTTGATGCGGGAGACCCGGCAACGCTGCGGTCCCGCCTTTCCCTGCTGACCGGCAACGGTAAGCCATGGAATGGTCTGGCGACAGAGGCTCTGGCTACGCTGGATATCCGTGAAGGGCATCTGGATGAAGCCCGTAAGAAATTTGCCGTGCTGGCCGCGGCGCAGGACGTTCCTTCGGGCGTGCGGAACAGGGCGCAGGCGCTGTCCCAAGCTCTTGATCCGTCGGCAGGGTAAGGCACCATGAATAGCAAAACACGTTCCGGTTTTTTTGGTCGTCCGTCTGTTGCGCGCAGAAAACTGCTGACCGGTGCAGCCATGATGCCGCTTCTGGCGGGCTGTAGTCTGTTTGATGAAGATGAAAAGCCTGTTCTGGCAGGGCACCGTACCAATGTGCTGTCCTCCGGGGCCGGGCTGACGGTGGATAAGGAAGACCATACGGCTATTACCCTGCCGGAGCCGGTCTCTGTGTCCGACTGGCCGATCGTGGGCCGCATCACATCGCATGTCGGCAGTAATTACCGTTGGGGCGGGCTGCATCCGCGCTGGACGAAAGATATCGGCGCAGGTATTTCCGAGCCTGATCTTCTGGCGTGGGCTGCGCTTGGTGATTTCGGGCGTGGATTGATCCAGTCGCCGCCGGTGGTGCATGATGGGCGTCTGTTCATCATGGACGCGCAGTGCGTGGTGCGGGCCTTTAGCTGGCCGCATATGTCCCATCTGTGGACGCTTAACTCCAAGCCAAAAAAGCTTCAGTCCAGCAATGTGGGTGGAGGCCTCGGTGTTGATGGGGATACGCTCTATGTTGTGGACGGTATTTCAGAGGCGCTGGCGGTCAATGTTACCACTGGTAAGGTGAAGTGGCGTTCCGACTTTGGAACACCGGGCCGCTCCGCGCCGACCATTGCCGATGGCCGCGTGTTTTTCGCCACCATTGATGAACGGCTGTTTGCGCTTGACGCGGCAACCGGCAACCAGCTCTGGTCTTACACAGCTACGGCGGCGGAAACGACGGTGTTCGGCCAACCTGCTCCGGCTGTGGTCAATGGCGTGGTTATTGCCGGGTTTGGTGGGGGTGATTTGGTCGCGTTCCGTGCGGAAAGTGGCGAGGTTGTCTGGAGCGATATGCTCGGGAATGTCGGCAGTCAGGCCAGCACCTTGAATCTGACCTGCGTGCGTGGCTTGCCGGTTGTGGTCGATAGCACCGTTTACGCCATCAGCATGGCGCAGGTCATGGCCGCGGTGGATATCCGTACAGGCCGCCGCCTGTGGGAGCGTGCTGTTGGAAGCCAGAACAGTCTGCTATGTGTTGGGGACTGGCTCTATGTGCTGTCTCAGGATGACCAGTTAGCCTGTATTGACCGTCTTTCTGGCCATGTCCGCTGGATTACACAGCTCCGCCGGTTTGTGCGCGTGGATGTCAGCAAAAACATCGTGACATGGATTGGCCCTGTCATGGCGGGTGGTCAGTTGGTCTGTGTCAGCACCATGCCGGGCAATGGCATTGTGCGCGTGAACCCGACCAATGGCGCCATTATCTCCGTGGATTCCATGGATCAGGTTTCTTTTGTTCCCCCTATTGTTGTTGATGAGCAGATGCTGATTGTCACCAACGACGGAAAGCTTCGCTCTTATGGCTGATCGCCGGCGGCCCATGCGGCCTGTTGCGCCTGTACCTTCTGCTGATCTCCCTCTTGTGGCCATTGTTGGCCGCCCAAATGTTGGGAAATCGACTCTGTTTAACCGCCTTGTTGGCCGTCGTCAGGCGCTGGTGGCGGATACCCCCGGCGTTACGCGGGACCGGAAGGAAGGTCTTGCCGTCATGCGTGGTCGGACCATTCGGCTGGTGGATACGGCGGGGCTAGAAGAGGCAGCACCTGACACACTGTTCGGGCGGATGCGTGCGTCGTCCGAAAGTGCTGTGCGTGACGCCGTTCTGGTCCTGTTCTGTATTGATGCCCGCGCGGGTATTACCCCGGCGGATGAGCATTTTGCCGCTTGGGTGCGCAAGCAGGGGCGGCCAGTCATGCTGGTGGCTAACAAGGCCGAAGGGCGCGGGGGCGCTGCCGCCGCGATGGAAGCCTATTCTCTGGGGCTTGGGGAGCCGGTTGCGGTCTCCGCTGAGCATGGGGAAGGTCTGTCCGACCTGATGGGCGAGATTGTGGACCATCTGCCGCCCGAACCCGAGCCAGAAGACGTGTTTGAGGAAGAGGATGAGTTCGAGCCTGATGTGGAAGCGCAGGACCCGGACGCGGAAATTGTTCTTCCCGCCCGTCCGCCGGGCCCGATCCGCATTGCGATTGTTGGCCGCCCGAATGCTGGGAAATCAACGCTGCTGAATTGCTTGCTGGGTGAAGAGCGGATGATTACTGGCCCGGAACCGGGCCTGACACGGGATTCTGTAGCGGTGACGCTGCATGATGAAGGTGACGTGTTCGAGGTTGTGGACACCGCCGGTCTACGCCGGAAAGCGCGGATTGATGAAGCACTGGAAAAAATGTCGGTCTCGGCCTCCATTGAAGCTCTGAAAATGGCGGAAGTCGCTGTGCTGGTGCTGGATGCCACGCTGGGTGTGCATGAGCAGGATTTGCAGATCGCCCGCCTGATCGAGCGGGAAGGCCGCGCCTGTGTGCTGGCCCTGAACAAGTGGGATGCGGTGGAAGACAGAAACGCCACCCGTCAGGCTATTCTGGACCGTCTGAGCATTTCTCTCGCGCAGATGCGCGGTGTGCCGGTGGTGACATTCTCTGCCCTGACGGGTGCCTCCGTGCAGCGGCTGCTTCCTGCCGTGCGGGAAGCCTGTGAGGTGTGGAACGCCCGAGTACCAACGGGCGCGCTGAACCGCTGGTTTGAAGCCGCCTTGGAACGCCATGCGGCACCGCTGGTGGATGGTCGTCGCCTGAAGCTGCGGTATATGACGCAGGTTAAGGCGCGCCCGCCGACCTTCGTGATTTTCGGCACCCGCGCCGAGCAGACACCGGAAGACTACAAGCGGTATCTGGTGAATGGCCTGCGTGAGACGTTTAACCTGCCGGGCGTGCCGATTCGCCTGCAAACGCGTGGCACGAAAAACCCGTATTCCAAATCCTGAGGAGGTCAGCAGTCCTGTCAGGCGGCGGGCTGCTGACACGTGGATTGTGTGTATCCCCGGATTATGAGCGCATGAATGCCTAGTTATGCGTTCGCAGGAACGTATGGGGTGTATTCCGGGTACGAAATACCCATCGGGCCTTATCCAGACAGGGATGAGGAACCGGCGGTCTGAGAGAGAAGACAGGCTAGGATTAGTCGAGCAACTCTGGTGCAGGATTTATGGAAAAGGGGCCATGGCAACATGCGCCCCTTTCTGTTGAGTCAGTGAATGACCCATGAGAGCGGCAGGCAGATCAGCAGGCCGAGAACGGCAATAATCGTCTCGATCATCGTCCAACTCCGCAGGGTCTGGGAGAGGTTCATTCCCAGATATTCCTTCATCTGCCAGAATCCGGCATCATTCATCAGGCTTAGACCGACGGAGCCAGCCCCGGTAACCAGCACCAGCAGTTCGGGCGAGACAGAGTGTGATGTTGCCAGAATCGGGCCAACAATGCCGGAGGCCGTGGTGGTGGCGACTGTGGCGGAGCCGGTGGCAATGCGGACCAGCAGGGCCAGAACCCATGCCAGAACCAGCAGTGGCACATGCGCTCCCAGCGCCAGATTTGTGATGGAGTGGGACAGGCCGCTGTCAATCAGCTCCCGCCCGAAACCGCCGCCCGCCCCAATCAGCAGCATGATGGTGGCGGTGGGGGCCAGACAGTCATTGCTGAAACGGAGAATGGTCTCGCGAGAAAGGCCGCTCAGGCTGCCCATCAGCCAGAAGGACATCAGGGTGGCAACCAGCAGGGCGACATCCGTGTTGCCCAGAAAATGCATGATCCGGTAGGGCAGGGCGGTTGCGGGCCAGATCAGTTCCGCCAGCGCGCCCCCCAGCATCAGCACAACGGGCATCAGCAGGGTTGCGCAGGAAAGCACAAAAGACGGGAGCTTCTCGTGCTTGGCCTGTGTGGTAAACTGGTCTTCCAGCGCAGTTGGCGCCAGAGAACCAATGCGCGGCGCAATGTACCAAGCGTAAATTGGCCCCGCGATGGCCGCGATTGGCGTGCCAATGACAATCCCCCAGAACAGGGTGTACGCCGTATTGGCGTGGTAGGCCGTAATGGCCAGCAGGGTGGCCGGGTGCGGCGGCACCATGGCGTGTGTTACGGAAAGAGCTGCGGCCATAGGAAAAGCTAGCGCGGGGAGGGGCAGATCATTCCGGCGGGACAGGATAATGGCCAGCGGGATGAGTAGCACAAACCCGACTTCAAAAAACACGGGCAGGCCAACCAGCAGGCCGATAACCATCATGGCCCATGGTAGCCGCTTTTTTCCCGCAATGCGGGAAATAGTCAGGGCAATCTGATCCGCGCCGCCAGTTTCAGCCAGAATTTTCCCCAACATGGTGCCCAGTGCGACAACCCCGGCCACATGGCCCAGCACGTGGCCCATTCCATTTTCAAAAGAGGAAATGGCCTGCTCTGTCGGCATGCCAGTAACCAGAGCCAGCCCGATAGACACGATAAACAGCGTGACAAAGGGGTTAAGGCGTACGATCCCGATCAGGAGCATCAGCACGACAATGGCGGCGGCTGTCAGGCCAGAGGCAAGTAAGGGTGTCATTCTTAAAGGATGGAGCGGGGCGGGGTGCGAATGTCAACCATTATTAGGTGCAGCATGGCAGGCGTAGCCTGTGTGTTGAGACAGGCGAGGAAAACCTTAAATCAGTCGGGAAGACGTGATTTCTTGTATTTGCAAAATAGAGAGGTCGCGTTTCAGGGCTTAAGCACAAATTCGTGTGCGTATGAGACGTTTTACTATTTTCGTGGTCTGTTATGACAACTGATGCTGCCAGTCCGGCCTTTCCCTTCGGGGTTCAGGATGGCACAGAAGCTCCAGCGCAAGATGTTGCAGGTCAGAAAAGGAGTGATCGGGCCGATGAATGAACTTGCGCAGATAACAGGCGGGTCAATTGACGGGTCTTCCCAGTCCTCTGTCCCCACTGGCCTGTTTGGTCGGGCCAGAACGCTGGCCATGCTGGCGGTTTCTCTGTCCGTGCTGATGGCGTTGCTGGATTACGCCATTGCCAACGTGGCCCTGCCGGATATTGCGCAGGACCTGCATGCGTCTTCTTCTGCATCTATCTGGGTGGTGAATGCGTATCAGTTGGCCAGTCTGGTCTCTCTGCTGCCTCTGGCGGCGTTGGGCGGCAGGGTTGGGTTTTCCCGCATGTGCCAGTTTGGCATTATCCTGTTTATGGTGGCGTCGGTCCTGTGCGCCATGGCCACGACGCTGCCGGCTCTGGCCGCAGCCCGCGTGTTGCAGGGGATTGGCGGCTCCTGCATTCTGAGCGTGAATATCGCGCTGGTGCGCTACATTTATCCGCACGCGGAAATCGGCAAGGGTATTGGCCTGAATGGCGTTGTGGTGGCCATTGGTGTTGCGCTGGGACCAACGGCTGCGGCTGCCATTCTGACGGTTGCGTCATGGCCATGGCTGTTCTGGATCAATTTGCCGCTGGGGGCCGCAGCGCTTTTCATGGCCTTTACGGCGCTCCCTGTAACACCGCGCGCCGATACGCGGCCTGATCTGGTGGGTAGTCTGCTGTGCATGCTGGCGTTTGGCGCGCTGGTTATGGGGGGGGATGGACTGGCGCATCACTCCGGCAAGGCTCTGTCCTGCACGTTGATTGGGGTGGGGCTGATTTCCGGCATGCTGCTCATGCGGCGGGAGAGCGGGCAGCCGCAGCCCATCCTGCCCGTGGATATGCTGGCAAAGCCTGATTTTGGCATTGCCTTCGTCACAGGTTTTTGCGGCTTTGTGGCGTCCAACTTCTACATTGTTTCCATGCCGTTCATGCTGCATGACGTGCTGGATATGGGCGCGGCGGCGACAGGCCTGCTGATAACGCCGTGGCCGATTGGCATCATGTTTGCAGCCCCTCTGGTGCGGCGGCTTTCAGATACGGTGTCCGCCGGTGTACTGTCCTCCATTGGACTGCTGCTCACGGCAACGGGGTTTTTCCTGCTATGGAGTATGCCCGCACATCCTGCCGCTTTTGAGGTCGTCTGGCGGACATGGGTGGCCGGGTTTGGGTTTGGGTTGTTTCAGCCCCCCAATAACCGCGCCATGATGGTTTCGGCGTCACACGCACGGGCCGGAGGGGCCAGCGGCATGGTGCAGGTGGCGCGTCAGGCTGGGCAGACCTGCGGGGCGACGGGGGTTGCGGCGTTTTTCTCCCTGTTTGGGGAGGGAGCCGCCGTAAAATGCCTGCTGACGGCCACCTGTATCGCGGTCTTCGCGGCTTTGCTGAGTTCCAGCCGGTTGCTTGTCGGCGGACGGTCAGACGGAAAAGCCTGAGCGGCTTTAAACGTCACGCAGCCCGGTTACAAAAAAGGCTGGCACGCAGGAAGCGGCCAGCCCGGAGAGGCGGGATCAGATCTCGCTTTCTCCAAAAATGCGGGTCACATCGCCCATCCATGCGCCATAATAGCGCTCCAGCCAGCGTTCCGCCTGCGTGGGGCCACCTGCGGCCATGGCGGTCAGCGGGGCGAGGTATGCCCACTCCTCCCGCTCATTATCATCCACAAAACCACGCGCCTGAAGGCCGTCCATGGCAATGCCAATGACCTGTGCCGCAAGGTCTCGCACGGTGCCGTCACCCCACGGTGTGTTCAGCGCCTGAGACGGCACCAGAGCGCGCAGCTTGAGGTAGTCTTCCCACGGGCGTTCACGCACCAGTTCGTAGGCGGCTTCCAGCGCGGCGTCATCATACAGCAGGCCAACCCACAGGGCGGACTGGGCCAGCATCATCTCCGCAGAGCCAGCATCGGCCCCGCGCATTTCCAGAAACTGTTTGAGACGGACATCCGGGAAGGCGGTAGAGATATGGTTTTCAAAATCAGCCAGCGTCGGGGTGACATCCTCCAGTCCGTCCTGTCGGTCCCCATTCATCCATGCGCGGAAGGAGCGTCCGGTCACGTCACGCATCTTGCCATTACGCATGATGAAATACATGGGGACATCCAGCATCCATTCCGCATACCGCTCAAACCCGAAGCCCTCTTCAAACACGCAGGCGGGCATACCCGCGCGGGCATTGTCCGTGTCCGTCCAGATGCGGGCACGGTTGGAGAGGAAGTTGTTCGGCTTGCCTTCAAAGAAGGGGGAATTGGCAAACAGGGCGGTTGCGACCGGTTGCAGGGCAAGGGACACCTGCATTTTGCGCACCATGTCCTGCTCGGACCCGAAATCCAGATTGACCTGCACGGTGCAGGTGCGCTGCATCATATCCAGACCCAGCGTGCCAACCTTGGGCATGTAATTGCGCATGATGGCGTAGCGGGATTTGGGCATCCACGGCAGGTCCGCACGTGTTGCGGTGGGGTGGAAGCCCAGCGGGCTGAAGCCGAGCCCAAGCTTGCGAGCCAGCGGGCGCACGGACTCATAATGGGCAGCCAGTTCTTCCGCCGTTTCATGCAGCGTCTGCAGGGGCGCGCCGGAGAGTTCAAACTGCCCTGCCGGTTCCAGAGAAATGCCTGCGCCCTTCGCCTCTTCAATGCCTTTCAGGCCGATCACCTTGCCTTCGTCCAGAATGGGCTGCCAGTCATCCGGCTCAACTTCCTGAAGGCCGTTCAACAGGTCTTCTATCCCTGCGGGGCTATAAGGCGGGGTGGCATAGGCCGGGCGGTCTGCCTGCGGGCCTGCGCTCTCTGCTGCGGCTTCCGGCCGAACCCAGCCAAATTTTTCATGTTCTGTGCCGATACGCCATGAATCGCGGGGTTTGCATCCTCTGGCAAACACTTCGGCAAGCTGAAAAACGGACCGAACGGGTGTGTCGTCGTGGGCATCGGCGTGAGACATTAAAATCACTGTTCCTTGAAAAATTGCCCGGCAACAGGGGCGGGCCACAACGAGGGTAAAGGTATTCTGACTAATCCTGAGCAGAGCGCAAGCTCTGACCCATCAGGGCGAGGCCCGCCGCGACCGCTGTATCAGCCCGTAAAACCAGCGGCCCCAGAGAGATGGGGGCGATGGCCGGACGTGCAAGGAGGGCACGGCATTCCGTATCGGAAAAACCGCCTTCCGGGCCAATCAGCAGGCCATCACCCGCCCGCGCCTGCTGAAGAGAGACGTTGAGCGTGACGCCACGATCTTCCGTGCGCTCCATGGCCGTAAACAGGCGGGCCCCCTCCGGCCATGCGCCCAGCAGGCTGGCCAGAGGGCAGGGTTCGGCAATGGTGGGAATGTCCAGACGTTCGCACTGCTCGGCGGCTTCGGTCGCGATGGCTTCCAGCCGCTCCGGGTTGGTGCGGTGGGTATTGGTGCGCTCCGTAATGACTGGCAGAAAGTGCGTAACCCCCAGTTCCGTGCCCATGCGCAGGACCATATCGGTCGCATCGCGTTTCAGGAGCGCGAACGCCAGAACGAGGTCCGGTTGGACGGAAGGCGCGCGAAGTTGCTGCGTGAGCGTCAAGCTACCGCGATCCTTGCGAATCTCGCCCAGACTGGCCAGCCACTCCCCGATGCTCGCGTTAAAGACGCGCACAGGGTCTCCGGCCTTTTTCCGCATGACGGTGCCCAGATAGCGGGCCTGTGCCGGGCTGAGCGTGCAGGACGTGCCAGCCTCAGCGGGACCCGGTGTGGCGTCCAGCGGAATAAAAAGGCGGGGGAGATGCTCGGGCGAACTCATGACATTCAGCACTCAGGCGGGTTGCTGCGGAAGGAGAGGCCCGATCCGGCGGATCGGTCTCGGAATGACACTGGTGTGTAGGCGGTAATGCGGCTGTGCGCAAAGAGGTTCATGCCGGAGGGCAATGTATGGCATACCCCCGGCACTGCTGTGTTTGTTTAAAGGATTGCCTGTATCGTGTCAGCGTCTTCCGGTCATACCGATATCCGGGTAACGGGCTGGATTGCCCGCCTGCCTCCGGCGTTGCGCCCTTATGCCCTGCTGGCGCGGCTGGATCGGCCCATTGGCACATGGCTGCTTTTCCTGCCGGGGGTCTGGGGGATTCTGCTGCCTCAGGGTGTGCCGGTAGCGGAACGGGTGCGGCTGATCGTGCTGTTTGGTGTTGGCAGTCTCGTCATGCGGGCCGCTGGCTGCGTGGTGAATGATATGTGGGACCGGGATATTGACCGGCAGGTGGCCCGCACGGCAGGCCGCCCGCTGGCCTCCGGCGCGCTGCGGATGCGGCATGCGGTGCTGTTTCTAGCTGTTCTGCTGGTCATCGGCCTGTCCATCCTGCTGCAATTGAACGGCTTGTCCCGGATTCTAGGTGCGTCCTCGCTAGTGCTGGTGGCGCTGTATCCTCTGGCCAAGCGGTTTACGTGGTGGCCGCAACTGGTCATGGGCTTTACCTTCGGGTTCGGAGCGCCGCTGGGCTATGCGGCAGCGGCGGGGCATCTGTCCTTCGCGCAGATCGCCCTGTACGCAGCAACCATCGTCTGGCAACTCGGGTTTGATACCATTTATGGGTTTCAGGACATGGAAGATGACGCCCGGATTGGCGTGAAATCCACCTCACGGCTCATGGCCGGGCGGGCAAAGGCTTTTATTGGCACCTGTTACGCGCTGACGGGGGTGTTGCTGGCGGTGGCCGCAGGCCTTGCGGGCACTGGGCATCTGTTCTGGCCGGTTCTTCTGCTGCCGTTGTTCCTGTTATGGCGGCAGGTGCGGGCACTGAACCCAATGGACCCGGCTTTGTGTCTGGCGCAGTTCCGGGCCAACCGGGAAGTGGGGCTGGCTGTTGCATTGGCGTTTCTGGCGGGGCTGATTGCTGTCTGACGTTCAGAAGTGTGCGCAGAAATGCAGAAGTGCGCCCATAAATGCGTCCAGAAATCACAGAGGCTGAGAGTCTGTTTCTGTCAGGAAAGTAATGATGCAGGCAGGACCAGGTTATGATCCTGCCTGTTTTTTATTTGTATGGAAAACGGTCAGAACAAAGTGTCTGAAAATGAGAAATATTCTCATTATTTAAGAATAAATTGAAATTTGTCCTGAAAATCTATAGAGCAACAAAAATGCGTAAATTTTCCGCCCTGACTGAACAGGAAATTCTTGCTCTGGCCATTTCCAATGAGGAAGAGGACGGGCGCATCTATGCAGATTTTTCTTATGCCTTGCAGGAAAACTATCCGGATACCGCGAAAATTTTTGCCGATATGGTGCATGAGGAAGATGATCATCGGCGGCATCTGATTGATGTCTATGTCCGGCGGTTTGGCTCCCATATTCCGCTTGTGCGCCGCCAGGATATTGCAGGCTTCATGCCGCGCAAACCGGCATGGCAGATTCAGGGGCAGGGGATTGAGGTTGTCCGGTGCTATGCGGAGGATATGGAGCGTGATGCCGCACGGTTTTACCGGCAGGCCGCTCTCCGCACCAATGATGCCGAAACACGCAAACTACTGGGTGATCTTGCAACAGCAGAAGACCAGCATGGCCGCACTGCCAGTGACATCACATCCCGCCACCTGACAGACGATAAGCGGGAGGATGAGGACGAAAACGCCCGGCGGCGTTTCGTGCTCCAGATTGTCCAGCCCGGTCTGGTGGGGTTGATGGATGGGTCCGTCTCCACACTGGCCCCGGTTTTTGCCGCGGCTTTCGCTACGCATGAGTCGCATAGTGCGCTGCTGGTCGGGCTTGCGGCCTCGCTGGGGGCGGGGATTTCCATGGGGTTTGCCGAAGCACTGTCTGATGATGGCACGCTGTCCGGTCGCGGCAAGCCGCTTATTCGCGGGCTGGTGTGCGGTGCCATGACCATGGCGGGCGGCATTGGCCACACCCTGCCATTCCTTATTGAGTCGTTCAGCGGCGCAATGATGGTGGCCGTTGCCGTTGTGGTGGTCGAACTGTTCCTGATTTCATGGATACGCTGGCGGTATCAGGATACGCCGTTCGGCTCAGCCATTGTGCAGATTGTTTTTGGCGGGGCGCTGGTTTTTCTGGCTGGCGTGCTGATAGGCAGTTCCTAAACCCGCCCCCTGTTATCCGCCTGCCACAAATGGCATACTGGATGTGCCATAATAAAGGCCCGCGCAGGATGTTTGCTGGCGGCTTATGGTCACCAATGGGAATGACAGCGCGTATGACATCACGTTCCAGCAAATTTTCAGCCCTGTGTCTGGCTCTGTCCGTGGGGGGCGGCGTGAGTGCGTTCGCGCATGCTGCTCCGGCTCTGGCGCAGGGGGCAGCAGCCCAGAGTGTGCCCCAGAGCGGGGGGCAGAGCGCCACACCGGCGGAGGCACCGGAGGGCATCACGCTGTCTGCGTCTGACAAGATGTGGCTCGGGAAGATTGAAAAGGCGCTCAACAGCGTCACAACATTTCAGGCGCATATGCAGCAGTTGGATACGGATGGAAAACGTACCACCGGCGTAGTCTGGATGCAGCGCCCCGGCCAGATGCGGCTGGCGTATGACCCGCCAACGCCGCTCCTGCTGGTTGCCAATCAGGGCAAGGTGGTGTTCCGGGATAACCAGCTTGACCAGACAACCGTTATTCCTATGGAGCGTACGCCGCTGGGGCTCTTGCTGCGGCAGCATGTCAGTCTGAAAGAGGATGTGACGATCACCGGCTTTCAGCATGAAGGCGGCTTGGTGCAGGTTACAGTCGTGCGCACGTCTTCTCCCGGAGATGGCAGCCTGACACTGGTATTTTATGATAATCCGGTCTCACTCCGCTCATGGAGCGTGGTGGATGCGCAGGGGCGCGAGACGCGTGTGACCCTGTTTGATGTCAAGAGCGGGGTTGCCATTCCCGCAGGCACCTTCACGCTCCCCGCGCAGCCGGATTAAAGCGGCGCAGGCCGGGAGGCTGGATGGCCGTCTGCCCCTGAACTGTTGTTTTTGCGGTTGTCTCAAATGTTCAGGGATGTGACTGGCTGGGCCTGCTTGTGTGGTGGAACAGATGGTTTTGTAGGTGCGATACCGTCGCCCCGGCGCAGAAAAATAGCGTGTCTCGATGCGAAAATGGGCGCCGACTAATCCTGACGGCTTTTGAAAACAGTCCTTAAGGGTGGCAAAACGGCAGCGGCGGCCCGATATCAGGGGCGGATAGTTTCAGGACAGGCGGGTATGGCGGCACGGCGCACGACACCTTCGGGCACGACGATGGGGGAAGATCTTTTTGGGGGGCAGGCTCCGCCGCTGGAGCGTGAGCCTTCCACGATGCATCCCACGCGCCCTGCGCCCAACCAGCCGCTGGCGGATCGCCTCCGCCCCAACAGGCTTGAGGATGTGGTGGGGCAGGCGCATCTGCTCGGGCCGGATGGAACGCTGACGCGTATGCTTGAGCGTGGCTCCCTTGCCAGCCTGATTCTCTGGGGTGGCCCCGGCGTTGGGAAGACGACCATTGCACGGTTGCTGGCGCAGGCCGCAGGGCTGCGGTTTGTCCAGCTTTCCGCAGTTTTTTCCGGTGTTGCGGATCTGAAAAAAGCCTTTGAAAATGCGCGCAGGCAGGCAGAAGCCGGAGGCGGCACGCTGCTGTTTGTGGATGAAATCCATCGCTTTAACCGCGCCCAGCAGGATGGCTTTCTGCCGGTGGTGGAAGATGGCACCATCGTGCTGGTGGGGGCGACCACGGAAAATCCCTCCTTCGCGCTGAATTCGGCCCTGCTGTCCCGCTGTCAGGTCATGGTGCTCAACCGGCTGGATGATCCGGCGGAAGAAGCGCTGCTGGCGCGGGCGGAAGAAGAAACCGGGCGGCCTTTACCGCTGACTGAGGAAGGACGCGCGACACTTCGCGCCATGGCGGATGGGGATGGCCGCTACCTGCTGAACATGGTGGAGCAGATTCTCAGCCTGAAAACGGATGCGCCGCTGGATGCGCAGGCTCTGGCTCGTCTGCTGGCCAAGCGTGCCGTGCTATATGACCGGGACCGGGAAGAACATTACAATCTGATTTCAGCATTGCATAAATCCCTGCGCGGGTCAGACCCGGATGCCGCGCTCTACTGGTTCGCCCGGATGCTGGAAGGTGGGGAAGACCCACGCTACCTCGCACGGCGTATGACCCGTTTTGCGGCGGAAGATGTGGGGATGGCGGACCCCCATGCGCTGCCGCTGGCTATTGCCGCGTGGGAGACGTACGAACGTCTTGGCTCACCGGAGGGGGAACTGGCGCTGGCGCAGCTTGTGGTGCATCTGGCGACCGCTCCCAAATCCAACGGTGTTTATAAAGCCTATGGGGCGGCCCGCCGTGCCGCAAAGGCCACGGGCAGCCTGATGCCGCCTGCGCATATCCTGAATGCGCCCACAAAGCTGATGAAGGATATCGGCTACGGGAAGGGCTATCAGTATGATCATGATGCGGAGGAAGGCTTCTCTGGACAGAATTATTTTCCGGACGGAATGGGCCGCCAGACCTTTTATAATCCGAGCGGACGGGGCTTTGAGCGGGAGATAAGCCACCGTCTGGAAACATTGGCCCGCTTGCGGGATCGGCGTCAGTCGTGAATATCGTCGCATGAGTGTTGTGATTCTGACTGTGAGCGAAGACGAGGCGGATATTCGCCTTGATCGCTATTTTCGTCGCCATTACCCGCATCTGACGCAGGGGGCGTTGCAAAAGCTGTGCCGTACCGGGCAGATACGGGTGGATGGCAAACGTGCCGAAGCGTCCACCCGCCTGCAACCGGGCCAGTCCGTGCGCGTGCCGCCTATCCCCATGGCCGCAAAACCGGCAAAGGATGCCCCGCGCCCGCTGGATGAGCGTCTGGTGCGGGAAATTCAGGGTATGGTGCTGTATCAGGACAAGCATCTGATTGTGCTGAATAAACCGGCAGGTCTGCCGGTGCAGGGTGGCCCCGGCATTACCAAACATGTGGATATGATGCTGGACGGCCTGCGGGGCGAGCCGGATGATCCACGCCCGCGTCTGGTTCACCGGATTGACCGAGATACGTCCGGCCTGCTGCTGCTTGCCCGCACACCCGGCGTGGCCGCCAAACTGGCGGAAGCTTTCCGTGGGCGGGATGTTAAAAAGACGTACTGGGCTGTGGTGGTCGGGCGTCCTGACCCGATGGAGGGTGAGATTGACCAGCCTCTGGCGCGGCTTGGCGTAGGGGCTAACGCTATTATGGTGGCGGCGGACCGCAAGGACCCGGACGGCCAGTATGCACGCACGACCTATGAGGTTCTAGATTCGGCAGCCCGTAAATTCTCATGGCTGGCTCTGTCTCCGCTGACAGGCCGGACGCATCAGTTGCGCGTGCATTGTGAATCGCTCGGCACCCCGATTCTGGGGGACCCGAAATATGGCGGGGCCACCGCGCATGTTGAGGGGTTTACGGACCAGTTGCATCTGCATGCTCGCCAGTTGGATATGCCCCATCCGGCCGGGGGGCGGCTGACGGTCACTGCCGAACTCCCGCCGCATATGCGTGAGACCTTCCGTGCTCTGGGCTTTACACCGGGGGTAACGCCCAAACCGTCCCGTCGCGGCGGATAATAGCGACTTCTGGAACGCGGGAGGAAGCCGATGCGGCTGAAATGGAAAATTGGTTTGGTCGCCGGGGCTGCCGTGCTGCTGGTGGGTGGCGGTAGCGTTGTCTCCGCCATGCAGGATGCAAACTGGCTGCGGGTGCGGCTGGTGGCCGCTGTGGAAGAACAGACGGGCCGTCATCTGACGATCGACCAACTCCATGTCTGGATTCTGCCCTTCCCGTGGGTGGAAGCGCGTGGCGTGCGTCTGTCCGGGGTCGCAGATGCAGAGGCGGGAGCCGGGATTGGAGCAGGGGAGCAGGGGCAAGTGGCTCCCGCGATGCTGGAGGCGGCGGAAGTTCGTGCCCGGCTTGGTCTGTTGCCGCTCTTCCAGCATCGCATTGTGTTTAATGATGTCAGCCTCATTCAGCCGCATGTGGCGCTGCGTCGTCTGCCGGATGGGCGGGCCGACTGGCTGTTTGAACCGCCTGCGCGCCCGGATACGGGGGCAGGAAGCGCGTCCTCCGGCCAGATGCATTGGGATGTGAGTGTTTCTACACTCCGCATTTCCAAAGCGGATGTGCAGTGGGATGATCAGGTTCGGCACAGAACCGGCCAACTCGCTTTTGGCCATATTCAGGCCAAGGATCTGGACGGCGCGACGCCCAGCTTTGACGTGCAGGGTGAAAAAGGAAAAGGCCAGTTTGTGCTCACCGGCCAGACCGGCCGCCTGTTGCCGCAGCGGGCCAAAGAGTTTCCTGTGCAGTTCAAGCTGGCACTGACTATTGCCGGGCATCCTGCGGGTCTGGCGCATGTGGATGGCAAGGTGACGGACCCGGACGGCGCACGCGTTTATGCGCTTCAGGTCGGCGGCTCTCTTGGGCAGGTGCGGGACCTTGAACAGTTTTTCCCGCGGGCGCAGTTGCCGGATGGGCAGAATATTTCAGTCGATGCACAGATAGCAGGCTCTGGCGCGCAGCCCGTCGTGCAGGGGCTGCATGTGCATACCGGGCAAGTTGAACTGGGCCGTTTTGTGCCCGGCAGCAAACTGACCCGCGCCATGCTGGACGCCGCAAAGCCGGATGATCCGCTAACGGTGCAAAGTGACGGCCAGCTTGGCGCGCAGGCGCTGGGGTTGCGAGGCACGCTCGGCACACTGGCGCAGATAACAGCTCTCGCACAGGCCCCGGAAAAGATGGAAATTCCGGTGGGCCTGACGCTTGTGGACGGGGCCTCCAGCCTGAAAATGGCGGGCACGCTGGGCGGTGGTCACTCCTCGGTGGACGTGCATGGTGTGCTGGACCAGTTGGCTCCCGGCGGCACGTTCCCCACGGCGGAAAGTGTCAAGGTGGATGGACACGTGGAAACAGCGTCCACACTGGCACTGGTGAAAAAGCATGACCTGCCTGATCTGGTGCGCGGCCTGACGCTGACAGCCAATGTGGAAAGCCCGCATGTGGTCTGGCGTGATCTCGCATGGTCGCAGGTGACGAGTCATGTCTCCGTGCAGGGTGGCCGCTTGGTGGCGGACCCTGTGCAGGCGGAAGGTTCCGGCTCAGCCCAGTCTGCCCGGTTTGTTTATGATGCGTCCGGCAACGCCCCTGCTTACGAAATTGCGATGCATCCCGTTGTGCTGCCGGTGGCGGCTGTGCAGGGCTGGATGGGCGCACCCTCTTTGATGCAGGGGGCGTTGATGCTTGTTGGCACCGTCAGCCTGCAAGGGGATGATGCGGCAGCCCGGAAGCGCAGTTTGACCGGGCATATTGGCGCATCCGTAGTGGATGGCTCTATTGGGGGCGCGGCCCTCCGCACCCTGCTGGGGCCAGATGTTCCGCTGAAGGGTAAAATGCCGGTCCGGTGCTTTGGCACACACATGCAGTTTGCGGATGGGGTCGCGCAGATTGACCTGCTGGCCATGGAAACCCCGTTCCTCTCCCTGCACGGTCACGGCACGGTTGGTCTGGGCACAGAGGCGCTGGACCTGCATCTCTCACCGCGTGTCCTGCTGGGTGGTGCATCGGCCTCGTCCGACCTGCGGGTGACGGGCACGCTGACAGCGCCGGTGCCTAAAATGGAGCCCACGTACGGCGGCCGCTACGGGCTGAATATCGGTGGGGATGACAGCGGAAATGATAATTGCCCCACAATGCTTTCCGCCGCGCGGGAGGGCGGGGCGGGTCCCGCGCCGTCCACCCCCAAGGCCGGTAAAGAGGGGAAGGTCATGAACATGCTGCGTGGTCTGGGGTTGTTTAAATGAGCGATCAGGAAAAAACGCCAACCGCCGCCCCAGTGCCAGCTGGAGCGCGCAAGCGGTTCTGGAAACAGGCCAGTGTTGTGCCGGAGCAGGATGGGTTTGCCGTGCAGCTTGATGGCAGGCCGGTCCGCTTGCCCGAGCGCACGGCGCTTTCTGTGCCGTCCCGTGCTTTGGCGGAGGCTCTGGCGGCAGAATGGCAGGCGGCAGGCCTGACGGTGGGCGGCTATTTCCGGCCGGAAGATCTCCCGCTGACCCGTATTGCCGGGTCCATGCTGGAGCGAGTGCCGGGCGCGCGGGCCGGTGTGATCGATAGTCTGCTGGCTTATGCCAGTAGTGACCTGCTGTGTTACCGCGAGGCCGGAAATTCCAGACTGGCACGGCGGCAGCGCGAACTCTGGGGGCCATGGCTCGATTGGTGTCAGGATACCTTCGGGATGGAACTGCGCACGACGGAGGGGGTAATGCCCATCACCCAACCGGACGCTACCCTGCACACGTTACGCGCCCTTCTGGAGTCCCTGTCCGATGCGGAACTGGCGGCACTCGGTGTTGCGGTTCCGGCTCTGGGCAGTCTGTATCTCGGGTTGGCTCTGGTCAAAGGGCAGGGCACACCGGAAGAACTGCTGGCCTGCGCGACGCTGGATGAGAGCGAGCAGATGGCGCGCTGGGGGGAAGATACGGATGTGACCGACCGTATCGCCTCGCGGCTGCGGGATGTGGCGGATGCGGCTCTTTTTCTGGATTTCTTACGTAAGCCCTAATTCTTCCTGCCGCATGTGATGCGTGTTTTGTGTCGGATAGACACGTCCGTGCCATGAATTTGCCCCTGTCTGCATGCAGACAGGACCTTACAGACTGATGAACCTGAGCGTTCTCTCAGCCTGAAATACAGGTCTTGTCACCGGATGAGGAGCATTCAAATGCACTATGAATCGACAGGTGGAGAACCTCAGCGTCAGGTTCTGTCGGGGGCTGCCGCACGGGCACGGTTGCAGGGGCGGGTTGCCCATGCTGTCGCAACGTGCGCCATGGGCTCATGGTTTTTGCTGGGGCTGATCCCGGTTGTGGTCATTGTCTATTCCATGAGCTGAGATGAACGCTGCGGTATGACAGTGTGGTGAGCGCCTTGTGTCCGCGTACCGTCTTGGCGGATAGTATTCAGGACGTAGAATTTTCAGGAGTTGTCAGAGTCCATGAACTACAGAAATGGTTTCCTCGCCACAGCGGCGGTCATCGGTCTCTCCCTTGCTGCTCTGCCTGCCTCAGCGCACCCCGGTAAGGGGGAGTTTCCGCCGCCGGGTGGCCCCGGCGGGTGCATGATGGGCGGTGGTCACGGCCATGCCATGAGCATGCTGGAAGGGCTGGATCTGACCAAACAGCAGCGCAAGCAGGTTGATACTATCCTGCATGACGCGCGCGATCAGGATCACGCCGATGACATGCGGGGTGAGTTTTCCAAAATTCACCAGCAGATTCAGGATATCCTGACATCGCCCGGCCCAGTCGATAAAGACAAGATTGCCGCCTTGCAGCAGCAGCAGGCGACTCTGCGTGCGCAGGCTGAAGCACGCCATCTGGACGTGGCTTCCCGCATCCATGATGTGTTGACACCGGACCAGTTGGCGCAGGTCAAGGCGCGTCAGACCAAAATTCATGACCTGATGGAGCAGCTGCGCGAAGCTGAACACCCCGCTCCGCCGCCGTCTGACAAGTAAAACACAGACGTTTCTTGACTCGGTGAGAGTGGGGTTGTAACTCCCTCTCACAAATCAGGACCGCCACTCCGCGAGTGTTCGCGCAGTGGCGCGTCTCCTTTTGGGGTAATAGGCTTTTGTTCGAGGCACTTTCAGGCAGGCTTTCCGGGGTTTTTGATGGGCTCGCCAAACGTGGCGCGCTGTCAGAAGCTGACGTTATGGAGGCAATGCGCGAAGTCCGTCTGGCGATGCTGGACGCAGACGTTGCGCTGCCTGTGGTCAAGGACTTCGTTAATAAGGTGAAGGAACGCGCCGTGGGTGCGGAGGTGCTGGAAAGCATTTCCCCCGGTCAGGCCGTTGCGAAAATTGTTAATGACGCGCTGATTGATGCCCTTGGGGGCGCGGGCGCTGTCCCGCTGAACCTGAGTGCTGTGCCGCCTGTGCCGGTGCTGATGGTGGGTTTGCAGGGGTCTGGTAAAACCACAACCTCTGGTAAAATCGCCCTGCGCCTGTCCACGCGTGAGCGCAAGAAGGTGCTGCTGGCCTCGCTGGATACCCAGCGCCCCGCCGCCCAGTTGCAGCTTGCCCAGTTGGCGGAGCAGGCGCATGTCGCCTCCCTGCCGATTGTTGCGGGCCAGACTCCGGTTGAAATCGCGCAGCGCGCGATGGATGTCGGGCGTCGTGAAGGCTATGACGTTGTTATTCTGGATACCGCAGGTCGTCTCTCCATAGACGAA
Organism: Acetobacter orleanensis; assembly: GCF_001581005.1. GTDB lineage: Bacteria > Pseudomonadota > Alphaproteobacteria > Acetobacterales > Acetobacteraceae > Acetobacter > Acetobacter orleanensis. The sequence goes on from NZ_LHZV01000058.1 coordinate 27,123, forward strand.
GCGCTGATGGAAGAGGTCCGGCAGGTTCGCGCCGTGACCCAGCCTGCGGAAACCCTGCTGGTTGTGGATGCCATGACCGGGCAGGACGCCGTCAATACAGCCAAGGCGTTTAATGACGCCGTGGGTGTGACCGGCGTGGTGATGACCCGTATGGATGGTGACGCCCGCGGTGGCGCGGCCCTGTCCATGAAGGCTATTACCGGTGCGCCCATCAAGCTGACCGGCTCTGGTGAAAAGCTGGATGCGCTGGAGGAATTCCACCCCGAGCGTGTTGCGGGCCGTATCCTCGGTCTGGGCGATATCGCCGGGCTGGTGGAAAAAGCGGCTGATACCCTTGATCATGAAGAAGGGGAACGGCTGGCCAAGAAAATGATGGCCGGCAAGTTCGATCTTGATGATTACGCATCGCAGATCAAACAGATCAGCAAGCTGGGGTCCATTTCCGGAATTGTCGGCATGTTGCCGGGTATGGGGAAGATCAAGGAAGCCCTTGGTGACAAGGATCTTGATACCTCCATCCTCAAGACGCATCTGGCCATTATTTCTTCCATGACCAAAGGTGAGCGCAAAGCGCCTGCCGTTATCAAGGCCTCCCGCAAGAAGCGGATTGCAGCCGGGTCAGGGACGAGTGTTCAGGAGGTCAACAAGCTGCTCAAGCAGTTTGATATGATGTCCTCAATGATGAAGCGCTTTAACAAGCTCGGCGTGAAAGGTCTCATGCGCCAGGGTATGTCCGCGCTCATGCCTAAGGGAATGGGTGGAGGGCCGCCGGGTGGTGGTTCTCCCTTCCGCTAAGCGGCCTGTTTCTATCCGAAGTTTTTTCAGAGTTTTGGAGAAGTCTGAATGAGTCTTAAAATTCGTCTTGCCCGCGCAGGGGCCAAGAAGCGTCCTTACTACCACATCGTTGTGGCTGACAGCCGTTCCCCGCGTGATGGCCGCTTTATCGAGAAAGTGGGTTCCTACAACCCGATGCTGCCGTCTGACCACGCTGAACGCGTGCGTCTGGTTGACGAGCGCATCACCCACTGGCTGTCTCAGGGTGCGCAGGCAACGGACCGCGTTGCACGTTTTCTGGGGAACGCTGGTCTGGCTCCTAAGCCTGCTTATGCCGAGCAGCCCAAGCAGTCTGCTCCGAAGAAGAAAGCTCAGGAACGCGCTAAAGCTGCCGCTGCCGCAGCTGCCGCCGCAGCCTGAGGCCAGAGCGAGCTAAGCTGACCGGATCATGCGCGCAGACCTTATCCAGATAGGCGTTATCGGCAGGCCGCATGGCGTGCGCGGGCTTGTGCATGTGCACAGCCACGCTGCCGATGCGTCCGCGCTGGAAGCCTACAAGGTTCTGCTGGATGATAAGGGGCGGGAATGGTCTCTGCGGTGGCGTGGGGCGGATGGTGTGGCGGAACTGCGTGATGCGCAGGGCAAGCCGCTGGCCGACCGGACCGCAGCGCAGGCGCTAGTCAATGCCCGCTTATATGTGCCGCGTGATGTGCTGCCCGAGCCTGAGGAAGAAGAGTTCTACCATGCTGATCTGATCGGTATGGAGGCGCGGGAAGGTGACTGCTCTTTGGGGCAGGTTGTCATGGTGCATGATTACGGGGGTGGTGCCAGTCTGGAACTGACCGGTGGCGTGCTGGTGCCGTTTACCCGCGCCTGCGTGCCGGAGATTGATCTGAAAGGGCGCGTGGTTTCCATCGTGCGTCCGGATGAGGTCTCTGGTGAGGAAGGGCGTGGCGTAGGGACAGTCAAAGCAGTGGGACCTGCGGCGTGAGCTGGCAGGCTACGGTGCTGACACTGTTTCCAGAGATGTTTCCCGGTCCGCTGGGGCTGTCTCTGGCTGGTCGCGCACTGGAAGGCGGCGTGTGGTCCTGCACGGCGCAGGACCTGCGGGAGCAGGGGCTGGGCCGACATCGGGCGGTGGATGATTCCCCGTTTGGTGGTGGGGCTGGCATGGTGATCCGCCCGGATGTGGTGGATGCCGCTCTGGACGCCACGCAGGTTCCGGCAGACGTGCCGCGGGTGTTTTTAACGCCCCGAGGCCGCCCGCTGCGCCAGCAGGACGTGCAGCGTTACGCACAAGGGCCGGGTCTGGTGCTGTTGTGCGGTCGGTTTGAAGGTGTGGACGAGCGTGTGCTGCAAAGCCGCCAGATCGAACAGGTGTCCGTTGGAGACTATGTTCTGTCTGGTGGAGAGACAGCCGCCCTTGTGCTGCTGGATGCCTGCGTCCGGCTGCTGCCCGGCGTGATGGGGAGTGAGGAAAGCGGGGTTGAGGAAAGTTTTTCCGAAGGCCTGCTGGAATATCCTCATTATACCCGTCCCGCTGTATGGGATGGTCAAAACGTGCCTGAAGTCCTGCTGTCAGGAAACCATGCGGCAATTGCTGCGTGGCGTCAGACGCAGGCGGAAGAAATCACGCGGGAAAGACGGCCGGACCTGTGGTCTGCCTGGCTGGCTCGCAGGGAGAAAAACGGGGCTGCTGCCAACGGGAAAAACGGGCAGACAGACCCAACAGGGGTTTGAGGAAGGATACCGAAATGAACATTATTCAGCAGTATGAAGCTGCAGAAATCGAACGTCTGACAGCCGCTCGCGCCGTGCCGGAATTTGCAGCCGGTGATACGCTCCGCGTGTCCGTGCAGGTTGTTGAAGGTGAGCGCAAGCGTCTTCAGGCATTTGAAGGTGTTGTGATTGCCCGTTCCAACAAGGGCCTGAACAGCAACTTCACCGTGCGCAAAATCTCCAATGGTGAAGGTGTGGAGCGTGTGTTCCCGCTCTATGCTCCGACCATTGCTGAAATCAAGGTTGTGCGTCGCGGTAAAGTGCGTCGTGCAAAGCTGTATTACCTGCGTGGCCGTAGCGGTAAGTCCGCTCGTATTGCAGAACGTCCGCGTGACGTTGCTGCTCCGGCAGTTGCTGGCTAAAAGCATGATGCAGCAGGGGGCCTTCGGGTTGCCTGCTTCACTTAAAAACCCGGTGGGGCTTCGGCCCGCCGGGTTTTTGGGTGCTGAGAAGATGAAGGCGCGGGTTTTTCGTCTGTCAGACCATGGCTGAGTTCAGGCTGATCTGCGCGAGTCCGTGCCGTTCCATGAAAGGGGAGGGCGATGGCGCCGCGTACGTTATTCGACAAGATCTGGGACCACCATGTTGTCGAAACCCTGCCGGATGGCACCTCTATCCTTTATATTGATCGTCATCTTCTGCATGAGGTGACAAGCCCGCAGGCGTTTGAAGGCCTGCGTCTGGCCGGGCGGAAGCTGCGTCATCCAGAAATGACCATGGCTGTGGTGGACCATAATGTTCCCACCTCTGACCGCACCCAACCTATCGAAGAGCCGGAAAGCCGGAACCAGATTGAAACGCTGGAACGGAATGTGAAGGAATTCGGGGTTCCGTATTTCCCGCTGCTGTCCGCCTCTCAGGGTATTGTGCATGTGGTTGGGCCGGAGCAGGGCATTTCTCTGCCGGGTATGACCATTGTGTGCGGAGATTCCCATACCTCCACACATGGCGCGCTTGGCGCGCTGGCGTTCGGCATCGGCACGTCCGAGGTCGAGCATGTGATGGCCACCCAGACCATTCTGCAACGCCCCGCCAAAAACATGCGGGTGACGGTGGAAGGCCAGTTGGCGCCGGGCGTGTCGGCCAAGGATGTGATGCTGGCCATTATCGGGCATATCGGCACCGCCGGTGGCACCGGGCATGTGATTGAGTTCGCGGGTTCCGCCATTCGTGGTCTGGACATGGCCGGGCGCATGACCATCTGCAATATGTCCATTGAGGCTGGCGCACGGGCTGGGCTTGTCGCCCCGGATGACACGACCTTTGACTATGTCCGCAACCGTCCGTTTGCCCCCAAGGGCGAGGACTTCGAGAAAGCTGTCTCCTTCTGGCGCACACTGGCGACGGATGACGGCGCTCATTTTGATAAGGATGTCTCTCTGCGGGCGGAAGATATTGCGCCCAGCCTGACATGGGGCACCAGCCCGGAAACGGTTCTGCCCATTACCGGCACGGTGCCGGACCCGGCGCAGGAGGCGGACGAGTCAAAACGCGCCCAGATGCAGCGGATGCTGGACTATATGGGGCTGGAAGCCGGACAGAAAATTGCCGGAACACCGGTGGATGTCGTGTTTATTGGCTCCTGCACCAACAGCCGCATTGAAGACCTGCGCGCCGCGGCTCAGGTTGCTGCTGGCCGTAAGGTTGCGGAGGGTGTGCGCGCCATGATCGTACCGGGCTCCGGGCTTGTGAAAATGCAGGCGGAAGAGGAAGGTCTGGACCAGATTTTTCTGGATGCCGGGTTTGAATGGCGTGAGGCCGGGTGCTCCATGTGTCTGGGCATGAATCCAGATAAACTGACTCCGGGCCAGCGTTGCGCCTCTACCTCCAATCGGAATTTTGAAGGCCGTCAGGGGCCGGGCGGACGGACGCATCTGCTTTCTCCCGCCATGGCGGCTGCGGCGGCTGTTACCGGCTGCCTGACAGATGCGAGGGAGCTGGTCTGATGGATAAATTCACCACTCTGTCCGCTGTTGCTGCGGCGCTGCCCGAAGCCAACATTGATACGGACAAAATTATCCCGGCTCGCTTCCTGAAAACCACACAGCGCACGGGCTTGGGTAAATATGCGTTTGACAGCATGCGCTATCGGCCGGACGGGTCTGAAAATCCGGACTTCATTCTGAACAAGGAGCCTTGGCGGAAAGCCGAGATTCTTGTCACCTATGACAATCTCGGCTGCGGGTCTTCCCGCGAGCATGCGCCGTGGGCGTTGCTGGATTTTGGCATCCGCTGTGTGATTGCCCCCTCTTTTGCGGATATTTTCTTCAATAACTGCTTCAAAAACGGCATCCTGCCCATCACGCTACCCCGTGAAATCTGTGAGCAGTTGATGTCGGATTCCACCATGGGCAGCAATGCCCGGCTGACCATTGACCTGCCCCGGCAGGTGGTGGTTCGTCCGGATGGTGAGGAAGTGCCATTTGAAATTGACCCGTTCCGCAAGCACATGCTGCTTGAGGGGCTGGATGATATTGGTCAGACACTTCAGCACGAGACTGAAATTAAGTCCTTTGAACAGAAGGTCGCCGGGGAACGCCCCTGGATGCCCTCAATCACCCTTGATTGAAGAATGGGAAACACCATGAGTGCTCAGCCTGCAAAACTGCTTGTTCTGCCCGGGGATGGCATTGGCCCGGAAGTGATGCACGAAGTTGGCCGCGTGATCACTTGGCTTGAAAAGAACCGCGGACTTGCGTTTGAGATTACGGAAGATCTGGTGGGTGGGGCGTCTCTTGCTGAATATGGCGAGCCAATCCGCAATGAGGTGATTGAAAAAGCCCGCGCGGCAGATGCGGTTCTGTTCGGCTCGGTTGGGGACCCGCGCTGGGGCCATGTGGGCTTTGAGAAGCGCCCGGAAGTGGCCATTCTTAAACTCCGACAGGAGCTGGAACTGTTCGCCAACCTGCGTCCGGCCAAAGTGTTTGATGCCCTTGTGGATGCCAGCACACTCAAGCCAGATGTGGTGCGCGGTCTGGACATTATGATTGTCCGTGAGACAGTTGGCGGTATTTATTTTGGTGATCCACGCGGGATTGAAACCCTGCCGGATGGTACGCGGCGTGGTATTAACACCGAAGTTTACACGACACCTGAAATCGAGCGTGTGGCACGCGTAGCGTTTGAAATGGCCCGCAAGCGTTCCAACCACGTCTGTTCCGTTGAAAAATGCAACGTGATGGAAAGCGGCCTGCTGTGGAAAGAGGTTGTGACAGACCTCCATGCCCGCGAATTTTCGGATGTTAAGCTCACACACATGCTGGCCGATAACTGCGCCATGCAGCTTGTGCGCAACCCGCGCCAGTTTGATGTGATTGTGACTGGCAACCTGTTCGGGGATATCCTGTCCGATCTGGCCTCCATGCTGACAGGTAGCCTCGGTATGCTGCCGTCCGCCACGCTGGGTGCGGTGCGGGCTGATGGAAAGTGCGCGGCCCTGTATGAGCCGATCCACGGGAGTGCGCCGGATATTGCCGGGCAGGGCATTGCCAACCCGATTGCGCAGATCCTCTCCTTCGCCATGCTGCTGCGCTATTCGCTGAACCTTCAGGACGAAGCGAAGATGGTAGAAGAGGCTGTCTCCCGCGTGTTGGAAAGCGGCCTACGCACGGCGGACATCATGAGTGAAGGCATGGCCCGTGTCGGAACATCCGTGATGGGTGAAGCGATTGTTCGTGAACTGGATAAACTCCAGAACTAAAAACGGTCCGGGCCGGTGTCTGACGGTCTGATATAAGGAAACCCCCGGTGTCATGCACCGGGGGTTTTTCTTTGGCCTGTTCCTGTTTGTTTCCCGGTGTGACTGGACTGTTTTTCAATACGGTGGAAAAACAGTCTGTACGAGAGTGTAGAGATGTCCGGGAGCAGTAAAAATGCGGTTTAAACAGTGGATTCTGACAGGGGCGGCGTCTGCGCTTGTCATGGTAGGTGCCGCACATAGCATGTTCGCTCAGGCTCAGGCGGCAGAAACACCGTCTGGCAACGCCCCGGTTATTACAGCCCAGACAAACACAGCCTTTCTGGATGAAATTCACGGGCCGCAGGCTATGGCATGGGTGCGTGCGCAGAACCAGCACACCACAAGCACGCTGGAAAAAGACCCGCGCTATGCCGGGTTTTATAAAAAAGTATTGTCTGGTCTTCAGGCGCCAGACCGTCTGGCCATGCCGTCGCTCATGGGCGGGAAGGTCTGGAATTTCTGGCAGGATGCCGCGCATCCTCATGGTCTCTGGCGGGCAACCAGTCAGGCCTCTTACCTGAAAAAAACGCCTGACTGGACTGTTAGGCTCGATGTTGACGCTCTTGCAAAACAGGATGGGGTAAACTGGGTCTTTAAAGGCCCTAACTGTCTGGCCCCTGCGGATGAGCATTGCCTTGTGGCGCTCTCTAATGGCGGGGAAGATGCCGAAACTCTGAGGGAGTTCAATACCAGAACCGGGCAGTTTGTGCCGGGTGGTTTTGTGTTCTCGCGCTCCAAGCAGACCGCTGCATGGGTGGATGACAACACGATTGTGCTGGCGCGGGACTGGGACGGTAAAGGCACAACCCTGACACCTTCGGGCTACCCGTTTGTGGTAAAAACCATGGTGCGTGGGCAGCCTGCCGGACAGGAAAAAGACCTCTTCCGGGGGGAGCCATCTGATATGGCCGTCACGCCTATAGTGTTGACGGATGGGGATGGGCATCAACTGGTCCTTATCCAGCGGAGCCTTAACTTTTTTGAAACGCGCTATGCCGTTGTGGAGGCTGGGCACACTTTGCGTTGGTTGGCCCTACCGGCAAAAAGTGAAATTCAGGGGCTGCTGAAAGGGCGTCTGATTGTCTCGATTGAAGAAGACTGGCACCCAGACGGACAGCCTGTAATTCCGGCGGGGAGCCTGCTTTCTGTTGACCCAACCGGGGTGGAGCACGGTGTACAGGCGCTCTTCACACCCGGTCCGTCTCAGTCGATTGATCAGGTGGGTGTCACGAAAAACACAGTTCTTGTTACGCTGTTTGATAATGTTCGGGGCAGGGCTATTCGCTTTACACCCGCGCAGGCCGGGCAGCCTTGGAAGGCGACCCCTCTGGCGCTGCCGGATATGACCTCTATCCATATCGTGGATACAGACCATGCTTCGGACACGGCTTTTCTGAGCGTTGAGGGCTATCTGGAACCGTCGCAGCTCTGGCTGTTGGAGGGAGCCGCCCAGCCGCGTAAGGTCAAGTCTGCTCCGGCGCGGTTCAAGACGGATAATCTGGTGACGGAGCAGTTCTGGGCGACCTCCACGGATGGCACCCGTATTCCCTATTTCATCGTGCATCGGCGCGACATGGCGCTGAATGGGGCCAACCCGACCCTGCTGACGGGCTATGGTGGTTTTCAGGTGTCCTACACACCGCTTTACACGCCGGAAATGGGCCAGCTCTGGCTGGACCGGGGTGGCGTGTATGTGGTGGCTAATATTCGCGGTGGCGGTGAATTTGGCCCGGCATGGCATGAGGCAGGCAGGAAGTCCGGGCGGCAGAAAGTGTATGATGACTTTGCCTCTGTCGGGCGCGATCTGATCAGTCGCAAGATCACCTCTTCGCGCCATCTGGGTATTCGCGGGAGGTCCAATGGGGGTCTGCTGTCCGGTGTGGAAATGACACAGCACCCGGACTTGTGGAACGCGGTGATTATTGGGGTGCCGCTGCTGGATATGGAACATTTTGAAACGATGTCCGCCGGGGCCTCATGGGCTGCGGAATATGGCTCCATGTCTGTTCCGGCGGAGGCTGAGTTCCTACGCTCCATTTCCCCGGTGCAACATCTGAAAGCGGATGTTTCCTACCCGGAGCCATTCATTTTTACAGCCACCAGTGATGACCGCGTGGGACCCGTGCATGCGCGTCGCTTTGCGGCCCGGCTGGAAGCATTGGGTAAGCCTTTCTTCTATTATGAAGATATTGAAGGCGGCCATTCCGGTACCGTGAACGCGCCGGAAGTCGCGCATGAGCGGGCACTGGAGGCGGTCTATCTGTCACACCGTCTGATGGACGCTCACTAAGGCGGGACAGGCGCAGCGGTGATGCGTGTGAAGGTAGGACGCGAAGGGGAGGGCTTTCCTTTCCGTCCTGTCGCCATGGAGGGTTGTGAATAAATCTCGGGTGTTGGCTTTTCTGGTCTCAGCTTTTGGTCTGGCAAAGGTGAGGTTGCCACGTTGAGAATAAAAAAAGGGCGGGACACGCGATGTGTCCCGCCCTTTTTGGCGTAGTCAGTGCGGAAGCTTTAGAAGCCTTCGCGCTCAATACGCTTGCGTTCCATCTTGCGGGCGCGGCGCACGGCCTCAGCAGACTCACGCGCTTTACGCTCGGAAGGCTTTTCGAAATGACGACGCAGCTTCATTTCACGGAAGATGCCTTCACGCTGCATTTTTTTCTTGAGCGCTTTGAGAGCCTGATCGACATTGTTGTCACGGACGAGAACGTGCACTTGGCCACTAACCCCTGTTTCAGAAAACCCGGATAACCCCGGTTTTAACGTGATATGGAAAAGACTCGGCAAAGCAACTGCGTGCCACCGATTCCTCTATTGGCGGCGTCTATAGCACGGGCTTGCGCAAAGACACAATTCGTTCTTGCTTCCGGGTCACAAACTCTTGTGAGTAGTCCATAGAACAATAAGGAGGCGGGTATGGCGGTCTTGAAAGTTGCCCGGATGGGGCATCCTGTTCTGCTCGGGCGGGCGGAAGAGGTTGAAGAGATCACCGCGCCAGACACCCAGCGCGTGATTCAGGATATGATAGAAACCTTAAAAGATGCTGGTGGGGTTGGGCTGGCGGCACCGCAGGTCCATGTTTCAAAACGGATTTTTCTTTATTGTGTGCCGGAAAGCCGGAGTGAGGGGGAGGAAGATCCACCCTGTGCGGTACAGGTGCTGATCAACCCCGTTCTGGAGCCGGTGGGAGAGGAGCAGGTACCGCGTCTGGAAGGTTGCCTCTCCATTCCCGGCCTGCGTGGGGAAGTCCCGCGTTACAGACGGGTCCGTTATGCGGGATATGACGAGATGGGGCAGCGCGTGGAAGGCGTAGCGTCAGGTTTTCGCGCCAATGTCATGCAGCATGAAATGGATCATCTGGACGGGATTCTTTATCCCATGCGAATGGATGATCTTGGAAAGCTCGGATTTGACGCCGAGATAACGCGATACGGAGTGCGGACATGACCACAGTTTGGGGCCGGGTCGAGCAGGCTATTTCTCTTGCGGTGGCGGGCCTTGCCACAGGCAGCATGCCACATCCCATACAACGGGACGCGGTGCGGGATGCAGCGCTTCACAAGCTGGCCGCTGTGGCGGGAGAGCGTGGCTGGAGTGTCCCTGTGTTGCGGGATGTTGCCGGACCGGAAGCAGACCTGTTTTTCCCCGGCGGGGCTGTGGAAATGGTTGAAGCGTGGTCCGACCTGTGTGACCGCGAGATGGTCATGGCCATGCAGGATACGGCTGAGCCACGGCTGAGCCAGCGTGTCAGGCAGGCGATTCTGCTACGTCTGCCAACCGATTCTGCTATGCGGATGGGGGCGAGAAGCGGGTTTGCGACACTGGCCACGCCGTGCGCACGTGGTGCGTTGCGGCGGTCTTTGATGCGGACCATCAATGCGATCTGGCAGGCTGCGGAGGATGAGTCGTCTGGCATGACATATGTCACCAAACGTCTGACACTCGGCGCAGTCTATGGCGCAACGTTGCTATATTGGCTGGCGCGCGGACAGAATGAAGCCGCTCTCGCGGCATTTGTTGATCGCCGTCTGGCGGGTGTGCTGCGTCTGGGCAAATTGCGGGCGCGGTTGAGCGGGCGGCGTCCGGCTACCAGTCCGGCCCCGGTCTGAGGGTGCGGGTTATGCAGCAAAATGACAGGTGCTGATGAATACCGTCTATCGCCCGCATGATGAAGCCGGTGCGGGCCTCCTGTTCCTGCGGGAAGAGCAACTCCGTCTGGCTCAGGCCATGATGTTTCTGGCAGGGCGCGATATGGCCGCGGCGCTGGAGCCGATTCTGACGGAAGAACGGTTGGGCAGTGCCCACTATCGCGTGTTGCAGGTGCTGGCATTTAGTCCCGGTATCCCCGTCAGCCGCCTTCAGGAGACACTGGGGGTGACGAAACAGAGCCTTGGGCGCACATTGGGCGAGTTGCAGGATCGTGGCTACCTGAAGAGCGAAACCAGTCTGCGGGACAAGCGGCAGAGGCTGTTGCATCTGAGCAAAGAGGGGCAGGCTGTGGAAGCCCGACTGTTTGCCGTTGTGCGCCAGTGTCTGAGTGCCGCCTACAGAGAAGCAGGCGGAGCCGCAGTGGAAGGGTTTCGGCGTGTCATGCATGGTATGCTTTCGGAAAGCAGTCGCGCGATGATTGCGGATGATGCCGCAGGACGGAGAAAGAGACGCAATGGACCCTAGCCACCGCGATCTTGTGCCCGAAGAGGGCATGGCCCCGCATGTGATTGTAGTGGATGATGACCCACGCCTGAGGCGGCTGCTGCATCGCTACCTATCCGAGCAGGGGTTTCGCATCAGTGTGGCGGCCAGTGCGGCAGAGGCGCGGCAGACTCTTCAAAGCATCCAGCCCGACGCGATGGTTCTGGACGTAACCATGCCGGGAGAAAACGGGCTGGAACTCACCCGCGCTCTGCGGGAGGCGGGGCAGGATTTGCCGATTGTGCTGCTTACGGCGCGGGGCGAACCGGCCGACCGGATTTCCGGGCTGGAAGCGGGGGCCGATGATTATCTTGGTAAACCGTTTGAACCGCGAGAACTGCTATTGCGGCTCAAGGCGCATTTGCGGCGGCTGGCACCGGCTCCGGCGTCGGACAATCTGCGGATTATCCGGTTGGGTGAGAAGGAGTTTGACCCGGTACGGGCCTTGCTGTCTGGCCCGGAGGGCAATGTGCATCTGACAGGTGGCGAGGCAGCCCTTTTGTCCGTGCTGGCGCGTCGTCCGAATGAAATTTTTTCCCGCGAGGAAATCGCCCGTGCGTTGGATATGGCGGAAATCGGGGAGCGCGCGGTTGATGTGCAGGTCACACGGCTACGGCGCCGCATTGAGCCGGACCCGCGTGAACCGCGCTTTCTGCACACTATTCGCGGGCGTGGCTATGTGCTCAAACCCGGCGTGCAGTAAGAGCTATCTGTCCGTGTTGCGGGTATGAAGAGGCGAACACTCCGGCTTTTCCCCTCAGGGGTTTTAAAGTCCCGCAGTATGGAAAAATCCGTACGGCGCGTGCTGCCGCGCTCGCTGCTGGGGCGCTCTTTGCTGATTGTGCTGATCCCGCTGCTGGTCACACAGGCTATTTCGCTGGAACTGTTTTACGGGAATTTTCTCAAGGTTGTATCCCGTCGGCTGTCTGACAGCGTGACATCTGACATTGTGCTCTCCCTCAACGCGCTGGAACATTTGCAAAAGCAGAGCGATAAGGCGTGGTTTGTCGCGCAGGCGCGGGACCATTTGCAGCTTGTGGAAACATGGCACCCCGGCGCACGGCTGCATCGTTTTGGCTCCAACCATATTACCGGCCCGATGGATGATGATCTGGCACATGCGCTGGATACAGCCATTGATTATCCGTTTTTTGTAAACTGGAAGAGCGACCCGCATACCGTAAAAATTGCCATTCAGTTGCCCGATGGTGTGCTGGATGTGGATGCACCGCGCAAACGGCTGGATATGGGGCAGATCTGGTTGTTTGTGGTCTGGGCGTTCAGTAGTTCCGTTCTGCTGTTTGTGGTGGCCAGTCTGTTCATGCGCAATCAGATCCGCGCTATCCGCCGTCTTGCGCGGGCGGCGGAGCAGTTCGGGTTGGGGCGGGACATTGGCCCCATCAAGCTGGAAGGCGCGCAGGAAGTGCGTAAGGCCGCTGTGGCCTTCAACCGTATGCAGGACCGGATTTACCGCTTTGTCTCACAGCGGACGGGCGTTCTGGCTGGTGTCTCGCACGACCTGCGCACACCGCTCACACGGCTGCGGCTTTCTCTCGCCATGGTGCCGCGTACCGGCACGATTAAAGGGGAAGAGCTGAGCGCGGATGTGGATGACATGATCGGCGATATCGCCGAGATGGAACACATGATCGGCAGCTATCTGGCCTTTGCGCGCGGTGAGGGGGCGGAAACGCCCGAGCATGTCGAGATGGCGCCGTTTATCGAGGATGTCGTGGCTGCGGCGCGCCGGTCCGGAGCAACCGTTGCGTCTGTTACGGTGCAGCCGGGTTTAACCGCCCATATGCGGCCGGACGCCATGAAGCGCGCCCTGACAAACCTGCTGGATAATGCGCGCAGGCATGGCGGAGCGATTGCCATTACGGCTTACGCCATACAGGACGGTGTCTGCCTGCTGGTGGACGATGACGGGCCGGGTATCCGCCCTGAGCGGCGGGAAGCCGTTTTTCGGGCGTTTGAAAGTGGGCGAGGTGGAGGTACAGGGCTGGGCCTGACCATTTCTCGTGACATTGTGCGTGCCCATGGGGGAGACATGGAACTGGATGCCTCGCCCGCCGGTGGGCTACGTGTCAAATTGGTCCTGCCCTAAGGGGCGGGGAAGATATTAGAGCGTATTACCCGCGCCGAAGTGGCCCGGACCGTTGTTGCCGCCCATCATACCCGAGCCGCCGCCACCCATACCATTCGCGCCACCCATCATGTTCTGCATTGGGTTGTAACGGCCCACGTTGCCCAGAATCTGCTGAAGGATATTGATGCTCGTGCCCGGTGTCGGGGTGACCTTGCTGATCATGGAGACAGGGCGGCTGTCTTTACGGTTCAGCGTCCGCAGGCTTTGCAGCATGCCAGCGTTATCAAACTTCAGAACCACGAGCTGCTGCTTGTCGATCCCCGGAAAATCCATGGGCTTCATGTAGGTGGTCATGGAAATGTAAATCCATGTGTTGTCATCAAAGGCACCCTTTGTGGTTGGGGAGCCGAGAAGATCCACCGCATCGGCGCGGGTGCTGGTGCCCGGTGTAAGCTGATTGTAATCATCCGCTTCCACCAGAGAACCGCGCGGGATAGGCGTGGGGGCGAACACGGAGCAGCCGGAAATGACAAATGCCGCAGCCAGCGCACCACAGGCGGTGCCGAAGCGCGTCATGCTTTTCTTGCGGTGCGGTGTCATATCAGTAAGGCGTCCCCAAATCTGTAACAGGTCACTCTGAGAAGGTTTGATCTTTCAGGCTACGGCATGAAGGAAGACCTACTCTGTCGGATGCCCCAACGGGCTCTGTGCGTCAATTCCTGAATTATGTGGCGGTCCGGTTTAGGCGGGATGATGGCACCGGTGGCGCTTTATGTTAGGGCTGCTGAAGGCGCTTCCGCACACTGGCGGCGGGAGGGCTGTCTGTTTTTTCAGAAGCTAGAATTTCAGGAGGTTTCCATGCCCCATAAGCCGGAATTTTCCCGTCCCGTTGCCGTGCGTCGAATCGGCGCGGCCGGGTTGGATCTCATGGTCGAGGCAACGCCTGCGGAATGCAGGCAGGTTGCTGAGCGGCTCGGGCTGCCTGAAATCAGCATGTTTCGCTGCAAATATACGCTCTCACTTGGTCGGCGCGATATTGTGTCCGCCCACGGGGCGCTGGCTGTGCGGTTCAAGCAGACGTGTGTGCGCACGTTAGAGCCATTTGAGGATATGCTGGCTGGCTCCTTTGTTGTGGAGTTTGTGCCCGAGGAGCATTTTGAGGAAAAGGCGGTTCCTGATCTGGAAGCCGTGGATGAGATTCCCTATGCGGGGGAATCGATAGACCTTGGGGAAGCTGCGGTGGAGCAGTTCGCACTGGATCTTGAGCCATACCCCCATGCTCCGGATGCTAGTCTGCCCGCAGGGCTTGTCATAAGTGAGGAAGAGGCGGAAAAGCTGGCAGAGCAGGACGCCGCAGAGAAAAAAATGAATCCGTTTGCTGATCTCGCACGGTTGCGCCGCAAAGATAGCTGACGTGTCAGCGCAGGTTTTATTGCGCTCTTGCTTGCGAAAGGGGCGGCTCTCTGCTAGAGGCCGCCCTCAATCTGGTGATTAACCTGTTTTGTCTTTCGGTATGTGGATTGTCCACGATGCCGGTAGTCTTAGATCTGTTTGGAGGGGCTCGGTCCCATGGCTGTACCCAAAAGAAAAACTTCGCCTTCACGTCGTGGCATGCGTCGCAGCCATCAGGCTCTGCGTGTGGAGGCTCATGCTGAATGCTCCAACTGTGGTGAGCTCAAGCGCCCGCACAACATCTGCAGCCACTGCGGCCACTACGATGGTCGTGAAGTGATTGCGGCTGGCAAGGCACTGAAAGTCGCTGTTCGCGCCTGAGGGCAAGCGGCTCGCATTACCATGAGGTAATGCGGTTGTACGGGAGTAAGGCATCTGCGGCATGGCAGAGAAGCAGGCATGAGCGATAGAGAGATTTCCGAGAATTCCCCCGTTGAACAGAGCGAGGTTTTTAGCCTTGCGGTTGATGGGATGGGGGGGGACGGAGCTCCCGACGTGGTCGTTGCCGGGCTTGCCATCGCAGCTGATCGCCATCCCGGCATGCGTGTGCTTTTGACGGGTGATGAAGCCTGTCTGCGTCCGCTTTTGGCAAAATATCCTAAAGCGGAAGCAATCTGCACCATCTGGCATACGGATGCTGCCATCCCCATGGACATGAAGCCCACCGCTGCCCTGCGGGTGCGCCAGTCTTCCATGCGTCTGGGGATGGATGCCGTTGCAAGCGGTCGCGCCAAAGGCGTGGTCTCTGCGGGCAATAGTGGTGCCATGCTTGCTCTGGCAAAAATTGTCGTTAAGACCATGCCCGGTATTTCCCGGCCCGCCATGGCCGCCATCAGTCCGACGGTTAAGGGTGACGTTGTCATGCTTGATCTTGGGGCTAATGTGGCGTGTGACTGGCGCAATCTGGTTGAATTTGCCGTGATGGGCGAGGCCTTTGCCAAAGCTGTGCTGGGCCTGCCTGCTCCCCGCATCGGGCTTCTCAACATCGGCTCGGAAGAGTTGAAGGGTGATGAGAAGCTGCGCGTAGCGTCTGAAGCCCTGCGCGAAAGCCCGCTTGCGGCCCAGTTCCACGGATTTATCGAAGGTCATGACATCACGGCGGGTACAACTGACGTGGTGGTGACGGACGGTTTTACCGGGAATGTGGCGCTCAAGACAGGGGAAGGGGCGCTGAAAATGGCGTCTTCCCTGCTGCGTCAGGTCTTTAATCGCGGCATTATTTCTAAAATTGGCTATCTGCTTGTAAAGCCCGGCCTTGAACGCATGAAGGAATGGCTTGATCCGCGCCGGTATAACGGCGCGGTTTTTGTCGGTCTGAACGGCGTTGTGGTGAAATCCCACGGTGGAACAGATGCTGAGGGCTTTGCCGCGGCTGTGGATGTGGCCATGGATATGGTTACGCATGGATTTAATGATAGTATTCGCGAGCGCCTGACCCATATGGGGGCGCTTCTCTCCCGTCAGCAGGCCGCGCTTGAGCGTGAGCCTGAGACGACGGCTTCCTGATCAGACACAGGTTCAGGGCACTGGTTGTCAGGCCGTCCTGAGTGCTGGTGTTTGACAATGAAAGAACGGTAATGGCGAGACGTTCGCTTCTGGTAGGGTTTGGCGGGTTTCTGCCGGATCGGGTCGTGTCTAACGATGAACTGGCAGCCCGGCTTGAAACGTCCGATGACTGGATAAAAACCCGCACCGGCATCACCCAGCGGCATATTGCGGGTGAGCACGATACGGCAACCAGCATGGGGGCCGCCGCAGCGCGCAAGGCACTGGATTACGCCGGTCTGAGCGCTGATGACATTGATGCCGTGATTGTTGCGACATCCACCCCGGATCAGGCTTTTCCGGCAACAGCCGTGCGCATTCAGGCGGAGTTGGGCATGAAACAGGGCTTCGGGTTCGACCTCGCCGCGGCCTGCTCTGGCTTCATTTACGCTCTTTCCACAGCGGATGCCTTTATCCGGGCCGGGCAAGCGCGGAACATTCTGGTCATCGGGAGTGAAGTCTATTCCCGGATTATCGACTGGTCTGACCGTGGCACCTGTGTGCTGTTTGGCGATGGTGCTGGTGCCGTTGTGCTCTCCGGTTCCGATACGCCGGGCGAGCAGGGACTTTTGTCCACGCATCTTCATTCCGATGGCACTGCTGGTGATCTCCTGTATGTCGATGGTGCGGTCGGTCGCCGTGATAAAAGCGGCTACCTGAAAATGAACGGGCGTGATGTTTTCCGCCATGCGGTCGCAAAGCTTTCCTCCTCCGTGGATGAAGCCCTGAAAGCCGAAGGTCTGGATTATTCAGACGTCGCATGGCTTGTCCCACATCAGGCCAATATCCGTATTATCGAAGGGGTGGCCAAAAAGCTCGCCCTTCCGGCCGAACAGGTTGTGATTACGGTGGACCGCCACGCGAATACCTCCGCCGCGTCCATTCCTCTGGCGCTGGATGAGGCTGTGCGGGATGGCCGTATCAAAAAGGGTGATCTGGTGCTGATGGAAGCGCTGGGTGGCGGCCTGACATGGGGTTCCGCACTGGCCCGCTTCTAACGCTTTTACCGAGATTTTAATGACAGGATGGTGGGTGGCCTCACGAGAGAATTGACGAGGCCGCCCAACATGTTACTTTCCATAGTATGGAAACTGTCACGCGCGCCTCTCTGGTTGAGCAGATTTATCAGCAGGTCGGGTTGTCCCGCAAAGAATCGGCCGTGCTTCTGGAAGATATTCTGGAAACGCTCATGCAGGCGCTGGAGCGCGGCGAAAGCGTCAAGATTAGTGGTTTCGGCACGTTTTCAATAAGACAAAAAGGCCAACGCTGCGGACGCAACCCGAAAACGGGTGAGGAAGTCCCGATTCTTCCGCGTTCCGTGCTGGTTTTCCGCCCGAGTCAGCTGCTCCGTGCAGCCATTAATCACGAGCCGCTCGAAGGTGGCGAGGCGTACGATGATGAGTGAAGCCGACCAGTCTCCTTCTATTACAGATGTTTCCGACCTGCCGGACGAAGACGGCGGTGGTCTGGCACGTTCAGAAAAAGGGCCGCACGCCTTTCGTACAATTAGTGAGGTTGCTGACGAACTGCATGTTCCGCAGCATGTGCTCCGATTCTGGGAAACGCGCTTTGAGCAGGTTCGCCCTTTAAAAAGAGGCGGTGGCCGACGGTATTACCGTCCGGCTGATGTCGATCTGCTTCGGCATATTTCCGATCTTCTTTACGCTAAAGGCTACACGGTAAAAGGTGTGCAGCGGCTTCTGCGTGAAGGAAATACGGACACAGGGCATCAGGCTGACGCAGATGTCCCGGTTGTGACTGACGCTCTTGAGGCGGACACGTCTTCCTCTACGCGTGACAGCGCAAGCGAACCAGTGGCTACTGTTGCAGTGTCGGCTCATGGCGTTGCCTCTAATGACGTCGCGTCCGATGTAACGCCAGAAGACGAACAGCGGGAAGAGACCGCAGCGACGACGCTGGAGGCACAGAGCGCGCTGGATCAGCCTCACGCAGAGGTTGCACAGCAGCCCAAAAAGGTTGTTGAGGCTGCACCTGCACCTGCACCTGCACCTGCACCTGCACCTGCACCTGCACCTGTATCGGAATCAGCATCAGTCGTGAACGCTGGCTCTGGTGACGTTGTGCGGCGGCTGGAAAAGCAGACTGTCCGCCTGAAAAGCGAGCTGGCCGATATTCTGGTGGAGCTGGAATCGTTCCGTAACCGCCTGACAGCCTGAAAAAATCCGCAAGGTGACTTGTGCGGTGTGAAAGGGACTGCTAAAGACCCTTTCACCAAATGGACGGGCAGTAGCGCAGTCTGGTAGCGCATCAGTCTGGGGGACTGGGGGTCGTGGGTTCGAATCCCGCCTGCCCGATATTTGTCCAGTTGGTTCTCTAAAAATGAGAGCAGTTTATAGGGTGTCCGGAAACGGAACACCCTTTTTGCTGTTTAGGCCTCTATTGCATTGTTGCCCGCGGTCCAGCGGCGCCAGAGCAGGTTGAGTGCGGCCATGGCCGCCGGGCCAACAAACAACCCCAGCAGGCCCCATGTTTCCGCGCCACCCAGAATTCCAAGAAGAACCCACAGGAAGGGAAGTTGGGTGCTGCCGCCAATAAGTACCGGGCGGATAAAATGGTCTGCGACAAAAATCACGACAGCGCCGATGCAGAATGTCACGATCGCGGCAATTGAAGCGCCTTTGACAAGGATCAGCAGGGAGACAAGCCCCACGGCAATCATGGCGCAGAAAGGGATCATGGCGGCAACAGCCGTAATCACACCAAACAGGGCAGGGTGGGCCGCACCGGCAAAACTGTAGACAATGCCCATCAGCGCGCCTTCGCCAATGCCGACCAGCACAAGGCCGAGCACGGTCCCATGCACGGAGGCAACAATCTGGCGCGCAATGGTTTCGCCTCGCTTACCGAATGCCCGGCGAGAGGCCACGCGGCATTGGCGAATAACCGACGTGCCATCCTTATAAAGAAAAAACAACGTGATGATTGAAAAGCAGAAGAGCGTGCCTCTGTGCGCAATCTGAGAGCCAAGGGCTTTTGTGATCGACATGCCCTTGCTGTCCAGAGCACCTGTCAGGTTGGAAACGTCTTCCGGGTTGGACAGATGTGCCTGCCACCAGTTTGTCAGAGTCTGGCTGCCAAAGGGCAGGCGGCTGAGGGCATCAGGCACGGGCACACCGTTCTGGCGCGCCTGCTCCAGCCAGCTTAGGGCGCTTTTCGCTTCACCAACCGCTTCCAGTGTAATGAGCATCATGGGAATAACAAAAATCAGCGCCATAGCTGCGGTAAAGAGAAAGGGCAGCATTGTCCCCTGTGCCGCCTTAGGCCATGCGGCTTGGGCGCGCGTGTAAAGGGGCCACGTTGCAATGGCGAAAACGCCGCCCCACACCAAAGCCGGTAAAAAGCCATGGATGGTATAAAGTGCTATGGCGAAGATAAAAAATGCCAGAACGTTACGCGCTGTTTCCTGCCCATTTCTTGAGCGCTGGCTTGGCTTGACCAGAACACAGCGAGGGTGCCCGGAAATGATGGGCTGGCTTGTCGTGTCTGGCATATGGGGCATTTCTCCTTGGTCGACCGGACAAAATATGAAGTTTGGTAAGTTTGCGCGCTCATTGGCTTGCGGTCGAGCAAAATATAGAGCCACAACGTCGCTGCACAGCGGCGGTTTTATTTGAAGTTTAAGGCTTTATCCCTCTATCTCTAAAGGGAGCGCTGCCCGTATAAGCAATCTGTCATGCTCAAAAATTTCCTTACTGTTGGCGGCTGGACCATGCTCAGCCGTATTCTTGGTCTGGTGCGGGATCAACTCCTGGCCGCCTTTATGGGTGCTGGTCCGCTGCAGGATGCCTATCAGGTGGCGTTCCGCCTGCCGAATATGTTTCGGCGGCTGTTTGGAGAGGGCGCGTTCAACGCGGCTTTTGTGCCGCTCTTTTCGTCTGTCCTGACCAAAGAGGGCAAGGATGAAGCCCGCACCTTCGCGCGGCGCGCGTTGGGCGTCATGCTGCTCTGGCTGCTGTTTCTGTGTGTGCTGGGTGAAATTTTCATGCCGCAGGTGTTGCGGCTGATTGCCCCCGGCTTTTTGCAAACGGGTGAACGGTATGCACTGGGCGTCAGCCTGAGCCGCATCACCTTTCCCTACCTCGTGCTTATCTGTGCCGCAGCCCTTGTGGCGGGCGTGCTCAACGGGCTGCATCGGTTTGGCATCGCTGCGGCTGCGTATCTGGCGTTCAATGTGGTGGGGATTGCCGCCATTCTTTTTGCCTCACCGTTTTTGCCAAATGTGGCTTATGCGGCAGCATGGGGCGTGACGGCTTCTGGCGTGGCGCAGCTTGGCCTGCTGTTATGGGCCGCGCATCGTGCGCAGTTTGGCCTGATGCCGCTCTGGCCTGCGCTGACGCCGCGTATTCGTCTACTGGTGCGTCGCATGGTGCCGGGGCTGGTGGGAAGTGGCGTAGGGCAGATCAACCTCACGGTTGATACGATTATCGGCACGCTCCTGCCCCCCGGCAGCGTCTCGCTGATGTATTTTGCAGACCGGATCAATCAGTTGCCTTTGGGGGTGCTAGGTGCTGCGGCGGGTACAACCCTGCTGCCTGTGTTGACGCGCTATCTCGCGGCCGGGGAGCATGATGCAGCACATGCCGCCCAGAACCGCGCCATGAGCTACGTCCTGCTGCTCACGCTTCCTGCTGTAGCTGGATTACTGGCGCTGGCCGGCCCGATTATGATCGTGCTGTTTGGCCACGGCTCTTTTACGGAGCATGATGCACTGCTCTCCGCGCAGGCTCTGAGAGCCTATGCGATTGGTCTCCCGGCTTTTGTGCTGGTGAAGGTTTTTTCCCCAGCCTTTTTTGCGCGCGGCGATACCCGCACTCCGGTTTATATCGGTATTGGCGTTCTGGTGCTGAATTTTCTCCTGAACCTGCTGTTTATGAAGCCTCTGGCCCATATGGGGCCGCCGCTGGCCAGTAGTCTTGCGGCCTGCGCCAATGTGGCCTGTCTGGCAATTCTGCTCATGCGGCGTGATGCTTTGCAGGTCTCCGGGCGTGAGCAGTTCAGAATGGTTAAAACAGCCTGTGCCGCGATTTTGATGGGAGTAGTCCTGTTGGGCGTGCAGGCGCTGCTAGCGTTCCCGTCTGGTCTGAGCCTGCGGATTCTGTGGCTTGGGAGCATGGTTGGGCTTGGCGCGGTTCTCTATGCGGTGCTGCTGCATGTGTTTGGCATCATGAACGGCGCGGATCTGCTGGCGCGTGTGCAGCAGCGGTTGCGTAAACGACGGGCCTGACGCGTTAAGACCATTAAGGTCTGGTGGTCCGGCTTGCGTGTTCGCGGTGTCGCTGAAGAGACGACCGGATGGGGTGCGTCCGGAAAGGGAAAATCGTGACGGAAATTCTTCTGGCTCATCAGGTTGACTTCAAAACATGGCGGAACGCGGCGCGTGAGCATGCTTTGGCGGGTACACTCCCGGATGCTCTGACATGGCGCGTCGCGCAGTCGGCTGAGGACGTGCAGAAGGCTCTTCAGGCTATTCCGACCGAGCAGACGTCTCCTGACCATACGCTGCATCTGCCACGCAGACTTGTGGAATGGATTTTACTAGCCTTTCAGGCGCCCCAGCCTGAGCGGTTTAGCGCGCTATATCGCCTACTCTTTCGCGTGGTACACGAGCATCTGGATCTGACGACAACAGATGATGACCCGGACGTTCGGAGGGTTGTTGCTCTTGTGGAGGCCGTGAAAGCGGAAACCGAACGCTTCCGGTTTGAGTTTGCGCGGCATTTTGCGGACACAGAGCAAAATATCTGGATCGCGACGCCCTCAGCCTACGTGGTGGAAGGCAATGCCGCCTACTGCATGGCGCGTTATGCACGGGCTTGGGAAGTCCGCACCGCGTATCGCAGCATGAAGTGGGACGGTAAGACGCTGTGGTTTGGTCGGGGAAAAGCAGAAAGCGGCAGCGGTTCGCCGGTGGACTGGCAGCAGGCTGGGCAGGGTATGTGGCAGGATTGGCCTCGTACAGTTCTGGTGCCGGAGTCTGAGGACATTGCAGACACGACATCGCTGACGGCTTTGGGGGCGGAGGCGATGGATTGCCGCGCCTGCGCGCTCTGGCGTCCGGCGTCTCGCACAGTTTTTGGCGAAGGAACAGCCGAAGCCCGTGTCATGCTGGTGGGTGAACAGCCGGGGGATCAGGAAGATCTCGCCGGGCGACCGTTTGTCGGCCCTGCTGGTCAGGTGCTGGATCGGGCGCTGGAAGCAGCCGGGTTGAGTCGGAGCAGTGTTTACGTAACAAATGCCGTCAAACATTTCCGCTTTACTTGGCGGAATGGTCGCAGACTGCATCAGAAGCCCGAACAGGAGTCCATGCAGGCGTGCCAGATGTGGCTGGATGCTGAACGACGGCTGATTAAACCGGCTTTGATTGTCATGATGGGTGTTACGGCGGCGCAAAGTTTGCTGCATCGACCCGTGACGATTTCTCGTGAACGGTCTCGGATTTTCCCATTAGTGGACGGAAGTCAGGGACTGGTGACGGTTCACCCGTCCTACCTGCTGCGTCTGCCCAGCGAGGCAGATAAGGAGCGGGAATATGCACGTTTTGTAGAAGATTTGCGGCAGGCCAAACTCTTTATGGACAGTCAGCCCTGACGGGTATTCGGGAGAGGGGTACGCGGCAGCGCGAGCAAAAAGCTCATGGCAAGCCCAACCGGACTGTCAGGCCTTGCGTGCTTTATTGATCCGCGCGTGTAGGTCTTTCCCGGTTTTAAAAAATGGAATGTATTTTTTAGAGACCTGAACCTGCTCGCCGGTTTTTGGGTTGCGTCCAATGCGCGGATCTCTTTCCTTGATGGAAAAAGTGCCAAAGCCACGTAATTCCACACGATTATTGTCTGCCAGACTGCTGGAAACAGACTCGAAGACAGTATTGACGATCAGATTGATGTCTTTGAGTTGAAGATGCGGATGTTTCTGCATAAGCGCGGCAATGAGCTCAGACTTAGTCATGGTCCACCTTCCAAATTCCGGGTTGGCCGCTTGCTGGACGAAGAGCGCCGACGGATATGCGTGACAAAAAGGGACGCCAAAATAAAAAAAGTGCGTACCTGCCACAGTGGGCTGATACGCACTTCAAAATTCACTAAGCCGATATGATCCGTCAA
Source organism: Acetobacter orleanensis (assembly GCF_001581005.1). GTDB lineage: Bacteria > Pseudomonadota > Alphaproteobacteria > Acetobacterales > Acetobacteraceae > Acetobacter > Acetobacter orleanensis. The sequence goes on from NZ_LHZV01000058.1 coordinate 50,314, forward strand.
TACATAAATGATCTGACAGTACGAACCAGAGGAATACTGTCAGATTTTAAAAATCAGGCTGTTGCTTTTTTGCTGCGGCGGCCACGTGCACCGGACTCTTCACCGTCCGGGGTTGCATGGATTTTGCGGCCCAGACCGATTTCACGCGCCAGCGTGGAGCGGCGTTCTGCATAGTTCGGCGCAACCATGGGGTAATCAGCCGGCAGGCCCCAGCGCTCACGATACTGTTCCGGCGTAATGCCATAGGCGCTCTGTAGGTGGCGCTTGAGCATTTTCAGCTTTTTGCCGTCTTCCAGGCAGACAATATAGTCAGGGAACACGGAACGCTTGACCGGCACGGCGGGCTGAAGCTTTTCCGGTTCGTTCTGCGGCTGATCAGCTGTTTTCAGAGCCTGATAAATATCACGGATGAGCGTGGGGATCAGGGCAGGATCAGTCTGGTTGTTGGACACATGAGCCGAAACAATTTCTGTGGCGAGCTCAAGGATGTTGGGATAGCTCTGGTTCTCTGACATCGACAATTCCGTTTATTTGTGAAGATGAATAAGCCACCCATACTATTCCAGTTCTTGTTTGGGAATAGAGAATATAACAATGTGATTGAATAAAATCGAATTTCTCATGAAAAAAGACATATCAGGAGAATGAAAGAGGCAATGTATGCAAGTAAAATAAATATTTGGTAATCTGTTTTAGGAATGATTTGTCTCGTTCTCTTCGTCTTCAGGTTAAGGGAATGTATTGGAGAGAGTTGGTTTTTGAGACAAAGGTATATGGAAATGTTAGAGGTGGATGTACGGTCTGGCAGACCAGCCGAAGCCATTGGCAGTCTACCAGCACGCCTCTTAACAGATAGGTATGGCTGGAATAATTCTTTAATATTTGTAAGATATCAGAATAAGGACTGTTGGAAATGACTTCATGCCACACTGCCGGTAAGATGATCGTGCCTGTTGTGCTGTCAGGCGGCACGGGCAGTCGGTTGTGGCCCATGTCACGTGCCAGCTTTCCCAAACAGTTGTGGTCTCTTGTCAGTGCGCGGAGCATGCTTCAGGAAACCGTCCTGCGAGGGCAGGTGGCCGGGTTTGCTCCACCTGTTATTGTTTGCAATGAAGAACACCGTTTTTTAATTGCGGAACAACTGCGTGAAGTCTCGGTCACAGGGGCCAGTATCATGCTGGAGCCAGTTGGTCGGAACTCTGCACCGGCCATTACCGCGGCGGCCCTTCTTGTCGCGCAGACGCATCCCGAGGCTGTACTGTGGATGATGGCCGCAGATGCCGATATCAAGAAATCCGACGCTCTTGGCGAGGCTATGGCGAAAGCTGTGCAGGCGGCGGAGCAGGGGCGTATCGTGACCTTCGGGATGGCCCCCACCCGTCCGGAAACGGGTTATGGCTATATTGAAAAAGGTGATCTGCTCCCCGGTGTGGACGGAGTTTTTACCATCCGCTCTTTCCGTGAAAAACCAGTACAGGCTGTTGCGGAAGAATTTGTAAAAGACGGCAATTATTTCTGGAATTCTGGCATGTTTGTTTTTCGGGCGGATGTGCTGCTTGCCGAAATGCAGCATTACGCGCCGGAGGTTTTGCAAAACGTGCAGGAGGCTTTTGCAAAGCGAAAGACAGACCTTGATTTTATCCGGCTGGATAAAGATGCTTTTGCGCAGGCCCCCGATATTTCTATCGATTATGCCATTGCGGAGCCTACGCAGGTTTCAGCGGTTATCCCGGCCGATCTCGGCTGGTCGGACGTAGGAAGCTGGGACGCGCTGTGGGACATCAGCCCTAAGACGGCAGAAGGCAACGTGCTGTTGGGCGATGTTCTGGTGGAAGACGCACACGGCTGTTACGTGCGCTCCGAAGGCCCGTTGACGGCGGTATCGGGTGTGGATGACGTGGTGGTTGTCGTCACAAGTGATGCTGTGCTGGTAACCCGTAAAGATCGTGCGCAGGATGTAAAAAAAGTGGTGGACCGTCTTAAAAAAGATGGTCGGACAGAGGCCTCAGCGCACCAGAAGAATTATCGCCCGTGGGGATTTTATGAGGGGCTGATCCGCAATGAGCGGTTTCAGGTGAAACGCATTGTGGTCAATCCGGGCGGGAAACTGTCTCTCCAGAAGCATTTTCATCGGGCTGAGCATTGGGTGGTTGTGGAAGGCGTTGCTCTGGTAACGCGTGGGGAAGACCTGATGCTGGTGCGAGAAAATGAGAGTGTTTATCTGCCGCAGGGCTGTGTGCACCGTCTGGAAAATCCGGGAAAAATCCCTTTGACGCTGATTGAGGTTCAGTCGGGTGCTTATTTGGGGGAAGACGATATTATAAGGCTGGAAGACAGTTATAATAGAAATTGATAAATAAATAAGAATAAAACCATAAAAAAAGCTCCCACAAAGGGGAGCTTTTTCATGGAAACAGGCCGACTCGTTTTAAGCGAGGGACCTATAACCGAGTCTGAAACGCCTGATGTTAGCGAATGCCGAGCTCGCTCATCAGGAAATCCCGGAAAACGGCAACGCGCTTGGAGCTGCGCAACTCTTCCGGATAGACAAAATAGGCGTCTACGGTCGGGGTGGTAATTTCCGGCAGGATCTGCACAAGATCAGGAAATTCAGTCGCGGCATAGGTCGGGATGGATCCGATACCGAGCCCTGCGCCAATGGCACAGGCCATGGCGGCCATGCTGTTCACTTCCAGACGTGCGTTCTGCTTTATCGGGTTGCTGCGGATATGTTCAGCCAGCCAGTTAATATGGGCGACCGGCGGGTGATGCTCCCCGAATAAAACGAGCTGATGCTTTGAGATTTCCTCAATGCTTTTCGGCATGCCGTATTTTTCGATATAGAGCGGTGCGGCAAAAATCGGCAGATGGAAATCTGCCAGATGCCGCTGGATGAGGTCTGGCTGGCGCGGCGCATGCATACGCACGGCAACGTCTGCTTCTCTCATACCGAGGTCAAGGTCACTGTCTTCCATAATAAGACAGATATCGATGTCGGGGTTGGCCGCCATAAACTTGTGCAACCGCGGCATAAGCCAGCAATTGCCAAAGCCTGTGGTTGTTGTAACCCGCAGACGCCCTGCGGCTTTTTCCTTACTCTCGGTTAAAAGCGTCTGGGTCATTTCAAGTTTTGAAAAGACCTCGCGCACCGTTTTGTGCAACGTCTCGCCCTGTTCGGTGAGGATCAGTCCTCGGGCGTGGCGATGAAAAAGCGGAACCTGAAGGACGTCCTCCAGCGCGGAAATCTGCCGTGAAACAGCAGATTGGCTTAGATTAAGCACATCTCCCGCGTGGGTAAAGGAACCGGCTTCCGCCACAGCATGGAATACCCGGAGTTTGTCCCAGTCCACGCACGCCTCCTGCAAATTGAATGAAGTTATCTAGAGCATAATTATCATGCTTCGGATTTCATTACGTGCAGTAATTGGCGGGACTGGTCAAGGGATGAGCTGTTATTCGGCGCTCAGTTCGGCCAGATATCGTTCCGCATCCAGAGCGGCCATGCAGCCGGTGCCAGCAGCGGTTACGGCCTGACGGTAAATTTTGTCCTGCACATCGCCCGCAGCGAAAACACCGGGAACGGAGGTGCGGGTGGTGCCGGGCGTGGTCTCAATATAACCTTCCGCATCCAGCGCGACCTGCCCGTTGAAAAGGCCTGTCGTGGGGCTGTGCCCGATAGCGATAAAAATGCCGTCAGCCGGAATGTCCTGCATGACACCGTCCTGCGTATTGCGCACACGAATGGCGCTGACAGTCGGCGGCGTGCCGGTGGCCAGAATATCCTCCACCGTCGTATTCCACAAAATGGAGGTCTTCGGGTTTTTGAAAAAACGGTCCTGCAAGATTTTCTCGGCCCGCAGGGTGTCTCGGCGGTGGATAAGAGTCACATGCGCTGCGTGGTGGGTGAGGTACAAAGCCTCTTCCACAGCCGTATTGCCGCCGCCCACCACAACCACGTTCTTGCCGCGATAAAAGAAACCATCACACGTGGCACAGGCGGAAACGCCAGCACCCTGCAAGGTTTTCTCCGCAGGCAGGCCGAGCCATTTGGCCTGAGCGCCAGTGGCGATAATCACGGATTTTGCAAGATACTCTGTGCCGGAATCGCCTGTCAGACGAAACGGGGAGCCGGATTTGAAATCCACGGTGGTGATGATGTCATACTCAATCCGCGTGCCAACATTTCTGGCTTGGGCTTCCATCTGTTCCATCAGCCACGGGCCTTGCACAGCGTCTGCAAAGCCGGGGTAGTTTTCCACGTCAGTGGTGATGGTCAACTGGCCACCCGGCTGAAGCCCTGCCACCAGAACGGGCGCAAGGTTTGCGCGCGCGGCGTAAATGGCAGCGGTATAGCCAGCCGGGCCTGCGCCAATAACAAGCAGATCGGTGAGGATGGTTTCTGTCATGGGGCAGACCTTTGCGTGCTGGAAGTCAGGATGCGCTAGACGCACTTTGCATATGTTGCGATATGGCGGGTGTATGCGGCGAGAGCAAGAGCGGAAGCCGTTTGCGGCGCGTGCGCGTGCGTGGCATATACGCCCCATACTCTTTGGAAAAAGGCTACGGCGAGAAATGGATCAGGCAAGGTGACGGAACTAGACGCTGTTGACCTTCGTATTGTGGCGGAACTTCAGGAAGACGGGCGCATGACCAACGTCGAGCTGGCCCGCCGCGTTGGAATTTCTGCCCCACCCTGCCTGCGGCGTGTGCGGCGGCTGGAAGAGCTGGGTGTGATCCATGGCTATCATGCGGAGCCGGACGCGAGTGCCTTGGGCTGGCCCATCACTTTTTTTGCGTTGATTGGCCTTGATAGCCAGAAGGAAGCTGTCCTGTCCGCCTTTGAGGCAGAGATGGCCCGCTGGCCGGAAGTCCGCGAGTGCCACATGATTCGGGGCGGTGGTGATTTTCTGGCGCGCCTGATTGCGCGTGATGCCGCGCATGAAAACGCGCTGACCCGTCGGCTGACTGAAGGCCCGCACGTGATTCGCGTGCAGACCCTGCAAACCATCCGCACCAGTCTGGATCGCACGGGTGTTCCGATTTTTCCGGGTAGCGAGGGCGGCATAGCGTGAGCGAGGCGGCGGCAGAAGCGGCCGCAGACGGGCAGGCTGGTCCTGAGATCAGCGTGATTGTGCCGTGTTACAATGAGGTCGGGAATGTTGGCCCGCTTGTCGCCGCACTGGAGCGCGCGCTGGCAGGGAGGCGGTGGGAAGTCATTTTTGTGGATGATAACTCACCGGATGGCACAACCGAGGCCGTGCGTGCGCTTGCCCGCGAAAATGCCCGCGTGCGTGGCCTCTGTCGTGTTGGCCGCAGGGGGCTTTCTTCCGCTGTTATTGAGGGCGCGCTTTCTTCCTCCGCTCAAATTGTTGCCGTCATGGACGGGGACATGCAGCATGATGAAAGCCGCCTTGGCGCACTGGTTGATGCCGTGCGGAGCGGCGTGTGTGATGTTGCCGTGGGCAGCCGCCATGTGGAGGGCGGGGATAATTCCGGTCTCGCCAATGCTTGGCGGCATGCCTTGTCAGATGGCGGTATCAAACTCGCGCAGATGCTTCTGCCCGTAAAGCTGGGCGACCCGATGAGCGGTTTTTTCGCGCTAAGGCAGGAGACATTCGCCCGCATTGCGCCGCATCTGTCAGGCACGGGTTTTAAAATTCTGGTCGATCTGCTGCTGTCTTCCCCACACCCTTTGCGTGTGCAGGAAATTGCCTGCGGTTTCCGTGCGCGGCTGGCGGGTGAAAGCAAGCTTGATGCGCTGGTTATGCTGCAATTTGTCGCCCTGCTGCTGGATAAGCTCTGCCGTGGTTGGCTGCCTTTGCGGTTTGTGGCGTTTGCGCTCGTCGGTCTTGTCGGGATTGGCGTTAATCTGCTGGTCATGCAGTGTGCTCGTGCGCTGGGGTTCGATTTTCCTGTGGCGCAGGGCATTGGTACGGTTGTGGCCATGATTATCAATTTCCAACTGGATAATAACCTCACCTATCGGGATAGACGCCTGCGTGGTGTGCGCTGCGTATGGGGCCTGCTGCTGTTCATGCTGGTCTGCTCCGTCGGGGCGCTGGCCAATGTGGGTGTGGCGGATATGGTTTATCACCAGAGCCGGGAGTTTAATGAGGCCAGCGTGGCCGGAGCTGTCGTGGCGGTCGTCTGGAATTATGCCATGTCCTCCACCATTGTCTGGCGGCGGTGATACACCGCATGGTGCGTGGGCGTGCTCTGTGGGCTTGGTCCGCTGCTCTGGCGGGTCTGACGCTTGTGCGCCTCTTGATGGCCGCATGGGTGCCGCTCACGCCGGATGAAGCCTATTATCGTATCTGGGCCTTAGCGCCTGCTACTGGCTATTTGGATCACCCGCCTCTGGTGGCGGTTTGGATCTATGCTGGCATGGCCGTGTTTGGTGATACGGCTCTGGGCGTGCGCGCGATGGGGCCGGTTTCCGCTCTGGCTGGCACGGTTCTGCTGGCTCTTACGGCACGGGACTGGCTACGGAGCCGCGCACAGACTGCACAGATCAGCACGTCTCTGACGCCTGATGCGGGTATGGTTCGCACCGGGCTGCTGCTGAATGGAACCGTGGCGCTGGGTGTCGGCACGCTGATTATGACACCCGACACGCCGCTTCTACTCTTCATGGCGTTGCTGGTCTGGAGCCTCGGGCGAGTCTGTCTGCGCGGGCAGGGAGCAGCATGGCTTCTGGTTGGAGCCGCTGTTGGGCTGGGTTTTGAAAGCAAATATACGGCTGTGCTGCCCGTTGGCGGGATGCTGGTCTGGCTTTTTCTAACGCGCGCAGGCCGGGGCTGGCTGAAAACGCCGTGGCCGTGGATGGGCGGGGGTGTCGCGTTACTCTGCGCAGGGCCTGTCATCTGGTGGAATGCCACACATGGCTGGGTGAGCTTTCTCAAGCAGGGGGGGCGCACGGGTGACTGGCATCCGGCGAAGATGGTTACCTATTTTGGTGAATTGCTCGGCGGGCAAATCGGGCTGGCCTCTCCGGGTGTCTTCGTATTTTTCGTCGGTGGCGTCTGGCTGCTGTGGCGACAGAAAGATGCGTTTTCCCGGCTTTTACTTCTGATGATTTTGCTGCCTGCGGTCGTGTTCATCCAACATGCGTTTGGAGCCCGTGTGCAGGCCAATTGGCCGGTTGTGCTATATCCGGCTCTTGCCTTGGCGGCGGTTCTGCCTGTCTGGAGCGGTGCGCTGGCTTCCAGCCTGCTGGGTATGGCGCTGGTTGGGGTGATTGTGGTGCAGGCCGCGTTCTCACCCGTAACACTTTCCCCGCATTTTGATATGACTTTACGGCAGATGGGCGGCTGGCAGGCATTTGCACAGACCGTTGTGGCGCGCACGCCTGAATCGTCTTTGCTGATTGCGGACGAATATGGTCTGGCCGCCGAGCTTTCCTTCTATAGCCCTCGTGGCCGGAAGGTCATGGCGGTCGAGCCGCGTTGGCTGTTGTTTAATCTCCCGCACGCGCGGTGTGGTGAAGGCTACTTGATTCGTAGCCATAGGCGGCATGATCAGCCCGATACGACTCACTTTATAGTGCTGGGTGAGGAGCTACCGCTCGTGCGTGCGCGGCACGGTGCGGTAGCTGATACATATTCGGTTTTTCATGTGCGGATGCGGTGTGATGCCGCAGGACAGGGGCTAGATGCTGTCCTGCTGCCCTGAAACCGGGCGGAAAAGGTGTGTTCTGTGCTGATAGCGGATGTGTTCGTTTGGACAGGCGCACGGAACAGGATTACGGTGCTAAAAGAGAAATGAAATTAGGAAAGCGGGGGCGTATGTCATCTCCACTGAATGTGGCCGTCCAGATGGACCCTCTGGAGCACATCAATATTGATGGTGATTCCACATTCGCCATGATGCTGGAAGCGCAGGCCCGTGGGCATGCGCTGTTTGTGTATGAAGTCGGCTCCATGGCGCTGGGTGAGGGCGTGACCGAACCCGGTGGCGTTGCCAGAGCGCAGGTGAGTGCTGCGGTACGCCCGGTGACGGTCCAGCGGGAAAAGGGGCGTCATGCCAGCTTTGGTCCTGTAACCCGGCGTTCTCTGGGCGAAATGGACGTGGTGCTGATGCGTCAGGACCCGCCATTTGATATGGCTTATATTACGGCAACCCATCTGCTGGACCATGTGCATGGCATTGGTCCGGGCAAGGCGCTGGTGGTGAATGATCCGCGCTGGGTGCGGGATTCCCCGGAAAAACTGCTGGTGACCCATTTCCCCGGCTTGATGCCGCCGACACTGGTGACATGGGACGTCGGGGAAATTCGCGCGTTCCGTCGGAAATGGCGTGACATTATTGTTAAGCCGCTCTTCGGCAATGGCGGCAGCGGCATCTTCCGCATTCGTGAGGATGACCAGAATCTGAACGCGCTGCTGGAGATGCATTTTGCCCGCTCCCGCGAGCCATTGATGATCCAGCGTTATGAACCCGCTGTCAAAGCCGGGGATAAACGGATTATTCTGGTGGACGGCAAGCCGGTAGGGGCCATTAACCGCGTACCATCCGGTGAAGACCATCGCTCGAATATGCATGTCGGAGGGGTTGCCCGCAAAGTCGGGCTGACAGCGCGTGATGAGGACATCTGTGCCGCTATTGGGCCGTTCCTGAAAGAGCACGGCCTGATTTTTGTCGGGATTGATGTGATCGGGGATTACCTCACGGAAATCAACGTGACATCCCCGACGGGTCTTCAAGAGTTGGAGCGCTTCGACGGCCTTAATGCGGCAGGGCTGATCTGGGACTGTATTGAAGGGAAACTGGCAGGAAAACTGTCCTGACTTACTGAACCTTGTCAGTCGGAGGTGATGCGGGTGCAGCGGTCGGAGCGTGATCGCCCTGATGGGCTACGTCTGCGTCGTCTTCAGGGACTGGAAGAACGGTGTCTTTGCCAAAGCGGTTGTCAAACCAGTGCATCAGAGGCGTGCGGAAATAATAAACCACGATTGATGACCAGATGATGAGCGCAATGATGGCAATAACCAGATTCAGCATGACAGTTTTCTTTTCAACCCGTTCTTTCAAGGCGGAAGGTAAGGGCACAATGGGGCCGAAGACAAGGGCGCTTTTATGGCGGCCATTATTTAATACAGGGAAGATACGTTGTGGCACTTGAAGAAATGACGGCGAGCAGGCAGAGAGAGAGCATGAGTGACGTTCTCCATGAATGCCCGCCCGGTCAGGGTGAGGATCCGGTGCCTCCTCCTTCACGCTCGGCGCTGGATGCAGAGGCTGTCAAACTTGCCTACCGTCGGTGGGCTGGCGTCTATGATACCGTTTTTGGCGGTATTTCTGGCGTTGGTCGCAAGCGCGCGGTGGAAGCTGTCAACGCGCTGCCCGGTACCAAAGTGCTGGAAGTCGGCGTGGGAACAGGGCTTGCTTTGCCCTGCTACACTCAGAGCAAGAAAATTACCGGCATTGATCTCTCGGGTGACATGCTGGCCCGTGCGCGGGAACGTGTGCAGAAAGAGAATCTGACTAACGTTGAAGCGCTTCTGGAAATGGATGCGGAAGAGACCAGCTTTGCTGATGCGTCTTTCGATATTGCCGTGGCCATGTTTGTCGCCTCTGTCGTGCCGCATCCGCGCAAGCTGCTGCGTGAGCTCAAGCGCGTGGTGCGCCCCGGTGGCCATATTCTTTTTGTAAACCATTTCCTTGCGCCCAACGGCGTGCGGGGTGTTGTGGAACGGGGTATGGCACGGGCGTCCCGCTCTCTGGGCTGGCATCCGGACTTTGCCATGGAATCCCTTCTGCCGCCGGATGATCTTGCCCGCGCCCGTATCCAGCCGGTGCCTCCCTTGGGGCTTTTTACATTGGTGACACTCGACCGGACGTAAAACTACGCCCTATCCGCTTCCGTCGCCCTTTCCGCACAAGGCAGGGCAGACGGCGGCGCGGGACTTAACGGGTCGTCTCTCAGTATAAAAATCGTTATTATACGCTTTTTACAGAGTCCGCAGAGCGTGAGTGCTGTGGGGCTTGTGGCGATACAGGTTACGAGCAATGGCCTTTACCGGGCAAAAAGCCGGAACGGAAAGAAAAGCATGAACAAGCAGGCTGCATCGGGTACGGGTGTGGGGGCAGGGTATCTGCTCATCGCCACGATTGCGGGGCTGCTTGGTGGAGGAGCCTCTGTGCTGCGTCAGGCAGGCATTATGCCAGATGCAGGACTCTGGCCTGTTCTCGAACAGATCCATGCTCCGCTGATGCTTCTTTTTGTTGTTATTCCGGCGTTAGTTTGCGGCTTTGGCAACCTCTGGTTGCCGAGGGCTCTTGGGCGTTCCGGGGGTGTGCTGCCAAGCCTGAACTATGCTGGTCTCGGGATGGTTGCTGTTTCTGGTGGTCTGACCGTCACGACGGGCGCGCAGGCTCCGGCTGTTCTGCTCTGGAGTGTCGGGCTACTCTGCGCCGTGATGGTCCTGCTGGCCACGATTTTTGACAGCCGCGCGGATTATGAAGAGCAAAAGCCGTTTTCTCCGTTTGTTTGGGGAGAAATGCTGGCTTCTGCCGTTCTGCTGGTGACTGTGCCTGTGCTGGCCGCCGTGATGACGCATCAACTGCTCTCCGGTGCCTCAACATCAATCCTTCCGCTTTTGGATGGGCTGACGGAGCCTGTTACCCTTGTCTCTCTGCTGGCCGGGTTTGGACTGGTGTTTGAAGTCGGTGCGCGGGGAAGTCATTTTTCTGAAAAACCGGTTATCGCGATCATGGCGACAACGGCTGCGGCCTCTGTCATCATCTGGACCCGTGGCGTTTTCGCGCATGGACTGGTCGCCACTGTGCAGCAGCCGGGCGTTCTGACCTCTCCTGAAAACGCAGTGCTGTTCGCGTCCACGCTGGCCTCTGTTCTGCTGGCGGGTCTGTGGATGGCCGGCGCATGGCGCAGCCGCCTTTCCCTGCGTGTTCCCATGCTATGGGGCCTTGGTTTTCTGGCTGTTGTCTCCACAGGTTGGGTTGCACAACTGATGCAGGGAGAAGGTCTCCATTCCGCTCTTCAGCTTGCAGCCGTTTATGCTGCCTTCTGCGGCCTTTACCTGTGGCGCGGAGAAAATGGCGGATATTGGTATCCGCGCGCCCCGGTTATTTTGCAGTTTGTGCTGATGGCGACCGCAACTGGGCTGTCCTTCTCTCCGCTTTCCGCCACAACGCAAATCTGGAGTGGGAGCCTGCTGGGCGTGTCTCTCTTCTGCTTTCTGCTGACTATGGGACTGAGTTTCCTGCAGAACCGGAAAGAAGAAGAGGTTAGTTCTGTGACAACACAACCCGTCATGGTGTCTGTTTCTAAGGGAACGGTGCAGTCATGAGCGAGACCGTAGCCAGCGCTGCTCAGGCAGAGCGTATCCGTTTTAAGGCGGACCGGGTCGGCACGACAGCGAAAGACTGGGTTCTGCTGCTCAAACCGCGCGTGATTTCACTGGTGGTGTTCACGGGTGCTGCCGGGATGATTATGGCGCCGGGGCACCTGAACCCGTTTGTGGCAGCTGTTTCCATTCTCTGTATCTGTCTGGCGTCAGGCGCTGCCGGGGCTATCAATATGTGGTATGACCGCGATATTGACGCGGTGATGCAGCGCACCATTACCCGGCCTATTCCCGGTGGCCGTATTCCGCCACAGGAAGCGTTGGCTTATGGCGTTGGGTTGTCCTGCCTTTCGGTCTGCCTGATGTGGATGGCAACCAATGCGCTGGCCGCCGGTATTCTGGCCTTCTCGATTTTCTTCTATTCCGTCATTTATACCATGTGGCTCAAGCGCTCGACGCCGCAGAATATTGTGATTGGTGGAGCCGCCGGGGCTTTTCCACCCATGATTGGCTGGGCTGCGGCAACCGGCCATATGGCCGTGCTGCCCGTGGTGATGTTCGGGATTGTTTTCTTCTGGACCCCGCCGCACTTCTGGTCACTCTCCCTTTATGCCTGCAAGGATTATGGCCGCGCTGGAATCCCCATGCTGCCGGTTGTCAAAGGGGCGCGGCATACGCGGTGGAATATCTTTGTTTATACGCTGGTGCTGTTGGCGGTCTCGCTGATTCCGTCTTTCCTGCGTCTGAGCGGCTGGCTTTATACCGGCACGGCTTTGGTGCTGGGGCTGGGTTTTGTCGCGTGTGCCGTGCGGGTGCTGCGTGAACCGCAGGATGCAACAGGCATGAGCTTGAATGGTGACAAGGCGGCCCGTCTCTCATTCCGCTTTTCTCTGGCCTATCTGTTCCTGCTGTTCTGCGGGCTTCTGGCTGACCATATGCTGATGGGGTGGATGATCTGATGACACATCTGAGCGCGCTCAACCCGCAGGAAGTTGCGGAGAAAAAGCGCCGCCAAAAAGACCGGCTGCGTGCCATGGTGGCCTTTATGGTGCTCATTGCCGGTGTAATGTACGGCCTGACACTGACGCATTTCTAATTTTATCGCGCTGGCAAGAGTAGGCGCGAGCTTCTTATAAAATACGTGAATGTAGTAGGACGTGCCTTTCCGCTGGCTCTTTTAGCGAGATGGGGGGGACGACCGTGCTATTCAGGCTTCTTCCTGCCGCGTCGTGCGGGCTGAGTGCAGCAGGCTGTCCATCTGTATGGAAACGCCCTTTTCCTTAAGCTTGAGAATATCCGCTTCCAGATCAGCCATTTTGCGCTTGCTCCAGAAATGCAGAAACAGGCCAAAGACTGAGGCAGAGACGCCAAGTGTCACAACGGCGATTTCCAGAAACAACATGGCGTCTATCCTTGCGGAAAAGGCTTAAAAAAAGCCTGCATGCCGGTTGCAGACATGCAGGCTGACAAAAACGAGAGCGGTTGCTGTTACGCGCCGCGCCCTTGCTGAATGGCGGAGAGCAGCCAGCGCCCACCGCGGGAGGGTCGGGTAAAGGTCCAGAGTTCCGTTACCGTTATCGGAGCGGTCGAACTGCCTTCAATCACCTGACCGGTCGCGTTGGTCGTCAGGTCAATCAGGCTGTAGCGCATGGCAACAGTTGCATAATCCATGCCCGCTTCCTGCCAAGCTTCCGCCAAATCACCCTGAATGAAGTGAACGTCAGACACCACATTGCGGGCTCCCTGACTAGCCAGAGCGGCAAGCTGCTGGTTGAAGTAGGAAACCATTTCCGGCGTCGCCATCTGCTGGAGAGCCGGAATGTTCTGCTGGTTCCATGCTGTCTGGACATCCAGCAGCGTTTGCTGGAAGGCCTGATAGTCACCACTGGTAATGGTCAGCGCAGCACCGCTGCTTGCGGGGAAGCCAGCAGGGGGAGTTGTGGGGGCCGGGCCGGATGCACCGGGATTAAGCGCAAAGCCAGACCCACCGGAGCGGGAACTGCTATTGCCGGAAAAACGGCGGACGAGCCACATCACGACCATGACAATCAGCCCGATCTGGATCAGCAGGCCGATAAAGCTGAACAGCCCGTGTACACCGCCCATAAAGCCGTGCCCGCTCAGTAAGCCAAACAGGCCAGCGCCCAGCATCCCCCCGGCAAAGCCAGACAAGAAGGGATGGCGAGCCACTGCGCCCCCCATCATGCCCCGGTTATAGGGCGCGCCATAAGTATTCTGGCCAGTAGACCCATTATAGCCCGGCGCGGCACCGCGCGGCGTGATGGAGCGGTCCATGGGGGACGCACCATAAGGCGTGGTGCTGGTGGAGGGAGGTGCGCTCCACGTCCGGCTGCCACGGCTGCCCATGGAGCCTCCCTGACCGGGGCGGGCATCGGCATGCTGTACCAACGGGCCACCAAGCATGCTGATGGTCAGAAAAGCGGTCAAAACGGGCGTAAGAAAACGCTTTTTCACGGTGTCTGGTCTCTCCGGACGATGTTAGGCCCCGGCAAGGCTCAGGGCATCTACCCTTAATGTGGGGGCGTCACTGCCAAAACGGAACTGCAAATCGTCCGCTAATGTCATAGAGACGAAAATTTCCAGTAGATTTCCGGCTAGCGTGAACTCTTCCGCCGCTTCTGCAATCTCGCCATTGCGGATCATAAAGCCGGACGCGCCCCGGCTGTAATCCCCCGTCAGGCCGTTGATGGATGAGCCCATCATCTCCGTGATGAACACGCCTTCCTTAATATCAGCCATGAGGGCCGCTGGTGTCACGCTGCCCGGCTGGAAGGCCAGATTGGTGGGGGAAGGGGCTGGCTGGCTGGAGGCGCCACGTGCTGCCCGGCCATTGCTTGTCAGACCAAGCTGGCGGGCGCTGCGTGTGTCCAGAATCCAGCTTTGCAGAACGCCGTTTTCAACGAGTGCCAGCGGCGTGCCCTGCATAGCCTCTCCATCAAACGGACGGGAGCGCAGGCCGCGCTGGCGGGTCGGGTCATCCGTAATGGTAATGTCCCGTGCGAAAATCTGCTGGCCCAATTTGTCCTTCAGAAACGACGTGCCCCGCGCAATGGCGGAGCCGCTGATGGCCCCCACTAGATGCCCCAGAAAGCTGTTGGCCACACGGGGATGAAATACAACCGGATATTTGCCGGTGCGTGGACGGGTAGGGTTCAGGCGCGCGACGGCCTTGCGGCCTGCGCTCAGGCCCAGTGTGGCGGCATCGTCCAGATCATCCAGATGGACTGTGCCGTGGTAGTCATAATCGCGCTGCATACCGCCTTCCTTGCCTGCCAGAACACAGACAGAGGTGGAATGGCGTGTGCGGGCATAGGACCCGGCAAAGCCCTGCGAGGTGACAAGCATAACCTCAGTGCGACCAAAAGAGGCGCTGCTGCCCGCGCTGTTGGTGACACCCTCAACCGCCAGAGCGGCCTCTTCCCCCGTGCGGGCGCGGGCAAGGAGGGCGTTGGCGTCCGGTTCCGCCGTATCGGTCAGATCCAGCGCATTGTGCGTGAGCGTGCCGGTCAGGCCATGCTGCGCGAGGCCCGCATATTTATCATCTGGCAGCATCCGGGCCATGGCCAGAGCCTGCTCGATCAGCCCGTCAAACCGGGCCGGGTCCAGCGTGGTGGTGGAGACAATGGCGGTTTTCTGGCCTGCAAACACGCGCAGGCCGAGGTCTGTGGTTTCAGAGCGTTCCAGCTCTTCTGTCACACCGTTACGAACCCCCGCGCCCAGTGCGGTGCTGGAGACAAAAACCGCATCTGCGGCATCCGCTCCGGCTGCGCGCGCGCGGCGGACAAGATCAGAGATCTTTTCGAGGGTTTGTTCACTCATGCCGCGAGGTTCTCCGTAATCGTGTCCAGAGGCAGGACGTGTTTGACTGGCCCCAGTGCCGCCAGCGTTGGCTTCTGGGTGAAAATGCGGGCCGCAACACGGCGGATATCATCCGTCGTGACGGCTTCAACACGCGCCACGGTTTCCGCAACCGGAATCAGACGGCCAAAAAGCTGGAGTTGGCGGGCAATTTGCTCACACCGGCTGCCGGTGCTTTCCAGAGACATCAGCAGGGAAGCCTTGAGCTGTGCGCGGGCGCGGGCCAGCTCTTCCTCTCCCACGTTTTTCTGAACTTTTTTGAGTTCTTCCAGCGTGACAGGCACCAGTTCCGCACATTCTTTTTCACCCGTGCCCGCATAAATGCCGAACACGCCGCCATCAAGGAACGGGGCGTTAAAGGAATAGACGGAATAAACCAGACCACGCTTTTCCCGGATTTCCTGAAACAGGCGAGAGGACATGCCGCCGCCGAGCAGCAGGGAGAGCATGAGAGCCGCATAATAATCCGGGTCATTATACCCCACGGAGGGGAAGCCCAGAACCACATGCGCCTGATCCAGATCCTTCTCCTGCCGGAACTCACCACCGCCATACAGGGACGGTGTGCTGGGGATCAGCGCTGTTGTGCCGAGGTCCGCAAAATGGCGTTCTACCTGCCGCACAACGTCCGCGTGATGCAGGTTGCCCGCGGCTGCCACGACCATGTTGCCGGTGGTGTAATGCGCGCTCATGTAGCGCATCAGCGTGTCACGGCTCATGGTGCGGATCAGGTCTTCCGTGCCCAGTGTGGGGCGGCCCATGGGTTGGTTGGGGTAGGCGGTGGCCTGAAAATGGTCGAACACCACGTCATCCGGCGTATCGTTAGCCTGCCCGATTTCCTGAAGGATCACGCCACGTTCACGCTCGATTTCCGTGGGGTCAAACGTGGAGTGGGTCAGAATATCGCCAATGATATCAATGCCGAGATCCAGATTTTCCTTCAGCAGCTTGACGTAATAGGCGGTCTGTTCCCGTGCGGTATAGGCATTGATATGCCCGCCCACATTTTCAATTTCCTCGGCAATCTGGAGGGCGGAGCGGCGCTCCGTGCCTTTGAACGCCATATGTTCGAGGAAGTGGGACACACCGTTTTCTTCAGCCGTTTCATCCCGTGTGCCGGTGGCGACATAGGCGCCGAAGGAAACGGTTTCAACGCGCTCCATACGTTCTGTCACAACAATCAGGCCCGAAGGCAGGCGGGTCATCTGGATTGGATCAGTCATTCTTATCCTGAAAAGAAAGGCCGCAAGCGCGGCCTGAAGAGAAGGGCCAGAAGAGTAAGGAAGATTAAAAGAGGTTCAGGCGTTAGCGAGTACAGCCGCGCGCACGGCGTCCTTTACGGCTTCTGCCGTGGCGGGAACGGTGCGATAGCGCTCTTCACGCGAATACAGGTCTGCCAGATGCACGGGCAGGGCTGGGCGGATGCCGGTTGCAGCCACCATAGCGTCCGGGAATTTTGCCGGATGCGCCGTTGCCATGGCGACCATCGGCACACCGGCTTCCCGGAAGCGGCGGCCCGCGGCAATACCAATGGCGCTGTGCGGGTCCGCCAGATAGTTGGAGCGGTCATGCAGATGTTTGATTTCTGCTTCCGTCGCCGCATCATCCAGCGCCAGACCGGAGAACAGAGTGCGGGCGGTCTCCCACGCTTCTGCTGGAACATCCATGTGTCCGGTAGTGCGGAAGTTCGTCATGATGCGCGCGCAGGCTTCGGCGTCACGCCCCAGCAGTTCAAACAGCAGGCGCTCGAAGTTGGAGGAGACCTGAATATCCATGGAAGGGGAGAGGCTGGGCATGACGGACTTCATCGTCATGTCATTCGCATTCAGGAAGCGGGTCAGAATGTCATTGCGGTTGGAGCCGACGCACAGATGGCGGATCGGCAGGCCCATTTTCCGCGCCGCCCATGCGGCAAGGATATTGCCGAAATTGCCGGTGGGCACCGCAAAAGAGACTTCCTGTTCCGGTGCGCCAAAGTTGAGGGCCGCATAGACATAATAAGGGATTTGCGCGGCAATTCTGGCCCAGTTGATGGAATTGACGGCGGAGAGGTGCATATCCTTACGGAAGGGCATATCCGCAAACAGGGCTTTTACTAAGTCCTGACAGTCATCAAACGTGCCTTCAATGGCCAGATTGGTCACGTTGGGGTCCAGCACCGTGGTCATCTGGCGGCGCTGCACTTCGGACGTGCGGTCCTTGGGGTGCAGGATCACGACAGAGATGCGGTCACGCCCACGGCAGGCTTCAATAGCGGCGGACCCGGTATCACCCGAGGTTGCGCCCACAATGGTCACATGCTCATTGCGCTCGGTCAGCACATGCTCAAACAACTGGCCAAGCAACTGCATGGCCATATCTTTGAAGGCCAGTGTTGGGCCGTGGAACAATTCCTGCACAAACAGGCCATTTTCCACCTGTGTCAGCGGCACAATGGCTGGATGGTCAAACCCGGCATAGGCTTTCTCGCACAGGGCGCGCAGGGTGCCGGGGTCAATATCTTCCCCCACAAACGGCCGCATGATCCGCGCCGCGAGTTCCGGATACGGCAACCCCCGCATGGCTTGCCACTCGGAGAGTGAAAAGCTGGGCCATGTTTCCGGCAGATACAGGCCGCCATCTTCGGCAAGGCCAGTCAGCAGGACATCAGAGAACGAGAGAGCGGGAGCCTTCCCCCGGGTCGAGATATAGCGCATGGCCAGACTTATACCCTGAATGGGGAGCGGCGCGAAGTGGCCTTCTGCATCCGTCTGCTCAGGTTGGGGGCGGGGTGGTGGGCAGCGTGAGCTGATAAACCGTAATAGGCCATTTCACTGTGGCCTTGCCGTTCTGAAAGGCGGCGCTGTGGTCAAGCTGCATGGTGGGCACAAACAGGTGGCCGTGTGTATCCAGCCCCGGTGTGCCGGGGTAGGTCAGGCGCGGGTCCGTAATCAGTCTGCGCGGAATGCGGCCCGTGCTGTAGCTGAGGATGCTGCCCGTGCTGACATCCGACCAGTAAAGCGTGCCATCCGGGCCAATGGTCATGCCGCCGAGGGATGGTGTTTTGTACCACTGCGTGACGATTTCTTCCATCGCGGCGGGTGTAATGTCCGGGTCAGAAAACGTGCTGGTATCCACGCGGGCGAGGTAATTACCCGGCGCTTGCAGGACAATCCACCGGCCATCCGGGCTGATGGCAATCATGCTGGAGTCAATAGCCGCGGGGTGGCCATCGCCCCAGTTGAGCGTGCCACCGGGAATCTGGATGGGGCGCGTGGCGGTGAGAGACGGATGATGGTCCAGAAACCGGCGGCTGGACGCGGAGGGAATATCCACCACAATAACCCCAGCCACCCCGGAATCCGCCAGATAGGCGGTGTTCCCATGCACCGCGACACCGGAGAGAATGCTCTCCGGATGGAGCACTGTTTTCTCTATGGTCACGGTGCCCAGCACCACATTTTTCTGTGTATCAATATGGATCAGCTTAGGCTGTGCGACAGCCGGAGCTTTGCGGTTTGGCACGCCACTGTCCAGCACCCATACCGTGCCATCGGGCAGCAGTGTCAGCCCTGCGGCGGCAACAATGCGGTGAGCCACGTCTCCCTCCGCTGCGTTCCACGCGGCATCCGGGTAAGGCGCAAAGCTGCCATCTATAGCGCGGATGGAGAGCTGCGGGCCGGGGTTGCCAATCCATGCGGGGGCTTCAAACAGCATCCGCCCATCGGGGAGAGGCACCACGGCATCCCAAATCTGTTTGTCAGACTGCGTAAAGGGCGTAAGCGCCGAGGCTGAAAGCTCAGGCACTTTCGGCATATGCACCGCCCATGCTGCCGGAGCAGGCAGAATGGCAGCAAAGCTTGCCGCCAGAGTTGTCAGAGCGAGGGCGCGGCGAACGCCTAAAAAAGGCCGGGTGGGGCGGGTCATCATGAAATATCTGGCAGTCTTGCTGGAAGTGTGCGGCGGAAACATAGGGTAGTCTCTCCCGTTTTGACCGTGCCCGACAACCGCGTTCTTCGCATGGCCCGTCAGAACCGGGCGAAGAGGCGGCGTCTTTGCTGCGGCATCAGGCGTCTGGCGCGCGGTCCAGATAGCGGTGGCGAATGTGGGCCTGCCATGCTTCCGCGCCTAAGGGGGCACCCGTGGCGTCCTGAATGATGTCCGGCATGGAGGCGCTGCTTGCCCGGTTATGAATATTGGTGCGCAGCCAGCGCAGAAGAGGGGCAAAATCACCCTGCGTGAGTGCGGGGGCAATCTGGCTGTCCTGCTGGAAGGCCGCGGCGCGAAGCTGGGCCGCCGCGAACGCACCCATGGCATAGCAGGGGAAATAGCCAAACAGCCCTTCCGGCCAGTGAATATCCTGCAAGCAGCCGCGCCGGTCATCTGGTACAGTCAGGCCGAGCAGGGTGTGAAGGCGGTCACTAAACGCGCCGGGCAGGTCTTTCAGGGCGAGATCACCATTGATCATCGCGGTTTCCAGTTCGTAGCGCACGAGAATATGGGCGGGATACGTGACCTCATCCGCATCCACGCGGATAAAGCCGGGTTCCACATGCGTAATCAGACGATGCAGGTTGTCCGCCTGCCAGCCCGGCGTGCCCTCCGCGATGTTGAACTCCGCCCGCAGCAGGGGGGTAACCCACTCCACAAAGGCGCGGGAGCGGCAGACCTGCATTTCCATAGTCAGAGACTGGCTTTCGTGCAGCGTCATCCCGCCAGCCTGCCCGACGGGTTGGGAAAGCCATTCGGCAGGCAACCCCATGTCATACAGCGCGTGGCCGGTTTCATGCAGAACGCCCATCATGGCGGGGAGGAAATCGGCTTCCTCATAGCGTGTGGTCAGCCGCACATCATGCGTAGCCCCACCACAGAAGGGGTGAAGGCTGACATCCAGTCGCCCGCGCGTCATATCAAATCCAAGCTGCTGCATCAGCTTGCGGCCCAGTGCTTCCTGCTGTGGCACGGCGAACGGGCCTTGCAGAGGCGTGGGGGCGGGCAGGCTGTTCTGCTTTTCCAGCACGGCGGCAATCAGGCCGGGCAGGTCCGCGCTCAGGCGGCTGAAAATCGGGTCGATATCCGTCTGGCGTGTGCCGGGGTCAAACGAATCCAGTAGTGCATCATAGGGCGACAGGCCCAGAGCGTTCCCCTTAGCTTTGGCAATCTGCTGCGTGAGGTTCAGCACCTCCTGCTGGTAGGGTAGAAAGGTTTTGAAATCACTGTTCTGGCGGGCTTCGCGCCAGACCATTTCGCTACGGGCTGTTGCTTGCGCGTTGGCTTCCACCAAATCCCCCGGCAGGGCGGTAGCGTGGGTGTGCAGGCGGCGCATTTCCGTAAGGTTGGCGCGGCGCCAGAGATCATCCCCGGCGTCAGCCGTAGCCAGCAGGTCCGCCATTTCAGGAGCCGTCAGGATTTCATGCCGCAGCCCTTCCAGCATGGCCAGATTTTCCGCCCGACGCTCCGCCGCGCCGTGGGGCATGATCACTTCCTTGTCCCAGCACAGAATGCCAATGGCATCATTCAGGGACGACAGGCGGGCAAAGTGGCGCTCAAGGCTCTGATAGGCTTTATTCATGGGGCGGGATCTGGTCCTGTAGAGTGGCAACGCTTGCCCGCAGGGTAGAGCATCCCCGTGCGGGACGGAACTCCCTGACGCCGGTACCAAGACAGAATGAAGGAATGCACATGCCCCACACAAACGGGATGGCCGCACAGGAGCCATCGGTTGAGCAGGCGCTGGCACTTCTCTCTGTAGGGGATGCGGAGCGGGCTGCCTCTCTCTTGCGTAACCTTCTCCGCGAGGACGCATCAGATGCCGAGGCGTGGCACGCCATGGCCTGCGTGGCGCGTGCTGGGGGAGATGCTCAGTCCGCCGTGGCGCTGGCCGGGCGGGCAATTGGCCTGCGTCCGGAGGGGCATTTTCATATCACGCTGGCCCATGCCCTGCTTGAACAGGGCCATGCGGAACCTGCGCGGGCGGCGGCCAACGTTGCGGTGATGACAACGCCGCGAGACCCTCGGGCGCATGAGGCCATGGCCGCTGTTCTGGAAGCACAGAACCGGATGCGGGATGCGGAGCAGGCCTTACGCACGGCCTTGAAATTGCGGCCTCTGGATTGTGAAAAACATCTTAGTCTTGCAGCGTTTCTCGCCCGAACCGGGCAGGTGGCCGAAGCCGTGCGGTTGTCAGAAAAAGCCATACGCCTCGCCCCGGAGGCTGTCTTTGCACACAATCAGCATGCCGTGCTGCTGGAACGGGCAGGCCGGATGCGGGAGGCTGAGCCATTTTTTGCAACAGTGGCCAAAGCCTTTCCGCAGGATGCAGCAGCCCTCGCCAATTACGGCGCGGCGTTGTTTGCCACCGGCGCGTTTGAAAAAGCACGGGATGTGTTGCAGCAATCCGCGCACCGAGTGCCTGATGCGCCGGAGACGCGTACCAATCTGGGTCTGGTGCAGATGGCTCTCGGCGCGTTGGATGAGGCCGAGCAGGAACTGGGCGCAGCCCTCGCCCTCCGCCAGCAGGATGCCCGGCTGGCGGTGAATTACGGCACGGTGCTGGCGGACCTTGGCCGCAGGCGAGAGGCAGAAGCACTTTTCAGGCAGGTGGAAAACTGGCCGACTTCTGAGCAGGACCGCGCACGGGCACGTTTTAATCTCAGCACCGTGTTGCTGGCGCAGGGCCGGCTTGAGGAAGGCTGGCAGGCGTTTGAAGCCCGGCAGACTTTGCTGCCTTCGGGGGTGTTTTTGGGGCATACGGAAGGCCTACCGCAATGGGATGGCATTGATACCGGCGGCCATCCTGTTGCGCTGTATGCGGAGCAGGGGCTGGGCGATACGCTCCAGTTTATCCGGTATGTAGAACCCGCGCTGGAGCGCGCACCACTTCTTCTGGCTGTGCCAGACGCTTTGCGCGCTCTGGTGGCGCGGATGGAGCCTGTGCGCACTGGCCGCGTAACACTCCTGCAAAAAGGCCAGACAGCACAGGCGGTCGGGGCTGTGGCGTGTTGTTCCCTGCTCAGTCTGCCCGCTCGTTTGGGGCTGAATGCTCCCTATCCATGGCGGCAACTGGTCAGTTTGCCGGATGCTGAAGGCGACCATCTGGCAAAAGGGCATTATGAGGCTAGCGCGCATAAAAGCTTTGGCGGCGAGAAAAAGCCTCAGCCACGGGCAAAGCCGCTCCGGGTTGGTCTGTGCTGGGCGGGTAACCCCGGTTATCGGTTTGACCGCCGTCGTTCCATGAACCCTGCCTGCCTTGCTCCGTTGGCTGAGGTGCCGGGCGTGGCGTTTCAGTCTCTTCAGCGGGGGCAGGCGGAAGCGGACCTGCCTTTCCCTGCGGTGGTATTGCCAGAGGGGGATATGCTCAGCACGGCTCGGTTGATTGCCGGGCTGGATGTGGTGGTTACAGTCGATACGGTTATCGCGCATCTGGCTGGGCTGTTGGGAAAGCCGGTCTGGCTGCTGAACCGCTTTGGGGGGGATTGGCGCTGGGCGGACGGGTCAATCGGGCAGGGGGCGGAGGGGCAGGAGGAAAGTCTGTGGTACCCGAGTCTGCGGCTCTTTTCTCAGTCCACGTACGGAGAGGGAAATGGTCCGTGGGAGCAGCCGGTAAAGGCTGTGGCAGAGGCTTTGCGCAAACTTGTTAAGATGTAATTGCAATGCCTGTTGCCCCGGCGCATGACGCCCTTATGATAGACTGATGACGCGTTATTCTCCCGAGGGTGCCTCTCCCGCCATGGCGCAATGGTTTGCGCTAAAGGCCGAAAATCCTGAAGCCCTGCTGTTTTTCCGCATGGGCGATTTTTACGAGCTGTTTTTTGATGACGCCACGGCAGCGGCGGCGGCGCTGGATATTGCGCTCACAGCGCGCGGCAGCCACGCGGGAGACCCTATCCCCATGTGTGGCGTGCCGGTGGCGGCAGCATCCGCTTATCTGGCCCGGCTGATCCGCCGGGGGTTTCGCGTGGCCGTGGCGGAGCAGACCGAAGCGCCGCGCAAAGGCAAAGGGGCAGCCAAAGGGCCACTCTCACGCGCCGTGGTGCGGGTGGTCACACCGGGCACGCTGACGGAAGACGAATTGCTGGAGCCGGGGCGCTCTAACCTGCTGCTCGCTCTGGCGGAGCAGGCAGGGAGTGGGCGGGGCCGAAAAAGCAAAACGACTGAACCGGAAAGCATGATCGGGGCCGCGTGGATTGATGTCTCCACGGGCCTGTTTGAAACCGCGACGGTTCCCTCAACCTCCCTGTCGGCCTTGCTCGGGCGGCTGGACCCTGCGGAAATTCTTGCTCCGTCTAGCATGGTGTTGGGTGAGCACGACTCCGCCCGTGCGCCGGAAGTCCTTTTCCCGACGGTCGAGACAGCCCGCCAGCGTCTGGCCGCCGCCTTTGATGTCGCCAGCGTGGATGCGTTTGGCACCTTTACGGATGAGGAAGCTGTCGCGGCCTCGGTCGCGGTTGAATATGTGCAGCGCAGTCAGGCCGGAAAACTGCCCCGCCTTGCGCACCCTAGCCCGCAGATGGAAGGCGGTATTCTGGGGATAGACCCGGCAACCCGCGCCAGTCTGGATATTCTGCGCGCGCGGGATGGCGGGACCGAACACACGTTATTTTCCGCCATGAACCAGACAGTCACCTCCGCCGGGGCGCGGATGGTGGCGGAATGGCTGGCGGCCCCGCTGACGGACCCGGCCCGGATTGCCGCCCGGCAGGATGGCTGGTGCTGGCTGCGCGACTCGCCGGGGTGCAGTGCTACTCTGCGTGAGGCACTCAAACGCGCGCCGGATATTGCCCGGGCCTTGGGGCGTCTCTCCCTCGGGCGTGGCCAGCCGCGTGACCTCGCTGCGGTGCGGGATGGCCTACATGCGGCGCGGGCGGCGGCGGCGGCGCTGGAGCAAGGGCAAAACGCGCTTCCGCCTTATCTGGCCCGTGCGGCCGCCAGTCTTGGGGCCGCGCCGGAACTGGAAGCGGAACTGGTGCGCGCCGTGGCGGAAGATCTGCCCGCCCGGCTGGATGATGGTGGGGTAATCGCCGCCGGATATGATGGGGAATTGGATGGCTACCGGAGCCTGCGGGATAATTCCCGGCGGGTCGTGGCCGGTTTGCAGACGGATTATGCCAGCCGATTCGGGATAGCGAGCCTCAAGATCAAACATCACGCGCAGCTTGGCTATGTGATTGAGGTGCCGGTTGCGGCCAGCGCACGGATCAAGGAGCGGGATGATCTGATGTTCCGGCAAGGCACGGCCAGCAATGCCCGCTTTTCAACAGAAGAACTGTCTTCGCTGGATGCCCGGATAGCCGAGGCCGCCGAGCGCGCCGCCACGCGCGAAAAAGCGGTGTTTGCTGCGCTGGTGGACCGTATTCTGGAGGAGGAGACGCTCCCGGTTCTGGCGCGGGCTCTGGCTGTTCTGGACGTTCTGCAATCCTGCGCGCTGCTGGCGGCTGGCGGAAGTTGGTGCCGCCCTGTGGTGACGGATGATACCGCATTTGTGCTGGAAGGTTGCCGCCACCCGGTGGTGGAAGCGGCACTCCCCAAGGGTACACGCTTTACGCCTAACGGGTGTGATCTCTCCGCAAACCGGCGTGTCATGTTGCTGACCGGGCCGAACATGGCCGGTAAATCGACTTTCCTGCGGCAGACCGCACTGGCTGTGCTGCTGGCTCAAGGCGGGTTCCCTGTTTCGGCCGACAAAGCGCATATCGGTATTGTAGATCAGCTTTTTTCCCGTGTGGGTGCTTCGGATGATCTGGCGCGGGGGCGCTCCACCTTTATGGTGGAAATGACGGAAACCGCTGCCATCCTTAATCAGGCTGGCCCGCGCTCTTTAGTGGTGGTGGATGAAATCGGGCGTGGCACGGCTACGCTGGATGGTCTGGCGATCGCTTGGGCGGTGCTGGAGGCTTTGCATTCAACGGTGCGCTGCCGTGCAATTTTTGCAACGCACTTCCATGAATTGGCCGGACTTGTAGACACACTGCCGCGCCTTTCCCCACACACTATGGCGGTGCGGGAATGGCGGGGCCAGATTGTCTTTTTGCATGAAGTACTGGCCGGTTCCGCCAAAAAGAGCTGGGGTGTGCATGTGGCCAAGCTGGCCGGGGTGCCCCCTTCAGTCGTGGATCGGGCCGGGCGTTTACTGCGGGAGTTGGAGCGGGATCACGCAACCGGACCCAAGCCTCTGCCCCTGTTCGACACGCAGAAGATATTACCGCAAGAAGACGAAAATACGATAAGAAAGCGACTGTTAGAGGTAGACCCGGATACACTGACACCACGTGCGGCGCTGGACATCCTGTATGAGCTCCATAAGGACGCCGTGCGGGAAGAGGGATGCCCGGCGTAGAGTTAAAACCGGGTCCCTTATCAGACGGCCCTCAGGAGCAGATTCCGACCGCAATGTCGACTTCCACCGCACACGCTGCCTCCGGGCAGCCCGACGTTTCCGCCCTTGCATCTCTCACACCTGAGGGGCTTGCTGCCTGCCTTGCGCGGGAGTTGAGGGACGCCACACCGGAAAACGCCACCATCCCGGAACGGGATCAAGCCGTGGCCATCTTCCGCCGCCACCTTGGCCGGTATCAAGCGGACGTGCGCGGCCAGTTTGAAAAGCATGTGCTCAAAGGTGCGAAGGCGGCCAAGCAGATTGCGGCCTTCACGGATGTCATGCTGCGCGGCATTGTGGATCTTGCCCTGCGCGCAACAGGCCCGGCGGACGAGCTCGGGCAGAGCGGCGAGGGCGCCCCGTCTGCCGCAGGGCGGCTTGTTGTGGCGGCTACGGGCGGTTACGGGCGCGGCCTGTTGGCCCCCTTCAGCGATATTGACCTGCTGTTTCTGACTGAGGAAGACAACGTCCAGAGCGCGCACCAACTGGTGGAATATGTGCTCTATTTTCTGTGGGATCTTGGCCTGAAAGTCGGCCACGCGACCCGCACCATCAATGAATGTATTGAAGAAGCGGGGCGGGACACAACAGTCCGTACTGCTCTGCTGGATGCCCGTCTGCTGGCTGGGGATGCGGCGCTGTTTGCCATGTTCGAGGCCCGCTACATTGTGGCTTGTGTGGAAGCCGGAGCGCCCGGCTTCATTCAGGATAAACGGCGTGAGCGGCTAGAGCGGCACCGGCGGTTTGGGGATAGTCCCTATCTGGTCGAGCCCAATATCAAGGAAGGGCGCGGCGGCCTGCGGGATTTGCAGACGCTGTACTGGATGTGCCGCAATACCTTTGGCACCCGCCACGTCATGGACCTGCTGGCCCCGGAATTTATCTGGATGGGCCTGCTGACAGAGCAGGAGGCCGCCCGTGCACGCCGGTCATGGGACTTTCTGTGGACGGTGCGGCTGCACCTCCATTACGTCGCGGGCCGCGCGGAAGAGCGGCTAACGTTTGATATGCAGCCCGTTATCGGCGCGCGTATGGGCTATACACGCCATGGCCGTCAGAACGGGGTGGAACGCTTTATGCGGCACTACTTCCTGACAGCGCGTGAGGTTATGCGCCTGACGCACGTGCTGGAACCCGCCGTGCTGCGGCAGGCACAGGGGCCAGCCGCCACAGCCGCCAAGCCGGATGAGGCCATGCGGGAAGCCGGGTTTACGCTGGTTGATGGGCAGATTTTGCCTGAACGGGGCATTTCGTTTGATCAGGAACCCATCAAAATGATGCAGTTGCTGGACTGGGCGCGTGTCCGCCGCCGTCCGCTGCATCCGCTGGGGCGGCATCAGCTTATCCGGTGGGAACGTCGGGCCATGGCCCTGCGGGATGACCCGGAAGCCGCGCGTATTTTTCTTGATCTGCTCTGTGGCGAAACAGAAACACAAGATACGCCGCCGCGCCGCCGCCGCGAGACGAACGGCACGTCCGGGGATGAAGCCGCCGCGCCGCTGTTGCGTGACGCAACGTATGAGCAGCAGACGCCTCCCAGCCATGCGCACTGGTTACACATCCTGAACGAGACAGGTATTTTCGGACGGCTCATCCCTGACTGGGCGCGGATTGTCGGGCAGATGCAGTTTGATACCTATCATGTGTTCACAGTGGATGAGCACACGATAGAAGCCATCCGTATTATGGATGAGGTCGCATCCGGCCGTATGGCGGATGAAATTCCGGTGGCGTACGAACTCGTTAAAGGTCTGCATTCCCGTCGGGCACTGTATATGGCTGTGCTGCTGCACGATATTGCCAAAGGGCGCGGGGGAGATCATTCCGAAATCGGCTCCGAAATTGCCGCTGATCTTTGCCCAAGACTGGGGATGTCGGGGGAGGAGACGGAAACCGTTTCATGGCTGGTGCTGCATCATCTCCTGCTAAGCCATACGGCCTTCCAGCGCGATATTGATGACCCCAAAACTATTCTGGACGTCGCCGACATCGTCCAGTCCCCCGAGCGCCTGCGCCTGCTGCTGCTGCTGACCATTGTGGATATGCGCGCCGTCAGTTCCCGAGTGTGGAATGCTTGGAAAGCGACTCTGCTGCGTGAGTTGTATGTGCGCGTGGCGGAAGTGCTGGCGGGTGGTCTGGCGACAACCGAGCGCGACGTACGTGTGCGTCATGCCAAAGAAATCACGACGGATATTCTGGCGGAGGATGGCGTTTCTCCGCAGGATATCGATCGTTTTCTGAGTCTGGGCTACGCGGGGTACTGGCTGTCCTTTGACCATGAGACCCATAAGCGGCACGCCCGCCTGATCCGCGATGCGGATGCGCGGGATGCTCCGCTGACGGTGGAAGTCCTGCCGCTGCCAGCGCGTGGCGTGACGGAAGTGACAGTCTATACCGTGGACGTACCGGGCCTGTTTTCCAAAATTGCGGGGGCTCTTGCGCTGGCCGGTGCGTCCATTGTTGACGCCCGGATTCACACCATGATGCACGGCATGGCGCTGGATACCTTCTGGATTCAGGACACGGCAGGCAGCGCGTATGAAGAAACACACCGTCTGGCGCGGCTCTGCTCCCTGATCGAGCAGGCGCTAAGCGGGCAGATTGATATTGGCGCGGAAATTACGCAGGCCGGTTTCGGGCATATGCCCATGCGGATGCGCGCCATTCATGTGCCGCCGCGTGTGGTGATTGATAATGGCGTGTCCAATACCTACACGGTTATTGAGGTCAACGGACGTGACCGGCCCGGCCTGCTGCATGACGTGACAGCCGCCATGAGTGAGGAAAATCTTCAGATTGCCTCAGCCCATATCACGACGTACGGGGTGCGGGCCGTGGACGTGTTTTATGTAAAGGACCTTTTCGGTCTAAAAATCACCGATAAAAAGCGTCTGGAAGAAATCCGCGAACATCTGCTGAAAGGCATGAAAGAGGCCGAGGCCGAAGCCAAGGCCGCGGTGGACGCCCGCATTTCGGCCTGACACCGGAATGCGGAAGCCTGCCGCATCTGTCTGGGCGCGTCAGATCGGGGTCGGCCGGCCGACCGTCTATCACGGGATGACGCAGTTGGGCACCGCGCAATTCGCAACATCGGCTGTGTCATGACACCAAACGATCCGATGATTCTGAGCGAGCGAGAGAAAGAGGCGCTGCGTCTGCTTCTGGTCGGGCATGACGCGAAATCCGTCGCCGGGACGCTCGGGCTGTCTGTGCACACAATCAATGACCGTCTACGCGATGCGCGGCGCAAGCTGGGCGTTTCGAGTAGCCGTGAAGCCGCCCGGCGTCTTGCCGCGATGGAGGGGGAGCCCCCCAATTTTTTTGGCACCAAGGAAATTGGGGGTGTCGAAGCAGCGTCTTCGGTGGATAGGGCCAGAGAGCCAGCATTGCCGCGATCATCGGGGCATCGCATGGCGTGGCTTACCGGAGGAATGCTGATCATGTCTCTTATCATCGCGGCCGCGGCGCTCCTGACCATCAAGGGGCATGACGGCGCTCAGATTTCCGCTCAAAATGTTTCGGCAAACATTGTCCGTCCCGCCGAGACAGTGGCCTCGGTGGATGCCCGCAAATGGGTCGAACTGCTTGATGGCGGACAGTGGGCCGCAAGCTGGAACGCCGCAGGCACGATGTTCAAGGCCAAGGTCACTCTGGAGCAGTGGGTCACTATGATCCAGTCTGTGCGACATCCCTTGGGACGCCCGGTATCACGCGTTGTCCAGAGCGCGATGCAGACAAAAACGCTGCCGGGCGCGCCAGCGGGGGAGTATCAGATCATTCAGTTTCAGACGCGCTTTGCCAACAAACCTGATGCGGTGGAAACGGTCGTGCTTTCTCGTGAACAGGACCATTGGCGTGTCAGCGGATATTTTATCCGCTGACGTCCGCGCTGTTTATCGTTGTTTGGTGGAAAAGCAGCGCCTTGCCGTCATAGCGTTGCCGCACCAGACGGGGTCAGGCGTTCACAGGTCCGAGGGCTGCTTTATGGCCGGGACTGGCGGCTGAAAGACCGTGGTTGAGGCCGTCCCGCAACTGGCGGCCTTCTGCAGAGTGCGGGTCAATCAGCCCGTTGCGCAGGAAAAGGTCGATTAGCACGAGATTGACGTTGAACTTGAACGCGTCCGTATCCCGCACCAGCGTGTAGACTTCGCCCAGTGGCATCAGGTGGAAAGATTCCACTTCACCATCCGCAGCGATGGGGGTGAAGCTTTCGGGCAGAAATAGATCATAGCAATATAGACAGTCGCGCCGCAGCCCTTCGGGCCGGTCCAGCGCATAGACAATGCGGCCAACCTGCTGCGCCTGCCGCGCGAGGTCTTGCGGAATACTCGCTTCTTCCGCCGCTTCCTTCAGCAGGGCGTCCCACGGCGTATGGCCTGCGGGAACACCGCCTGCCACCAGATGGTCCAGCTTGCCGGGGTCCAGCCGCTTGTTGGCGGCTCTGCGGCCTGTCCACAGGTAAAGTCCGTCAGCCTTCTGCACCAGACCATTCAGATGCACCCCAATGCCGATCAGCCCGAAGAGGGGGAGGGCGCCACGATCAATCTGACCCAGCACAGGCTGGTCAATATCCGGCATGACATCAAACAATTCGTGGTGAGAACGATAGAGGCCATCCTGCGCTAGGTCTTCCCCCAATGACTCCAGATCAGCCGGGTTAGGCAGGCTGAAACCCTGCGTGCGGGACCCAAGGCCCCGCTGTTTCAGTGCTTCCGCCAGTTCTGGCGCAACCCATCCGGCAGGCATTCCTCCTAGAGAAAACGGCGCGCGCGCACCGGGAACGATGGCGGTGTTGCAATGCCTGAGATGGCGAAGGAAGGGCGTATCGTCCGACGGCATGGGAAATCCTGTCGTGCTTGAATGAGTCCGTAAACGCACAAGGCGTATGCGTTTATCCGGCGGATGCCGGGGTGAGGCAAGGTGCGGCGGGGTTGCAAAATTATGGAGGCGTGCCACATGCGGACGTATGTCACCACGCAATCGTTCTTCATCGGGGTCGCTGAAGCAGCCGGCCTCGGTCACACTCTCCCGTCTTCTCCCGTATCTCTGGCCGCGTGAAAATAGCGGACTGCGGTGGCGCGTCGTGCTGGTGCTGCTGGTGCTGGTCGGGGGAGAACTCGCCACGCTGGCCGTGCCAATGGCCTATAGCCGTGTGGTGGACCGCCTCTCTCATCCCGGCAGTCTGGCTATGGCCCCGGTTGCTCTTATTCTGGGGTATGGGCTGGTGCGGCTGGTTTCCGCCGCCCTGACCAACCTGCGGGATTCCCTGTTCGGCCCTGTCCGGTTTCGGGTGGCGCGGCAGGCGGCGTTTCGCAGTTTTCAGCATATGCACAGGCTCTCGCTCCGGTTCCATCTGGATCGCAGGACAGGCGGCGTGACACGCGCCATTGAGCGTGGCACGGAAGGCGTGGAAACCCTGTTACGGATGGGTATGTCCATCTCCCCGACCATTTTGCAGGCTCTGCTGGTGGTGGTGGTGATCTGGCGGGTGTTTGACTGGCGTTACGTCAGCCTGATGGTGGTGATGATTGCCGCCTATATCGGCTTTACGGTGCTGTTCACCTCATGGCGGCTGGGGATCCGGCGGCAGATGAATGAGACCAATACCGAGGCAAGCGGCAAGGCGCTGGATAGCCTGCTGAATTATGAAACGGTCAAATATTTCGGTAATGAGACCCATGAGGCCACGCGTTATGACAATGCGCAGGCCCGCTATGAGCAGGCGGCCCGGAAGACGCAATATTCTCTCGGTCTGCTCAACTTCGGGCAGGCGGCCATTATTGCCGTGGCGCTCACGCTCATCATGCTGCTGGCCGGGCGGGATGTTGAGGCCGGGCGGATTAGTGTTGGTCAGTTTGTCATGATCAACACCTATCTGCTCCAGCTTTATGGGCCGCTGAACTTTCTGGGCTCTGTCTATTCCGCAATCCGCACGGCCATGGTGGATCTGGAGCATATGTTCGGCCTGATTGAGGAGCATGTGGAAGTGGCGGACCCGGAACACCCGCTGCCAATTGCAACCCGTCTGGCAGAATCAGCCCCGGCGGAAGTGGAGTTCCGGGATGTCCGGTTTGGGTATGGGCCCGAGCGTGAAATTCTGCATGGCGTCAGCTTTGTGGCGGCTCCGGGGAAGAAGGTCGCGATTGTCGGCTCCACCGGAGCCGGGAAGTCCACGATCAGCCGTCTGCTGTTTCGCTTTTATGACGTCTGGGATGGCGCCGTGCTGGTGGATGGGCATGACGTGCGGGATTACCGCCAGAAGGACCTGCGGGCGGCCATAGGCGTGGTGCCGCAGGATACCGTGCTGTTTAACGAGAGCATTGGCTACAACATCGCCTACGGGCGTTTGGGGGCGACACCAGCGGAGGTGGAGCAGGCCGCAAGGCTCGCGCAGATTCATGACTTCATCCAGTCGCTACCCGATGGATACCAGACGCAGGTGGGCGAACGGGGGCTGAAGCTGTCCGGCGGGGAAAAACAGCGCGTGGCCATTGCCCGAACACTTTTGAAAGACCCCCGCGTTCTTGTGCTTGACGAGGCCACAAGTGCGTTGGACACACATACCGAACAGGAGATTCAGGCCGCCCTGAAAGCCGTTTCGGCCTCCCGCACCACATTGGTGATCGCCCATCGTCTGTCCACCATTGTGGATGCTGACGAAATTCTGGTGATGGGCCACGGGCGTGTGCTGGAACGCGGCACGCATGAGGCTCTTCTGGCTGCTGGTGGCCAATATGCGGCCATGTGGGCCGCGCAGGGGGCGGAAGGGATTGCAGAACGCATGGTCGGGTAGGGCGCGCCCTGCCGCCGTTCTGGCGAATCGAATTTGGCACAGGCCGTTCTGCCGGTGCCTGAGCAAAATGTAAGGAAGACGGAACGCATGACGGACAACGCTGCAAACACACCCGCGGATACGACAGAGAATCAGATGCCGGGCGTGCCGGAAGATCTGGCCCGCTGCGCTATGGTGATTGAAAGTGCGATAGAACATTTGCTGAAGGAAAATCATCCGCCGCTGGCCGTCGCCTCTGCTTTGCTGGGTGGCTCTCTGGGTTTGCTGGCCCGCAGCATGGATAAGGACACCATTCTGCATATTCTCGACTCTGCCGCCCACAGCGTGCGTACGGGCGAGATTCATGCGGCAACGCAGGCACAGCCCGCTCCGGAAAGTGAGAAAGCCTGAGGTCAACCCTTGACGGAAGGCGCTTGCTCAGCCATAAGCCGCGCCAATCCTGAATGTGGTCGCCGGGCAAATTGTCTCGGCCCTCTGTTTGATACCTAAAGACAAGGATGAGACAATGTCCCGTCGCTGCCAGATTACCGGCAAAGGCGTTCTGACCGGAAACAACGTCAGTCACGCCAACAACAAAAGCCGTCGCCGTTTCCTGCCCAACCTGCAGGAAGCATCCCTGATGTCCGACATTCTGGGCGCTCCCGTGCACATGCGCGTCAGCACCCGTGGTCTGCGCACCATTGAACATAATGGTGGTCTGGACTCCTTCCTGATCAGCACGCCTAACCGCAAGCTGCCGGAAGAAGCTCAGGTCGTGAAGCGCCGCGTTCTGCGTGCTCAGGCTAAAAAACAGGCTGCCGTAGGCGCCTGATTCAGGGGTTTCCTAACCGCAGTAGGTCCGGGCCTGTCAAAGTCTGACGGTCTGAGCCTGCTGTGCAGGTGTCTGGCAAGGTGTCAGGCACTTTTCGTCTATCGGCCGGTTTCCGGCAGCCGGGCTTCCTGAAGAAAAAATAGGATCAGCACGGTGTTCGGTAGCCACAGGCGCGAAGGGTTCCCTGTCGCGCCTGACCTGTTTTCTGGAGGTTTTCGTGTCCGCTAAATCTGACCTTTCGAAGATCCGTAATATCGGGATCACCGCGCATATTGACGCGGGCAAGACAACCACGACAGAACGTATTCTGTACTACACCGGTGTGTCTCACAAAATTGGTGAAGTGCATGACGGTAACACCACGACCGACTACATGGCACAGGAACGTGAGCGCGGGATTACCATTACCTCCGCTGCTGTGACCTGTGAGTGGAACGAGCACCGCATCAACATCATCGACACCCCCGGACACATCGACTTCAACATTGAAGTGAACCGTTCTCTGCGCGTGCTCGATGGCGCTGTGTTCATCATCGAAGGTGTGGCCGGTGTTCAGCCGCAGTCCGAAACCAACTGGCGTCTGGCTGACCGCTACAAGGTTCCGCGCATCATCTTCATCAACAAGCTCGACCGTACCGGCGCGAACTTCTACCGTGCGTTTGACACGCTGAAGGAAAAGCTGGATATCGTCGCTATCCCGCTGCAGCTGCCGATTGGCGTGGAAGATCAGTTTCTCGGTGTGGTCGATCTGGTCGAGATGAAGGCCATCGTCTGGGAAGGTGGTGAACTGGGTGCCAAATTCCATGATGAGGAAATTCCGGCTGACCTGAAGGAAAAGGCTGCTGAAGCCCGCCAGAACCTGCTCGACACCGCGCTGGCTGTCGATGAAAAGGCGATGGAAGAATATTTCGAAAACGGCGACGTTTCTGTTGAAACGCTGAAGCGCTGCATCAAGAAGGGCACCATCTCCGGTGAGTTCCGCCCGGTTCTGTGTGGCACGGCCTTCAAGAACAAAGGCGTTCAGCCGCTGCTCGATGCCGTGATCGACTATCTCCCGGCCCCGAATGACGTTGAAGGCATCCGTTGCGCTCCGCCGGAAGGTGAAGAAGACGATGAAGCCGCTCAGCCGATCATCCCGGTTGACCCGGACGGCAAGTTTGCTGGCCTCGCGTTCAAAATCATCAACGATAAATACGGCACGCTGACCTTCGTGCGCGTCTATCGTGGCGTGCTCAAGACCGGTGATACCGTTCTGAACACCACGAAGGGCCACAAGGAACGTATTGGCCGTATCTACCAGATGCATGCTGACAAGCGTGAAGAACTGACAGAAGTTCATGCTGGTGATATTGCTGCGTTCGTGGGTCTGAAAGACTCCCAGACGGGTGATACACTGGCTGATGCGGCTGATCCGGTTGTTCTGGAACGTATGAGCTTCCCGATCCCGGTTATCGACATCTCCGTTGAGCCGAAAACCAAAGACGGCGTGGAAAAGATGACGCTGGCCCTGCAGAAGCTGGCCAGTGAAGATCCTTCCCTGCAGCTCAAGACAGATCAGGAAACGGGTCAGACCATTCTGTCCGGCATGGGCGAACTGCACCTCGACATCATCATCGACCGTCTGCGTCGTGAATATGGTGTGGATGCAAACGTCGGTGCACCGCAGGTGGCCTATCGTGAAACGATCTCCAAGCCGCACACGGAAACCTACACGCATAAAAAGCAGTCTGGTGGTTCCGGTCAGTTCGCTGAAGTGAAAATTTCTTTCGAGCCGGTTGAGCGGAACGACGGCATTCACTTCGAAAACAAGGTTGTCGGTGGTACCGTGCCGAAGGAATATATTCCTGCGGTTGAAAAAGGTATCCGCATGCAGTCTTCCACCGGCGTGCTGGCAGGCTTCCCGACCGTGGACTTCAAGTTCACGCTGCTTGACGGTAAGTACCATGACGTTGACTCGTCCGCTCTGGCGTTCGAAATCGCGGCTAAGGCTTGCTTCCGTGAAGGCATGAAACTGGCTGGTCCGGTTATTCTTGAGCCGATCATGGACGTGGAAGTGACAACCCCGAACGATCACGTTGGTGACGTTGTGGGTGATATCAACCGTCGTCGTGGCATGATCCAGAGCCAGGAAACGTCTGGTTCCACGGTTATGGTGCGTTCTCATGTGCCGCTGAAGGAAATGTTCGGCTACATTTCTCACCTGCGCTCCATGACGAAGGGCCGTGCGTCCTTCACCATGCAGTTCCATCACTACGACCCCGTGCCGCGCAACGTGGCAGAAGAGATCATGGCTCAGTCCAAATAAGCCATCCTCTTCGGGACTATCTTCGGATACAGAAAAGCCGCCTCATCACGAGGCGGCTTTTTTTGTGCCTGCGCAGCTTGAAAACGGTTGACGCCAACGGGCCGCCTAGACATTGGCCAAGTGCCAAGTGCCAAGTGCCAAGTGCCAAGT
>NZ_LHZV01000050.1 GCF_001581005.1 Acetobacter orleanensis
GGGGTGATTTAGGCAACAAAAAAACCGCCTCAATGGGCGGGTTTATCGTGTCTTTTCAGATATTTAGCGTATGGTTGCGGGGGCCTGCAACCAAAGAAAACTGCCGCTTGTCAGCGGGTTTGTTGAACGTGTGCCAGCATAGTTAAGTGACTGAAACCTTGAAAGCTTTTTTCCTTACTTTCGTTTGATCCGCCCCCTACTCCTCATGGTCCGCCTGCCCCTGCCACACGGCCAGTCTCTTATTTGTGACAGAGACGATGGATGTCCTTTCCCACGATCAGGAAGGCACCAGTGCGGATCTTCGGTTCACGCCCCAGGGAAAACTAGCCTATAGCTGGTGCTTCTTCCTCCTGCAGCCTCCCGAACCAGAATATCGCGTGACACGAGATCATTGATATCACGCAGAGCGGTATCCGGTGACGTCTTCGCCAGCTTCGCCCATTTGGATGAGGTCAGCTTACCCTCGAACCCGTCGAACAGACGGTTGAGTATGAGACGCTGCCGGTCATTGATCGATTGACCGGCCAGATTATCCCAGAAACGGGCCTTCTGGATGACTTTTCCCAGAACCAGTTCAGCGCGATCAAAGGCGCGATCCAGAGCCCCCAGAAACCAGCGCAACCAAGGCGTGATGTCCATATCCCCCTTCTGGGTGACCTCAAGGATTGCATAGTAATCCTTTCTCTCCTGACGGATCTGGGCCGACAGGCTGTAAAAACGCTGGTCTGTCTGTTCCGAGCGCGCCAGCATGAGGTCGCCGATGGCCCGCGCCATGCGACCGTTCCCATCCTCAAACGGATGAATGGTGACAAACCATAGATGTGCGATGGCAGCCTTCAGCACAGGGTCCAGCGCCTGCCCGGCATTACACCAATCGAGAAAGATCTGCATCTCAGTGGGTACGCTGCTGGCAGGGGATGCCTCATAGTGGACTGTCTCGCGCCCGACAGGCCCTGACACGACCTGCATGGGGCCAGTTCTGTCACCACGCCACTCTCCCACCAGAGTGCGCGACATTCCATTTCGGTCGGTGGGAAACAAAGCCGCATGCCAGGCGAACAGCCTTTCTTCGGTCAAAGGCTCAGCGTAATGCCGGGTTGCGTCCAACATCATCTCCACGACGCCTTCGACATCCCGATCCACTGGCGCCGGCGCACCAATATCCATACCCAGTCGCCGGGCGATGGAAGAGCGTACCTGCTCGCGATCGAGGTTTTCACCCTCAATCTCGCTCGACTTGACGACGTCCTCGGTCAGGGTCTGGATTACCGCTTCCGATCTGAAATCGAAGCCGAGACTTTCCATACGCCCTAAAAGCCGACCCTGCTGGTGACGCACAGCAGCCAATGCATGGGAGATGGCATCATTGTCCCATCGGAAGTCCGGCCAGTCTCCGAGCTCATGAATGTATCGCGCCATATTCCCTGCACTCCTTGCGGAGAATATAGAGATCAATCACCGCAAGCTGCAACACTGTATCCGCATAACATGCGGGGAATATAGCTGTCTCTCCCCACACACGTTGGTCGACGGACCAGTCGAGAAGTTACCTCGTCCTTCTCACCTGTCCTGATAAAGCCGTACCTACCGTGTCTTATTCCGATAGCAATGGGGGGGGAGAGGATAGTCGGCTATCGGTAATGCGGGATCGAAAGCAGCCATTCCCAGCGTTCACTTCCATGACTGCTACCGACCAACTCAGGCCGTTCCAGTGCAGCCACTGGAACGGCCGATGACGTGTGATAGCGGTCCTTCGCCCGTTGGACGGCTGCCGGTCGGCTACGCGCCCATGACGGCCATTTGAACATCCTAGATTGCTGCATAAAAGCGGCCGTTCCTTACGGATCCACCGTCGCAGTAGCATCCGCCGGGAAGCTGTAGGGTCCTAGATGATCTATCGGTCGGCAGGGGATCGTTCCAAAAAGCTATGAGCCCCTAATTCGCTCCTTGATCATCCGACCGGCGCGCAAACGTGAACTCCAGCGCTTCGGCCCGGTCAACTCCCGTGAGTGTGAGATCATTGCGGACCCGCACGTCAAGATTGGCGAGCGGGTCGAAGATGAAGCGCACCCGAAGCTCGCCGGCGCCGTCCTCTAGGCCGGTGACGACCGCCAGAAAGAAGTCGGGATCGTGCCGTGCCGCCGCAACCTCGCTTGCCGTGAGCGTGACGTCGGTCGGCAGCGCCGTCCCCGAACTCATCTTGATCTCGTAGCACTGACGCAGCTCGTCGATGGCATCGACGCCAACGCCCCGAACCGCGCGCAGGTCGTTGAACCTAGGCACGTCGAGCTGGAGCGCACACCGCACAGCGTCCAGCGCCATCCGTTCACGATCCGAGGTCGCCGGCAGAACGGTGCGCGGCGTCGAGGCGTCCCCGCCACCGCCGCCGCCCGGCTGGAACCGACGCTCCTTGGCCTTCCGCGCCTTGGCGAACACGAGGTCTCCGGTCGGCGTGGCGCCCGCGTTGACGATTACCCCCGCGGTGGGCTCAAGCTCGCCTAACTCCCGCAGCTTGCGCACCTGCACGGTCGGCTTCGACGCCGCTTTGCCCGCTTCCGGCTTGGTCGCGCCTCCATCCTTACCCTTGGCCTTGCCCTTCCGCTGCGCCGTTTGGCGAGCCAGCTCCTCGAGGCGGTTCTTGCCATCGCCGCGCTCGGCACGCGTCTTCGGCAGCACTGCGCCGGCGGCCTGCTC
Organism: Acetobacter orleanensis; assembly: GCF_001581005.1. GTDB lineage: Bacteria > Pseudomonadota > Alphaproteobacteria > Acetobacterales > Acetobacteraceae > Acetobacter > Acetobacter orleanensis. The sequence continues at coordinate 2,695 of NZ_LHZV01000050.1, forward strand.
GCCTAGGATTGCCCGGGGCCAGACGGCCGCCCAGGCCCATGCGGCCTTCTGCCGATCACCGGAGAACAACGACGCCACGGCCGCGCCCGCGCCCTCGGCAGAGGCGGCGATCTGCTTCGACCGGATGATGAGGCGCAACGGGTCTCGGCCGACATGCGCCTGCGCAGACAGCGTTACCCGACCACCCGCGAGATCCGCGACGATCGACAGTTCGGGATCGACCACGACGTGGGCGGCGAGCAGATCGTCCCAATCGACGGACAGGCTGTCCAGCAGTGCCTGGTCCGCACGCACCAGCTCCTGCCGGAGCAGCGCGACCGCGCGCGAGAAGACGGGACGCAATTCGTCCCCCTCGGCGAGGCCATACGCAGGCGTCGACGCCGCCCTAAAGTCGGCCGGCGTCAGGCGAACGATGCCGAGCCCCTCTAGCAGCGGCGCCAAGGTGTCGAAGGTGGTCAGGCCTGGGCGCCAAACCGGCATGGTTGAGGGCGCGGCAGCAAGCAGCCCCTCGCCTTCGAGGGCGTAGACCGGCCGGGACGTCGTCCAGGAAGTGCCAGTCCACAGGGGTAGGCGACGCAGGGCTGTACGCTGCTGAGTGGACATGTCGGCAACCGCAGTCGAAACAAGGGTGAGCGCACGTATCGCGATACCCAAACCGGTTGGCGATGGCTGGCCGTCCGCCAGCTCCCTGAGGACAGCGAGCGCGTCCAAAGCACTGGGCAGGTTCACACCCAAGACGATCCATAGCTGCTCGAGCCCCTCGACGTGCGGCGCGAAGACGCGCCTGTTCCCGAACACGGCGGGACCCCGCAACACCGCCTCTGGCGAACGCCACTCGCCGTCGACGAGCAGGAGCCCCGGCCGTCCCGAGCCAGCCCTGAAGGCGTTACGCAGCTGGGCCTGCGTCATGCCGTTCTCGGCGACGCCATCGCGGCGCTCGCGAAGGGTGCCGGCAAGCAACTGGTAGACCGCAAGCGCCTCGGCCTCGATGCTCGCAGTAATGGTTTTGTCCTGGAGCGCCCGCAGTCGATCGATAAGGTCGCGCTGGGTCGGGCCGGCCTTGACCCCCAACGCGGTCAAAATACCCGAACGCTGGATCTGCGCGTCGAACTTGGCCACCGTGCCCGAGCGCTCAGCCGGCCGCGGCGGGCTGCCCGGTATCTGAAGCTGAAGGTCAAGCGGACGCTGCAGCCCGCTGCCAGCGTCGGGCATCCACTTCTGGTCGGCAAGACGCGCCAGCCAAGTCGCGCGGACCTCCGGACTGGGGTTCCAATAACCGTAGTATCCGTAAGCCGGATAGGCGGTGGAAAGATCCTGATAACGCCGTTCCCAACCCCGACTCAGCGTCGCCAGCAGCGCGATCGCGCGCTTGCGCCTCGTCTTGACCGGAGCATGGGCGATGTCGGCAGCGACAGCGTCGGCGTCGGGGGACCAGTGATCCTCCAACAGGTGGGTGACCCACTGGTTGGCGCGGATACTGCTGAGCTGATCTGCCGTGCGCATCGCGGTCGCGATCGGGCTGGCGGGGCGAGGGTCGCGCTGCCAACGGACTTCCTCGTCGCCCGGCTTGATCAGGCGGGGCTCGCGCGCCACGCCCCACGCCACGAGCAACTTCTGAGCGCCGATGGCCGAACGGCCGTCCTTCTGTTTCAGGAGCCGGCTATAGTCGGGGTTGACCCAGCGGAGGCCCGGTGTCCGGCCTGCCGCCTTGGCGAAGCTGTCGACCTCGCGATCGATTGCGGCCGGAAGATACAACTCTACCGGGCGAGCCCAGCCGGCAGAGCGCTTCCCATCCTCGCCATGCCATGTGGCGCGCAGCTCAATGTGCCGGCCCACGATGCCACCGAGGTCGCCGTGACGTTCGCGGGGGAGAGCTGCCCAGGCGTCGCGCAGGGCGAGCAGGTCGTCGTCCTCAACGCGGATCGGCTCGCCGCGGGCAAACTGGGCGTTGTCACGTGCGAGGATCGCGAACACGTCGGCGGCCGCATCGCGGTCGGCGAACAGCACACCCAAGTGCTCCAGCGCCTCGACGAAATCCTTTGTGGGCGCTTCGGACGCGAAATATGCGGGATGCATCGTCCGGGCGAGCCCCAGCCTGACGGCGAGCGAATTCACCGACGCGCCCTTCACGAGCACCCAAGCGTGACTTGGCGACGGCCGCGCCGTCACTGAGCCGTCGCCGAGCATAATGCTCGGTTTCATCGAGAACGGTGTGAACTGCCCGTCGCGGACCGCGAGAGCCGCGAAGGCGACATACCAGTCCACACTGCGGTCGGGGTTGCCGTCGAGGATCGCCAAGGCGTCGACTAGGCCAATCACCTGCGACACGTCGAGCTCCGCCAGTACCTCCCTCCAGCGGCCGGCAGGGTCGCGGACGTCACGGGGTAGCGCGGCGACGTCGGGCGCGAGGCGCTCGACATCCTCAGCCGTCAGGAGGGGCTCGAGATCAACCGCCTCAAACGCGATGTTCGCCAGCGGCGTCGGCCCGGCGCCGACGTCAATCTTGAGGGTGGAGCGCAGCGTGTCGTGGCATGCGGTCACCAACTCGCGGGCACGCTCCGTCGCCCATGCGTCACCGGGCACGACCTCGGCCAGCAGCGGGACATGGTTCCACGCGGTGATGGGATCGACTGCGAACGCCTGCAACGCGGCCCAAGCCGTGAGCCTTGCGAGATCGGTGAAGCGATTGCGGTTCCAATCCACTGGTTGGAGAGTGGAGCGGGCAGAGTCGGGATCGAACTGGGCGTCGAGGCCAATAGAGAGACCGGTGATCACCGGAAAGGGCATCCGGTCGTAAAGGCGAAAAGGCTCCGCGGCTCCCAATGGTACGCAGACGCCGATCGGCGTCGTGGCGCCGGTGGCCTTGTTCAAGCGTCCCTCGTCGGGCTTGACCGTCCGCCTAGTTGCATAGCGGCGATAGCCGCGGCCAGCGGACTCAGGCGGGGATAGGACCTTGATATCGCAGATCGCGACATCCGCCTCCTCGTCGCCGAAGTCGATACGGCCGGCTCGGCACGGTGTCACTTGGATGGCGAAATTCAGATCGTCAGCATCGGTGCCAAGCTGACGGAAGCCCAGCGTGCGGATGCTCCTGAGGAAGACCAGCGCGTCGACGTCGAGTTCCGAAACGGCTTCCGCGACGCTGGCGCATGTTACCGACGGCTCCAGCGGGATCACGAGCATCGTGTCCCGACGCGCCGGATCGTAGACGCCCGGTACGGCCGCCTCCGGATCGCAGACGATGGGCCCTTCTTCTGTCATGACAAAGTGGAACGGCGGCGCGTGCAGGGCGATCGGGCCGCCCAACGAATTCAACGTGCGTTGGCCGATCCCGAAGCGGCCCGCGGCGTCGGGATCCGCGTCCTTGGTCGAGAGCCACGGAAGGAGCATGGCGCCGACGTTGGCCAGCGTCACTGGCAAGCCGTCGTGGACGATGAGCAACTCGGGCCGTGGACCGTTCCGATACGCCACCTGCAGAGCCGTGGCGCCCAGGTCGTCCGCGTTCTGGAGGCATTCCACGATGCCCTGGAAAGGGCGCGGGCTGAGCGTGCTCGCTCCCCTGTCGGCTCCGCGCATGCTCGCGCGCAGCATTGCCGGCTGGTCGGCGATTATTTTGCCCAGACGCTCGACTGCGGCGCGCGCCCACTCAACCGACGCATCGAGTGGGACCCATGTGCGGTCATCCCATCCGTCCGCAAGCCGATCCGCCGCAGCTCTTCCTGCGGCCACCTCGTCGTCCCCGATAATCGCAGTTGCCATCTTTGCCCCCCCGGGAAGCGCGAACCCGTAGTCAAATAACCCTCAAGCCTCTTCTATGCTGTTCGGCTAACATCGTCATCATTCAGCAAATGGGTTTCCGACCATCCCACGGCATGGAATGTTTGAACTCTCCAGGCTGATCGAGCCGATCTTGCCTGCAGCGGCGTTCTACATGACGGCCAGAACCTGTCAGTTCGTAAGCGCCCCCCTTAACCTGCCCGTCGTGCGTGCGCCGAAATTTCGGACGCTCGCGACTCAATCAGTCGGATCCGCGCATGGTTCTGATAGGGGGAACATTGCTGCGGCGCTAAAATGGAAGTGTCTGCTTCAGTGTGCCATGCGCCCGAAAGCTGCCTGACAGCTGACGGCCCGCCTTTCCGATTCCCTGCCGCTGTTTGCTGTCACCCAGAATGTCCGGTGTTCGGTTGAAAGCCGCCCGTTCGACGGTGACCCGGGAATGGCGGCTTTGTCCCAAACGCGGTCTATCGCGGCTCGCCTAGCAATGTCGGCTTTCGGGAAGTTCCTCTAACCGCCTGTGTGTCCGCGAAGAAGGCGTTTGCCGCCTGTCTGCTGCTGCATCACTGAGCCGACAGGCAGATCGGGGGGGGGGGGAGAGTAGAATGTCGGGTTTCGGGCAACATCAACCGCAAGCAGCCATTTGCAGTATTCACGTTCACGACGGTTCCCGACCAAGATGAGTCGTTCGCCGATCGGACTTTGAACGGCTGTTCGTGAGATTATACGGTTTGGCTCCGCAGGCAGGACATTTAATCGCTGGCGTCACGAAGTTGCGAACGATAAGACTTTGTGACGTTTAAGATTAGGGGGAAGAATGTCAGCAGAGTCGATTGTAAAGCTGAAGCTTTCTGTCTGGCGGGACTTCGCACCCGGACGGCCGCTTTCTCTATGGAAAGGCGATCAGAACGGGCAGCAAGTCATATCTAGCGACTCGGAGATTCAGCAAGAAATCTTCTCCTGGCAGATGCGCGAAGATCCGTTCGACGGTGTTCTTGAGCAGGAGGACCGTGCCCGGTTGCGGGCGGGGTTGCTCGACAGGTTTGAGCCATCACGCAAACCTAGCGATAGGCGTGTGGAACGCCTCGACGAGTTCGTAAGCGAGGTCGACCGTATCCTAAACGGCGGCAGGGCAGAATGGACGATCAGCCTCGATCCGCCGCGGGAGGATGAGGATGCGCCTTATCGGCTCAATTCGCTGCTGGCTTTGCGCAACCAGATCGAGTGGCTGATCGGCTCCTTTGGCGGTATACCAGGCCTGTCGGTGTCCGTGCGATGACCTCGATGCTGACCACACCGCGGGAAGCCGAAGCTCTCCTAGCTCACCTGTTCGAGGCAGGTTCTGAGGCTCGAATCAAGGTTTCTGAAAACAAGGCGTTCGGCGCTGAAAACTGGCTCAATCTGGGGACGATCACCCTCGATCCTGGTGGTAACAAAGCGAGCCATATGCTTATGGCGGTACGTCGGGGGAGCTTCGAATGGGTCTTGCCCTCGAGCGAAGACATCGACGCTCAGTTGTTCAAGCTCATGGGCTTCAAGGAAGCCGACCGCACAAATGGCAAGCTTCGCCGCGCCATGGACGCGATGGGTGGGATCGCGGTGCGGTTGGGACTACGGTATCCGCGTCTGGATCCGTTCGCGCTGGAAGGTATGCCTTACCGGCGTTCGACAACCGTAGTGGCGGACACCAGCGCAGTTATCCAAGGCGGACTCGATTTCGTAGCGCGACATCTGCACCCCGCGGCAAGGATCAAGGTGCCGGCCATCGTTCAAATGGAGATCGTCAATTTTGCCGAACGTTTCTTGAGCACGCGTCGCGCGTCAAAGATCAGACCGCTCGACATCCTCATCGACCACATGCTCAGCCAGGGCGGTCAGCGGGTGCTGCTGCGTCTCGAACTAAACACCGACACGGAGATCGAGCGCAATTTTCTTTTAGGCGATCCTCTTCGCAGCGCCTTTATGAAGGACTCAGACCCCGAACTGACCGAGCTCAACTTGAGTGTGCGCATCAAAGCTTATGCCGATCGCCTCATTCTTGAGAGCGCGCGACAGCATCAGGCCCAGTCCAATCTGGGCCACAAGGTGCAGCTCCTGACAAGTGATCAAGGACTTGCGCGCATGGCGCTGGCCGAAGGCATCGTACCGACGTATTTTAACTCGGTCGTCGCAAGCGATCTGTTCGGACGCCGACTGACCGGGATCAATCTCGATCCTTTCAGTGGGAAGCTGCGCGAGTGCTCGCTGGCTTCCGTGTTGTGGGAGCTCGCCACCGCCTTTGGTAGTGTCCGGTTGGAGTCCTCTACCAGCGACCAGCACATCGAAATTGCAGCATTCGGTGAGGGACTGAACTGGTCTCCGGTGCAATCGCATGGCGACCTGCTCTGGTGCGAGCACTACGGATGTGTTGCACCAGAATATCCGCCGATCTCGGCCGGTGCCGCCGGCACTCCGGGGCCGGCGCTGTTGGCGACACCGAAAACGATATCCGCCTCGGAAACTCCCGATACCTCCGATCAGGTTCGAGAGAAGGCGGCAACTGGGGCCGTCCGCACGGCTCACGCAGGCGCCAAGACCGTGGGTGTGAAGGCACTCAAGGCACAGCAGCCGGTCGCAGCCGGCGCAAGTCGGCCCCAGCGGTTCAACGTAGCGACGTTCTTCGCCTTGCTCGATGGGCTCGACACAGAGCAATCGCTGCCAGAAGAAGCTGTTCTAAAACTGGCGGGCGCGAAAAAAAGGGCAGGCATCGACGACTGCCGTCGTTTCCTCCTGTCAGGCAGATATGTCGTTATCAATGGCCACTCCTGGAACGCGACACCAACCGGCTCAGCTTTGGCGATTGCGCTCAGGAACGAAGATAACCAGACGGCCTTCGAGGCTTTGCAGTATGCGGATTCCTTTGCTAAATTCGCTAGCCATGTAGCAGAGGTCCCCGTGGGATCAACGATCCCGCCAGGCAATTTCGAGCGCGCCTTCAAAACTTATAAAACGTTGGGGGAAATCACGCTGATCTGCGCGCCAATTTATGAAGAGGGACTATATCCCACCCCCGTCACCCCGACGGCTGAAGCGTTTGCACCGCTTGCGCTCACGCATTTCAACGCGCTCGACACCGGGGACAAACTCGTGTCGACCGGCGCCTGGCTGGAGAGGCTGATCAGGAACGAGGGCATTCATCCCGAGATCGCGCGTGCGCGCCTCAGTGATGCGAGCGGCGCTGGTCTACTTCACCGATCGACCGAAGGCTCTACGACCGATGTTCGCAATGACCGGCATATTCTGCAGGTGCTTCGTGCTCGCGGTGGTCATCCCGTGATCGACACGGTACATCTCTACAGGGGCGACTATTTGATACCAGGTAAGGCCAGTACCAGTCTCCGCATCTTGGAGGCGACGCGATGAGCCTCAAGGACAAGTTGAGACAGCAGGGCGGCGGCGGTGCACCCCTGATATTCAAGAAATTCGGCGTCGCCGGTAACCCTTTCCCGTCAGCGAACCAGACATCAAACAATCCGCATTATCGGACGGAAGCTGATGATGAGGCGGAAGCGCGCATACTCAGCTTCTTCCGTGATAACCGATCTCAGGTTGTTGTGGTAGAAGGTACGCAGGGGACCGGTAAGACTAACTTCCTGAACTATTTCGAGTTACAGATTCAGGAAGCGCTGGAAGATGAGGACGAATATTATGTCGTTCGCTATCTCGCGGATCCCGAGGCGTCGTTTGAAGCGACGATCCGGCGGCTATTCCAGGAGATTGGCACAGACCATCTCGAAAAGCTGGCCGCGAAGCTGTACGACGATGCCAGTCCGATGAGCGTTGTGCGGAGTCAGGACATGCGGTCGGCTTTGCACGCGCTGCATGACGAAGATACGAGAGAAGCCAACGCGGCGTTGATGATGGAATGGCTGCTCGGCTTTCGCCTCCTGAAGATCCACCGCGAGACATTAGGCGTGCAGTTTCGGCTCGATACGGTAGAATCCAAGACTGCGGCGTTGCGCGACCTTATTTTGGTCAGCAGTGAAGCCGAAATTCTCAAGGGTATCTTCCTCCTTCTCGATGAGTTGGAAAAGCAGGATGGCGTACTCGGTCCGACCGCGATCACACGATATCTCTCCGCGATGCGCGCGATTATCGACGCGTTGCCGAAACATCTTTTCATGATGCTCGCGATAACACCGGACGCGATGCGCCGCTACTCAGCTGCGGTTCCAGCTTTCCGCAGCCGACTTCAAAATCAGATCACTTTGCTTCCGCTCGAAGAACTCGAAGCGGCATCCGAGCTTGCTGACTTCTATCTAACGACAGCCAAAACCGAAGCGAGTAACCGGCAACAGTTCCGGGGTCAGAGAGCCGGGCGTCAAGTGTTGGTGACGGACGAAGAGATCGAAGAGGTATTCGAAAAACTACGAAAAATAGCCGAACGCCGAGGCGATAGTGGCATTCGCCAGCGAGAATTTTTGCACCAACTTCATGTTCTCGCAGAGGAGCGTTTGCAGCAGGCCTGAGCGCGAGCCGCCCCTGTGTTCGTAGGGCGACTTCAGTCGATCGCATGATCGCGTATCTCGGCAATCCGGGGATGACGAACTGTTCCTATCGGGCCCGACCGGATGGCATGGTCACAGGCTTGCGCATGTAGGAATACCGGCCCTGCTTCTGTCGCCCTGCGATACCACTCAAGCAAACGCCAAATGTCCGCTTTCGGGCAACCGTCATAACTGCTTGGGTGTCTGATATGAGGCGTAAGTGAACATACTGCTTACGCCTCATATGGGACATAAAATCGCTGGATGGCGCCTCTGCATAGCGGACACAGGCAGCGCGATCTCTTGCAACCAAATTTAGGTAGGAAGCAGTCTTTCTCCCCGATCAGGAGCAACCATATCTGTCGGTCTATAATAGTATGCAATGTCGGAATAATGACAACGCACAGACATCGTGGGATATTATTGAAAGCTGTGTCATAGGCTGGCGGGCGATACAAGATAGCTCTATGGGCACGACATCTACTCCATGCTCATCGTCGGCGCAGGACACCCTTTGGAGGGGAACACATGTTCAAGATCACAGGTCTCGACAAGCTCACCAGGGAGATGGCCCAACTCGCCAAGTTCGCCACGGAGGTGGACGGAGAATTGGCGAGCGTATCCTTCGATCCCACCGACCCAGGCAGCATCGAGACGGCCATCAGCGAAATGGAAGCCGCCATCGATCAGAAGGCCGCTTCCTACGAGGGCAACAACATGGTGGTCAACTTGGTGGAGCAGATAAAAGCGAACTTACGCGAATAGGTACTTAAGAAGGCTGCAGCCGCCCGTCTGAAGGGCGACACCGAGTGACTCTGAAATCTGCTTTCGCCGGACTGAACAACGCCATACTCGACCTGCAGCAGGCCGACTAAAACACCTATGAACGACCTTTGAAGAAACTGGCTGGGGCTCTGAGAGCGGAGGAACTGCGCGCCGCCAGCGAAGCAATGAGCGCCAAGGTCGACTTCGACCGGGTTCCTCGCTGAGAGCAATCAGGGTGGCAGTATGCAAGGCAGCGCGAGCCTTAAGTGGCCCGACGATAAGGAGCAGGAGCTCGGCCTCACCATCGCCCTCATCGAGCGCGGCGCCGCCAATCCGGACTGGTTCATGAACTTCGGCCATCACTGGTACTACAACGGCAGCAAGTTCATCTCGGGTATTCATAAAATGACAAGGGCAGTCATCGTGCCGTTCGGTCGAGACCTCAAGACGTTCGTCCAGCAATCGGCTCCATCCATGCAGGATGTTTCATCGACCGCCACAGACATGAACAAAATATTCGTCGTTCATGGCCGCGACAACGGAACCAAGGAAACCGTTCATTTTGCACGAACAGCCCAGCAGGGAGATGACCATCCCGGAGAAACTTATCGCGAACAGCAATGTAGGTTTCGCGGTGGTCATCCTGACCGCGGACGATATCGGTAGGGCGAAGACCGATACCGAGGAGAGGCCGCGCGCTAGGCAGAACGTGATTCTGGAGTTGGGGTACTTCGTCGGCCACCTCGGGCGGGACAAGGTCTGCGCACTGCTCAAGGATACGGTCGAGCTACCATCGGACTACGTCGGCGTAGTCTACGTCCCCTGGGACGATGCAGGCGCTTGGAAAATGGAGCTCGCCAAGGAGATGCATGCCGCCGGCTACGACGTCGACTTCAACAAGGTCATCAAGGGCCGCTGACTTCGCTGCTTTGGAATTCCTTAGCGCGGACATGGACATAGGAAATACACAGATTATCGACCGACGACCTCGACCCGGTTCCTTTGGTCGTGCCGGAAGCTGACGGAATAAATCTCGACTAAATGTTCCGTTTGAGGCGCCTCGTGGTCGACCGCGAGCGTCGCATTGTTTTTTTGCATGCCATGACTCGCGGTGCTGTTGGTAACTAATTTACTCGCAGAAATGCGGGCCCTTTAGTTTACAGACAGATTTTACGTTATATGGTCAGGTACTTCATCGTCGCTTTGTCGAAAGCAAGGCAAATGCGATCGACGCTCGCATGGTTTTTATTTAAAATAACTGCTATTTCTCTTATACCATAAAAAACTTTTTGATCCGTATTCTCTTCTTTTTTTATGAAAAACTTCTTACCAAACAAAATGATTCCCGCAAGCCCACTAAAAGATGAACTTTCAAACAATCTTGAGGCAAGCGTTACTATTTGAGGATATCTACCTTCTTCGACAGATCCTGTAAATAAAGTTTTCTCTTGATGGTCAATTATATCAGGAACATGCATGGCAATAACAGATGCTTCATATTTTTTAAGCTGGCGGTCAAAAGATTTTTTTAGATTTCTATATATATTATCGTTATTAAGTAATCCTAGATTTTCATTCCGAGAAAGCGAGACAACTACTGGAATTTTACCCCATACAGATTTATTAGTTAATATATTTTCTACTTTACGCCCATGCTGCGTCTCTACGGCTTTCGGAATGGCTGTGTTGACAATATCATCTATATCCGTATCGACGTTATCATTAAACAAGCTCTGATCGCAGAATGCGCTTATGCGTAGATAGCGGTTTTCTACAGGGTCTCCACCAGGTTCAATCTCGCGAGATGCCCTATTCACCAAAACGGCAACATCTCCAGGTATATTGTTAAAATACTCACGCCTATCAAATACAACTACACTATTCCTAAATAATTCCCGACGGTTCTCTGGAATATTTTTAAGAAAGTCTCTAGATATTTTGTCAAATACATTTTTCGGTATCATCATTCCAGTGTCTGCATGCACGCACTTAGCATCTATAGCTATAGAGATATCGTTTGAAATGGCCAAAATATCGCAAATCCCTCCCCCTTCCTCCCCTTTCGAAATCTTTTCGTATTCTGGGAAATCTGTCAAAAATCCGCAAAGTTGCATAAACGCTGCTAGGGAAATTTCGAAATTAAATGCGGATAAGCCGTTCACACTACTAACCCCGTCTATTAACTTCCCATTAACATATCTAAGCAAACTATTTTCTTTGTCGCGAAACAACTCCGATAATGTTCGAAAATTTTCGCAGAATTCTTTGGAAAATAATACTATTTTTTCAAAATCATCTTGCGTAAAAAAACGAAAGATAGAATCTGATCGATCAATAGAAAATATTATAAGTCCAAGCTCAATCGTATACTTAGAAAGCGCGTCGTGCGCAAGAGACATATTTGAAGTATTGTCCCTTAATTTTTTAATCATTCTATTATGCGGGCTGCCTTTTATTATACCGAGAATATATTTAGAATTTTCTTCTAAGGTATCATCCAAAAAAACTGATTTAAATTCAATCGACTGACTCATATTTCCTCTCCAACGCCAATGTGCGGTATTGCACTTTACACAAAGAGACGCACTCGCTGACGGGTCGCCTCAAGTTCTCTATCCGCGACTCAGTCTAGCGCGCCATGCCCTCCAGTTGAGGCTAGCAACCAATTAGGCAGCACAACGTGCGCTATTTGACCCTCAAGCGAGATATCAAACAGACTATTGCTTAAGTGTGTTTCCCTGAGCAGAAAACGTCGCTTCGGACTGTGCATTTTAGGAAGTTCTGGATAACACAATGACAGGCTTGTGACCGGCCTGCTCATGACCGGTATGAATATCAGACGCTCACCGAATAATGTTCTCGTACTCTGGATCGGACTCTCGCGTTAACAGGCCTCACCTCAAGTCTAGAACGTGAAACCCACCTCGCCAGTGTGACTTCATGTCGGTAATCATTTTATCAGGTTTCCGAGCGAAAATGCTGGGTGGTAGTTTGCCCGTATTCTTCGCGGACGTCTACGGATTGATCAATCTAAAGCAGGATGACTTTAAGAATGCTCGTCGATAGATGAATGGCTGGCCGGTAAAAGCTCAAGCTGTAGCTGGCGTCTTGCTCTTTGCCAGCCAATCGCGACGTATCGCTATGCCTGACGCAAGCCACAGCACTCCTGCGGCCATAAAGCCAGCGGCCTCGCCGCCCATAGGCGCTCCCATCACGAAGCCGACGGTTGCGGCAACAATCAAAGCCGCTCCTAGAATATAGAACGGACGGAAGCCCGCAGCGAAAGCAATGGGAAGGAAGTGAAACCCGACAACCAGAGCCATCGAAGGCAGGAGGAGGTCTGGCCGATGCAGATTTATGACAATGTTGGAGGCGAGGAAAAGGCCGATCAAGAGGAAGCCCAAGAAAGGCAACGCCAATGCGATTCCGGAAAGATCCAAATGCCAATACAACGTCAACGACGCGAAGACCGCCCCGAAGAAACTCATGATGAGCGCGCCCCAAGCCCCCACTGATATTCCCCTTATAGCTCCGTAACGACAGAGTAGGTCTGGCACACGAATTAGTCGAGATAGATTAGGGTAGGAGGTTAAGCCAACACCTTCCCCGATTGGACAGATATCTAGACAGCCGGAATTTTCTTAAAGGGGTTAGGCTCGAGAAACGCCGCCGCAATGGACGTCAGCTATTATTCATGCAGCCGTTAGCAGACGTTCCGCTTGCCCCCCTTAATCGCCTGTCCGCTCAGTGTTTCAGAAGCAGACAGGCGACAGTCGCCTCAAGGCAGACATGAAACACCCTTGGGCTTACTCTTGGTAGCCGACATACAATCGCCAAATGTCCCCTGCATCTCTAATTATATCACTCATACGTAATGACCCAATGCGCTGGCGCCTGCTGGGCATCGTCAACAGGCTCGACCTGCCGGACTGCTGGATCGGTGCAGGGTTCGTAAGGAACCTTGTTTGGGATCACCTTCATGGACGCGCGAGTTCGCCGCTTACAGGCGATGTTGATGTCATTTGGTATGATCCTCTTTGCATGACGCCTTCTGAAGACAGGAAACTCGAGGCGACATTGCGCACCGCTGAGCCAGATATCGTTTGGTCGGTAAAGAATCAGGCTCGCATGCACGAACGTAACGGGGATGATCCTTATCTTTCAGCCACAGACGCCATGCGTTTCTGGCCCGAGACGGCGACCGCCATCGCTGCCCGACGCTCTAACGGCGACGAATGCGAGGTGGCTGCCCCTCTTGGGTTCGATGACCTTATGGCCTTGGTGCTGCGGCCCACACCACGTTTCGCCGACGACAAGCGGCGCGAGTACGAGAGCCGACTTTTGTCAAAAGGTTGGATACACACCTGGCCGTTGTTACAGACGCAGGGATAACTGACAAAGCAGCCTGTTTAAGCATTTTTCGAGATTGAGTGGTCAGCTATCATGCTGGTGCTGCCAGATAGCAGCCGTTCCGCTCCCCCCCCATTGCCGTCATCCCGACATAGCATTGTCTCAAGAGTTTCTGCATGCCCGAGGGTGATGTTCCCTCCCCGCTCCCGCTCTTTCTCCTACGCCCGCTTACGCCCCGGCACCCCCGGCCCGCCCGTTTACACCTGCATACGAAGCAGTTGGTTGCGGGTATTAGGTACCCCGATTTGAACCTACGGGTGCCAAGTCATTGAAATGCTGGGGAATTTGATAGGCGTGTGGTGTTGAGTGCAACAAAAAACCCTGCCGAGTCAGGGACTTAGCGGGGTTTTGAAACTGATTTGGTTGCGGGGGCACACAACCAAAGAAAACTGCGGCTAGTCAGTGGCTTCGTTAAACGGCTGTCAGCACTGTTAAGTGACTGAAAAAATGAAATATTTTTCTCTATTTCCTTTTAATCCTTTATCACCCTTACTCCGAAAGAAGTGGACGCCCCTGCCCTACGGCCAGTCTATCACTATATCAGAGACGATAGATCTCGTTTCCCGCGATTCAGAGGACACCAGTGTAAATCCGTGGTTCACGCTTCAGGGAAAAGCAGCATGCAGCTGGACTTCTTCCTCCCGTAGCCTCCCTAACCAGAATATCGCATACCACGAGATCATTGATATCTCGCAGGACTGTACCCGCCTCGCATCATTCCGACAGTTATGGGGGGATAGTGTTGAAAAAGTCGCGCTTGCTTTGAGAGTGAAGCACTGATTCACTCTTCGCAGGAGGAACCTGCAAATGATGGGTGATCGAACGAAAATACAGGAGGCATTGTTCCACGAGTTCCGTCTTGAAGATCATGTGCCAGCTGGCCACCTTTTATCGCTTTGTTGATCTGGACGGCCTGCGTGAGCATCTTCGCCCATTTTACAGCGGCACGGGGCGGCCTTCGATCGATCCCGAACTGATCATCAGGATGTTAATCGTTGGCTACGTGATGGGTATTCGATTCGAGCGACGGTTATGTGAAGAAGTCCATCTTGACCTAACCTACCGGTGGTTCTGTGGCCTTGGTCTCAACGTCCCTGTGCCTGATCATTCGACATTCTCGAAAAACCGGCACGGACGCTTCCGGGAGAGTGATCTGCTTCGCCAAATGTTCGAAATGACCGTCCGGCTGTGCATCGCCAAGGGGCTGGTGGGAGGTGAAGGCTTTGCGGTCGATGCCAGCACGATCAAGGCCGACGCTAATCGGCAGCGCAGTGTTCCGAACCCAGACAAGCTGCCAATCGAGGCAGCCCATCGTGCTGTGCGGGAGTATTTCTCGGTGCTGGACCATGCTGCATTTGGGTCTGCTACGCCCGTACAACCAAAATATATCTCTCCGGTCGATCCTGCGGCACGTTGGAACGCTGCAAGCGGTGGCCTAGCTTATTATGCCTACTGCACAAATTACCTCATCGACCTTAAATCGGCTGTTATCATGGATGTAGAAACCACGACAGCCATCCGGCAGGCCGAGGTTACGGCGCAACGCCGAATGATAGAGCATACGCAGGAAACATTTGGAATATGGCCAGAAAGGCTTGCTGCGGATACAGCTTATGGATCCGCTGAAAATCTTGCGTGGCTGGTTCATGAGCGTGGTATAGAACCTCACATTCCGGTCTTCGACAAATCTGCCCGGCAGGACGGGACTTTCGAACGCCGAGATTTCACATATGACCACGTGCACGATCTTTACGTCTGTCCTGGTGGACAGGAACTGAAGCAGCAGTGGCGCAAGATCAACTCGGATCGACCAAACACCCCTCCCGACAACCTACTTCGATACCGTTCGTCGAAACTGGCGTGCGACGTATGCACTCTCAAACCAGAATGCTGCCCCAATCAGCCCAATCGTAAGGTTCTGCGCTCTGTTCATGAAGGCGCTCGTGATATGGCCCGCGACATTGCCTTAACCGATGCCTATATTATCTCCAGACGAGAACGAAAGAAGGTCGAAATGCTGTTTGCTCACCTCAAGCACATTTTGAAGATCGATCGGTTGAGGCTCAGAGGACCAAACGGCGCCCGTGATGAGTTCCATCTTGCCGCAGCTGCCCAAAATCTCCGCAAAATGGCGAAACTGATACCTCCCGGAGCGCCTGCCTTATCCACCTGAGGCAAGAAAGCCGCACGCATATCGAAGTGGTTTGGCAACACCTTCACTCTTCACCATGAGTTTTTCAACACTATCGGGGGAGAGCGGTATGTCTGGTTTCGGGACGCAAATGCATAAACCTGAAATTTTGTAGAGCCATTGTTAGAGGACTATTTTGGTTTTTTTCTTCTGAAGTCCAGCCAAGCGT
This sequence comes from Acetobacter orleanensis, assembly GCF_001581005.1. Taxonomy (GTDB): domain Bacteria; phylum Pseudomonadota; class Alphaproteobacteria; order Acetobacterales; family Acetobacteraceae; genus Acetobacter; species Acetobacter orleanensis. The sequence goes on from NZ_LHZV01000050.1 coordinate 18,530, forward strand.
AAAGAGCTTTCTGAAGTTCATCATCGGTCGTTATTTTTACTTTTTCTAGCTCTAAACAGATCGTATCAATTATTTCGTCTGCAGATATTTCTCTTCTAAAAGATATATCCAAACCAAGTACTTTGCACAACGTAATGTCGTAAGCCGTGAACCCGCCTGTGAGATAGTCGTTTTGCGCCTGTACTTTTTCGATGACAGCCCCAACTAAAATGTTTGATCGGGCTGGGATTGGCATAAGTCTGACATAACTATCTTTGTTTTTTGCGGCCGTTGTTTCGGGGTGAAGGTGGTCAAGGTGATGGATCTGATCCAGCTCTGTTACGTCTACCCCTCCATAAATTCTGGAGAATTTTTTCCAAGCTTCCCTATAAAGTGATGGTTCGTCTTTCGAATTGGGTTTGACCCAAAGTTCTGGTTGTTTCTCGACATTATCGCTATTCTTGTTTCCGATCCAAACAATTGCGTCATCACCGTTAAAGCCCTCTAATTCTTCCAAGCCTCCGGAGACTTTGTCTTTGTCTGTTTTTTGTGTCCGGGTTCTGAAGTTATTTTTCGAATCCACCCGCACCCAGCAATAAATTATATCTTCAACATACTGCCTGATGAACTCCGCTTTCTGTCGGGCAACGAACTCTTTGTATGTCATGCTCTATACTCCTATCTGAAGCGCACCGAGATTTACTGAGACCAACTCTTGCACGCGATGATCCACGTCCGTTTCGACGAAAGGTAGTGCCGTGCTCTGGCGTCCGGTATGAGGCCACTGCCGCCTGTCTGATTCTACATCGTAGAACAGACAGGCTGTTTAGGGGGGAGAACGGAACGGCCGCTTTGAAGCGACCCCACGATGCTTCCTGCCGCTCACTCAACTGCGCGTGACGATCGCTGTGTGCCTGTGTCTGTCATCCAATAACATAAGCAAGGCGCTTATTAAGCCGCCATCCGGGTACGCCTTCCATCAAAATTCAAGGCTGTAAGTTTCCTGCGAAATCAGACTTTTTTCTTTCCATGCACAAAGGGCATCAGAAATTCTCCTAAGCTTCCAGTAACTTCTGGATGGACATCGCGTTACGACGGGTATTGGGAACGCCATTCTTGATGTCGCGTAAGAATTCGAGAAGATGAACGGGATCGTGGGACAGAAGATTTTCGACTGCGGCATCAAAGCCACCCAACGTATCGGCCAATTTGACCCACGCAACAGCCTCTGCAAAATCAAACGCCAACAAGTAATGCCCTGTACAAATGGACAGGATACGCAGTGTGTCACTCGCCTCAATCGCTTGATCGTGAAGGCTGGGGACTCCGTCTGCGCCAGAATTGTAATCAAAAATCACTTTAGAATAGGCTTGAAACTCAGCGGATATAGAATCAAGGCGCTTTTTGATGGCACCTGACTCTGCATCGAGGTTCTCTTTATTTGCCTCCCACTCAAAATAGTCTCCGGTGAAAAGCAGGATCTTGAAGGGATCGCTCAGAAGAACATCCTCGGGTTTCTGGCAGCTGGGTGTGCGGAGATACTCCTCCAAAAGGGCGATGGCAGCGTCCAAAGCCCCGGTGAAATTTCGCAGCATTGCATCCGTATGTGCCAAGAAATGACAAGCCAAGGTTAGCGACGGGTCATCGTTTGACGGGCTGGCATCCGGTTCCCGCAAGGACCAATGTAAAAGACTTGGCGATTCGATGCCGACAACCAAGGGGGCCGCCCTCTGGGGATCGGGGCAGCCAGGGAGATGGGCGGCCTTCATCAAGGAACGATAGACGTAGTCGGCGGCCCTGATAACGCCCTCGACGGTATGGCCCGTTGCCGGCAGACCCAGCCTGACCAAATCCATCGGCGTGACGGCAACGTCATCCACCGTGTCTATCAGTTCCGCGACCATCCTGGTGAGCTCATTCACAGCGGCGACGGTAGCATGACTTTGTTTCAAACGCTGGACAGCATAGCGATTCAGTTCCACGTTTACCGAAAAAAAATCTTGATGCAGATCCTCGACACGATCTCTCTCGAACGCGGCGAGAACGGTCGACCCAGGAACCAATTGCCACTTAAATTTCATAGCCCAGATCAGAAAATCAAGCGGCAACACTCGATTGGCTGGCCTTTCCGGAAGAGAGAGGCCAGCCTCTTTCAGAATTTCATAAACCAGCTGCGAACAGAACGCCGACACCCCGGCGCCGTCAAAAAACTCGATGAATGGATTGTATGGTTTATCGAGGTGGAAAAGGGCTCTTTGATAGATACTGGCCATTAAATCATTTGACAGCGTCAATTCAGGATGACGAATGAGCCAGATATCATCGGCTTTCTTTCCGTCAAACAGTGCCTTAAGGGGAGCGCAGTCAACACCCGCGCCTGCTATGGCACGGATGGACTCGGCGGCCCGGTCATCCGAGGCGTTCTGTAATGCCTGTTGGATGCCCACTTTTCTGGACTTCTTGATCAAATCTATAATTGATCCGTAATCCACGCGACGATCAAGGTCCGTTTTTAATTCGGAATGGATAACATACCCTCCCCCCATTGCCAGCGCGGCGTGAGTGGGAATGAAGTTCAGACTGCGAATGTCAGAAGTGACGGAAGACCGCCGCATGGCCTTTTGGTAGGCTGGGTTAAACTTTCCCTTTGGATTGCGAGTGAGGAGAATGTCCCCAAGCTTGAGAAAGAAGTGTCCATCTTGCATTTGAGATAATCCATAGGGGCGAATGCCCATTTTTTAACGCGTGAAATATAGAGTTCATACAACCAAATTGAATTTCTGGGCGCGCATGAAGTCACTGGCGGCCACACTAATGTCTCTCGTTGTTGTAGGTCCAGACCATTGCGCGGCGTGTTCTTGCATCTTCTGAATGCGTTCAAAGAGGGGCTGCCCCAGCCATTCGTCACGTAATGCGCCGGTTATGGGGCTGGTCATAGGCATTCTACTGCGACCGGTTCCAATGGGCCGCTTTACCTGCCCCGTTTTTCTAAACCGGATCGTCCCCCTTTCGGCCCAATTCACCCTCAAGAGATTGGGCCGCGCATGTCCGCTATACAGAAAAGATGTCATAGGCATGTATGTCCGACATGAGGCGAAACCGGTAGGTCCGTTTAGCGCGTAGCAAGCAGACAGACTGCTTTCGCCTCATCTGAGCCGTAGGCGGGTCTTGTGCGTGAGACGGAGAGCGGACATCTTGCATCGTAGGCGCAACTGAGGATCAGGGTAGGATGTTTAAGATCAAGGAGGATGATCTCACCGAAGATCAGACACGTGCGTTGTTGACACTTCACCTCGCAGGCATGCACGCCTCCTCGCCAGTGGGTAGCGTCTTCGCGCTAGATCTCACAGGCTTGCAAGGCGCGGGCGTAACCGTGTGGACAGCTTGGCACGGGGAGCGCATTGCTAGTATTGGCGCGCTGAAAATTACAGAAGATGGCACTGCTGAGGTGAAATCCATGCGAACTCATCCGGACTTCCTGCGCATGGGAGCCGGTGCAGCTGTCCTTGAGACCATTATCGCCGCTGCCAAAAGGCATGGTGTACAACGATTAAGCCTTGAGACGGGTAGCGGACCGGCATTCGAACCTGCGCTCAAGCTGTATCAGCGTCGAGGGTTTGTGAAGGGCACAGCCTTTGGCTCCTACGTTCCGGGTGAATTCAATCAATTCCTTCATCTGGACCTCAGGTAAAGGCACCAAGGTAATCGTCATAACCCGTCGACGGTAGCTGCGCTTCCGGTCTCGCCCTCATTCCAGACATTAGAATTGTCGTGAGAACGTGCGTAAAGCGGACGTAAACCGTATAATTGTCACATATACAAAGCAGCGCTATGCGAGAACCAACAACAATGAATCCATCCGACCAACTTCCGCGCGTTTGTCAGGCGAACGCTGATCGCTTCTATCAGCGTGTGGTCATAACAACACTAGACCAGCTCCCTATACATAACGTGCTTGCTGCGGGGGAGGCGAAAACCTTTGAAGAGTTTGCGGACAACTGCGCTGCTCATGTCGATAACTATACAGCTAACGAAGCTATAAAAGCATTTGCCCTTACATTCGACGGTATGTTTGAGCGACAACTTAGCCGGTGGGCGACCGTGTATGGTGTGAAGGCAAAAACTTGGGATAAACTGCTCAAGGAGTGCGCGAAAATTGGATCGCTCGATCTGAGGGCGAATGATGGAATGGCCGGTGATCTCGATGAAATGCATCTGGTGGCGAATGTGGTCCGGCACGGGAATGGTCGGTCGTGTCATGAACTAAGAGCTCGCGTACAAAGCCTTTGGGATAATCCGTCTCGCGACTATTATGATCTCGTACCTGGCCCCAGCCCGATAAGCGATGAGCTTAGGATGCAGCCGAATGATTTACGGCGCTATGCATGTGCCGTCTTTCGATTTTGGGGTAACATAGACCCGCTACCTCACCCCGCACTAAATCCACTATATTAATTAACTTGGACCAATCACCAACGTATATTGTGCGATCTCCTACCAAATGCTCCTGCCTTGTGTCTCGTGAAGTAAAGTGACTTCAATCCCGGCCTAAGCTAGTTATTTAGGTGAAAGGAAACATCGAAACAGACTGGCTGCTTACGCATACGACGCCATACCTGATCGGCCTGTCCGCTCAGTGATGCAGGAGCAGACGGACCGCAGTCGCCGTCTTTTCGGAAATAGGAAGCTTAAAATAGCACTCCGCATAGCGGACATTCGGCGAGGGTGCATTATCCCACTCCAAGCCAATGGCCGCATGGCGCCGAATTGATTATAGCTCATTGAGCCTGCAAAATTCCCCGAACGAATGGGGCTACCCCACCCCTCTTATATCATGTCGGTCATATATTTGGTTTCTGCGGCATATGGAAAAGGTAAAAAATGTCTGAATCTTATGCAGAATTAAGACTAAACTATATCTGTTACGGATGTATTAAAGAGCATTACCTAAAAAACGAGGTCTTTACAAAAGGAGAAGATAAACTTTGTTACTATTGTAATTCCAAAAGAAAAGCTTTCTTAATTAGCGATATAGCATGTCGGATTAATGTGGTTTTCAATGACTATTTTAGACAAACAAATGAATCGAAGTCTGGACTAGAATGCGACGGGATACCTATAATTAAGGCAATCGCCAATACAGCTGGCCTAACAGACGCTGCTGCTCAGGATATGCAGACGATCCTCGCCGCTGATCATTTACGCTTCTGGACCCCTGCGATGGGTGGCGAAGCGCCCTACTCGAGCAATAGCTATTATAGGGAGCAGGGCCCCAATGATCAGATGTGGCAAGACAAATGGAAAGAGTTCGAGCTGAACCTAAAAGAAGAATCTCGATTTTTCAGTAGCTTTGCCGCAGAGTATCTTGCGGATGTATTCAAAGAAATCGGGACAATGTCGGATGCGGACGAGAATCCGCTCATTGTAGACGCTGGTCCAGGAACTAAGTTTCCCGTATTTTATAGGGCACGGGCATTCCAGTCCGACGAATCCCTTAAAATTGGATTGCGCGATCCAGAGAAAGAACTTGGTCCGCCACCAGCTCGGCTTTCCATAGCGGGACGAATGAACGCACAAGGCATATCCGTATTTTACGGCGCCAGTGAACCGCGCACGGCCATAGCAGAAGTGCGCCCACCGGTTGGAAGCCAAGTTGTTGTAGCGCGTTTTAAGATCGCAGTTCCGCTACGCTTACTGAATCTTGCAGCCCTTGGATGTATCAAGGAGGAAGGAAGTGTCTTCGATCCTGAGTTCGGCAACCGGCTAGACCACGCGATGTTTCTCCGCTCTCTTAAAGATCACATGACTAAGCCGGTCATGCCTAGCGATCAAGTCCTCGACTACCTGCCAACACAAGCGATCGCGGACTTTCTAGCGAATTTAAAGAAGCCTGTTATCGATGGGATTTTGTTTCCATCCGTGCAAGATGCCGGTGACGTTCAAAACGTTGTGTTGTTTTACAAGGCGGCGCTTGTCGAGACCTTGGAACAATCTGAACAAATGGAGGCTTACGAACGTTCTGGTCAAAGCTGGGAGGAATTCTGTTTCAGGCGTACCGGTGAGGAGATGCGGGGGCAGCTACTGGAAACTTCGCCACCTGATGATGACGCTGCAGACTGGCTACTAGACGTGGGGCCGTGGTCACCCTCTGACCTAAGGGCACCGACGCTTCGTCTTGATCGAGATTCGATCGAGGTTTATCGAGTGCGAGGCGTTGATATCCATACGGATGATAATGTATCGACTCGGTTTAGGGACATCGTGGCGGACCACGTCTAAATTGACGAAGATGTCTGCTTACCAAGTTGGTATTTCCAGAAGTGGATATTCTGCTTCCCCCCTGAACTGCCCGTCTGCTCAGTGATACAGGAGCAGACGGGCGGCAATCGCCTCCATGTCGGACACCAAAGCGGTTGTGACGAATGCCCGAAAGCCGACATTGCTAGGCGAGTAACGATAGACCGAGTTTGGGATACTCCTACCGTTTCCGCATGACTCGCCGAACAGCAGGTTTCGCCAAGAGCGGGCGTCCAGCGCTTCCCCGACCGACCATCGGAGTACGACCGGAAGTAGGCCGATTGCCGACCGACAGTTTCAATGCAAATCGAGCAGTATAGCCGACCTTCGTAAGCAGTTGCGCGTACGCCGGGTCAGGGAATCTGGTCATAGCCAAAACTGCAAGCAAGCAGGATATCGGTAGGCTGATATACGTTGTTCTGCCCCCGCCGCCGGCCCACTTCCGAGATAAGGTGCAGATTCTTTTTTGCTCGGGAACAAATCACGTAGAGAAGCTTGTTTGCGGCCGCAATCTTATCGGCCTCCTTGAAGTGCGGGACCATGCCTTCGAGCAAGCCGAACGCGATGACCGCTTCATATTCCGCACCCTTGACGCCGTGGATGGTCGACACAGTGATGCCGGTCTTCTCGGCGAAGACCTTACGGAACATCGCGATCTCGGCGATCGCGGTGCCGCCGGTTGCGGTCAGCTTGTCGATCCGGAGCTGCGACCCTTCCACGAATGCGTCGTAGTGCTCGACGAGCATCGGCGAGGTCGCACGGTCGATGCCGAGCGCCGCGAACAGCGCATCGAAGCATTCACACAAATATTCAAGGCCGTCAGTCTTTGTGGAAGTGATACCGTTCGATGCGCGCAGCAGGGACTTGCGCGTGATCGCGCTGGTGTTGACCCCGGCCAGATCTAGCCCGGCGATCACCTCCCCTGCCCAACGACTGCGCCGGACGTAGAGCTGGGGCGAGGCTTCCGTCAGGATGATGCGCGAAAGCTTGTACCAAAAATTATCGATGTCGCGGGCGAACGGTACCATGCCCGGCCCCGAGAAGCTGTAGTCGGGCAGTGCCGCGACAAGCTGGCGTGTCATGCTCGCAAGCGGCGGCCATTGCGGACCGACGATACAGACTTCGCTCGGGGAAATGCCCATCGTCTCGATATTGTAGCGGATGAGTCGGACGATCTCAGCTTCGAGCGCGTTACGATCGGTCGAGGAATCGAACGAGATGAGGCTGGCAAAATCCTTGAATTCGCCATCGGCGGTGATCTTCGAGGTGAGCTGGTTGAAATTCTCGAAATAGCCGACGATCCGGCCGGACGACCGGTAGTTTTTCGACAGATCGAGTTCCTTGAATGTCACCCCGCTGAGTTTGGAAAATTCGGCAGGTGTGATCGCGTAGCCGCCAAGCGAGCCGTAGATCGCCTGGTTCGGGTCGCCAACGATGAACGCCTTCGCCTTCCCGTTCGACGCCTTCAGGATTGCCCCGAGTATGGCGTACTGGATCTCCTTGGTGTCCTGATATTCGTCGACGAGTATGGTCGCGAAGATCGAACCGAGCAGGATGCTGATCGAGGGGACGTCTCGGATCAGCTGGTAGGCATAGACCAGGATCAGCTCGAAATCGACCTGCCGGCTCGTGCGCAGATCCTGCCAATATTGCTGGAGCAATGCATCCACCTTCCCCAGCTTCCAGTCATCACAATTGATGACATAGCCGCTCGGCGTGAAATAATGGCCGCAGTCGAAGACGCTGAGCTTGCTCCCATGCGTGCGGCACAAAGCCTCATGCGCGCGCTCGGTGTCATGGGCATTGATCACCCGGAAGCCGTTTTTCAGCTCAGGATGATAGATGGCATAGGGCCGGAGGATCCATTCGAGGCAGAAGCTATGGATCGTTCCGATCCACAGCTGACTGGTATCGACCCCGAGCTGCTCAATTCGCTCCTGGATCTCGTCCGCGGCGCGGTGGGTGTACGTGATCGCGACGATGCGCTCCTTGTCGGAGGTCAGCAAAGACAGTTCACGCGCGATCTTGTAGGTCAGCGTGCGCGTCTTCCCGCTGCCTGGACACGCCGTGAGGAAGACGCTGCCCGGCTGCTCGATCGCCTTCACCTGATCGGCGTTAAGATCATCGGCATTCCAGACAAACATCAGAGCCTCGCGAGAATAGTGTTGATGCGATCCCCCGGAAAGGCCGTGAGCATCTCGGTTCGCACGAACGGAAAATCGATGTCGCCTGACCGGAACAGATCGAGATAGACGCGCATCGCCGCTACCTGTGCAGGAAGAACGCCGACGGTCTTCAACTGAACCTTGAGGCGATGGTCGATGATGCTGGCGAGGATCTCGTCGGAGACCGGCCGATGCACCATGAACAAGGCGTCGAGAATATAGTCCGGGATGTGGACATCAGGTGTGATCGCCTTGCCGAGAATGATCGCGAACCAGCCCTTCCCGACATGTTTCGCCATGGTCAGGACGCGCGTGCCATATTGCACGATATCGCCGGATTCCAGCTCGGTCTTGGCCAGCGCGATCGTCGCGCCATCGCTATAAACTTCGCCCAGGATCGAGACCACGGCGGCAGCATTACCGGCACGAATAAAATCGACTTCAAACGTATAGTGCGCGAGATGCGTGCTCAGCCAGCTGTTCCCGGTGCATAAAGTGTTCAATCGCCCGGCTCGGGCGGCGCCTGACGTCTGCGATCCAGTGGCCTTGTCCTTCGCCTTCTTCTGCGCAGGGGTGTCAGCCGGATTCGTCGTGAGATCGATAAAGGCCTGATCGAGGTCGGTGATGATCGCGCAATTCTTGCGGATGCGCTGGTCATGGAACAGGATCGCGACATTCTCGAAGCCGGTGCTGCGGATATTGATCAGGCTGATCCCGAGCTCGTCGAGACTGAGGCCGAATACTTGTTTGATGAGGATGGGGATGAGGATTTCCTCGGCATCTCCCTCGACCAGCAACACACTCTTGGCAAACAGCAGGTTGCTGCGCACGGCGTCGAGATAGCGCTGGATATTGCCGATCTGCTTGGGGTCGAGGCCGGCGGCAGGCTGGTAGACCTCGCAGACCCCGCCATCACGCCCGAGAATGTTGATGTTCTCGACATTACTGACTTCAGAAATATAGGTCGAGTGCGTCGAGTAGATGATCTGGGTATCGTCGTAGTTCAGACGGTCGAAGAGAGTCTTCTGGATATGCGTGTGGATGTGCGCCTCGGGTTCCTCGACGACGAGGAAATTGGCGAATGTCTGCTTGACCTTCTGATATTTGAATTCGAGCAGCTTAAGCGTGAGGTAGATGAGGTTCGCGCCGCCGAGGCTGAGTTCGTGGATGCCGCCCTCATAGCCTGCCTCGGCTTCCCCGACGAACAGCTTTAGGGACTGGAACAGCCGGTCGGCTTCGTCGGACAGGTCAGATTTTATCGAGAGCGATTTGGGCGAATAGGTTTCGCCGGCGGCGTCGGTGATCGTGTCGCGGATGTCGGTCCGGATCGCGCGGACATCGTCGAGGCCTTCGATCGCGGTATTCAGGTCTGTCACCAGTCCGCTGATGGGAGCAAACTTCGCGGGGTCGATCTCGCCGCTCTTGCCCTTGAGCAAGGTCAGCAGCGGATTAGTGCGATTGTTCTGGAATTCGGCGACGACGTCGCGAAGCGCCTGAATAAAGGTGAACCCGATCTCGCGAGCGATCGAAAACATGCCGGGGACGATGTTGCCGATCTCGGCCGGGGTGAGTTCATCCGGGAAGGTCACGGCATCGAAGTCCCCGACGAGCGCCTGATAAACCGCCGGGTCGGTAAAATCGGCGCTGCTCTTGCCGGTGAAGACGGTCTCGTAATCGGCAAGGCTGATCTCCCTGCGAAGCTCGGAAAGGGCCGTTTCGTCCCCGGCCGCCAGCTGCGACAGTCTCTGCCGGATCGCAGCCTTTGGGCGAAAGATCAGATTATAGGTCGCTTTGTCGATCGTTGCACCTGTGATGGTGCCGACACCATGAAGGAACAGCGATTGGATCGTCTCGTCCTGCGAGACATCGGTGAATTCGAGACTGATGATGATCCAGTGACCGCGCCATTCACCGAGGCCGCGATGGAAGTCCCGATCATCGAGACGGTGCGCCATGCGCAGCAAATTGTCGTCGAGCAGCAGGCGGATCGCGCGGAACAGGTTTGTCTTGCCCGATCCGTTCTCGCCGATGATCGTATTCACGCCCTTTTCGAACTTCACCGTGGCGCGGGCGAAGTTTCGGTAATTGACCAGCTGCAGTTTCGAAATGTGCATGCATCCCCCGGACATCAGTTTGTATCGATTAGGCGCGATCGGAAAAGCGGTTGAACGCGGTGATCTCGCGCACCAGCAGTTTGAACTGCCCCGGGTTTACCGGAGAGCGATTTGTTCAGTAATCAGGCAGCGATATCAAGTCTGCTCTGATCTGTATAGAAGGCGCGTTCGGCTTCGGCGGGAGGCCTGTAGCCGATTGGCGCCAGCAGGCGTCGGTTGTTATACCAATCCACCCATCTGAGGGTTTCCCATTCGACCTGCACCATGGATTTCCATGGCCCCAGATGATGGATGACCTCGGCCTTGTATAAACCGTTGATGGTCTCAGCCAGTGCATTAGCCAGACGTTCTGGCCATAAGCCGAAGGTCTGCTGCACCCGTTCAATCATGCGACGCTGTGCTGTGACTTCGGCCTGACGCACCGATGTCGTGGCCTCAACATCGACAATAACAGCATGCCTGAGATCGATCAGATAATTGGTGCTGTATGAAAAGAACGCCTGATTGGGCGTGGCTGCAGAATACCGTGCTGCAGTATCTGTAGGAGATAATCTTTTAGGGACAACAGGTGTCGATGCACCGAATGCAGCATCGTCAAGAACGGCAAGATATTCTTTTACGGCACGCCCTGCCGCATCAGGAGGAAGGCCTTCATCTCCCGGAACAGCCAGTCGTCGATTGGCATCGGTCTGGATCAGGCTGGCATCGACGGCAAAACCTTCCCCACCGACCAGACCCGTCTCGATACAGCGCCGGACGGTCAACTCGAACACTTCACGCAGAAGGTTGCTCTCACGGAAACGACCATGTCGGTTCTTTGAAAATGTGGAGTGATCAGGAACAGTCCCATCCAGACCCAACTGGCAGAACCATCGATAGGCGAGGTTCAGATGTACTTCTTCGCACAGGCGCCGTTCGGAACGGATGCCCATGCAGTAGCCAATCAACAGCATCCGAATGAGGAGTTCCGGATCAATCGAGGGGCGTCCCATTGTGCTGTAAAATGGACGAAGATGTTCTCGAATTCCGGAGAGATCAATCAGCCGGTCAATAGATCGAAGCAGGTGGAGGGTTCGAAGAACCCTCTGGTTTTGGGCCTTTTTCTGTGATTCCATCTCTTGTGTGATGACTGGAGGAGTGGCTCATGACGCAGCCTGGTTTCTTTTGATGTTGAAGAGCGGCTTGCTCGGTTGAGTGGGCTTGGTGACCAACTTGAAGCGTTTTCCCGGACTGTAGATTTTGAGGTGTTCCGTCCAGAACTGAACAAGGCGCTAGCCTATTCAGACGGAAGTAAAGGCGGTCGTCCTCCGTTTGATCCAGTGCTGATGTTCAAAATTCTGGTCATCCAGACGCTGAACAATTTGTCTGACGAGCGAACGGAATACCTGATCAACGACCGCCTGTCCTTCATGCGTTTCCTTGGTCTGGGACTGTCTGACCGCGTGCCGGATGCCAAAACAGTCTGGCTGTTTCGCGAACGCCTGACCCAGGCGGGTGCCATTGAAACACTGTTTGATCGCTTTAATGCCACCCTGCGGAACGCTGGTTACCTGCCGATGTCAGGCCAGATCCTGGATGCCACACTGGTAGCGGCTCCCAGGCAGCGCAATACCAATGCGGAGAAGGCCGATCTGCGTGAAGGACAGATCCCACAGGACTGGCAGGACAAGCCGTCAAAGCTGTCCCACAAGGACCGTCATGCGCGATGGACGCTGAAGTTTACGAAAGCAAAGCGCCAGGAGGACGGGAGTGTGCCAGCAACAGATCTGGCCATCCCGTTCTTTGGCTATAAATCGCATATTTCCATCGACCGAAAATTTCGGCTGATCCGTAAATGGAAGGTGACCGATGCCGCGGCCAGCGATGGCGCCAGACTCCGCGAGGGCCTGCTGGATAAAACCAATATGGCATCAACAGTCTGGGCTGATACAGCCTACCGCTCAAAAGCCAATGAGGACTTCATGGAAAAGCATGGCTTTGTCTCGAAGGTCCACAGGAAAAAGCCTCATCTCAAACCCATGCCCCGCCATATCCAGCGGTCCAACGCAGGGAAGTCGGTGGTCCGATCCCGCGTCGAGCATGTCTTTGCTGATCAGAAATCGCAGACAGGACTGTTCGTCCGAACCGTAGGCATAACACGAGCCACAATGAGGATCGGGCTGGCCAATATCGTCTATAATATGCGCCGCTCTCTCCTCCTCGAGCGGATTAATGCCGCCGCGTAGTAATCCAGAGCATGCACTTCTCTCTCTGCTCAAAACGTAGAGCGAAAATTATCATCCAGAACCTTCAATGCCAGCCTACTGCCCCTAAAATCGGGCAAAGACGTCTGTAATTCATGGTTCTTCGAACCCTCCATCTGTTATCTCGTTTCCGATCAGCTATATTGTATTTGTAACGATCGTTGTGACTTTCTCCGTTATTCGATCATTACTCGGAACGCCTCACTCTGACCAACGATTTGGTTAGTACGCTTATTTACAACAAATGCTTCTACGATATGTACGCCTCGATACCGTAACTGCTCCCAGCGAGAGTTATCACTTTCAGGTTCTTCGATATTGCCTCGCAAACAATTCTCGGCTGCAGCAGCTTCATCAGTATTCGTTATGCGCCAATAGACCTTATAGAGGGCAGAACTAAACGGGGTACCACTGTTCATTATCGCTTTAAATTGCAAAAAAAACCCTGATTGCAGTGGCTCAAGGGAGTTTACAAATCCCAATGGGGTTGTACTGAACTTATGCTGATATAGTTCTGCACGTATCGAAACAGATAATTGCTGGGTGGATGGAGCACGATGCCATCTAGGCACCTCCATATACGATGTTTTGTTAAAATTTGTTGGGAGAATAGACGCACCAAATTTTTTAACGGCATCAACAAGATCTCCAACCAGTAATGAACCGCCTTCTATACTTTCTTTAACGCAAGAAATAACAGCCTTTCCGATAGACTTACCTTCATCAAACACAACGTGGCTAGCAAAATCACTACCAAAAACGCGCCTCCATTTTGCAATACTTTCTACCCTATCTTGTTCCATGTAAGCATCATCTATCCACTCACGATATGTATGAATTTTTTGCCGAAAATTTGAATATTGCTCATCCGTCCATCCACTTGCAAAGTCCTCACACGTAAGAAACGGATTAGATACTACTGGTTTTTTGGAATTTAACTGTAGCCAATCATCTAATCGAGCGAAAATTGTTTTTAGTGCTGTAGGTGTATCTATAAAATCATCGCTAAACTTATCACTTTCGTTAATACGATAACCGAGAATTGTTGTCAGTAAAACCGAAGAACATGTAAATCGTGTCTTAATATCACGCAAATACTTAATTAATCTCGTACACTTCCGAAAGCTATTATTGCCAGAATAACTATTTTGTGTTATCAACCAATCAGTATATCTTCGAGGCTCTGAAAGCTCAAACTCGTTAGTATTTCGATTACAAACTTCAAATCGAGAAACTCCATCGCGATCTATCACACATGGAGCAACGTCGATTTTTTTCTCGTTGGCATAAGTTATGGTCACACAATGAGACCAACGCTTTACCTTGTCTTTATAAGTCCCGTTTCCACGAAATACTTGATATAGTGTTTCGATATATTTTTGAGCATCCCATCCCACAACAGGTCTCACAAAAACGAGTAGATCAGCATCAAACTCTCCCAGATCTACCGGCTTAATAATCGTTTTGTGTGCCCATGAGCCTTGTGGCATCCAGCCTTTCAAAGATGGTTCCCAATTAGAATTTATAACGACACTCTTAATGGCTCCAATACTTGATTCGAGGTTTTGAACGCGTGTTATATTCAGATTTACAACGTCATTAAGAAACGCATTAAATATATCAACATGTTTCATTGCCGATTTGCCCTATCGTTTGTTCGATCATTCTGATAATCACGCCAGCGTTGATCAAGTTGTTGACGTCGCGCTTGGTAGACGTAAGGTACAATTTCGGGTGCACCTTCAATAGCAGCATTATAGTCCGTCATAGCCAGCAATACGTCTGACATTGGGTATCCAGCACGATCTGCTGTCATTAGCCTCAGACGTATCTTCTCAATATCTCTTGCTGCTGAAAGATGTGCCTGCCATGCTCCGAGAACATCGGAAGAAAGCACGAAAGCAAGTACAGCAAGAAAGATACGTACTATGGCTAATGCAGTAGTACGAGCAACATAAGGAGTTGTGCAGATCGCAATCAGAATCGCAACAAGAGCAAAAAATATTAACATCAAGAACATAACGCTAGCGCTAATACGATGAAGTTCCTGACTATAGATTGCAGATTCTTCCAACATCTCAGCCAATCGCGCTGGACCCGGAAGTTCTTGGCTGGCATAGTAATTTTGGTCCTCGCAATTCCTCGCTTCCTCTTGGCTAACAGTGAAACGATCTCGAAGACTCTGAATTTCGCTTGTTGATAGTTGGTCTGGCAGGCCGCCAAGCAAAAGTGCACCACGTCGTGCTGAATTTGCCGCAGACCGTATTTGCATATAGAAATAATTAACTACGCTCCATACGACAAGAAGAAAAGAAGCGACTATAGCAAGGGAATAAACTAAAACTGTATTCGCATCAGGAACAACAATTGAAATTGCGGCAGGAAACGCCGCCGCCAGCTGAAGACCAAAAAGCCATGTTCTTAAACGCGCCGACTTCCTAAATTCAGCTCGCATATACCCAATTAAATTGTCAGACGTCAGACTCATTTACAATACTCAACTTGGAAAGTATAAAAAATAAAATTAGTTAATTCCAATAATAATTTTATAAACCTTTGCACCCTTTGAATAAAACATTAAGAAGGTTTCTTAATATATACATTTTACTTTGCCATCATAACGCATTTCCCATATCACACCATCTATCTCCTTCTTCTTTTATAACCTTGCAGGCATGCATATTTAGCAGATCGAAAATTCAAAAGGGCTTCTTTGCGGCAACCGACAAGCTGATATCAGCCATCTCTGCACGATCGGTATGCTACGACAACTAAGTGCACGACACTAAATCCCATGTGAAAATTCATGCACGCGACAGAACTGAACGAGCCGGCATTTTACTCAATGATAGGTGTGCTTCGATAAATGACTTATCCTAGTCCTGTGCTACCATTATTCATCGATGATGATGTGGTTACCTACGAAGATGGCGCGCACTATGACGTTCTTACACGATCAACAGCCTATCTAGTTTCATGCAAGAACATCACGCAAGCTTGACGCACTTCTATGGTTGAATACTACCTACTGCGGCAGATATTTCATCTTGTTTATAACTCGCCTCGCCTGCTTGAATACCTTGTTTGGCTAATGCGTAAGCATACGCCGGAATAGGGCGGCTACTTGCCTGTGTTTCCGCATATTCCTGTCGGAGCTTATCGAGCTCAGAAAGTAGCATTTCATCAGTTACTCCTCCTAAATGCAGACGAGCAGCGATAAACATGCGAAGCTTCTTCCTTATAGTTGCAAACCTTACACCAGCGGCTTGATGCTCGCTAGCAAGTACATCGGGTTTCAGGAAAGTAGAGAGAGCAGAGAACAATGCTGCTACGAATGCCAACAGTGGCGGCACCCAAGAAGAAACTTTGGCAATGAATGTACCTCCAGCAATCGCTGCAAGAATAGCAGCAGGACCGTTAAGCCAATAATGACATTTCCTCCACTGACACGCAGCTTGATAATGCCCACGCTCAGTGTACATGGCGTCCACAGCAAGCCGCTGCGCTTCTTCCAACATACCAGTTCTAGCAGTCCCAGGCTCCGGCACTCCATTCAGCATTTCGTTCATCACTCTCTCCTCAAGTCACATTTTATTTACACTTGCGTCAAAAAAACAAATAAGTTTTTGTATAAAAGTTGAGTGCAAACATAATTTTTACATAGAATTGGGAATCTGTTTGTATTTATATGAGATTCTTGATCTGTTTCCAAGTGTTGGACAATCATATAGTAGAATTTCCGGAGTAATTTCACGGTAACGGGCTGGATACGCCACCGAGAGTATGCATGGAAATCGGCGTCCTGTTGCCAATCGCTTCATGTGGGCGGACCTCATTGTAGTCTCTGCGCTAAGCCTCCAACTTTTCGCTTACTTCCGCAAGCGTCAGGAACCAGCGTGCGTTCAAAGCCTGATCCGAAAGTTTTTGAACAATACCAGCATGTTGTGATTCATCCGTCTTTGCGAAGAGATGGAGTGAATGGTGGCATGGACTGGTACTGCCCTACACGAAGGGATTGCGTGACCCTGCCCCGTGTAATGCCCTCGTTTTTGAGTAAGGTCTGTCCAACCGGAGACAGGCAATGAAGAGATCACGTTTCACGCAGGATCCAGATCATCGGGATCCTGAAGGAGCATCAGGCGGGCACTACGGCTGCGGATCTGTGCCGCAAGCACGGGATCAGTGACTCCACCTTCTACACCTGGCGGTCGAAATACGTCGGGATGGAGGTGTCGGAAGCGCGGCGCCTCAAGGCTCTTGAAGAAGAGAACGCGAAGCTGAAGCGGCTTCTGGCGGAGAGCGTGATGGACGTCTCGACGCTGAAGGAACTGCTGGCAAAAAACTCGTGACGCCCGGTTTGCGGCGGGAAGCCGTGACCTGGGCGATCCGGGAGAAAGAGTATTCGCAGCGGCGGGCCTGCCGGCTGATCGGCATGGACCCGAAGACCTGGCGCTATGCGTCACGCCGCCCGGATGATGCCGCAGCGCGGGCCGCTGCGCGAACTGGCCGCGGAACGACGCCGGTTCGGCTATCGGCGCCTGCAGATCCTGCTCGACCGGGAGGGGATGGCGATGAACCACAAGAAGCTGTTCCGGCTGTATCGCGAGGAAGGGCTGTCGGTCCGCAAGCGTGGCGGCCGGAAACGGGCGATGGGCACGCGCGCGCCGATGATGCTGCCCGACGGGCCGAACCAGCGCTGGAGCCTGGATTTCGTGTCGGACGCGCTGAACCACGGACGGCGGTTCCGGGTGCTGACGGTGGTCGACGACTACACGCGCGAATGTCTGGCGCTGGTGGCGGACACCTCGTTGTCAGGCGAACGGCTCGGCCGTGAACTCGACCGGATCGGCTAGCAGCGCGGCTGGCCGCTGATGATCGTCAGCGACAATGGCACCGAGATGACGTCGAACGCGATCCTGGCCTGGCCGCAGAAGCGATCGGTGCTGTGGCACTATATCGCACCGGGCAAGCCGCAGCAGAACGGGTTTGTCGAGAGCTTCAACGGCCGGTTCCGCGACGAATGCCTCAATGAGCATCTGTTCCGTAACATCGCCCACGCTCGGACGGTCATCGACGCCTGGCGTGCCGACTATAACGCCGTCAGGCCCCACACCAGCCTCAATGGCATGACGCCAGAGGCTTTCGCTCAACACGCCAAAACGGCATATAGCAACGCACAGACCCTAACTTAAATCCGTGGGCATGTTCGGGGCAGGGTCAGCCAGCATGGGAAAATGGACGGTCGAAATCATCAGGCGATCAGACACAGCCAAGGGCTTTGAAATCCTGCCTCGCCGCTGGGTGATCGACCGAACATTCGCCCGGCTCGGTCGCTGCAGGCGACTCGCCAAAGACTGGGAAAAGTCCATAGCCTCGTCAACAGCGGGACTTTGATCGCCTCAATCCACATGCTAACCCGCAGAACCGCCAGGCATTGTCAGTGCTGAAAAACTTTCGAATCAGGCTATCAGGCACTCCGCCCCCAGACGTCCATTGAAGACTTCAATGAACGCATTGTCCGTCGGCTTGCCGGGTCGATAGAAGTCCAGCGTGACATTGTTGGCATAGATCCAGAAATCCAAATCGCACGAAATGAATTCCGAGCCCTAGTCGACCCGGATCGTGTTTGGGTAGGCCCTCAATATAGACTGGTTAACAGAAAGAACTTGATGTAACGGTGACGTATGACTCCACGTGCTCACAGTTCAGCTTACCTGTTGGCCTTCTGGCCTCTCGTTTTGCTTGCACTGATTGCACGCCTGACATTTGGCGGAATTGCTTCCCCAACAGCACTGATCGACGATCCGCTCAAAACTTTCACGAAGCTGAACATTCTTTGCGATGCTCAGAACACATCGTCTGATCCAGACGGACAGAACCATCACTCAACCGCTCCCGACGATGACGGCTTTCTTCTGTCCGAGGCATTGGATCTGCTTATTGTAAGCATCGTTTTCTGTCTTTTTGTGGACTTACGTATTGCTGCCATTCGTCAGTCATGGATGTTCACATCCATTCGGGGGCCGCCAACACCAAAACGGACTTCTCTCTGCCCACAGGGACCTCCTGCCTGATCTGAATTGAAAAGAGCCGCTCACCTACCATGCAGGTGAGCATTTTGTGCTGTCTCTTCAGGTTCTTTCACATGTTTCGTACGTCTTGTTTTTCACTCCCGTTTTACGGGACACTTACGGCTGCCGCCATTTTCTTGGCCAGCACTCCACACGCTGCCATCGGCGCAGAGAAGCCCCGCTCTGCTTTGAGTCAACATGCTCCTCCTGTGCCCAAAACCCACAAACACCCCGTCAAAACCGAACAGATTCTTGTAACGGGATTAAGCAGGTCGTCTGCCCTTACACGTCCGGAAGGCCAGACGACTTATAGTTCCGACAGAAGTAATTTCGCGAACCAGATTGGCCAGAGCGTTGCCGATATGGTGGTCACCATTCCCGGTGTCAGCTTTACTCAGGGGAATGGCCCTCGCGACACGAACGTTTCCATTCGTGGCTCAGGAGATCGTCAATCATGGGGACTTAAAAATATTCAGGTGCTGGAGGATGGGTTCCCCATGACTCAACCAGATGGGACAGCCCGGGCCGATCTGATCGACCCCCATGCTTATCAGGGTGTCGATGTTTTTGAGGGGCCTGCCTCAACCCTATATGGTAATTATGCCATCAACGGCGCCATCAATTTCCGGACCCGGAAGGGAGCAGATATTCACGGGCTGGAACTGGGTTCCGATTTTGGCAGTTTCGGAATGTTCAACAACTATGCCACCCTCGGCTTTGGCAACAGACACTACGATCTGATGATCTTTGGCAGCGATGTGCGTGGAAACGGCTTCATTGCCAATAGTCGTTATAATACCTCGACAGAGAATGTGCGGCTGCGTGTCAATCTGACGTCATCGGATCGTCTCATCTTGAAATTTGTCAACAACGTCACGGATGCGTTTTTGCCAGCAAGATTGTCACTCAACCAGTATCGGGCCAATCCCTACCAGCAAGGGTGCGCCAATGCGTCCAGCGCAGCAACTGGCTGCGCATCTGTCAATCTGTTGGTCAATGGCCGCTATGGCGCGAAGGTTGCCATGAGCCCTGAAGAGGCAGGGTTGGGGCGCTTTGATCGGCGTACGGTGGTTGGCCTGCGCTGGGAACATGATTTCAACAGTCATACAACATGGCGAAACCAGTTTACATACGATCAGCGCCATATCGACCAGCCAACGTCCCCTATGGCGTATGTCGGTCCTTATAATTCCTATAATGTAAGCAGCGACATAACCAACCATGCGCAACTTGCTGGCAGAGCGTTGGAAACATTTGCTGGCGTGAATTTTGATTATCTCGATTTTGGTTCACAGACTTACAACATCATGCCCCTGGGCGGTGCAACACGAGGGGCCATGAATTCCGAAAGCTACGGGCACCAGTGGAATCTCGGAGCGCGCTTTCAGGAAGACTGGCATTTTGCACCCGACTGGCACATTGTCGCCGGGCTTGGCGGCACATATTCCGATATTGGCGCAACCGAAACACTCTATGGCTACTCCGCAACGCTCAACACCCAGCGGGCCATCACAGCCAATCGTTTCTATTTCAATCTCGCGCCAGAAGGCGCGTTGATTTATACGCCATCAAAAGACTGGACGCTTCATACCCGTGTTGGCACAGCCTATGGCACCCCATCCTCTTCCAATCTTTTCATTACGCCACAAGGGGAATACGGGAACAATACACAACTGAAAAGCCAGACAAGTGTCGGCATTGATCTGGGCGCTGACTGGCATCCTTCTTCGACGATCAGTATTCAGGCAACAGGTTTTTACGAATTTTATAAGAACGAACTGGTCAGCCAGTCTGCCGGTGTTAACACCGTTGGCCCCTACACTTTTAACGCACCCGCGTCCGAACATCGTGGTGTTGTTCTGGGTGTGGAGTGGAAACCGTTGCCCAAAATGCTTCCCGGTAGTCGGGTTAAACTGAGCTACACCTACGATAATCAGATTTATACCAATTATACCGAGGTTCTTTCCAATAGCACGCTCTCACGCAGCTTCAGCCGCAAAGGGCATTATATCCCCGGGGTCATTCCCAATTTCCTCAATGCCCGCTTTCTCTACGACCAGCCTGACGGTCCACTGGAAGGACTGGGCGGATACGCGGAAGTCACGTGGCGTGATTCTTACTGGCTAGATAACGCCAATCGTCTGAAAGCGCCGGGATATGCGCTGCTTAATCTTGAAATGCATTATGATCCTCCCGCCCGGTTCGGCTGGGCGCATCGTTTGCACTGGTATTGCGAGGTGCAGAACGTTGCCAACCAGACTTATATCGCAGGTGCCACCAACATCAGCGATAAACTACAGGCCAGTGGTCAGCAGGCTAGTGCCACGACACTCATGAACAGCACAGGTTCCATCTATGCAGGTTCGCCCCGTGCGTATTTCGGCGGCGTGCGCATCAGGTTTTGAGGGATAGTACCATGACCATACACAGTGCCACTCTCTGGCCAGACCGCCGCACGCTCTGGCGCTGGCATTTCTTCGCAGGGCTGTTCTGCCTACCTTTTGTGGCCTTTCTCTCTCTGACCGGGACGGTTTATCTTTTCAAACCCCAGATAGATGACTGGATTGACTGGCGATATGACCATCTGCCCATCGCCTTATCGTCCTCTCCTGGGCGGGACGTTCAGGCAGCCGTATCAGCAGTGCCGCAGGGGGCTTTCCTAGCTTATGAACTTCCCCAGACTTCGCAAGGTGCCGCACGTGTTCTGATCAGCAGATCAGACGGAGAAGCCGTGCGGGTCTATGTGGGCAGGAACACCCACACTGTTCTGAAAACTGTTCTGGAAGAAAGCAGATTTGAGCGGCTGGTTTTCCGGCTGCATGGGCAGTTGCTGTTGGGTAATGTGGGTTCTGTCATTATGGAAATGGTTGCATCATGGACCATTGTGCTCATTGTGACAGGCCTACTGCTCTGGTGGCCTCGCGGTCAGAATGGACTGGCAGGCGTTGTTTATCCACGCCTTGGCATAAAGGGACGAACCCGGTGGCGGGATCTCCATGCTGTTACTGGCGTGTGGGCATCAGTGTTTCTGGTGCTGTTTCTGGTATCCGGTCTACCGTGGTCCTTTGTCTGGGGACATACCCTGCAATCGGTCGAAAACACGTTTGGTCGCCTGACCTCCGTCAAAGACTGGGAAATTGGCGCTGTGCCAGCCGCAGTTGTCATTGCCGGGCACCCGGTCGGGCACTCACAGAAGCAGCCTGCAACAGGCAGCATGGATATGCCCGGTATGGACATGCCAACCGTCTCCACCTCTTTTGCTGAAGGAGATTTTCTGAGTAGTTTGAATACTGTTGTAAAGACCGCGAGCACTCTTTCCCTGCCAGCTCCGGTAATCATTACACCGTCTGGCTCTCTATGGACTGTGCGTTCCGACACGCAAAACCGACCTTTGCGGGAAAGTGTGACAGTAACACCCGACGGCCATGTGGTGACACAGGAAACGTTTGCCGAGAAAGGTCTTATGGATCGGATCATTGGCTACGGCGTTGCGGCGCATGAAGGCCAGCTTTTTGGAAAGATGAACCAGGCCATTAACCTTTTAGTGGCCGTCGGCTTACTGATGATGAGCTGTGCAGCAACAGTGTTGTGGCTAAAACGCAAACCTGTGGGTTCCGTGGGGGCTCCACCTGCCTTGTCCTCTCAAAAATATGGAATGGTTGGTATGACGACCCTTGTCATTCTGGGGCTGCTTCTACCAGAACTGGGGGCCGCATTACTTGTTCTGGTTCTCGCAAACCGGATGTTTGCGAGATTAGGTCCGACCTGACATTAGGAGGATGGTAAAAGCCGTCTGAGTTCGCTTGCAATCTGATGGACACTGGCATCAACGGGGATCATGCCAACCAGATGGTTGTGTCCATCCATGAGATAAAGAAGTGAACTATGATCGACGAGGTAGCCTGAGCCATTGGGGGCATGACGTCGTGCTGAGACATGAAAGGCCTTCATAACCGGCTGAAGCTGACTTTCGGAGCCAGTCAGGCCGACAATATGAGGTGAGAAACGCTCGACATACTCCTGTAACACTGCAGGAGTATCACGTTCGGGATCAACTGAAATGAACACGGGAATAATGTTTTGTCCCCGCTTACCAAGCTCATCAAGAGCAGCTGACACCGTCGCAAGTGTCAACGGGCAGATATCTACACAGTGCGTATAGCCAAAATACAGAAGCGTATAATGCCCTTCAAAATCTGCCTGACTGACGGTCTGCCCATGACCATTAACCAGAGTGTAAGGCCCGCCAATCTGCGTATGCTGCTGCGACGTCAGAAACAGTCTTAGTCCTGCAGCCCCAGAAAACAGAAATAACACTATACCAAGCAGAAAAAATATCGTTTTCCACTCCTGCCGTCTGGCAGAAGACGCTTGCTTGGTTGATGCAACTTTTATGTGCTTCTTATGACTCATCTTATCATCATAACAAACGTTGCCTCGAACAACAGCATAATACTTTCTCAGCCAAAAGCGCAGGTCCAATCAGTCTGTCCTCATGAAACAAACCGTTAAAGAATTCCCGTAACCTAAACCTATGTATAACTAAGTCAGCGACAACAGAACTCCTTATCATGACGTATGGCAGAACTCTCCGGAAAAAGTGGCGGAACCAGTATCTGTTTGAATCTATTTAGGATATGCACGAAATCAGCATAGAATGGCTCTGAACACATAACCATGACAGACGCACATGAGAGGCGCTGATTAGCCCGTCCCAAAAATTAAAAAAAGATGCATGAACTCTCATTCAATGCCTCACTAAAAATAGAGAAAATCATCTTCTTTTCGGTCTCCAGATATGAGACTTAAAATACTCAGATGACGCGCACAAAACCGATACAAATTCATTGACACTGCGAGCTAATAGTTCTTTATAAAACCAGTCATATATTGGAGTTATCAATAGTTTTGACTACTCTCGAAACTCGACTGAAACACAAAACAACACTCCTCGCAATTCTTGTGAGGATGTTGGTTCTTGTCGGGTTTTCAGGACAACTTTTCCTTCAAGGTTTCTCCATACCTGATGAAGCGCCACGGGCCGCAATTGAGCGGCTAACAGGCATTGATATCAGCCCTCAGCGCAGCATGAGCCATGATATGGCGATGATGGATATGGATATGCCTATGAGCATGTCAGGTCATCACCATAATACGCATCATCACGACAAAAGCTGTCCGCTTTGCCCGTTGCTGGAACTTGTCGCTGTTATTCTGACAAGCCTGCCCGCCCTGCCCGCTTATACTGTATATAGATATCAACAGGAAATGCTGGCGCATCCTCCCAGAGCGCCACCATCTGTTCTGACAGGTCTGCCACCGGCGCGCGGTCCTCCTTTGTTTTCCTGAGCCTTTCGTCAGCCTCTGGTTTGTGTCGTCTTATCCCACACGCCGCTTTTATGCGTGTTTGGGAGTGTTTCTGCACGATCCAATGCTGAGTTTTTCTCAGTTCAGGATTTTCTTTAATTATGTATGAAAAAACCCGTGGCGCTCAAGGAGCGTTAGCGTGTCGCTTTGTCGCGCGCATTGTCGTGCTGTCTTACGGTTTTACCGCTACACCTTTATGGGCGCAGAGCAGCACCGACAAAACATTATTTTCCCAGACTGGGATGTCACCTCAGAAAGAAAAAAGAACAGAAGTCGCATCCCAGTCACAAAGCTTTGTGATCGTTAATGGAACACGGCAACCCGCCGAGAATTATCTTGCTCAGACCAGTAGTTCAGCTCTAAAAATTCCCGTTTCCATCCAGAAAACACCAGCATCAGTACAGGTCATCACTCATGCTGTCATACAGGATCGTGGCGCTCTCAGCATTAATCAGGCCATCGAGACAGTCAGCGGTGTTGAGCGTAATCTGACCTTCCCTAATTCTCTGACTTTTCGTGTACGTGGATTTGTGGACGCTTCTACAACCTTGCGAGATGGTTTTAGAGAACAGACCGGAACCCAAGATATTCAGGGCGTTGATAACATTGAAGTCCTGAAAGGTCCCGCATCGGTATTATATGGTGGTTCAACCTCTTCAGGCGGTACTGTCAACGTCACGACAAAGCGAGCCATTGCAAACCATAGCTTTCTGAATGCCGGATTATCAGGTGGAAGTTTTGGATTATTCCGTGGAACCGCAGACGGTAATCGTGATCTATCAGGAGATGGAAAAATTGTAGGACGTATCAATTTCGCCTATCAGCATGATGATACATTCCGAGACTTCGGTTACAACGAAACAACCTATGTTGCTCCGACTGTTCAGTGGTCTCCCTCTCTTCGTGATAAGATTGATTTCTTCGCGTCTTGGCAGCTTTCAAACTACACTTGGGGTGCATCCCAAACCCCTTTGATCCGAAAAGCTCTGGCCCTCCCCCTCTCCTATAACTTCGATAACCAGACGCTTGGAGCCTCGCATCAGAACTCCTGGCGTTTAGGATACAACTGGGTACATAAATTTTCCGATTCATTCCGATTTCGCTCAGGCTTTGCAAGCTCAATCAACAACTATGATTTCGGTACGGATCGTATGAGCACCTTTGCTCTCTCAACGAACGGACAAACCCTGAACCGAGGAGTATCCAGCGGCCCTCAGATGGGTAAAGATTTTGATCTCCAGAATGAATTTTCAGGCATTTTTCATACTGGTCCACTGAAACATGACTGGCTGGTCGGCAGCGAGCTCTATCAGACAGATTATAGTGCAAAAACCTATGCGGCCTCACTTCCTGCACTTGTTCTTACAGATCCCGTTTATATGGGGGCACCAGGACTTGCACGGTTACGCTCCAATATTTCAACACAGGCAGAAGCCGCCTCGGTATATTTTCAGGACTACATTTCGCTTTTTGACCGCTTCTATGTCCTTGGTGGGGGGCGCTATGATGCCACAACAACATCTTCTCTCAATAAAATAAAAGACATTAACACTTCTGTCTCTGCAAATAAATTTTCTCCGAGACTTGGTATTCTCTATGCCGCACGCAGAACAACGTCTCTCTATTTTAATTGGTCAACGAGCTTTATTCCCACATCAACTTCCTCCTTCACTGGAACTCCCCTTTCTCCGGGAAGGTCTCGTCAGATTGAAGCAGGCGTCAAACAACAACTGTTTCATGATCACCTGCAAGCGACTGTCGCGGTATATGATATTCGTCGCTCAAATGTTGCCACGACAGACCCTGCCCATCCGCTTTATTCCATTGCTGTTGGCCAGCAACGTAGCCGAGGAATAGAAGCTGATGTAGCTGGTGAGATTTTACCGGGCTGGAAAGCCGTTCTCAGTTACGCTTACACTTTTGCAAATGTAACCCGTGACAACAAATATCCTATCGGTAGTGTTCTTGCTGGCGTCGCCAAACATACCGGAAACGTCTGGACAACATACGAGTTTGCCGACGGAACAGTTTTGCATGGTTTAGGCTTAGGACTGGGTATCAGAGCCGCTACCCGACGGGAAGCAACACTTCCCAATTCGTTCTACCTTCCTGGCTATTTCCGGCTTGATTCTGCCTTATGGTATAAGTTTTCCTTACACGGACGACCAGTCAGAGCTCAGCTCAATATGACAAACCTGACCAATGCCCGCATTTATGACACGAATGGAACATTCTCCATGCGTGCGGAAGCTCCCCGTTCGGCTTTGGGTTCACTTCAGGTGGCATTCTGATGACGAAATCCAACAGCTCTCTTGAGGGCGGCTCGTGCGCCGTTTTTGCTCAGATCAACCCCTCTTACAAAGAAACAATCATGCCAAATTTACTACCAGACGCTTCTGCTTTACCCGGTCTTAAACGACGTGCCCTTGCTACTCTTGCCATGGCCTCCATAGTCTCAGAACGTGCCCAAGCAGCAACAACCAGTTCTGAGAAAGAGCATATGGCGCATATGCAAGGTATGAAATTCTCTGGCCCTCCAATTAAAATTGCCATGCTTGTTTACCCCAACATGGTTCTTCAGGACCTTGTCGGTCCACAAACAATTTTTAAAATTCTAGGTGCTGAAATTCATCTGGTTGGCATGACTATGACGCCAGTCTCAACCGATGTTGGTATTCCTGTCCCTCCAACAGACACACCAGCGACGTGTCCACAGGAACTGGATGTATTGTTTGTACCGGGCGGTCTAATGGGAACAATTGCGTGCATGAACGATCCCAACGTCCTTACTTTTTTGATAAGTCGTGCACCACACTCTCGCTTTATTACAAGCGTTTGCACAGGTAGCCTTATTCTTGCCGCAGCAGGGCTGTTGGAGGGATACAAAGCCACATCCCATTGGGGTGTCGTTGATTTACTGCCGCTAATGGGAGCCATTGAAAGCCACGAACGCGTTGTGCAGGATCGCAATAGGATTACAGGAGGCGGTGTGACTGCTGGCCTTGATTTTGGGCTTACTCTCGCAGCGCAATTACGCGGGCAGGCCGCAGCAGAACATATTCAACTCATTATCCAGTATGCACCTCAGCCCCCGTTTCATCATGGCGACCCATCGGAAATTCCGGAAGCCCAAATGGCACTTGAACGTAGCCATAGAGCATGGATGGACGGGAAAGCATTGCAGGCCGCACAAACGGCCTCAAAACGATTAAAGCTATAAGAGGCGTGTCTATCCCGGTCACCCTCGCTGCCCCCCCCTCGAGGCAGAGAAAATTCTAAAATGATGGTGCATTCTGCATTTAAGCACGAACAGCCCAGAATACGGCGATCGCTGACGATCACTGGTCTGACAAGCATTATCGGGTAAACCGACCTATGCCCGCTGTTCCTCACTGCACTTCGTTTTTGTTGTCTGGCCGTCGCCAGCTCCACGGGCTGAAAACGCTTGTGGTGCTGGCGACGTTGCTGGGGCTGTTGGGGCAGCTTGCTCTACAGAGCCTGGCGCGCCTGGATGAAATGCCCCGGAGCACTCTGGAACGCCTGACCGGACTTCAGATCGGACCGAGAGCCGTCCATTCCGATATGCACATGACCATGCCCGGCATGAGCATGGCGGCAGATCGACACCACACGACACATGATCATCAGCATTCGCATCATGACGATGGCGCATGCTTTCTGTGTCCGCTGCTGCACTTGCCCGGCATCGTGCTGACAACACCACTCATCGCCATACTGGTGTCGGTTCGCGTTGTTTGCACGCGATACATTCTGCCCCCCGCGCAAGCACCACCTTATGGGCACGGGATCCGGTTGCCGCCGCCAACGGGGCCACCCGTGACAGCCTGAGTCATCGTCACTGCCCGATAACCGGACTGAGTGTCTTCGAATGAGGACACACATCCGTTTTCTCGGGCTGCCTTCTGCCTCAGATCCGGATTTCTTTCATGAAATATCTTATTCGTTTCCGTGCGTCCTGCGCACGGATGCTCGCCTGCGGCTGTGCTCTCGCAGCGCTCAGTTATGGACCCGTCGCCATCGCGGCTGAGCCATCAAACGTCACATCAAAAAAGGCGGCAGCATCCAAAAAGCGTGCCTATGAGACGACAGACGTTCAGACATCAAACTGGTCTGGAGAGACGCTCACAGTGAGAGGCAAGCACCTCAGTTACACGGCGCCGACGTCCTCAGCAGCAACACGCACCGATACGCCGCTCATTCAGGTTCCCCAGTCGGTCCAGGTGATCACACGCACACTCATTCAGGAGCAGGACAGCCACTCATTGAGTGCCGCTCTGGTCAATGTATCGGGCATTACGCCGACACGAACGGATGCGATGCTGTTTGTTCCTCCGATTGTGCGGGGATTTCCCGCAGAGGTCTATCTCGATGGTTTGGCGATCTTTGCGGGCAACCAGCAGGCCTTCGCCCCCAACGCATTAGTGGGGGTCGAGCGCATCGAAGTTCTCAAAGGACCTAGCGCTACACTTTACGGCGGTGGGCTTGGTACGCCGCTTGGCGGGATCATCAACATTGAATCCGAGCGGCCGGATGACAAAACGGGCGGATCCGTGGCGATGCGTGGGGGGAGTTACGATACTCTGAACCCGTCTGGCGATGTGAACCTGAAGCTCTCACCAAGGGTTTCCATTCGTCTGGCCGGTGAATACCAGAGCTATGAAAGCTGGATCAACAAGGTTCATGGCAAGCAATGGTCATTGCAACCCAGTCTTTTATATCAGATTGACGATGATACGGATCTTATTGTGCGTGGCCAGTTCAACGATCGACGGAACCTGGAATATTCCGGGCTTCCGGCTGACGAAGCCCTTGCCGGTAAACTTGATCGCCATGCCTTTCCCGGCTCACCGATCAATCAGCCCGAGACAAACAATGAGAACCGCATGGGCTCGGTTGCCTTGCACCATGCCTTTAATAATTGTGTCAAGCTGACTGTTACCGGACGTTATTACGACAATACCGTACATGAGTATGGTAGTTTCGTCGATCCGGATCTATTTCCGCCAGATGCCTCTGCGCCGACCGTTTATGGGGTGTCGCCAATCCTGATGCATAACCGCACCAAGGAGGCCACATTCGACGCCAATCTTTCCGCCAAACTGCATATCCTGGGTGGAACCCATCAGCTTCTTGGCGGCATCAATTACGACTGGACAAGCTTTTACAGCGCCATGGGTTTTGGCGTCAGCGATACGCCGTCCGGCACGATCGACCTTGCCAATCCGGTCTACGCCCTCAGCTACACGCCACAACTTCCCGTCAATTCCTACACCAACGACCATTATCAGACCTATGCCGTCTATGCACAGGATCAGGCAACTTACGGCCGTCTCCATGTGACTGGGGGGCTACGTTTCACGGCCCTTAAATTTCGGGAGGCGACAGATTACAATGTAGCGAATAATTCGACCTATTATCACGTCTCACCGCGGATAGGCGCGACATTTGATATTGTGCAAGGTGTTGCTCTTTACGCGGGCTATGCAACGGCATTCAGAGCAGCTTTCGGATTTGTCGGTCTGGAGGCTCCGAAACCCGAGACCTCCCATAATGTCGAGGCAGGCATGAAACTGGCGCTCCCCGGGAGCGGCCTTTCTGGCACAATCGGGCTGTTCCGCCAGACGCACGATAATGTTGCCGTCTCCGACATGAACAATGTGGGTTATTATGTGCAGAGCGGGCGGCAGCGTGCTCAAGGGGTGGAGGCCGACATGGTCTGGGAACCTACCCCAGCGTTCTCACTGCTTGCCAATTACGCCTATACGGACACAAGGGACGATGGCGTGTCTCCAGGAGACCAGATTGCCCGCGTTCCTAAAAGCAGCGGACGCGTGGCTGCCCGCTATCGCTTTCTGCATGGCTGGGCAAAGGGCTTGTCTTTCGGCGCGGGCGTCACAGCCTATACTTCGCGTGCCTTGACGCTGCCCAATACTATCTCCGTGCCCGGTTATGCCGTAGTCGATGCACAGGCTGACTACAAATTTGATCGTTACACGTTGGGGATTTCCATGGTGAATCTCGGTAACAGGAAAGCCTGGGATCCCTATTCCTACATGGGCAATCCGGTCGTTGCACCGATTCAGCCCCTCTCGGCTTATGCGACCCTCAAGGTCAGGCTCTGATCATGAAGAATGCAATGAAGTATCTGAACACGGCGATGCTCCTCACCGTGTTCAGTCTGTTTATCTGCGCGGCTTCCCCGGCTCCAAGCCCTAGCATAACGATACCACTTTACCCTACCGGCGTTCTGCCATCGCTCAGTGTTCCGGAGACACGGGCAAAGATAGGCGACACGGACGAAACGATGGTCTTCAACGTCAGTAATCCAACGTTGGAGTTATTCCGCCCTCGTCCTGATCACTCAAACGGCACGGCAGTCATCATCGCACCCGGTGGTGGCTTCGTCGGCCTCAGTTATGAGGCCGAGGGAACCGCTGTAGCGCGAAAGTTGACCGAATATGGAGTCACGGCTCTGGTGCTTAAATATCGAACGATACGAAGTCCTGACGACGCGATGCATATGCCGTCTGTTCATATGAAAGAGATGGAGACGATCATGGCGCGGGCGAAGAGCGGCATACCTGCTGAGGTGCCACTCTTCGCGGGCGAGCCCCATGCCGTGGAAGATGGCAAGCATGCTATCGCGCTGGTTCGCCAGCATGCAGTGGAGTGGGGTATCAACCAGAAAAAGATTGGCTTCATCGGTTTCTCGTCCGGTGCCTTTCTGGCGGCGGATCTTGCTATCGGGAACAAAGCCACCCGGCCAGCTTTTGCAGGACTGTTTTATGGCGGATTGCGCACGCCAGTTCCGATAGATGCGTCTCCCGCTTTCATCGCAGCCGCCGCGGATGATCCGTATTTACCTAATGATGGCACGCTACTCTATACAGCCTGGCGCAAGGTCGGAGCTTCAGCAGAACTCCATCTCTATGAGCGTGGTGGCCACGGCTTCGGCCTGATAGCAAGAGGGGACACGAGCGATCATTGGTTCGACGAGTTCATTTGGTGGATGCAGGCGCGATCTTTGCTGAAACAGTGATCAAATACATCGTCGAAGAGATTTTCGTATCCTGCCGGAATTGGTAAGGTAGATTTGGTAATTTTTTCTGCTGCACATAGTGTTAGCGTCCGCTCTTGATTATCCTCTTCCAAGAGCGGACTGACCGGGGCCCATAAACGACCTGTTCGCTAAAGGAACGTAAAGCTGACAGGCGGCAGCCGCCTACATCGGGCGTCATCGGATATGCGTTGGATTTCCCAAAGCGGACGCGCGTCATGCTGTGCGAAGATCATTTTCATCCTTCCCACAGTGCTTCTGGCATCTCGTTGAGAACCTCTGTGCTCGCCACAAGGAGTGGCGCGCTGTCACAACCAGATATGAAAAAACAGCATCCGCCCACTCAAGGATCTCGTTGTCGAGGCGGGTTTCAAGCAGATCACACTCATGAAGCTTGATATCGAAGGCATGGAATATCGTGTTCTGGACGCCTTCTTTCGCGAGGCCTCGCCCAGCCTGTATCCGCAGCATATTATTCTGGAACGCCCAACACAAAAAAGCGCCTGGTCCGGGCTCTCCATGCTGCTGATTCAAAGCGGCCTCTACCGTATTGCTGGGCGCACACGCGCCAACCTCCTCCTGTCGCGACAAAAACCATCAGTGATTGGATAAGTCTCGTTTTTTTAAAAATAAAGCACAAAGAGAAACTGCTGCCTGCGAGCAGGCAGCAGCTGTGAGATCAGTCTTTCTTGTCGAGACGATCAAGTGTGTCACAGGCGCGTTCCAGAGCCTGTGTCATCGTTTCGGCCAGAAGAACCACGCCGTCGATCGTGTCTGACTTACCATCGCGCACCTCTCTGAGACCCGCCAGAAGCGGGCCTTTGAGGATCAACAAGACCTCGTAAACGTCACGCACCGGGGACGTGCTCTCCAGGAATTGATTTGACATGAGAAAAGTTCTTTCTTCAAAAGGCATTATCCTCAGCAAGGAAAATCCCCTCACGCGTAGTGACACGGGAGCCCCGATGACACAGGCACACGATGACCTCTTCCTTTTCTGGGGAGAAGGGCAACGACCCTTCGAAAACGCCTCTGGAAAAATCTGAAAAACAGATCTGACACGCGTACAGTACCAGCAACAAAACAGCCGGATTGACGGAGCCCTCGCATAGGAGAAATGAGGGCCACCACACGGAACCAGAAAAAGGGGCCGCACAATCAGTGCGCCCCCTTCCCTCTGCACCCTGATGACAGCGCCATCAGACGGCATTTAGTCAAAATCCCGAAAGATCCCGCCTTCCATTGTCTGCCATCCCTGCGCTTTGCCCCATGGTTCAGAAACCGGCGGTGGCAGCGTGCGTGTGCAGGACAAGGCGACCAGCATGTTCAGACGTGTCTGGGAGAGCAGTTCCGAGAGCACGACACGCCCTTGCAGCAGGCGGGCTGTGGCACCGCTTTCATACCAGGGCATATCGAGCGTCGGCTGACTATATTCAGCAAGCTCCGCCAGTGTGTAGTCACCCGCCCTGCCCAACTGGAACACCCGCGCGAGGCGATAGAGACACAGGAGATACGGTGGCATCTCCCACGGCCCACCCAGCATCTGATGCAGGAACGCCATATTGTAGCCGGCAAGGCACAAAGGCAGTGCCTGCCCGCGTGGAAAGACCGCATTGAAGAGACTGTCTTCCACGACAAACGCACTCCCGCCTTTTTCTCCGGGCATCTGCTCCAGAACGCCCTCGAATGTCGGGCTATCGATCTCCATTGTCCTGTGCCCTGCGCGGAAGATCACGTCTTTCCACGCGAGGGAGACCGGTAACCCCGACCGAAGACGACAGGGTCCACCGGATGTTTCAGGCAGAATATCGATCAGGCGAATGGTGCCCTCCTCCCAGCGTGGGAGCCTTTCTGCTGTTTTGGGATGATTGGTCATGATCAGGCTCCGCGCAGTGCAACGTCATCGACGAGATCAACGCAGAGGTCTTTCAGGTCTGCCGGACGGGCAAACAGATCAAGCCAGATCAGAACAGGCGTTATATCGAGAGCACGATAGACGTTGAGACGCTGATCAAGACGCGCCAGCCATTTTTGCTCTTCGTCATTCCGGGTTACCCGATCAGAGCCGCAGCAACCCGCCACTTCTATATAGCGGGAGACAGCCCCTTTCCGCAGTGTCAGGTCAGCCCGGAACCGCCCCTGCGCGAGACCGATTGGTTCATGCACATCCAGCACCATGTTCCTGCGTAAAAAGCCTGACAGGATCTGATACACAATGCGCTCGGGAAGAGAGTCCAGCACAGTGCCATCAAAGGCGACGGGTCCTGGCGCTGGCAGATCAGGCCAGCGACGCATCGCCATCTGTTGCACGCGTGCCCACTCGAGGGTCCCCGTGTCACCAATGAACACCAGATGCTGTCCCGCCGCGCCCATAAAACGAAACATGTGCGCGTTGGGTGGCGCCCCAAGGGCAAGAGTCATATCCCTGTAGAGGAGAAGATCCTCATCGGTTGGGTAAAAGATAGAAGACAGCGCAGACGCACTGCCTGTCGTTGTTGAAAGCGTAGCCATGTGATTTCCGTGAAGTGGAGCAAGCCCGTAAGGCGGCTGTGCCATGAGGCACTTTTTCCTTTTATGGGGAGACTGGAACGCCAGCCTCGACAACTTCCGCCTTCAAAATCACGAACACACTGAAAGTATAGTTTTGAGAAGCTTACAGTAAAAGACTGAACATTATCACCCGTGCCGCAACCGCTTTTCGTGATGGAAGAGCGTGCACCATGCCCTAGCCCTGACGACAGCACTGTGACTCAAACTATATATATTAAAGTTTTCTATAGAAGGCATTCGTGTCTTTGCAGGTCAACCAAGCACTTTTCCTCACACACCGCGGCGACATTTCGGTCTGACCTTATTTTTGGTGACATCGTATCAGGACCGTTTTCAGATTTCGGTCTGCCTTGAGCTTTCTTTCAGAGTTCTGGCTTTTCGTTTCTATTCCGGAATTAGCGTTGTAAAAAACGCAGCGCATTTTTCTGCTTGAATTTCAATGGTATTTTTAGGCGTACGTTTATCGTAACGATTTGAACCGTCACGGTAGTATTTTACGTTTAAAAAAGAGGCTGATGGAAACAGAATACTATCTTTATCTCATTGATTTGCCTGCTTTATGATAGCT
The DNA here is from genome assembly GCF_001581005.1 of Acetobacter orleanensis. GTDB lineage: Bacteria > Pseudomonadota > Alphaproteobacteria > Acetobacterales > Acetobacteraceae > Acetobacter > Acetobacter orleanensis. The sequence continues at coordinate 52,962 of NZ_LHZV01000050.1, forward strand.
CGCGACCCCCTTACCTCCACGATCTGTCCGGGGGCCGTCAGGCCATCCGGCAGGGTGCTGTTTTCGGTGCTTGCACCAAAACTGCGGTATCGTGCCTTTTTCTTCTCTTTTGAAACTTTATTTCTTATTAACGCTATATTTTGTAATAATATTGTTTGTCCTGTTTTTCCTTCTGCCAGCGTTAATAAGTGTTGAGTCCTTCATCAAAAGCGCCTCTGTAAGCCTCATAGAAGCTTCAGGATGGGCTTTTATGGCTGGTCTGGTATCAGACTGCTTGAATCCCCCATTGATCGCTCTTGCGAGCTTCTATGAGGCTTTTCGTTTTTTCTTGTTCGGCTGTTTTGTGTTTTGCTGGTTTTTTGGCGGCGTCATGATTCTTGTCGAATTTTCAACTTTCGCTTTAATCCTCGAAAACAGTTCCGGAATCGCCATTTTCGAGGGTGATTTGCGTTTTTTTTAATTCGCTTTAATCCTCGATAACAGTTCCGGAATCGCCATTTTCGAGGGTGGATTGATCCATGGGAGATTTAGACAGATAACAGTTCCGGAATCGCCATTTTCGAGGGTGGATTGATCCACGGGAGATTTAGACAGATAACAGTTCCGGAATCGCCATTTTCGAGGGTGGATTGATCCGCGGGAGATTTCGATCGAAAACAGTTCCGGAATCGCCATTTTCGAGGGTGGATTGATCCGTAAGGGATAGGTTCCTAAAACCGTTCGGATATGGCTGTTTTAGGGGGTGTTTTTAGTCGTAGGCAAATTATCCGACAATCATTCCGACAAGGTCATAATTTAGTCTTTTTAATATTTGGAATAAAAATCCGTTATTATGTTATTTTGTGGTCAAAATTACCTTTGCAATTTTGTTTTTTTGAAAATGTATTTTTTCTGAAATTCTGTAGAACTCCATCTTAAAAATTATACGAGATTCTATAAGAGTGGTGCGCTGTCGTATCCCAATACGAAAAAACAGCACCGTTGTTCCTCGCAATCACCCCAAATCGCTGGCCGGAGCAGACTGGATCAAGCTTTAACAGAGCCCTGGTTTATAACGCATCCTGGCCCCAGTTTTCGGAGATGGAACTCATTAGCAGCAAGGTCCGAGACGTATAAAGCAAAGAGGATGAATGGCGTGACTAAAATGGCAAGAATGCGCAGTCCTGTAAGTTTCAGACAGAATGATCCTGCACTCAACAGACTGCTTCAATGCACACTTATCAATGTTGTACGGACCCATAAGGTCCATTCACAGCGTGATATTAGACTGATTGATCTGCAGATCATGTTTTTGGAACATCAGTTACGTCTCAAAATTCAGAACCCACCCTATGGCTCGCGTCATGCAAGCTTTGCTGAGTTTCTTCAGTCTCTCTCGACTTCTCTGAGCGCCGAGCAGCGCGCCCTCATTCTGTCATTGAATCGTCTCACCGAGGCAGAATACCCCAGAAAATCTCTCCCCGCAGAGATGATCCCTGTTCTGTCCACCTATTTTCATGAAGACGAAATATGGCAGTTGCAACAGCAAATTTATAAAGCCTATCAGCAGTCCGGCTCACCTTGCCCGCACTATGAATTTTGCGATTATCTGCAGGATCGCACTCTGATTACCGGCACGCTCCGCGGCATTTTGGGTCGTGTACTGCACATTGCGGCGCGCCAATACTATCACCATCCCGACATTCCGCTGTCGTTGCAACGCTGCCTGCACGCCCTGAACGAGACAAAAGGTGCAGATAAACTTCTTGTCCTGCCTACAGATTTCCCGACTGGATTAAGAAAAGAAAAGACCGGAAAAAGGGCACTGAAGCAAACCATTAGCCTCGCAACATTCAAGACGCTCAAAGCGTCTTATGCTTCTATTCTCCCTTATTTGGCGGCTATGGATGTCATCTGGTGCTATCGCTCCCTGCCCTCTCATCCTCTCCCTGCCTGGGCAGATCCGAATGTCTTGCCCGGTCGAGAGCACCGGTCATGCCACAGCTTTATGGACACTCCTGACGATGTCGATATCGCTGCCAGAACGGTCTCTTATGCCCGATGGTTTCGTGAGTGGGGCATACGCCATGGTTCTCACAAAACGCAGAACAGGGTTCTGGATCCAGCGACAACGCCTGAGATCAAAACTGATTGCCCTGAAGCAGTGCCTATCACCCAAATCCCACACACAAAGACGGAACGGACACCTCGTCCAGTATCGCCGACCATTCCTCTGCCGTTACTGCCGCTGCCCGACGCACTTGTGAGAGCTCTTCAAAGTTATCAGGACCCCAATTCCAAAAAAGAAAAAAACAAAATTGATGAAGGCTAAATCATTTCAGCCTCCACCCTGCTTCTGAAAGCCAACATGAATTGCTTATCTGACTAAAGGAGGAGCTGGCATGAGCAGCAGGCAGTCGATGCAGAAACAAGTCTCAGTGCAGATGTATGACACTCAGGCATCACATCACTCGACCCAAACACTGAAGCTCCTGGTAAAAATTCTCGCGCATCATGCGGCGCTGGCTCACGTCACCGCCACTAGACCACCCTGTGTTGCCTCCAAAAAACCGAGCTCGACCGCCAAGGCCTGACATTTCTCTTGTCAGATCCGTTGGATCGTGGCTTTCTTGAGGACTTCTACAGTCCCCGTTGGGACCATCATGCGGGTAAGCCCCGCGACAGCAGTTTTTCTTCGGAAAATATCACACTGCATCATCACTGTTATGGCTCTCTTCTGACTGGTATCCGCAGATCATCACAGGGTCTCGCATACTAAGCAGTGCGTAACACACGTCACGCACCACACTGCAGCCAGTCTCTCTCCTCTTCTTCGAGAAACGATGTGCTATGAAAGTTGCCCTTTACGCCCGCTACTCTTCTGACAATCAGCGCGATGCGTCCATTGAGGATCAACTCCGGATTTGCCGCACGTACGCGGAACAACAGGGATGGACGATCGTCGACAGCTATTCTGACCGGGCAATTTCCGGTGCGTCCCTGATCCGTCCCGGGATCCAGGAACTCATCACGGATGCCAATACCGACCGCTTCCAGATCCTCCTGACAGAAGCCATGGACCGCCTATCCCGCGATCAGGAAGATATTGCCGGCCTGTTCAAGCGCATGCTCTTCGCTAACGTAAAGATCGTCACGCTTTCAGAAGGCGAGATCACCCCTCTTCATATCGGCCTCACCGGCACGATGAATGCGCTCTACCTCAAGGAACTGGCCAACAAGACCCGCCGCGGCCTGCGTGGCCGTGTCGAACAGGGCAAGTCTGGTGGTGGCCTGTGCTACGGTTACGATGTCGTCAAACAGCGCGACAGCCATGGCGAGACGACCTGCGGCGAGCGCGCCATCAATGAGAAGCAGGCGCAGATCGTCCGATGGGTCTTTCGGGAGTATGTCGACGGCAAATCTCCTAAAGCGATTGCCCTGTTTCTGAATGCTGAAGGCCATCGCGGTCCCTTGTCAGAAGCATGGAGTCCGTCAACACTCAATGGCAATCGTGAACGCGGCACGGGTATTCTGAATAACGAACTCTATATTGGGCGCCTCGTGTGGAACCGCCTGCGCTATATCAAGAACCCGAGCACCGGCAAACGCGTCTCGCGCCTGAACCCTGACTCAGAGTGGGTCATCCAGGACGTTCCTGAACTGCGGATTATCGAGCAGGATCTGTGGGATGCGGTCAAAGCCCGTCAGAGCAAAACGACCTGGTCGCAGAAATCCCGCGGAACCGGCGTTCACCCTCTCAACGCCCTGCAACGTCCGACCCATCTCCTGACGGGGCTGATCAAATGCGGCTGCTGCGGCGGCGGTTTCTCGATGATCTCCAAAAGCCATCTTGGCTGCTCAACAGCCCGCAACAAGGGCACCTGCGACAACCGCCTGACACTCCGGCGGGACGTCTTGGAGAAATCCGTGCTCAATGGCTTGCAGACGCAAATGATGGATCCCGCCCTCTTCAAGGAATTTTGTGACGAGTTTACCCGTGAGGTTAACCGACTGCGGATGGAGAAAGGGGCCGATCTGGTCGCTCTGAAATCCGAACTTCCCAAAATCGAGCGCGAACTGGATAAGGCCGTTCAGGCAATTCTCGATGGCTTTGCCAGCTCTGCACTCAAGACACGCATGGAGCAACTTGAAGCGCGTAAGGCGGAGATTGAGGAACGGCTGGCCGATAGCCCTTCCCCGCCTCCCCTCCTTCATCCGAACATGGCGGAGTTGTATCGCCAGAAGGTCGCAACACTTCACGAGAGTCTTCAAAGGGTCGGTAGCGACACAAAGACGGTGGAAGCGATCCGGTCTCTGATCACGCGGATCTGCCTCATTCCGGAGAATGGTGTTCTTGGGATTTTCCTTGAGGGTGATTTAGCTGCGATGCTGATTTTTGCATCAAACAAGAAGAACGCCGAGCATCATCCTGACGCTGGCGTTCTTAGTAAGTTCTTGATGCAGGATTCATTGGTTGCGGGGGCAGGATTTGAACCTGCGGCCTTCA
>NZ_LHZV01000065.1 GCF_001581005.1 Acetobacter orleanensis
GGTCTCCACAGCCCTGCCCGCCACTCATGCGCCAGCCCTGCTTGTGCCAGATACAGTGCCGCAGCCTTCGCGGACTTTGCGCAGTCAGCCCTCAGCAACATTGCTCCCACTGGGCGCTGTTCCGCCGCCGGGCCAGCGGATTGCACTGGCGGATGATGCCGCCTTCTCATTTCTATACGGCCATCTGGCTTTGTTCTGGCGACAGGCCGGGGCGGAACTGGTGCCGTTTTCTCCGCTGGCGGATGAAGCGCCTGATCCATCCTGTGATGTCTGCTGGCTACCCGGAGGGTATCCAGAACTGCATGCTGGCAGGCTGGCCGCCGCAGAGCAGTTTCGGCATGGTCTCGCCGCGTTTGCCAAAACCCGGCCTGTACACGGGGAATGCGGGGGCTTTATGGTGCTGGGTGAGGCGCTGGAGGATGCTCAGGGCACCCGGCACCGAATGGCTGGTCTGCTGGGCCATGCCACGTCCTTCGCAAAGCGGAAGCTGAATCTGGGCTACCGGGAGGCCACGCTACTGGGCCCGTCCGTGCTTGGGCAGGCTGGCACCATTCTGCGCGGGCATGAATTTCATTACGCAACGGTGCTGGACGCCGGGGTGGACGCTCCGCTGGCGCATTTGCGGGCAGGGGATGGTATGGACCTTGGCCCGTGCGGTGGACGTCGCGGGATTGTGTCCGGTTCATTTTTCCATGTGCTGGCTTGTGGTGCTTCGGCCCCGCCCCCACATTCCCCCATGTCTCGTAGCGGGTCTGCCTGAGGAGAGAAACATGGCGCAGTCTTTCCCTGTTTTGTTAGTGCGCCACGCACCCGTTATGGTGCCGGACGGTGTGTGTTATGGGCGGCAGGATGTCGCCCTGCGTCCGGGGTGGGAAGGGGTGACGTCCGGGCTGGCCGTTCTGGCGCAGGGTGCGGTCTGCCGGGTGCTCTATACGTCTCCCGCCGCACGATGCCAGCAGATGGCCCGCAAACTTGCCGCCTCCGCAGGGATGGAGTTGCGGGTTGATGCGCGGCTGGCGGAAATGGATTTTGGGGAATGGGAAGGCCAGCCATGGCACGAGATTGACCGTGGCCTGCTGGATGCATGGGCAGCAGACCCGGAAGGCTTTGTGCCACCGGGTGGGGAGAGTGGTCGTGCATTGTGCCGTCGTGTTCTGGCGTTCTGGCAGGATGTGCAGCAGGAACGCACACCGGTCTGTGTGCTCTCCCACGGTGGTCCGCTGCGGGTACTGAGCGCGCTAGCGGCTGGCACGCCACCCGCTTTGCTGGCTCCATCCATGCCGCAGGGCTTTGCCAGATTGTTTATGGTCAATGCGTCCACGGGCCTCCTGCCCGAAGTACCGGATGGTGCCGAGCCTGTGGCCAAAGTTCAGTCCGGCATTGTACCGCTCTGGACAACGACGCATGAGGCTCGCCTGACACAGGCTGAAGCCAGCAGTGCATTTGCAAAACCCGATACAGGATCAGCCCTCTCATGACGTCTGCCGTGCCACCCTCTCCAGAAAGTGAAGCCGCTCGCCATCGCGAGAAAATGCAGAAGCGCAAAGCCGTGCAGGATCAGGAAGTGGCTGGCAAGCAGATCGAAAAGGGCCTGCTGATGGTTCATACCGGGCCGGGTAAGGGTAAATCGACCGCTGCCTTCGGTCTAGCTTTGCGCACAGTGGGTTACGGCCGCCGCGTGGTGGTGGTGCAGTTTATTAAAGGCGCGTGGGACACGGGTGAACGGCGCGCGCTGGAACGGTTTGGAGACCTTGTGGCGTTCCACGCTCTGGGCGAGGGCTTTACATGGGAAACACAGGACCGCGCACGGGACATCGCCGCTTGCCAGCAGGCATGGGCCGTAGCGAAAGAGGCGCTTTCCCGCCCGGATGTTGCGCTTGTGGTGCTGGATGAATTGAATATTGCTCTGCGATATGATTATCTGCCGTTGTCCGACGTGCTGGCGGCTTTTACAGCGCGCCCGCCCGGCCAGCATGTGGTGGTGACAGGCCGAAACGCCAAACCGGAGTTGATTGAGGCGGCGGATCTGGTCACGGAAATGGCTCTGGTCAAACATCATTTTCGGGATGGTGTGCGGGCGCAGCAGGGCGTGGAGTTTTGAGCGCACGTGTTCTCATGGTGCAGGGAACAGGCTCAAGTGTCGGCAAATCAACTCTGGTTGCGGGTCTGGCGCGGGCTTTTACCCGGCGCGGCCTGCGCGTGCGGCCTTTTAAGCCGCAAAATATGTCCAATAATGCGGCTGTTACCGCAGATGGCGGAGAAATAGGCCGCGCACAGGCGCTTCAGGCCCGGGCCTGTGGTGTGCGCCCTACTGTGGATATGAATCCGGTTCTGCTCAAGCCTCAAGGCGAGACTGGCGCACAGCTTGTTGTGCGCGGGCAGGTGCGCAGCAGCTTAGGTGCACGGGATTATCAGAATCGCAAGGACACGCTTCTCCCCGTTGTGGTCGAAAGTTTTCAAAATCTGGCGGCACAGGCGGATATTGTTCTGGTGGAGGGGGCTGGCTCAGCGTCTGAAGTCAATCTCCGCGCGCGGGACATCGCCAATATGGGCTTTGCGGAAGCTGTCAACGCACCAGTTGTTCTGGTAGGCGATATTGATCGCGGTGGAGTTATTGCCAGTCTGGTTGGCACACAGGTTGTGCTGCCCCCGGAGGATTCTGCCCGTATAAAAGGTTTTATTGTCAATAAAATGCGTGGTGATCTCTCCCTGTTTCATGATGGAATGGATTTTATCGCGCAGCGCACTGGCTGGGCGGCTCTCGGTCTGGTGCCGGACCTCCCATCTGTCCGCACACTTCCTGCGGAAGACGCCGCCGACCTGCTGACCAATCTGAAAGCAGCCAGTGCAGCGCGTCCGGTTGCGCGTTCCGCACCCAGTCCAGCCGCAGCCCGCTGCGTGGTTTCCTCAGTTGGGAACGCAGAAGAGCCTTACACAGCCTCTTCCAACGCAACGCCTGTGTACAGTCCTGTGCATAACGGGGGTAAGAGGCCAGAAAGCCCCTTGCGCATCGCTGTGCCACTCCTACCAATGATTGCAAATTTTGACGATCTGGACCCGCTCTGTTCAGAGCCGGGTGTGCTGATCCTTCCCGTGCCGTGCGGAGAACGTCTGCCGGAGTGTGATCTTGTCCTGCTTCCCGGCTCCAAAGCCACACTGACGGACCTCGCAACCCTCCGGGCAGAAGGTTGGGCGGACGCCATAAGGGTGCATGTCGCCCACGGCGGGCATGTGATGGGGATATGCGGAGGCTATCAGATGCTGGGTCAGAGCGTTGCGGATCCGCACGGCACGGAAGGGCCATCCGGCACTGCCCCCGGCCTCGGTCTGCTAGCCGTGGAGACCGTGCTGAGCGCGACGAAGCACCTTCAGGACATCTCCGGCACACTTGCAGGCACGGACCTTCCAGTTTCTGGCTATGAAATCCATACAGGCCACACCACCGGCCATGACCGCAGCCGCCCGCTGCTGGTTCTGAACGGGGTCGGAGAGGGCGCGGGTTCCACCTCGGGTCAGGTTTATGGCACGTATCTGCACGGTATTTTCGGGCATCGTGCGGCCCGCATGGCCCTGTTGGCCCGCGCTGGCGGGGCGGCGTTTCGGCCCGGCGGCGTCTGGTATCAGGCTAGTCTGCCCGAGCATCATGATACACACGTGGAGCAGGCGCTTGACAGGCTTGCCGACCATCTGGAAGCCCATATTAATCTGGATGTGCTACTCTCCCTTGCAACCGTGCCCGACTATAAGAGGCTGTTTCAAAAATCTCCAAGGTCAGTCTGACAAATCTTTGCCTGTCGGAATATGGTGCTTTTTTGCCCTATGCCACAGTATCGCGGCTGTAAGACCGCTCGTGCAGTATCAATCTCCTGCCAGTCGTCATCTTGCGTGTCGTCAGTTCTGAACTGTTGTCGTAGTGCTCAAGGCTGATGTATCTGGAAAAAGCGATCTTGTTACAACAATTTGCGCCACACAGAGGTTTTTCGTCAGGCAATGGCGAGATGCAATGACGCGGCCAGAGCATAAAAAAATGCGACCTCTCGTGGAGAGAGGTCGCATTTCAGAGGATAACGGGTAACACGCCTGTCCGCCCGTATGCAGGTTTCAGGCGTGTCTGTCTCCGGGTTTCAGGGTGCTGACGCTGCGCGGGTGTTTGTGCCCAGACGATAGCCTTCACGCTTCAGAACCTGAATCGCCACTTCTGAATATTGCCCAGTCAGCGGTGTGACATTGGCAGGCGCACACCAGAAGCTGAGTGTAACGGCAATATTAGCTGGCTGCGGTAGGAAGCCAACAGACGGAGCCGGAGTTTTCAGAACCAGCGCATCATTTTCAACCGTGCTGAGCAGTAGGGCACGGGCTTTATCAAGATCATCATTATAATCAATCAGCAGCGTGACAGAGGTCTGAAGCTGGGTAGACTGAGAACTATTCACCACAATGTTGTTGGAAAGTGTGCCATTGGGCACATAAACCATCTCATTTTTTGCATCCCGCAGAATGGTGCGGAACATCTCGATGGATTCCACGGTGCCCGCGCTGCCACCAGCCACAATGGAATCACCCACCTTGAAGGGGCGGAACAGCAGGATCAGAACGCCACCGGCAAAGTTGGCAAGGCTTCCCTGCAACGCCATGCCCACGGCCAGACCCGCAGCACCTAGCACGGCCACGAAAGACGTCGTGGCAATTCCGACCATGGAGGCTACGCTGATCAGCAGCAGTGCCTTCATCAACAGGCCCGCAACACTCAGCAGAAAGCCCTGCAATGTCGGTTCAATATGGCTTGCCATCATCATACGGCCCATGGCGTGGGTGACCATGTTGATAATTTTCCAGCCAACCAGCAGCACAATAAGCGCGAGCACAACCTGCCCCGTGTAACTTAATACTGTCGGGAGCCAAGTGTTAAGCTGAAGCCACAATGAATTAACCTGATGTTCCATAATCGTTCCTGAATGATTTGTTCATAACGCGCGTGCCTTGGCGCACTTCCCTTCTTAGTCCTATGTATTCTGGGTAATTTCAAGGCGAGATATGGGGATAGTTTTTCTGGAGAGACCGGCTGGCGCGCCCAAGACTTCGAGAAAGTCGGGTTTCGTTTTTTTAACGACTAAAGTGATAGGCTTCAGGAAGACCTGAGTTAGTCTGACCTTTGTTTATACACTGGACAGATAGCCAGTTTCGTAACGGTCAAAATGATGCGACCAGTCACGAAGCGTTTATTGAGGCCACTCTGTTTTTTCGTCCAGTTCAATAAAAAAGGCGCGGCCTTTGGCAGGACACGCCTTTTTTAAATCAGATGAGCAGAAAATTATTTCTGCACAGCCCAGCCTGTCTCACGCAGGCGGAAGGACAGAAGGATGGCCACGACAATGCCAATGACCAGCGGGAGGAAGGCCCGGTGGAAGACGGTCATTGTGTCACCGCCGCCACCCATCAGGGCAGATACCATGGGGGAGAGAATACCCGTCGTGCCAAACACAAGGAAGTTCATCACACCTGCGGCTGTCCCTTTGACTTCCGGCGGGTTGACTTCCTTCATGGAAGAAAACGGGATCATCGCGGCACCAGACGCAATGCCCATCACCAGTGCGACAGAATAACGCGGCATGACACCCACCGGCACATACAGTGCGCAGAGAGAAGCGGCCAGCAGCACAACCGCGCCGCCAATCAGCACTGGTTTGCGGCGGCCGATCTTGTCGGAAATCCAGCCCAACAACGGGCAGCCAATCACCCAGCCAATCGGCACCATGGAAACGTCGGACGCAGCGAACGCCATGGAGACATGCTCACCCTTGTTGAGCATGGATGCGCCCCAGCCCAGTGCGCCAATGGTTGTTGGCACAAACAGCAGGCCACCAATAATCCCGGCATACCAGCTTTGCGGGTTTCCAAAAATGATCTTGAAGGGTTTTAGCAGGTTTTCAGCAGAGAGGTGTCCATGGTGCGCCGCGCTATCTCCGGAATCCCGCGGCATGACAAACCATGTGGCGATGGCCAGTGTCACACCAATCACACCAAAGCCCAGCCACACGGTCTGCCACGGCAGGTGGAAGGAACCGGCAGGGTCAATCAGAATACGGGTCGGTTTGGAGCCAAAAGCAGCCCCGGCCATACCAAGGCACTGGGTCAGCCCCACAAACAGCGCCAGCGTACGGGCAGGCAGATACCGCGCGGCAACGTAGGAGGAGCCCACAAAAGCGCAGATGGCTCCCAACGCCTGAATGACATACCCGCCGAGCCCAGCGGCCACACTCCCTTGTGCAAAAATCAGGCAGCCAACACTGGTAATGGCAATACCCACCGGCATGGTGGCATGTGCGCCGTAACGGTCCAGCAGAACACCCACGGCGAGTGCCGCCAGCGCATAAACAATGTAGTAAGAGGCAATCATCAGGCCGAGATGGCTGTTGCCCCAAGCCTGCGTCAGTTCATCCTGCATAATGCCGGGGGCAGAGCGGATGGCATACTGGTAGAAATAGAACAGGGCGCAAAGAAACCACGCCAGCACATAAAGTGGCTGTATTTTTTGCGGCTGGCCTGCCGACGCGCTTTGCGACTGCGGGGCCGCGCTGGGTCTGTTGGAAGCCGACATTGAAAATCGCTTTTCAAAAAAGTGCCGGCTACACCCCTTCTTTAGAGGGGCGTAGCCATGCAGGTTGACTTATTTTGCAGGCGGACGGCCGTTTGCTGTGGCCACATGGCGGCCCCATGAAATCAGCTCGGACGTGCAGTCATCACGCGGAATCACGCATTCGATCAGGGTCGGGCCTTCCTTGTTGTCCAGCGCGACCTTTACCGCATCAGCCAGTTCCCCCGCTGTTTTTGCGCGCAAGCCAATGCCTTTGCCATCTTCAGCGTTAAAGGTGTTGATGATGTTGGCGTAATCCCAGTTTTTGATGTTGTTGTACGGACCATCATGAATTTCAACTTCGATGGTGTACCCAGCGTTGTTGATCAGGAAGATGATAACCGGCAGTTTGCGGCGGATCATCTGCGCCACTTCCTGCGCGGTGAGCTGGAAGGAACCATCACCTACCATCAGAATGGTGCGGCGTTCCGGAGCACCCACGGCGTAACCAAAGGCTGCCGGAACGGACCAGCCAATATGGCCCCACTGCATTTCCAGTTCCACGCGGGCACCATGTGGCAGATTTGTCCGCATGACGTTAAACCAGCTATCCCCGGTTTCACCCAGAATGGTCGTGTCTGATGTTACAAGGCTCTGCAACGTCTGCTGGATGTCCGCGCGGGTCAGAACGTCATCACCGCTGCCGGTGGTTTCCACCGTTCTTTCGGTGTGGACGCGCTTATACTGAACCAGCGTGGAGTCTTTTTTAGGCTTGTTCTGGAAATAGGTTGCCAGACCTTCCAGCAGTTCCTTCAGATGGATATTATCAAAGGAATAACCAGCAACTTTAGAGATATTCTTGTCCAGAACAGCGACGTTCGGGCCTTTGGGCCAAGCTGTCCAGCCTTCGGTGGAGTAGTCGTTAAAAATGGGAGCCAGCGCAATGATGCTGTCCGTCCAGTTGAAGATTTCATTCACACCCGGTGTGGAGGCGCTGCCCCAATAGGTGCCCACATAAGCGGGGTGATCTTCCGGGAAGAAGCTTTTGGCAGCAGCCATGGTCGCCACAACACAGCCCAGAGCGTCAGCCAGTTTGACAGCAGCTTCTTCCGCGCCAGCAGCGCGCAGGCGGCTGCCGACCAGAATGGCGGGCTTTTCGTGCTTTTCAATGAACTCCGCAACAGCTTTTACGGCTGCATCCAGCGTGTCCTTGTCGGAAGCCGGAGCATCCACAACAGCACTGATGGGGCCGGGTGCGGCACAGGGTTGTGCGGACACGTTGCAGGCAATTTCAATATAAGCCGGTTTTTTCTCACGCAGAGCGGTGCGGATGGCGTGATCAATTTTTTCCGGCGCATCCTCAGCGGATGTGATGGAAACGGCAGCGCAGGTCAGCTTTTCAGCAATCTGGAGCTGGTAGGAATAATCCGTCGTGCCAATGGTATGGTGCAGGATGTGCCCGCTACCATGGTCATTGGAGTTCGGTGCACCGGAAATCAGGATAACCGGCAGGTTTTCCGCATAAGCGCCGCCAATGGCGTTCAGGGCGGACAGTGCGCCAACGCTAAAGGTCACAACCGCAGCGCCCGCACCGTTTGCGCGGGCATAGCCTTCGGCAGAGAAGCCGCAGTTCAGCTCGTTACAGCAGTAAACCTGCTCACAGTCTTTATTCATCAGAAGCTGGTCGAGCAGAACAAGGTTATAATCCCCTGCCACTGCAAAATGATGCTTCAGACCAATCTGGGCAAGACGCTCAGCAAGATAAGTGCCAACTGTATAAGACATCGAGTTCTCTCTCCTTTGGCGAGTATTTTGCAATTCCAGATTATTGGAACGGCAAATATCGGAAGGTGACGTAAACCGTGTTGCCCGATGTTGTCGGGTAGACACTGTTGTCGTGACCGTCATTGCCTCTGAAGGCAAACTTCCGGATATAGGTATATTGCAGGCCGCCCATCACGCTGCCGTAGCGGCCTTCAACAAAGTGCCACCAGCCACCGGCGGTCAGGGAGGCCAGCGTGCGGGTCTGGGCGTTACAACTGCCGAATTCCACGTCGCATCCGCCCAGATTAAGGTCATTCACCCCGTAGCCATACTGGGCGCCATCAGCCCCCATGTAGCGCTTGCGTCCGGCTGTCTCGATACCCCCGTAGGTGTAGAGCAGCACGGACTGGGAGGGGTGGCCGATAAGGCCGAGTGAGCCCATCAGTTCCGGCACGGGGGAAAGCACCCCGCGGGCATTGGGTGTTGTGTCGGGAATCAGGCTCGGCCCGTAGCGGCCAATGCCTTCCCCTGCCAGAATATTGCCTGCCATCTGGAGTTTTTTGGTCCCCAGCGGTGTTGTCATGCCCGCGCCAACGCCGCCACCAAACGTCGTGTGCTTTTTGGTAGTGGTCATGCCCGGTTCTACGGCAAGGGAGCGGAACCAGCGCGCCATGCCGAACACTTCATAATGCCCGAAGGACGTATCCACCGCCCCTTTCAGGATAACGTCTGGTGCGGGGTTGTAGGTGTATTGCGCACCCGGATTCAGCAACACACCGCCGCTGTTGGAATAATAAATGCGTGCGCCTGTTTTTTCTCCGTACGCCGCAGGCAGGGTGCTGCCGGAAGAGAGCGGGGAAGAAAAAGCGACGGTTGCCTGTGGGTCTTCCACTGAGAGGCCAAGCCAGTATTTTTCGTGCCAATCTTTCCCGATGCGAATTTGCGGCACACGGGTAAAGGTCACACCCGGAATCTGGTTGTTATCCGTAACCGCAGGGAGTTGTTCCTGCCGTGGGAGCAGACCTTTGGCGTAATTGGTGGACAGGCTCCATGCCTGCCCCATCAGGATATGGAGCCCCCAGTCTTTCTGGGTGAAGGTAAAATACCCCTGCCGCATGCGCGGTGTGTAACCGCTAATCTGCACACTGTTACTGGTGCCGGCAGCGCCAGCAAAATCGCTTTCCACATAAGCTTGCAACCGCACGGCTTTGGAAGGGTTAGCCTCCATCAGCACAGACATCCGGCTGAGCTGGGCGGACATACGCTCCTCGCTCAATCCATGATTGGGGCTGTTGGCGTAAGGGAAGTTGTTCCATGCCGTGGCGGGGCCGCTGGTCATATTGGAACTGCGCCAGATGTTGGAGAACTCTACAAAACCACCAAGCTTTACGGAAATGCCGCCGATGCTGAAAATCGGGGGCAGGCGATCCACATCTGTCTGGGTGATGGAAGAGGGGCTGGAGGAACTGAGGTCAATGCTTGACCGGGCAGAGCCGTTCTGCGGCTGCTGTGGCATCCAGCGGAACCCGGCAAAGCCTGACCCGCTATTAACAGGCGCGTGCTGAGTAGGACCGACCTCAACAGGCTGCGCACCACCGGAGAAGAGAATACCGGGGTCCGCTGGGCCATTTGTTTGCAAGCCGTAAGGTGCCTCTGGATAGGTATTCTGTGCGCTTGCCGTTGAATGGTTGCCTGTGGCGGCCAATTTTGTGGCATTAGGAACATGGGATGCGGCACCAGACCGCGCCGCCGCAACCTGATGTCCCTTTTGCGGGTGTTTTAATGCCTGCCGGTGTTCAATTGCCTCTACCTGCGCGGCCAGTTTACGCATCTGTTCTTTAATGGCGGCGAGTTCCTGTGCATCATCCGCATGCGCCAGCGAGGGGTCGCTCAGAACACAGGCAAGCGCAGTACCAAGCAGAAGCCGGGTATCCCTCTTTCTGGTGTCGCTAGAACCCCGGGGCACAGGCGGTTTCACACTCAATCCTCAGAAAATTATCAAACTTTATTATAGATAGGATTGTTTTCTGTGGAACGAGTAGAAGTCTCAATGATTCATATCAATATTACAGAGTGTTAATTATATCAAAAATAGCAGAAATTATTTTGCACGATATGATTTATAAAAACTGAGTATATACCAAAAAACCTTAAAATAAACTTTAGTGTCTTGTGACGCTTTGAAAACGAAGGAAAGAGGAAATTTAAGAGCGGATCAATGTGTTTTTAGAGTCATTTTCAAACGCACGAAAAGCTTTGAATTGATAGAGAATATTCATAAAACGTCAAAAATCTGTCATGCTCTCGCAGGGCACACTCCCTGCAAAGACTCGCATATTTTTTGCCATGCTGGGGCATTACGCGGCACACTCTTAAAAAATCCCGGCCGCATGTAGAAATTTCAGCGGTTAATCCACTGCCTGCGGGCCGGGTTGCGCTGTTCCCATCCACGTCGTTCCAGTTCGGGCGTGTCGGCTTGCTCTGCTGGATAACCGACGCACAGATAGGCCAGAAACTGCCAGTCTGGCGGCATGCAGAGTGTGCGGCTGGCCTCTGCGGGGTCCAGAATGGAAACCCACCCTAACCCGACCCCCTCCGCCGTGGCCGCCAGCCAGAAGGTGTGAATGGCCATAACGGCGGACCATACGGTTGTTTCCGGCATGGTGCCGCGCCCCAGCCCGCGCCCCTGCGCGGGGTTGGTATCACAGAACACGGCAATCTGATGGGGGGCATCATCCAGCCCGGCCAGCTTGAGTGTGGCGTAACGCTGGGCGTTGTCTCCGCTATGGCCGGTCAGGGCCTCCGCATTACAGCGGGAAAAATTTTCTCGGATGGCTGTTCTGCGAACCGGGCTGTCCACACGGACAAAGCGCCAAGGCTCGCTCAGCCCGACAGAGGGTGCCAGACAGGCGGTTTCCAGAAGGCGTAACAGTAAGGCCTCCGGCACGGGTTCCGTGCGGAAATGCCGCACATCCCTCCGCCATGTAAAAAGCTGGTCCAGAGAGGCACGAAAAGAAGGGGAAAAGAGCGGGGCTGTCATGCTGTGATCATGAAGAGAAGCGCGCCTATCAGCAAGCCTCCTCTCAGAATAAGGCAGGCACGCCGGTATAGCACCAGCCCCTTGTCCAGATCTTCCACCGTTGCGTCTGGCGTACCATCGCCCATCCACGCATCGTCCACCCGCACATCTTTATAGAGGCGTGGACCGGCCAGCCGTAGGCGCAGGACTCCGGCCATTGCCGCTTCTGGCCAGCCCGCATTGGGCGAGCGATGGCGCGGCGCATCCCGCCGCACAGCCTCACGCGCAGCAGTCCGGCGCTCTGCCGGGGCCGCTAGAATGAGACAGAATGCCGCAAGGCGGGAGGCAGGGAGGTTGACCGCATCATCCAGCTTTGCGGCGGCCCAACCAAAGGCGGCGTGGCGTGGGGCGAGGTGGCCAATCATGCTGTCTGCCGTATTGACGGCCTTGTAGAACACTGCTCCCGGCAGACCGAATATGGCAGCCCATAGCAGGGGGGCCACAATGCCATCTGAGAAGTTTTCGGCCAGACTTTCCAGTGCTGCTCGCACAATGCCCGCTTCATCCAGCGTGGCAGTGTCTCGCCCGACAATTTGCGCCACGGCCAGCCGCCCACCGGCCAGCCCATTCTGCCGCAGAGCAATACCCACAGCGCGCACATGCTCCCACAAGGATTTTTGCGCGACCAGCGTACAGGTTGCCACGGCCTGCACCCCTAGCATGAGAGGAGCGGGTAGAATCTGATAGCCCAGACCAAGGATTGCTCCGGTTATCCAAAGCGGTACGCCCACAATCAGCGTCAGCGCCAGCACACCCATCCAGCGGCGTTTCTGCTCGGAAAATTCCGGGCGGTTGAGTGCTGTGTCCAGCTTCTCTATTAGCGCGCCAATCCACATCACCGGGTGCCCAATGGCAGCCAGCAGGGCAGGCGGATACCCACAGGCGGCTTCCAGTAAGGCGGCAAGGGCTGCTACGGGAAAGGTGACGGAGAGAGGGAACATCATGCGGGCAGCAGACTCACTAAGCGGGCAGGCCGGAATAGACCCGACCGGAAGTACGCAGGGCAGGAAGCAGACCAAGAGGCAGGCCCGAAGCCCACAAGCCAGCCCGCAGACTACCACGCAAGCCCCGCTTGCGGCCATGACTACCTGCGTAGTGCCGCCCAAGTTTCCAGAATTGTCATCTTCTGGTTTGGCGGATGCTGCGGCTTTGCAGCCTTCCGTGTCTGCGCCTTTATCAGCCCCATCGCCCGTTACGCTGCCCGTCTTGCCGTCAAACCTGCCGCTGGAGCGTGTCCCTCTTCCTTCTCATGGCGGACAGGTGCGTGCCGTCATGGTACATTTTCCGACAGCGCCCCAACCATATTATGATCTTTCCACCGGCATCAGCCCCTATCCTTATCCTCTTCGTATGCCGGAAGTGTCAGTGCTGGCCCGTCTGCCGGAGGAGGAGGAAGAGGCCGACCTTCAAGCCGCCGCCGCCTTTGCTTACGGCCTGACACATCCCGACATGGTGGTGGCCGGGGCGGGGAGTCAGAGCCTGATCGCTCTCTTGCCACGCTTGCTGCCCGCGCAGCGCGTGTGCCTGCTGGGGCCAACCTATTCGGGCCATGCACAGGCATGGTATTTACAGGGGGTGCCAGTGCAGCAGGTGACGGACCCAAGCGCGCTGGAACACGCGGCCGAGCAGCCCGGCACCGTCTGCGTGGTCTGTAATCCGAATAATCCAGATGGGCGACTGATTGCATCTGAGTGGATGCATAGGCTGGCCGATCGTTGCGCGGAACACGGCAGTTTTCTGGTTGTGGATGAAGCCTTCGCGGATTTTGAACAGGAGAGCATCGCGCCCCTGCTGCCGCATCCCGCGCTGGGCGTGTTACGCTCATTTGGCAAAACCTATGGCCTGCCGGGTGTGCGTCTGGGGTTTTTGCTTGCCAACCCGGAGCGGGCAGCACAGGCGCGCGCGCTCCTTGGCTCTTGGTCGGTGGGGAGTCTCGCTCTGGCTGCCGGACGGCAGGCGTTACGAGACACCGCGTGGCTGCATACCGCCCGAGCGCAGGCCCGCGCGGCCCATACTCGCCTGACAACCCTTCTGGATGCGGCGGGCTTACCGCACACCGGGCAAGTCAGCTTGTTTACATTGGTGCTGCATCAGCTGGCGCCAGCACTCTGGCAGCATTTCTGCACATACGGCCTCGTGACCCGTATTTTTGCAGAGCAACCGGGGCGTCTGCGGGTCGGCCTGCCTGCGTCAGAAGCGGCATGGGCCCGGTTGGAAACGGCTTTGCAGGCATGGACTGCTTTACACGCAGGTGGCGCACCATGACAGTTCATTTGGCTTATCGGACTATCCGGCTTGTCTGCCTCACAACCAGTCTGCCAGACGCTATCACACAGGGCCGTATTCCACCCCGTGAGACCCAGAGCATAGCCCACATTCCAGCCGAAGCGGAGGCATTCTCTTTTCCGCCTTTGCGCACACCGCTACGTTTTACACACATTATTCTGGCGGAGGATTGCAAAGCGGTAGGTTTGCCCAGTGATTCCGCAGTGCCCATCACACGCACCACGGCCCTAAAGGATCGTGATTACGGCACATGGCATGGGCAGGCCTTGCGTGATCTGCCCTCCGAAGCACTCAGCGCATTGCTACAGGATATGGATTTTGCACCCCCCGAAGGAGAGAGTCAGCGTCAGTTTCAGGAGCGGGTCGCCCTATGGCTTGCCCTTTTGATACGCCCCGAGGAGGGAGAAGCTCAGGCCCAGCCGGCTGCAGAAGGAACCTTATTACCGCACACGCTCACGCTACTGCTTATCACCCGGCCCGCCGTGGTGCGTGCGATCGCGACCCATATTCTGCACGGCAGCCCGGAGATGGCTGCCCGACTGGACATTGCGCCCCAGACCAGAAGCTTGTTCACCCATCATGCTGGTCTGGGGCGTGTGCGGATGCTGGGTGCGCCGTAAAAGAGGCGTCAGGGTTGCGTCGGAGTGCTGCGTTCTGCGGACGCTGGATGAACGCTGTTATTTTTTACGGGTTTTAGCGCGGTAGAGAGACAGGACCAGCAGCAACTGCGTTCCAACGAGCCCGCCTTCCAGCAGCCCTCTTTCAAAGTCTGCAATTGGCAGGTTGACAACAAGGAGTAGCAGCATCGGAGCGAGGGGGATAAAAAACAGGGTTTTCAAGGGCGTGTGTTCAACAGCTTTTGCTTTGCACCGTGTATGCATTTTCCAGATCCTCTGCCGGCAAACGACTCACTAACAAACCGTAATAAAAAAGCTGGCATATCCGTTCTCACGGCGCAAGAAGATTTGTCTTCCGCTGTGTCAACGGCTCTCATGCTCCCGTAAGGCGCAACGCAAACTTGGTTCCGTCCCGATATACGGCAAATTTTGGTGTTTCATGCACAAGGTTGGCGGGTTTCAGCAGGGAGCGGGCAGCCTCCCATTCTTCAGGGGTGTGTTCGCGACTGTCGACACCCACCTGCCGGAGGCGGGCATAGCCAAACAGGGCATCGTCACTTATCTGCTGGCGTGGCAGAAGCTCTGCAAGATAGGGCATGCCTGCAATGGCGTTTTGCACAATGGGAGCCTGTGCCTCCGTGCCATAAACAAACAGATCATCCCCTTTCTGGAAACCGGCATCATCCAACTGGTTTGCCAGCCGTTCCGCCTGTGCTCTCTGGAACTGCTCTTGCGCCGTCATTGTGTTTCCAAAGCTGAAGGAAACCACATAGAAATAGAGGAGCGGAATAATAGCCAGCCAGCGGAACCTCTGGCCTACAGCGGTCTGAATGAAAAACAGATTGGCCAGAATGACGCAGCCCGAAAAAGCCATGAAAATGCGGGGCGAAAGAACCGTGTTGACTAGAATCAGCACAATGCCCGGCACAAGCAGCAAAAGCAGGAACGGCACACTCACCAGCACCACTCCATTCAGTTTTGCTATTATCCCTCTCCGCCGCATGGCGGGCAGCACGTCCGACCAGACACAGAACGCTCCAAGCACATAGAAGGCGCACAGGATAAGTCCCGGACCGCCATGCAGGAGAGATGCCAGAAGGAAAAACGCCTGCTGCACATTATCCCACAGTAAACCATGGAGCATGTTGTGCAGGCTCATGGTTTCACTACGAGGTGCGGCGTAAGAGCCACCTACAAAATGCCGGACAATGAGTACGTGATATGCCGCATAGGCTACACCCAGTGCGCCGACCCGCAAGCCCATGCCGCGCCATGCCGCCTTATCCTGCGCCTGTTGTGTGTCACTCATAAACAGCAGGACGGAGAGTGCTAGAAACGTGTTGAGCGCTGGCTGATAAAAACATAGGAGGGCAAACAGGAAAGCCGAGCAGGTGGCAAAATTCCGTCGGCCAGACCAGCCTTCCGGCACAAGTGCGGCCAGAACAGCGCAGGTCTGGGCCATAAGCATGGGCAATGCGTCGAATTTATAAGACAGATTTTCGAGAAAAAAAGGTTGGACCGCAAGAGGCAGAGCACACAGGCAGACGGACAGATCATCCATTCTGCGACCGCGCAGCAACCGTGCGGCCAGCAAGGCGCCGCTTCCTGAAAGTGCGAGTAAACCCAAAATCTGCCCCAGCGGGGCAAGATCGGGAATATTATGCGTGCGCAAACTCAGCGCGTTCATCAGGGCTGTCGAGAAAATTCGTCCGCTGTGGCTCCATGTGTAGCCATACAAAGCGCGGGCATTGTCATCCATATATGGCGCGTTGGCCAGAAAAATGGGGAGAGCAAACAGGCAGCTTAAAATGAAAAGCAACCAGACATGTCTGGTATGTAGTTTAGGCCAACTCTGGTCCATACCAGTCACGCGGCTCCTCTGGTCCGTAGGGTGCCGCTATTTGTTATCGCATCGTGAGTTGTTCAGAAAGAGCAGGAAGAGGGTGGCAGCCCTCTTCTGCGGTCGGGATGGAAAAAAGCCCTTAACTGCGGGCGCGTGTTGCCAGAAGGGGCGTGGCGAGTGCCCCGAAAATCAGCCCCATGCTGCCCCATAACACACATTGCATGCCAAGGGCGGCTTCTCGAAAGCGCCAGAGCACCACAGCCGGAAATCCATCCGGTACCTCATTCACATCCGGCAGACCAAACTGCACCAGTGCGACGAGCAGGATAAACACTGCTCCGCCACACAGCCAGCCGGTCCAGCTATCGCGCATCTGGGCCGCTTTTTGACCAATCAGGCAGGCAATGGCGGCCACACAGATGGAAAGGGCAATCATGACGAAATAGGTTTCCGTCCGCAACGCCAGTGAGGCCGGATTACCCACAGCGGGCGGGTTGGGCGGATATTTCAGGTCAGGTACCAGCACAACGGTCACAAAACCAGCAACCGCCAGCAGAAGCGCCAGCACACGGGGGGATGAGATGGACAACCGCCCATACGCAAAGGAAAATACCAGAGCAAACAGCCCGCCAAAGCCCACGCCATAAAGCAGTGTGGCTGTAGCCAGACCGTAGCTGGCCTGCACGGACCGGCTGACGAGCTCCGGTTCCGGTGTAATCCCTTCCGCCGCACTCCGGGCGGCCTCAAAAGCAATGGCTAGCGCAACCTGCGGTTCCCCAAAAATACGGGCAAATGCAAAGGCAAGTGCAGCCGCAAGGCACCCGGCAATCATGCCGCGTGCCAGCAAACGTCCAGCAATCATTAGAAAAAACCCTGCGGTTCAGTGGCAGGGAAAGCCCAGCAGATGGCGGCCATCATGCACAAACTCATGCACCTCATGGCCAGAAATCAGGGAGATAGCGCCTTGTTCAGCCCCGACAAAATACAGCATCAGCACGGATACCAGCAGGCCGAAAACGGCCCATGGCAGCAACGCGCCAACCGGAATGGCCACGGGGGCAGGGGCCGCAATGGCGCGTGCGCGGGGGGAGGAAGGGTGCATCATCAAACAGGCTCCGCTGGTAAAAACGCGTTCCGCGGTGGAGGAAAACAGGTGGCTGGAGGTCTGACTTCCCACGTTCAGAACGCGGATTACAGTGGCGCGACCGTGCCGGACTTGCACCGGCTTCTCCTTACTGTGCCATAGTGTGGCGGTGGCCTGCCGGACTGTCAATTTATTCAGTCGCCCGTTCGGCCTTGGTGCTGGTCAGGTCCCGCAGCAGTGCCACTCCCCGGCGAGGTATTTTTCGCCCGGAATTCTTCACAGCAGCGTCGTGAAACTTGCCAGAACAAAGCACTCGGTCAGAACGGCCACGGCTCCCAGCACATCGCCAGTATAACCGCCCAGCAACCGCCGGGCTGCAACCGTCACCAGCCCGCAGGCTGCAAGCGTGGCGGCAACAGACAGAAGCCCGATGTGCAGCACCATCAGGCGCGCATCATAAAATCCGCTTGCGTGAGGCCATATTTGGCGGGAGAGCGACAAAATTTTCCCAGAGGGCTGGATGCTGTTCCAGAGAGACATGACGCATGGACCGTCTGCCCATAGCCACGCCAACGCCCCAACACTTGCCCCGGCCAAAATCAACCCCAGCCAGAACGGTGTGCGCGGCAGCGGGCTGAGTGAGCGGGCCAGACCGTCTGGACGGGCAGGGGTCAGGAAGGCAGGCAGAACCAGTAACGCTGCCCGCGCCAGACAGCCGGACACGACCAATGCCAGCAGAACCATGCCAGCCGGAAGGGCCGCTAGAGATGAAGCACGCACCAGCAGGCTCAGGCTGAGGGCCAGCACACCGTAACTGCCAATCCGGCTATCCCGCATGATTTCAAGCCGACGCTCCCGCGAAGGCCCACCGCAGCCATCTGCCAGATCAGCCAACCCATCTTCATGCAGGCCGCCTGTCAGCACACATTGGACAGCCAGCGCCAATCCCGCCGCAGGCAACGGGGCTACATGCCCTAGCCGGAGGAGGCAGAAGATTGCGCCAATGAGAGCGCCGATTACAGCGCCAATCAGCGGCCAGCACCAGATAGAGCGCCCCATTGGCCAAGGCGCGGTGCTCACCCGTTGAGCGGGAGAAAGGAGCCAACCAGTGGGCAGTTGGGTCAATAAACTCAGTCCGCAGGCCATATCCAGCCGAAGTCGTGCACTAAAGGATTCAGCCGGACCGGACATGCTCATGCGCGGCCTGATACTGCTGCCTGCGCAAAAGTTGCCATCCCTGCATGGCACGCAACAGCCGCCCGCAGCAGCGGTACCGCCAGCGCCGCTCCGGAGGCTTCCCCCAGCCGCAGGCCAAGGTCTAGCAATGGGGCTAGTTCAAGCTGTGCCGCCAGTCGTGCATGGCCTGCTTCCGCAGAACAATGGGAGAGGCGGGTATGGTCCAGCCCACCAGATGCCGACGCTCGCTGTGCTCCAGCCATGAGGCGCGCGAGCGGTGCCACCGCCGCCGTGCAGACAAACCCATCTAGCAGCACCGGAATACCAAAATGTCGCGCAGCCAGTGTTGCCCCCAGTAAGGCGGCAAGTTCATATCCGCCCAGTCTGCGCGCAACCTCAAGGGCATCAAACTGAGGTGGTGTCCCATTTGTTGTCATGTCTGCTTTGTGGTGCGCCAGAGCAGCGTCAATCACCCGTGCTTTGTGTGCCACGCCGGAGGCATCCAGCCCGGTGCCGCGCCCAGCCCATTCCGAACCGCTCCCGCCGAACAGTCCTGCCGCCAAGGCTGCGGCCGCTGTGGTGTTGCCAATGCCCATCTCTCCCACACACAGCAGGTCACACTTGCGCGGCACGGCGTTAAATCCCGTCTGCACAGCTTCCAGAAAAGCCTCTTCCGTCATGGCCGGAGCCATCGTGAAATCTGCTGTTGCGGTGAGGTGCTGTACGGGTACCACGCGCAAAATCGCCCCTGCCACGGTGGCTAACTGGTTGATTGCAGCACCCCCTTGTTCAAAGTTCTGCACCATCTGAGCGGTCACAGTCTGAGGCCAAGGTGAGACCCCTTGCTGAACCACACCATGATTGCCCGCAAAAATTAGAACCTGCACCTGCTCAAGCCGAGGCAACGCCCGCTTCTGCCATCTGCCCAGCCATTGTGTCAGGTCTTCCAGTCGCCCCAGACTGCCCGCTGGTTTGGTCAACTCAGCCTCGCGCAGGGCAATTTGCTGTTGCACGGCGGTATCTGGCTCCGGCAGCGCAAGACAGGCCGCCCGCAGGGCCGCGAGTGACGAGAAAGAACCAGAGGATGAAGGGAGAGAGGTTGGTGGCATGACCCGCAATATATGCTGTTATAAGCGCCATACTGACATGGCAGCAGGAAAGCGGATAGCGCATGAACACCGTCACGCTCAAGGCAGACGCCGCTCGTCCGGCTGAGGAACAGCCGTCTTCTGCCCTTCCGTCTTTGGCTGTGCCGGGGGGGGAAGGGGCAGATTTTTCCGCAGGTCTACCCGGCACAACGCTGGTGTTGGGCGGTGCCCGGTCCGGCAAGAGCCGCCATGCGGAAGCTTTGATAATGGCCCTGCCTTCTCCGTGGATCTATCTAGCTACGGGCCGCGCGTTTGATGCGGAAATGCAGGAGCGTATCACCCACCATCGCACCAGTCGCGCGGAAGGCTGGCAGACGGTGGAAGAACCTTTCGCGGTGGCCGATGTTCTGCGTACGCATGCCACCCGTCCGCTGCTACTGGACTGTCTGACATTGTGGCTGACCAATCTGTTACTGGAAGAACGCAGCATTCCGGAGGCGACACAGGGGCTTCTTGCCGCGTTGGCGGAGCGTCGTGCTCCCACCGTTCTGGTGGGGAACGAGGTCGGTCTGGGGATCGTGCCGGAACACAAACTCGCCAGACAGTTTCGGGATGAGGCAGGCTTTCTCCACCAGCGTCTGGCCGCACAGGTGGGGAAGGTCCTGTTTATTGCAGCAGGTCTGCCGCTTGTTTTAAAGGCGCCGCCACCGGGTTGAGGCGGCGGCGCATAGGTTCAGATCTGGTCGACGGCTATACGGCCAATCGCCGGATCATCCGTAAAAAATCCGTCCAGCCCCATATCAAGATACCGGCGGATTTCCGCAACAGAGCCGGGCACGTTGCGGGCCGTAAGTGCATCGCCATTGCGGAGCTGGCGCGGCAGGAAATAGTTTTCCGGGCGGCAGGTATAGGCATGCACCAGCAGGCCAGCCGCATGGGCATCCGTCACCAGAGACGTCGGCTCAAGCCACCCCCCCTGTGCATCGCGCGGGATCAGATCGGTCAGGGAAGGGCCGATAACATCCGCATAACGCCGCACGGATTTCAGGCCCGCCGGGGTCATCAGGTCCCCAAAGGTGGTTTTGTCCCCTTTGGCGGCTAGATCCGGTGGGACGTCCGTGCGTTCACCCAGCAACAGCATCAGCCGCGCCTGCGGGTTGATGGCGCGGACATCCGCACCAATGCGCTGAAGGTTTCCGGTCTCGAAGGACTGTACTTCCAGCGGTGCGGTGCGGGTGTATTCATGGGCTGCAATGGTGCGGAGGAACAGGGCTTCCGGGTCAAACCCCAGCGCGTGGAAATGCGTGGAATGTTTGATTTCAGGAATAAGTCCCAGAATCCGGCCACGTGTGGCGGATTCCGCCGCCACAAAATCAATCATTTCCTCAAAGGTCGGAATGTCAAAATGCCCGTCGTAGCGGGTATTATGCACACGCAGGCTGGCCAGACGTTCTTTGGCTCGCAGAGTTTTTAATTCCGCGAGGGTAAAGTCGGTCGTAAACCAGCCGGTGGCTGTTCTGCCATCAATGGTTGCAGTGCGCTTGCGGCTGGCAAATTCCGGCCGCTGCGCCACGTCTGTTGTCTCGGCAATATTGGTTTCATGGCGGCAGATCATCACGCCATCTTTGGTCATGACCAGATCAGGCTCGATAAAATCCGCGCCATCCGCAATGGCTTTGGCGTAGGAGGCCAGCGTGTGTTCCGGCCGCTGGGCAGACGCCCCCCGGTGTGCGAACACCAGCGGACGTGGCGCGATGGAAGGAGCCGCATCCGCCCGCCGTACCCCGCCGCAGAATGCGGCGGCGCAGGAGGCAACCAGAACGGAACGGCGAGAAAAATGCTGCATCAGACCGCCCTTAGAACGTGGTGCTCAGCGTCAGGAAATACATCCGTGGCGCAATGGGGAACGCCGAATACTGGCCAGAGGCGTTGGTGGTGTTCAGCGTAGACCAGCCTTTTTCATTTGTCAGGTTGGTAATGTTCCCCTGCACATGCAGCGCGCGGATGTGGGGAATACCCTTAAAGTCATATCCGGCATTCAGGCTGAACAGCGCGTAGGCGCTGGCATGCAGATCGTTGGTGAAGGTCGTGTAGCGTTTACCCACCACGTCACCCACAAACTGCGCGTCAAAATTGCCCCAGCGGGTGGAGGCCACGAATTTTTCCGTCCAGTTGGGCACGCCCGCCACGTTCTTGCCGGCGGTCTGCACCGTCGTCGTGCCGTTCAGGTAGTTATCGTTGTAGGTCGATTTGTTATAGGACAGCGCGTTGTAGAAGGAGAAATGTGGGCCAAACTGCGCGGTGAAGGAGAAGTCCATCCCATCGGTGGAGACCGAGCCCACGTTGGTCAGCGTGGTGGCGCTGCCGATAATGGAAGAGAGCGTCTGCGTTGTGGCGACGGCCAGCAGACGGTTTGAGAAATGCACGTGGTAATATTCAAGCTGGCCGCTGATATTGGTCAGAGGGCCGGCGTTCAGGTGGCGGTTGGTCCGGAAACCGGTTTCATACGTCCAAGATGTTTCCGGCTTGCCATTTTTGCGGAATTCATCAAACGCCTGCTGGCTGGTCACACCCCACGGGGTGGCGTTGCCATAACCTGCGGCTTCAAAGGACCGCATGTTTTCCTGAATATTGGCAAACCACTGTTCATGCGGGGTGATATTCCACAGCGCACCAAACGCGGGCAGGAACGGTTTGACGGAGGCAATGGTGCCACCGGGCACGGTAATGGCGGTTTTGGGAGAAAGTGACCCCGGCAGACCTGCCACCGGCAATGTACCATTGGTATAAACCAGCTCGGACTTAAATCCGGCATTTAGCGCGAAATTCTTGCTAACCTGCCATGTGTCCTGCAGGTGCGTAGTCCATGTGTTGGTGTAAAAATTGTTGGTGTACTGGTCAATTAGTGCATTCTGCTGACGATCATACGGGGTGGTGGGGTTGCTGGCGCTAAACGGATACCAGCGGCGCGCCTGCGTGTTGTTGTTGCGCTCATACCAGCCGCCCAGTTCAATAGTGTGGTGGCCCAGATGGTAGTGCAGGTTGGTCATGATCCCGCCACGGTTATCCCAGTATTCCGTGGTACGGGTTGCAATGCCAGTGCCGCCAAACACGTTGGAAAGCTGGGCGGAGCTCTGGTTGGGGAAGTAGGAGGAGAATAGGGCCGGCAGACCCGCCGCAGTAATGGGGCCAGCCACCACGCCTTCACCCAGATCATGATGGTAATAGATCTGCGTGTCCCATTTCAGATTTTTTGTGAAATCATGGGACCACTTGGTGTACATTAAATAGTCTTCGCGCTGGGCTGCGGAATAGTAGTTTCTGTAGTTCAGGCCAGCATTTTTATATTGAGGAGAATTATTATAGTAATTGATGGCTTCCGACATGTTGGGATACATGAAGGGGCGGACATACAGGGAGCCGCCATTGGGCATTACAATGCTGTCTTCGTTCGGCTCGACCTTCTGTGCCCAGTCGAAAAACACGCTGATCTTGTTTTTCTCGTCTTCATGCACGAACTTGGCGTTGACCTGATTGCCCCCCTGATGCCCGGCAAAATCCCACGCCCGCGCATCCTGACGCCCCCATGAGACATAGGCGGAATTGCCGTTGCCAAAATCTCCAGTGTCAATTCGCGCAAAGGTGCGGAAGGTGGACCAGCTTCCGAAGGTCTGGTTCAACTGCCCACCAGCATGATGCAGCGGGTCCTGCGTGGTAAACTGCAACGTGCCGCCAAGGTTACTGGTGGAGGCCGTGCCCAGCGCGCCAGCACCTGTCGCCACGGAGGCCGAGCCGATGTTTTCACTAATGGCGGCGCGCTGTGGCGTCAGGCCGTTATAATTGCCATAATCCTGATCTCCCAGTGGCACGCCATCCAACGTATAGCCAAGCTGGTTTTTTGAAAAACCGTGGATGAACAGGGCGGAGTTTTGCTCGTTGTTGCCCCATGGGTCCGCATTGGTGAAGACAACGCCCGGCAGAATTTCCAGCGCCTTAAGCGGGTTGATACCCGGCAGGAGGCGCTGCATTTCCGCATGGCCTACTGTCTGTTCAGACCGGCTGTGACGGCCCGTGGCAATAATCTGTTCCGATTCCTTTGCGCGCGCCGGGCTTGATGTTTTCGCTGTCCGTCGTGGAACGCCAGTAACGCGGGGTGCAAGAGCCTGTGTTGCGCCATGCGTTGCCTTGACTGGCATAGTTTTTGCGGAGGCATGCTTTACTGCATGGTGGCTTTTTGAAACCGGCGCAGCATAGCCGGTTGAAAATGCCAGAGGAGAGCAGAAGAGCCACAGGGCGGCCCGACGAGACACAGGGAAAAGACGCATGGAGATATGACAATCCTGAAAAGGTTGGTGGATCCCGAATGGTCTCTTAAGAGAAAGCTTCACGCGATTGTGTTACAGTTTTATTGTAATGTTTTTTAAAATTCATTTTATATATTGATTGCTATTATTTCCGTTTTTGCTATTTTTATTCTGGTTTCTATGCTGCATTAAAGCCGATACAATTAAATTAACAAATGTTAATTATTTTTGTAAGCTGTATTTAGCAGAATTTTAGATACAAAATTTTTGAGTCTTTTATTTAGGTGACTTTCAATCTTGTCCGAAACAGCCACCCCCGTTCTTTCCAACGCCTCCGCACCGCAGGCTGATACTCCGGCTCAGGTGGTGTCGTCTGCGCCTGCTCAAACTGTGGCACAGTCATCAGGTACGCCCTCTCCGGCGAGTCAGCCTGCTTACCTCGCGCCTCCTGCACAGTTGGCGATGGAAGGTCCGCATGGCATTCGCTATGATTTCAACCTCGGGGCGCGAGTCTTTGTGCCTGAGCGGAAAGAGGGGAAATGGCGGGTCATCCTGCGGGATATGGATACAGGGAATATTCTCTTCAGTCATGAAGCCAACGGGGCTACGATTGCGTCCAGCAAACGCTATTATATCCGCTTCAAGATTGAAGTGATTGATATCGGGGCAGATGGTGTTGAGAGACCGGTTTTCGAGCATGAGTATGATGCGCGCGGTCAGGATGTTATCATCCAGCTACCGGTCGGCACGCTGGGAGATACGCTGGCATGGTTCCCCTATGTGGAACGGTTTGCGGAAGTGCGCGGCGCAAAGGTCACCTGCCTGCTCTCAGGTCTCATTCTCCCGCTGTTGAAGGACGCGTACCCTAATCTCACTCTTATGACCTCCGCTGATGCAGAGCAGGCAGGGATTGCAGCCAAATCTTACGCGACCTACTGCATCGGCCTGTTTTTTGATGATAAAGATTGCATCCAGCAGCCTACAGATTTCCGGTTTGTTGGCTTGCATCGCACAGCGGGTTACATTCTGGGTGTCTCTCCGCACGAGGAAGCGCCCCGTCTCCATCTTCCAGATGAAAGCCGGCCGATTGCAGAACCGTATGTCTGTATTGCGGTGCAGGCCAGTACTCAGTGTAAATACTGGAATAACCCCACCGGTTGGCAGGATGTCATCGCGTTTCTGAAGGAAAAAGGCTACCGGGTTATCTGTATTGACCAGAAATCGGTGCATGGCACAGGGCTTATCTGGAACCATATTCCACATGGCGCGGAAGATGAAACAGGTAATCGTCCACTGGCTGAGCGCGCGCGCTGGCTGAAACATGCGGATGCGTTCATTGGTCTCAGTTCCGGTCTTGCGTGGCTTGCATGGGCTGCGGGGACTGAGGTTGTAATGATTTCAGGCTTTACTCATCCCACCAATGAGTTTGAAACACCGTACCGCGTTATAAACTGGCATACCTGCAATTCCTGCTGGAATGACCCGAAGGAACGGTTTGACCATCACAACTTCTTGTGGTGCCCTCGTCATGAAAACACACCGCGCCAGTTTGAATGCACGCGTCTCATTACCAGTGAGCATGTTATCAATAAACTGAAAAAGCTGTTCGCCTGACAGTGTGTGGGGCACGCTACGTGCCTCTTGCATCCCTCTCGTGATGATGCTCTCTCCTTAAAGATCATAAGGCAACGCGATGTTGGCTTGTGCGTTGTTCCAAAAGGGGAGAAGCGCAATGTCACAGGATTTTATCAACACACAGCTTCTGGTGGCCGGGCAATGGCAAGACGCGGCGGATGGCCGCACTTTTTCTGTCTTCAACCCTGCAACCGGTGAGGGAATCGGTAAAAGTGCTCATGCCTCCAAGGCAGACCTCGCCTGCGTAACGGCAGGTGCCGCTCAGGGTTTTGCTGCATGGCGGGCCCTTACAGCGTGGGATCGCTTTGTCATCATGCGTAAAGCCGCCAATCTGCTGCGTGAGCGGGCAGAGAGTATTGGCCGCATCATGAGCCGCGAGCAGGGCAAGCCACTTGAGCAGGCCATTATCGAAATCAACGGAGCGGCTGGCGTTATAGAGTATTTCGGTGAGGAAGGTCGCCGCCTTCATGATACGCTTATTCCTCCGCGGGTGCCTAATGTGGAACAGCGCGTCCTGCATCGCCCGGTAGGGGTGGTCGCTGCGTTTACGCCATGGAATTTCCCCGTCAATCAGATAGCCCGGAAACTGGGTGCTGCTCTGGCTGCTGGATGTGCGGTGATTGTCAAGGCACCGGAAGACACCCCGGCCTCCCCTGCGGAATTGCTGCGGGCGTTCTGTGATGCTGGCATTCCTGCCGGGACTGTCTCTCTGGTCTATGGCGACCCGGCTGAAATTTCCGAATATCTTATTGCTCATCCCGTTGTACGCAAAATTTCTTTCACAGGGTCCACACCTGTTGGCAAACATCTCGCTGCTCTCGCGGGTGCGCAAATGAAGCCTGTGACGATGGAACTGGGTGGCCATGCCCCGGTGATCGTGTGTGAGGATGCGGATCTGGACGCTGCGGCACAGCGCCTGTGCGCAGCTAAATTCCGCAATGCCGGGCAGGTGTGCATCGCGCCGACGCGCTTCCTGCTGCATAAAAATATTGCCGCCAGTTTTGTGGACAAGTTCAAGACGCAGATGAACACGCTCAAAATCGGCTCTGGTCTTGATGCGGGTATCACCATGGGGCCAGTCATCAATGAACGCCGCCTGAAAGCTCTGAACGATCTGGTAGCTGATGCGCGGGACAAAGGGGCCACTCTCTGGCAGGCCGATGTGCCTCTTCCTAATAAAGGGTTCTTTTTTGCCCCAACACTGGTGCTCAACCCCAATTTGTCCATGCGGATGATGCAGGAAGAGCCGTTTGGCCCGATTGCCATAATATCTGAATTTACGGATCTGAAAGACGCCGTGCAGGAAGCTAACCGTCTGCCCTATGGTCTGGCCGCTTACGCCTATACTCGTAATGAGCGGACAGAGCGCCTGCTGGGTGAACAGGTGGAGGTGGGGATGATTGCCATCAATCATCATGGGCTGGGTGTGCCGGAAGTGCCTTTTGGTGGCATTAAAGAATCCGGCTACGGTACGGAAGGCGGCCCGGACGCTGTGCGGGCACACACATTGATTAAATTTGTCTCAACAGAGCAAGATAACAAGGCTCTGTAATCTGCACAATTCTGCTGTATTTTCAGCATAAAAAAGACCTCTTGAGGGGGCATTTCCACACACAGATCATGTGGAGCCATCCGTTACTTTGTAAAATAGTCCTGCTGATTTAAATTTTTAAAATCAGCAGGATTTTTTTATCCTGAAAACTCTCCAGACACCCTAACTTTCCCAGAGTGCTGATCAACTCTGGGTATGGAAAGTGTTTGTAAAGCAATCAGGCGTTATTGGAGATCAGATGGTATTTAAGTCGAGGAATGAGTTGATTGGATGATTTACACATTTTTTTATAACGAGCGGGAAAATTTTTTTCCTATCTATGAGAAAATTCTTATATCTCGGAAGGTGTTTTTTGGAAACCATCAGGAATGGCTTCAGGCCCTTCGGGTGGACCCGCAGGAAGACCGTTACGACCGCGACTGGAATCCGTTTTATATCGTTTCGATAGAAGAGGCGACGGGTACTATCGCCTCGGTTCGTGTATTGCCAACCACTGGCCCGACTATGTTGCGGCAGGATTTTGCCCGTTATTTTCCGGGCTGTCCTGATATTATCAGTCCTGATGTCTGGGAGCTTTCCTGGTTCTGCACCACGGCGGATACAGCGTCTCCGGTTGGCCGGAACTTGATGCTTGATGTCTTGAAAACTCTGTGTGACTACGCTCTTGCTAACGGGGTGAAGCAGGTTATTGGAACATACCCCCAGTCCAGACTGCGCCTTTATAGGCGTCTGAAAATATCTCCCTCTGTTATTCGCTGTGGTGATATTAATGGGCATGAGTTCTGCGTTAGTGTTCTGGACATCAACCTGCTGACATTGCGGCACCTGACGGAACTCCGGCTCAGTCCTTTTTGAAGATCCCTGCGTATTTGTAATGATCGAGCGATGATATACAGACGTATGCTGCTTATCTGGCCAAGACTATAGGATTAGAAGCAGCGCCATGACACGATTTAAACAGACGGCACCGACGTTCATACTGCCAAGAGTGTTGCAGGATCTTGTCTGGGCCATTACACAAGCCCAGACGCTTGAACAGCTTTCGGCTGTCTTGCTCTCAATTCCAGAAAAATGCAATATGCTTCATGTTGTTTATTATTTTTCTGGGTTAGGCGATAAATTGCTAAACCCGAGCAATTTTACCTGCACCAGCTATCCTGTAGAATGGCAAAAGCGTTACTATATGCAGGATTACATGCATGTGGACCCGGTCATGCAGCGGAGTCTGCAAAGCAGTCTGCCATTTGAGTGGCAACAGCTTGAAATTGAAAAAATACGCCGGGTTATAAAGTTTTAGCAGAAAGTTTGGATTTTGGCTTGGGTCAGGCTGCCCTGAGCGTTCCTTTGACAGGAGTGGACGGCTCGCGCGGGCTGTTTGTCATTACCAGTGCGGACCCGCATAAATTTGAAGGGCTGGCCCGTGTCAGCGCTGCACGGGATTATCAGATGTTGGCCAATTATGTGCATGAGGCCTATCTGCGGATCACGTCCTTTCGGTCTACTGGTGTGATAGACCTATCTGATGATGAAAAGTCCTGTCTGAAACTGGCGGCAGAAGGATTTCTGGGTAATGAAATTGCGCGAAAACTCAAGCTGTCAGAGTCGGTCGTGCGACTGTGTCTGCGCGTGGCCCGCCACAAGCTGGGAGCAGCCAGCACTGACATGGCAGTCCTCAACGCCATTCAGTTTGGTGTGCTTTAAACATGCTGCAAGTGCCTTAGCACTGGTCAGACTGTTTTAAGGTTTTTGTAGCTTTCCAGCGCTATGGCCCGCGCCTGCTTCAGGTCTACAATCGGGTGAGGATAGGTTGTGCCGGGCACAAAACGCAAATGGCGGCTAAGAGCCGCATCTATTTTCCACGGAGTATGAATCAGCTTATCCGGTAGGGCCGTCAGTTCTGGCACCCATGTGCGGATATAAGCGCCTGAAGGATCAAATTTTTCCGATTGCCCAACGGGGTTAAAAATACGGAACCAAGGGGAGGCATCAATGCCGGTTCCCGCACACCACTGCCAGTTCATGGCGTTTAGTGCCGGATCCGCATCCACCAGCCGTTCATAAAACCAGCGCTCGCCTTTCCGCCAGTCTGTTAGCAGGTGTTTGGTCAGAAAAGAGGCGACGACCATTCGTACCCGGTTATGCATGGTGCCGGTAGCGAGGAGTTCCCGCATTCCCGCATCGACCAGCGGGTAGCCGGTGCGTCCTTCCTTCCATGCGGTAAAGGCCTCTGCATCATTCTGCCACGGCATCTGGTCGAATTCGGAGCGTAGATTGCGGGTCGGCATATCGGGTTGATAGAAAAGTTGCATCCACCCAAAATCCCGCCAGCACAGTTCGGACAGAAACTTTTCCGTATTTGCATGGTCGCCACTGCGGGCTTGCGCCTGCCGCGCAGCGTGCCAGACCTGCCGGGGGGAAATCAGTCCGGCGCGCAGATAAGGGGAGAGGCCAGATGTGCCTTCTTGGTCCGGTCGGTCCCGACTTGTTTCATACTGCTCCAGCGTGTCTTCCAGAAAATTATCCAGACTGGTGCGCGCATCCTCCTCACTGCACGGCCAGTATTTTTTCGCCTCTGTTGCGTCGTTCGGCAACGTGGGTTGCAGCAAGGCTGCCGGAGCCAGATTTTTTTTAAAAGGCTTCGGTATCGGGGCAAATTCAATGGTAGGCGGGGCAGGCAGGGGGCGTCCGGGGTCGCCCAGTTCCCGCGCGGCTCGCCACCATGCCGTAAAAATTCGGTAGGGCTGCCCGGCTCCGGTCCTTACGGCCCATGGTTCATGGAGTAAACGGGCGGATAGCGAGTGGACGGTAACACCGTGTTCCGTCAGCGCGGCTTTCAGGTCCGTATCAATTTTTGTTCCGGTTGGATCATAGCGTCTGTTCCAGAAAACGTCTGTTACCTGAAAGGATTTCACAAGGTCTAGTACAACGGGAAGCGTTTCTCCGTGCGGGGCAAGTAGGGGCCCACCGTAATTATGGAGCGCGGTGGTTAATGCCTGAGCAGCCTGCGCAAGCCACCAGCCAATCACCCCTCCGGGCATGCAGGCCTCGTCCTGCACAGTGGCACAGAGCACGGGTTGTCCAGTGGCGCAGGCGGCATGCAGGGCCGGATTATCAGTCAGGCGGAAATCGTCCCGAAACAGGACAAGCACAGGGCGTTGGGAGGAAGATGTCATATCGGCAGAGTGCCGTCCTTCTTCTGTTTAGGCAACGGTTGGCGCGGGTCGTGGGAGAAGGGCTCGCCTAATGCAACCGTTTGTCGTTCCTGCCGTTAAAATCCTCTTCGTGCAGCGTGTGGAAAAATCCGTTAGAATACGGCAGACCCTCTCCATAAATAGCCAGAAGAAAAAGGAGTACTCCGCGCATGACCCAGTCCTGTTCCCCCACCGGATGTGGTCCGCTTACACCAGAGCAGGAACATATTCTTAAAGACCACGGTACGGAATATCCGGGGTCTAGCCCGCTGAATCATGAAAAACGTCCCGGCCTGTATCATTGTGCAGGGTGTGGCCAGACCTTGTTTGAGTCCGAGACCAAATATGAAAGTGGTAGCGGCTGGCCGTCTTTTTATGATGCCGTGCCCGGTGGTGTGGAAACCACGCAGGACACGCGTCACGGCATGGTGAGGACGGAAGTGCACTGCGCGTCCTGCAAAGGGCATCTGGGCCATGTCTTTCCAGACGGCCCGCTCCCCACAGGTCTCCGTTATTGCATGAATGGTCTGGCGCTTGATTTTCAGCCCTCTTGATTCCCGATCGGGCCATCCTATGTCCAGACCTATGACATATGCTCATACTATGGCCGGAAACGGCTCACATCACGCCGGGCCGCATACTGCGGAGGATGTCGCGCAGCGCCTGCGCCGTATCCGACGTCTGGCTTGGATTTTGGATGCCGCTTTCCGTTTACCGGGCACGCGTTTCCACGTGGGGGTCGATGCTCTTGTCGGCCTGCTGCCGGTTGGTGGCAGCGTGGTGATGGGCTGCGTCTCCCTTTATATCGTGTGGGAAGCGTGGCGTTTGCGCGCGCCGACAGGCTTGCTTGTTCGCATGATGGCAAACGTGCTGCTGGAAACGGCCGTTGATACCATTCCTGTGGTGGGGGATCTGTTTGACGCCGCTTATAAGGCCAATCTGCGCAATGTCGCTCTTCTGGAGCAGTATTTCGGGCATACACCCGGCCACACGTCGTAAAAACGGCGGATTTAGTGCGGTTGGGCTCCTATACCCCGGGTAAATAGGGCCCAAGCCTGCTCAAAAAAACTATTGCGTGCCGTAGCACTCTCTAGCGCCGTCATACCCAACAGATGCTGTTCTATCGCCCAGCCGGTTAACATACCCGTCCAGAGGCGGGCCGTAATGCAGTCGGCATGCCCGGCTTCAATCTGCCCGGCGGTTTCTGCCGCCTTCAGTAAGCGTATAAAATTCGCGTAAAACGGCTCGTCAATGTTTTCAACCGCATAGTCAATCAAGTTCGGATAGCGGTATCCATCTGCAATCAGAATACGATACGTGCTGAGTGCATCCGGCTGCAACACAAAGTCGAGCATCAGACGGCTGACATGCTTCAGTTCCTGGAGTGGGTCCTTCAGGGGTGTTTCCGACATGCTGCGCAGCACGGAGGCACAAAGATTGGTAATCACGGCTTTGAACAGCGCTTCTTTGGAGGCATAGCGTCGGTAGAGAGTCTGTTTGCTGGCGGACGCCTTACGGGCAATCTGGTCCACGGATGTCCCGGCGTAACCGTGTTCAACAAACAGGCTGGCGGCTACTTCCAGAAGGTGCTGGTCCAGTTGCTCCGTTCCGTAAGGCGTGGGCCGCCCGCACCGACGCTTCTTTCCCTCAAGGCAGGGATGCTCCATGTCCAGATGACTGGCAGCGTCAGATTTTGTCATAAAGCAACGGGCCTCAGGGAGCAGACGGGAAAAGCGTATCATATTATTTCGGAAGAGTGCTTACTCGCGTGTTTGAGCGCGAAACACAAGGCAGTGACTGCCTATCAGCCATCTTTTTCTATCATGCCCGGATCTGCCATGCTGATAAAGCTTTTCCTCACTTTGTCAGGTATGTGTGACATTTCACTCTCTCGCGTAGCGGCATAAAGCGGCGCAGGATCACGCAAGGCTGCCTCGGCATCTGGTAAGAGGGGCCGGGCAGCAGGAGAAGCACAACACCATGGCGCCGCCCCTTTCAGAAACACAGGATATATCAGGCAGTCCTGCCGCTCCCGCTGCGCCACCCACAGGCCCGCACCCTGCTCCGCCTGTGGGTGAGCGGCCCTCTGCGTCTGAAATCCCTGCTCTTGCTGCAATACAGACACTGGAGCACACGCTGGCGCGGTTTTACCGGCTTGTTGTGGTGGTTGTTGTGTTGGCCGTGCTTGGACTTATTATCAGCACGGGCGGTCCGGTGTTGATGGTTGTCTGTGCGTCCGCACTGGTAGCGGTGGTGCTGCATGGTGCGGCCCGTTGGATTACGCACCTCTTGCGTTTGCCAGAATGGCTGTCCGTACTCCTTTTGGTACTGGCTTTGATCGTGGCGGCCTCCGTGCTTGTTAAGGTCTTCGGGCCGGAAATTATGGTGCAGGCCGGGCATTTGCGCACGGCGTTGGTCTCACAGATCAGCACTTTGCATGACCGCCTGAATGGGGGCGCTTTTGGCCGTTTGATTTTGGACCATGTGCCTCAGTCTCTGGGTGGAAACCAGAGCGGGGCCGGTGGCCGCACGCAAGGGGTGGATTTTGCGGGGTCCATGACCAATGTGCTGACGTCCACTTTCGGCTCCGTCGGCACTATGATCGTCATTGTCATTGCCGGGATCTATTTTGCGCTTTCTCCACGGCTGTATGCCAACGGGATATTGAGGCTAACCCCAGAGAGGCACCGCTCATTGGTCCGCTCTCTCCTGCAAACCATTGCGCACACCCTTTCCGCATGGGTCGCCGGGCAAATGCTGGATATGACGGTGGTTGGCGTGCTGACATGGCTCGGCCTGTGGACCATCGGCATGCCTTTGGCTTTGCCTCTTGGGCTGGTAGCGGGCACAGCCAACTTCATTCCGTATTTAGGGGCATTTGTGGGCGCTATCCCTGCTTTGTTGATAGGCCTCTCCGTCGGCACACAGGAAGCGTTAATGGTGCTGGGCCTTTATACGGTCATTCAGGCGTTTGAAGGGTATATTATGTCTCCCTTTATCCAGAAGCGTGCTGTTAGTATGCCGCCAGCACTCACCATTCTCTCCCAGACCATTTTTGGTGCCTTTCTTGGCCTGTGGGGTTTTATTTTTGCCTCGCCCATTACGGCAGTTCTGCTAGCCGTCGCAACGCGCCTGTCCTCTCCGCTCAAAGAAAAAGATATGCTGTAAATCGCCCCTTTCTCCGCCTGCGTGCATGCTGCATAGGGAACGCGGACGACCGTGCAAAAGGGATAAACCGGCATGAACACGCGCAAGCCATTGGATGCAAAAGCCACCACCTTGATGGTAGGACTGTGCTTCTGCTTTGGTCTGCAACAGGTCGCCCTCAAAGCCTCAGCGCAGGATATGGCTCCGGTCCTGCAAATTGCCTTGCGTTCCGGCTTGGCTGCTCTGCTTGTGGTAGCCCTCATGCTTTCACGCCGTGAACGGTTTGTGCAGGTTGCACAGACATGGAAGCCCGGTCTGGCCGTGGGAGTGCTGTTCTTTCTGGAATATCTGTTTCTGGGGCAGGCCTTGCACTATACCTCGGCCTCCCGCTCCGTTGTCTTTCTTTACACTGCGCCTATTTTTACGGCGCTCATCCTGCATTTTCTGGAAGTCTCGGAACGAATGGCGCCTCTCCAGTGGGCGGGTATTCTGTTGGCTTTTGGCGGGATTGGCACCGCATTCTTTGGCCACCATACTGTAGCTGATACTGGGGGCGGGCAGGAGGCAGCTTTGTCATGGCTGGGAGATGTGTTGGCCCTGCTGGCCGGAGCAAGTTGGGGCGTTACAACCGTTGTTATCCGTATGTCCGGTCTTGCGAGAGTGCCCGCCAAGCAAACCCTGCTGTACCAGCTTGTGGGGGCATGCCTTTTACTGTTTCCAGTCGCTTTGTTGCTTCATCAGACAAGTGTGACCGTAACACCCATTCTGTTGCTCAGTCTGGTGTATCAGGTGTTTGTTCTCTCTTTCGTGGCGTTCCTGCTGTGGTTCTGGCTTTTGCGCCATTATCAGGCGTCGCGCATTGGTGTTTTATCTTTCATGACGCCCTTATTCGGCGTGTTGTTGGGAGCGGTGTTGCTGCATGAACCTGTGGAGCCGGGCTTTGTGTCTGGTGCGGTGCTGGTTGTTGCCGGGCTGGTTTTGGTCAGCGGGTATGGGTGGATTAGTCAAAGTCTGAGAAAAATCAGACTGGCCGGTAAAGGCTAAAAGAAAGTATCACATCGCTGAGACATGGCCCGATTTTTGCCCTGTATCTGTGCATAAAGGTGGTAATCGGCGCTTTTTTGTGCCTGTTTACTCTCTTTCTCGCCTTACCCCTGTTTCAGGAACCGGCCATGACCCTTCCCTCCGAGTATGCAAAATTCAAAACCCTCAGTCCGTTTGAGTTGAAAGATCAGCTTATCAAACTGGCATCCGGTCGGGCACAGCGCGCCATGCTGGATGCAGGGCGCGGCAACCCCAATTTTCTGGCTACACTTCCTCGGCAAGGGTTTTTTCAACTTGGCCTTTTTGCGAGTGCGGAATCCGAACTTTCTTTTTCCTATATGGCAGAAGGCGTTGGTGGCTTCCCCAGACGAGACGGAATAGAGGCGCGTTTCAACGCTTTCGTGGCAGACCACAAAGATGCACCCGGCGTTGCCTTCCTTCGCCGTGCACTCTCTTACGTGCGGGATCAGCTTGGTCTTTCTGCTGAAGGCTTCTTGCAGGAAATGACAGCGGGTATTCTGGGGTGCGACTATCCCACACCGCCACGGATGCTGAAATATTCGGAGCAGGTCGTGCGGCATTATCTGCTGCGCGAAATGGCAGGCGGCACCATGCCAGATGCCACAACGGATCTCTTCGCGCTGGAAGGCGGCACGGCGGCCATCAGCTATATTTTTGCTTCCTTGCGCGAGAATGGTCTGATCAGCCCCGGTGACAAAGCCGCCATCGGCATGCCTGTTTTTACGCCGTATGTGGAAATTCCGGAGCTTCGGGACTACCAGTTGCAGGAAGTTCCGGTTTACGCTGCGCCAGAAGCAGGATGGCAATATCCAGACAGCGAACTGGACAAACTGCTAGATCCAGCCATCAAGGTTTTTCTGGTGGTCAACCCCAGCAATCCGCCCTCGGTCAAAATGAACGATGCCGGGCTGGCCCGTATTGCAAACATTGTGAAAACCAAACGCCCAGACCTTATCATCGTCACGGATGATGTTTACGGTACTTTTGCAGATAATTTCAGGTCTCTTTATAGCGTATGCCCAGAAAATACCGTTCTGGTCTATTCTTTTTCAAAATATTTTGGCTCTACCGGCTGGCGACTAGGCGTTGTCGCCACGCACACGCAAAATGTGCTAGATCGCGCGCTGGCGGCTCTGCCTGAAGAGGAGAAGGAGGCGCTGGACAAGCGCTATGCTTCCCTTACACCGGATGTGCGTGGTCTGAAATTTATTGACCGTCTAGTAGCTGACAGCCGTAGCGTGGCGCTTAATCACACAGCAGGCCTTTCCACGCCCCAGCAAGTGCAGATGGTGCTGTTCGCTCTATTTGCTCTTATGGATGGGAGGGAAGCTTATAAAACCGCTTTGAAAAACCTGCTGCACCGACGCGAAATTGCACTTTACCGAGACCTCGGCGTCCCTGCACCCAATGATCCCGGCAGCACGCATTATTACACGCTGATAGACCTTAGCAACGTTGCCACCCAGCTTTACGGCACCCGCTTTGCCCGCTGGTTGATGACCCGCGTGGATTATCAGACAATCCTGTTCCGCATTGCGGAAGAAACCGGCGTGGTTCTGTTGCCGGGCGTTGGGTTCGCAGTGCGTCGCCCTTCAGCCCGCGCGTCTCTTGCTAACCTGAACGAATATCAGTACGCGGCCATTGGTGCTGCTCTTCGTCGTATGGCGGACGAGTATTACGAACGCTATAAACGTGAAAAAGCGACTGATGGAGCAGAACATAAAACAACAGGTCAGGACGTATCCTGACCTGCTATTCTGGTAAAAAATAAAAAAATTAGTGTCTGAAGTGTGAGTATTTTGAATACGCTTCAGAGTGAAAAAGCGCCACTCCCGTAAGAGTGGCGCTTTTTTAGTGGCTTAAGCGGAGAGTGCCATTGCCTGAGCTGTCAGTTCAGGCTCAACGCGATAAGCTTCAGCTGCATGTACTGTAATGATCAGCATACCCATTTTACTCTGTGTCTGTGCAGACAGCGGCAGCAAGGCATTGCCGTCGGTCCAGACAGGAGCGTTCTGACTGTTGCTTTCATACCAGCCATCCTGCGCGGCAGTTAGATGAGTCGTGATCCGACGCTGAACCGTGCTGCCAATGAAGCGGATTGTGCTGACAGATACGCCCAGAGCGCGGCGATCATCCACAAACGGTCCAATCACGTCGCTAGGACGGCTGGTGCGTGACACGATCCTGACAGCGTCTACGCCAGCCGGAAGCATGAAGCTATAAGCCCCATTGTCGTAACGGATCGGCCGAATGACAGCACCATTGCTCATGATGAGGTGTAGGTTTGCTTCCCGCGTCATTACTGGAACGCTGGTAGGCATCTGGCATCCTTCGACAACGCTTTCACGAGCTTCCAGAGCGTGGAACAAGGGTTCAACCACATTACGGGCCACGCATAGCGGCGCTGCGGCATCTTCTTCCCAGTTGCGTGTGCCGATAGCACGCAGTGCTGCAACAGCGCCTTCCTGACGGAAGGAGGAACGGTTCCCCGTATCAAGATAGCTTTCAGTCAGCATGCCATCCGCAGTGATGACGGAATGCTCTTCTGTTTCTACGTGGTAATAATCGTAAGACGTAATGCTTGTATCGTAGAAAATGGATCGACCATTGACCAGCATACGCACAGGAACAAAGCGTTCTTCAAAGAAGAGGCAATGTTCAGGCGTAATCAGCATATCTTTGTAAGGAACGCCGTCTGAAATGGCATTTTTGAGCACTCGTACAGGATAACCGGCCTCGTCTACCGGAACGCTAGAGCGTGCGGTAGTGTGTGCTTTGGCGACCCAGACGACGGATCTGGTGACTTCGCGATTATTCTTCCAGTCAAATACTGAAATCTGTGTGCCTAGAGAGATATTTTCAATCGCGACATCGCCGTTGGGTGTACGGATCATGCTGCCGGACAGGAAGCAGGCTGTAAAATTACCATCTTCAATCAGCCAACCATGGTTGGATGGGTCTTCCACAATCTTGGTTGTGGAGGGCACGTATCCTGCCGCTGGCGTAATGCTGCCGTAGGTTACTGTCTGGCCGTTCGTAAGTTTGACGGTGAGCGTATAGGAGGTATCGTCTGAGTTTGGCGTGTAAACCGCAGAAACAGGTTTTGCAGTCAGGTTTGCAATGCCGAATATGGTGTTTTGAGAAACACCGTTCAGCACAACATTGCCCGCATTTGCTTTATCGCCAGAATCATTAATATAGACGGTGTTCACCGTTGTGGGGTCAACGTTAATGGTGACGGCGCTTGAGTAGCTGATCCCGGGCTGAGCAAACAGCGTGCTGTTCTTTGCCATATTGATCGTGCCGCCCTGTACCCAGACAGGCTTATCCACGGTTCCAAGTGAGGCGTTGATCAGATTCAAAGTGCCACCGTTGTTCAGGGCACCGTTATCCAGGGTTACATTCCCCTGATTGTTCATGATGGTAATCGTGCCACTCTCACGATTCATCGTGACGCCACCCAGTTCAACATTGGATGGAGTGTCAATAATGATGCTGCCGCTATTTTCAAAACCAGCGGTGGCAAACACGTTGCCGACGTAGCCGGAGCCCGCCTGTGCGGTAATTTTCAGAACACCGCTTTGCCAAATGCTCAGGCTGCGGATCTGGTTATAATCGGCGACATTATCAACAACAATGCTCGGTGCAGCTGTGCTGTCCATGACACCGATATTGACGTCCGCATTCTGCTGGGATTGCGGGATGGGGTTGTCAGTCCAGTAATCCGTATTGGACGTGTCAACAACGTGCCCATTGCTATCAAGAAGTGTCCAGTTTTTGAAATCGTTCCAGTCGCTGGAGTTCGCACCCGTCCACTGCCAGCTCATATCGTGTTGATGGAAGCTTTCAGGTGTACTGATATACTGGGATGTATCACCGCCAGCATTGGTTGCGTTTGTTGCAACCGCTGTCATCTGCTGATGGAGAGAGTTGTCGGTGTAATGACCGCCTGTTCCACCAATAGATGAGGTGTCTTCAATATCCCAGCCAGATGTAGCGCTATCCTGAAC
Source organism: Acetobacter orleanensis (assembly GCF_001581005.1). Lineage (GTDB taxonomy): Bacteria > Pseudomonadota > Alphaproteobacteria > Acetobacterales > Acetobacteraceae > Acetobacter > Acetobacter orleanensis. Next base: position 38,416 of record NZ_LHZV01000065.1, read on the forward strand.
AATGGTAAGCTTCGCGGGAGGCGTATAGCCTTCTGCCATATGGAGAGCATTATATGTCAGATTACTGCCATTAGCCATCGTGATTTGAAGGGTATAAGACCCATCTTGATTGGCTGTATATGTAGCAGACGTTGGGGCCGTGTTTAGTCCAGCAATACCAAAACGAGTGTTTTCTGAAACACCATTGATAACGGCTGTCTGATTATTTGTGCCGTCGATCCCTGTGTTCAGGAAGCCATTATCCTGCATGTAAATTGTATTAACTGTTGCAGGATCAACGTTGAGAGTGGCTCCGTAACCGGAGTTCAGGAAAATACTACTATTGTTTTGGAGGTTGACCGTCCCACTGACCCAGACTGGCTGGCCTGCATTGCCAAGAGATGCGTTAATCAGATTAACAGTGCCACTGCTGTTCAGGTTACCATCATCAAAAATCACATTTCCATGATTGTTCATGATCGTGATTGTGCCGTTGTCACGATTCATAGTGACACCGCCAAAATCTACACGAGACGGCGTATCCACAATAATTGTGCCATCGTTTTCAAAACCTGCAACGGCAAAAACATTGCCGTGGGTTCCGTTGGATCCCTGAGCGGTAATTTTGAGTGTACCGCTTTGCCAGACGCTCAGGCTACGGAACTGGTTATAAATAGGCGCATTGGCAACAATCGTAACGGGTGATGTCGAATTCCCGCTGGCCCCTACGTTAACGTCAGCATTCTGCTGTGACTGCGGAATTGCCGGTGACCCAGTTGTCGATGTGTCTACAACATGACCGGCACTATCAAAAAGCGCCCAGTTTTCTGAATTGCTCCAATCCCCGGTTGGACCGCCTACCCAACGCCATGACATGTCATGATGATGGTAGCTTGTCTCACCATTTTGATACTGGTCAACACTACCGCCTACGGAGACTGAATTGTTTTCGATTTGTTGAAAGTCAACAGATGAAATTGGTGTCTCGCCCATCTCATATTTCCTAATTTATGCAAATGGGCATTAATTAATATTCTAAATATGGATTTATGTTTTTCTTGAACTAACAATTCTTATCAGATATTAATTTTATCGTTTTTTTAACAATAAAAACACGATGCGTTGTGTTTGCATAAATCAGGATTAAAATTAATACGAATCTAAATTATGAAACATTTTCGGGCATGTTGAGGGCGGTAACATTCTTAAAAAAATCGGATATGCACGGGTGAGCACCATAGGGCAAACCCTTGATACACAAATGAAAATCTTAGAAACACACGGCTGTGAAAAAATCTTCTGTGAAAAAGTCAGCGGTGCTGACGCACAGCGTGAGCAGCTTCGAAAAATGGTTAGAAGTCTGAAAAAAGACGATGTTGTGATCGTTGCAAGGATTGATCGTCTTGCAAGAAGCACATTTGATTTATTCTCTATCGTTCAAAATATTACGAAAAAAGGTGCTCATTTTTATTCTTTATCCGAGCCTTGGGTTGATACGAATACCAGTACCGGCCGTCTGATGCTCGCTGTTTTAGCTGGTCTCGCAGATGTTGAACGCGATCTCATTCGGACACGTACAGCAGAAGGTCGGGCCAGAGCGATTGAGCTAGGTAAACGTATGGGTCGTCCGTCTAAGATGACGCAGCTGGAAAAACAAGAGATTGTCCGGCGCCGGTTGGGGGGGGACTCTTTGAGAGTGCTGGCTCAAGATTTTGGAATCAGCGTTTCAACTGTTTCCAGACTGACACTTGAGAGGACCCGTTTTTCTGTCTAAAAATTAGATACTAATTTTCCTGCATTGAAATAGGAATGTATTCATAATTAATTATGCAATGTTTAAGTGTATTTAATAACAAAATATATTTTCTTAAAGAATATGAAAATTTTTCTTATTTAAAGATATTTTCTATATCTAATTGTTTCAAAAATAATATGATAAATATTATCAAACATATTAACCTTAACGCAGTATTATTTTTAAAACAAAAATAGATGTTTAAGAATAATTTATAGACAAAATAAAACGTGATTCGGACTCCTGATCGACTCATTAGGGGGCATGCCTTTGCAGCAGTCGATAGGCGATATTTTTCGGCAAGAAACCAGTGAAGGAGAGAATATGCATCGTGTATGCGAATGATCTCTCTGTTGAGTCATAACGCCTTCAGTCTTTCACGGATCCTTAACCACTATAAAAATCGTATGATAAAAAATTAATCATAAAAACAATAGTATTTTATATTGCCTCATTGACGACGTAATTTATCCTCGATATCACAAAGGCTAAATACACTAAATATGGTCGTTATATTATGATTTCACCAAGAGGATTTGTTTTAATCGGAACTGTTCTCACCTCTTGCGGGATGAGTACGGCTATTGTGCATGCACAGGGAGCGACCGGTAAGGTGCTGCCGGAACTGCGCAAAACAGAAAAGAAAAGGGCTCCTGCCAGTTCTCTTCTTCCTTCCGGAAAGCTTCAGCGCAGACAGGCAGAACATGGGAAACCGCAACTCGCTGAACGAGAAGAACTGGAAGTGCATGGGAGTGCCACGCCCGCGTTCTCCGGCGGCGCGCTCGGAAGAAAAAGGCCTTTGGATACGCCTTTTTCCATTCGTACTGTTACGAGCGCGGAGATACAGGAACGTCAGGTGAAATCCTTGTCCAGATTACTATCTCAAGACGCATCAGTTGTCACCAATGGGGACACTTATTCCTTTAACGCGTATAGCGTAACGGTGCGTGGTGTGCCGCTGGATGATTACAATGGTTACAAAATTAACGGCTCTCCGTTTTATATGACAACGGTTGAACTGCCTCTGGAAAGCTTTGAAAATGTTCAGCTTCTCAAGGGTGCGTCAGGCTATATGTATGGCTTTAACGCTCCGGGTGGGATCATCAATTATCAGACCAAGAAGCCAACGGAGCAAAGAAGCTTTGAGGTCGATGCGGGTTATAGCTCAGCCGCTATTGCCAGCGAGCATATTGATACGGGCGGTAGGTTGTTTAACAAGGTTTTTGGATATCGTTTAAATTTAACGCATGAAAAGGGCGAGACCTATAATGGCTCACATGTAGAACGGTATTCCGGTTCTCTGGGGGTGGATGCGCGCATAACCGAAAATCTGCTCTGGACAGCGGACGCTATCTATCAAAACAGAAAAATACGTGGTCTGGTTCAGGATTTTTTTATTGATCCCACAACCTATCCTTCAAACAGTCTGCCGGATGCTATCAGCGGGCATAAGGACCTAAACTCCTATCCCGGTTCCATGTTCACGTCGCACGTCCTGTTTCTGACGACAGGTTTGAAATGGGATATTAGCAGAAGCTGGAAATTCCACGTAGATTACAGCCATAGTCAGGATTGGCGCTCTTATCAGAGTGAATGGATGTCGCTTAAGGGCAGGGAAGGAAATTATGACTCCTACCTGTCAACAGACCCACGGAGTTGGTCAGACTATAATCAGGCACAGGGTATTCTGGAGGGCTGTTTTCATACAGGGTTTGTAAAACATGATGTAACACTCGGAGCAACATGGCAGGGGTTAGAAAAATATCTTCCCACTCGCACCGAATATGTGAATATTGGTTCGCAAAACATGTATGCACCGATCATCTCCCGGCCATGGAGTATTGATAATGAGTCGCCTGTTTACCGGAATTACCGGTCAGATCAGGTTGGCCTTTTCCTGAGTGACACGGTTACATTTACACCACAATGGTCGCTTCTGGCCGGGGTGCGTTATACCAATTTCCGGCAAAACAGCTACAGCGCAGAGGATGTTAGGACGGCGACGTATAAGGTTAATCCCGTAACCCCGACGGTTGCCTTGCTGTATCACCCGGTGCGAAACATGACTGTTTATGCCAGTTATGTGCAGGCACTCGAAAATGGCGGCACAGTGGGCAATACCTACAAAAATGCCCGCCAGACGCTGCCACCCATCCGGTCTGATCAGGTGGAAGTGGGGGCTAAAATTTCACGTCGAACATGGGATCTGACGGGGGCGTTGTATCGCATCACGCGCGGTGCGCAATATGCAAATACCGATAATTACTATGTTTCTAATGGAATGCAGGTTTATCAGGGATTTGAATTGAATGGCCATGTAGACCTTCCCTTTGGCTTTGTGGTGACTGACAGCTTGGGGATCGAGGCATCAAACTATAAAAAGACGGACCCATCCATCCAAGGCCACACAGCAGAAGCCATTCCAACGTTCCAGAATATGTTTACACTCACAAATAATATTCAGGCGGTACCGGGACTGTCTGCTTCAGCAGAAGTACATTATACCGGCAGAATGTGGGGGGATGCTATGAATGTTTATCACATTCCCGGTTATACTCTGCTCAACTTGCGGGCCAGCTATCGCACGCATATCGGAAAACATCGCATAACCTTCAGGGCAGAGTTGGATAACGTTGCCAACGCGCACTACTGGGGCGTTTTGGCTTCCGATTACTTTTACGTTGGAGCGCCGCGGTCAGTCTATCTCAATGCTCGATTTGATTTATAGAAAAACCAACCAAACGTAAGTGCTGGGAGTGTCTTCCCGTGGAAGCGGGAAGACACTCCTCTTTTAGTTAGTCGTTCTTCCCAAACGCTGGGCGGGTGGCTTCAAACAGGAACCATGTGCGGCGTTCCGTCTCATCAATCCAGTTTTCCAGCAGGCTGGCGGTTGCGACATCATTCGCGTCGTCGCAGACAGCATGCACTTTACGCATCCGGGTGGTCAGCGCCAGATTGTCCTCTCGCAGTTCAGCAAGCATGTCTTCCGGCGTCACATACAGTGCGTCATTATCAGAAACCTGCGTGCGGCGGGCGATTTCTCCAATGGAATGGAGCGTTGTACCGCCAATCTTGCGGGCGCGCTCGGCCATCGGGTCCGTCATGGCAAAAATCTGTGCGCTTTGCTCATCCAGTAGCAGATGATAATCGCGGAAGTGGCGACCGCTCATATGCCAGTGGAAATTTTTTGTTTTCACATACAATGCAAACACGTCAGCCAGCGTATCAGCAAGACCTACCGCAACTTCTTTAACGGCATCGGCCTTCAGGTCAGTCGGTGTGCCCAGATATTCGCGGACATGGGCTTCTTTGGCTGTCGGAGTAGTTTTCGTCATGAATTTCGTCCTTCTTGGCTCAGGCGCTACACGTGCAGCGTTCTGCTGTTACAACTGACGTGGTGTGACAAAAGTTCCGTTACAAGAGAGTTGGAGGCAGGCATGTCTGCTGCACAAGGATCATGACGGTTTAATATCCGCTCTGTAGCCAAAGCCGCGGCAAATGGAGGAGGCTCAGGCGCTCAGCACTTCAGCCTGCGCCATAGCCGGAAGGGGCAGAGATGCTGCAATGGCCGCGGCTTCGGCAGCCTTATGCTGCCTCATCCGCATTTCTTTTAGCATACAGACTACGCCGGGCACGCAATTGCCACACTGGGCCTTGCAACGCTTGGCAGCATAAATTTCACTGGGGCGGGTGGCGCCATGAGCGACAGCGGATTCAACATCTTTATGAGTCAGGCTGTTACAAGAGCAGATAACCATTCAGAAAGCCCCATATCTCTGATGAGAGCCTGATTAAAAGCACGAATGAGAATTATTCGCAATATATTTTTACAAGGGGAGCCTTACCGGCTACACCCCCCTCGGTTGCGGCCTATGCATATGCGTCCACCTTGAAGAATCATCCGCACAGGGAAGTCGTTTCTTTCCGTCAGTATGCAGGCAGGAAAATGATAAAGGGTAGGCGGCAAATATAGGCGATCATGAGAGAGGGGAGCGTCAGCGTCAGTTTTTCTCATTGCGCTTATTAGCGGGAGTATTGCTGTATTTTTTCTGCGCGTGAATCTCCGAACGTGCAGCGCCTCACAGTAAAATTGATACTAAAAATATAATAAAACCGATTTTATAATTGGGAGTTATGCTATTTTTTCTTAAAATCAGATTTAATAAATTTTTTTATAACACAATAATATTTTTTTTAAAAGATTTATGAATAATGCCAATTCTATTCTCTGCGGAATTCTATTGATTCCAGCGAGGAAGGAAACGCATGAATGCCATCGTTGTGACGGCGCTTAAGCGACCTTACACATTTATTGTATTGTCTCTGCTTATTCTCGCTTTTGGTGTGCTGTCTCTCTTCAAAGCGCCGACCGACGTGTTTCCGAACATCCGGATTCCCGTCGTGTCTGTTGTGTGGACATACGGTGGCATGCTTCCCGAGGAGTTTGCTGGCCGTATCACCTATAACTATGAGCTCGCCGTAACCTCCACTGTGGAGGGCATAGAGCATATGGAGAGCAACTCCTATTACGGCAGAAGCATCGTCAACATCTACTTCCAGCCCGGCACGGATATTGGGGAAGCGGAAGCCGAAGTCACCGCGATTTCCCAGACTGTTATCAAACAGCTTCCTGATAATATCCCGGCCCCTATGGTCATGAAGTTGGAAGCCTCCTCCGTTCCGGTTCTGGCTCTTCAAATCACGTCTGAAAAACAGACACCGTCGGATTTGTATAAAATTGCCATGACCCGCATCCGTCCCGTTCTGGTGACAGTGCCGGGGGCGGTTCTGCCGCATCCGTATGGCGGTATGGACAGCTTCATCATGGTGTCGCTCAACCAGAAGCAGCTTCAGGCGCATCATCTCTCAGCCATGGATGTGCAGAATGCCCTGCGGAAACAGAACATCGTGCTTCCGGCAGGGGACCAGAAAATCGCGACAACCGACTGGATGGTGCAGACCAACGCGACCCCCCGCTCCATGAAGGAACTGGGTGACGTTCCGGTCAAACGTGTCGGCAACGCCGTTATTTATGTGCATGACGTCGCTGAAGTGTACCGTGGCGGCCATCCGCAGACCAACCTCGTGCTGGTCAAGGGGCGTCAGGGCGTGGAGGTTGTGGTCATGAAAAGTGGTGACGCCTCAACACTGGATGTTGTGGCACGCACCAAGGAACTTCTCCCCCGTATTCAGAAACTTGTTCCGCCGGACGTGCATATTTCCATCTTGAGTGACGCCTCCATTTTCGTGAAAGACGCCATCAAGGACGTTGTGCGCGAAATGGTTACAGCGGCCATTCTGACGGGGCTTGTGGTTCTGTTGTTTCTGGGGTCATGGCGGTCCACGCTTATCATCGCCACCTCCATTCCGCTGGCCATTCTTTCTGCCATTATCTGCCTGCTGCTCTCCGGTCAGACCATCAATGTCATGACGTTGGGCGGTCTTGCACTTGCGGTTGGTATTCTGGTGGATGACGCCACCGTCATGATCGAAAATATCGATACCCACCTTGAAGAAGGCAAGGAACTGGAAACTGCCATTATTGACGCCGCCAACCAGATTGTGGTGCCAACTCTGGTCTCAACATTATGTATCTGTATTGTGTGGACACCGCTTTTCCGTCTGAGCGGCGTTGCGGGCTGGCTCTTCATGCCCATGGCGGAAGCCATTGTGTATGCCATGCTGGCCTCCTTCATCCTGTCACGCACACTGGTGCCGACCATGGCCAAATATCTGCTGGCCGGGCAGGTGCATCCGGGTCTGCATAGTGATGAACATCTTGCGCTGCCCAAAGGCGTTCTAGGGCGTTTCCAGAACAAGTTTGAGCATGCTTTCCATACATTCCGTGGTGCTTACGGCCGCTTTCTGGAGCGAATTGTTACAAAGCGTGGCCGGTTTGTTGCGGTGTTTCTCGGGCTGTCCGTGCTGTCTCTGGGACTGTTTTTGGTCAACGGGCAGGACTTCTTTCCGGAAGTCAAATCCGGCATGATGCAGATGCACATGCGCACCCCGCTGGGGATGCGGATTGAAACAACGGGCCGCATTGTCTCTCTGGTAAACGATCGGATTGAGAAGCTTCTGCCCGGTAAGGTTGCCGGTATCATTAATAACTGCGGACTGCCGGAAGGGCCGCATAATCAGGCCTTTATTCCGACACCTTCCATCGGCACGCAGGACTGTGACCTATCAATTTCCCTCAAGAATGAGGAATCTCCTGTCTGGGACTATCGCAAATTGTTACGGAAGGATCTGTCCGAGCAATTTCCGGGCAGCGCGTTTACCTTCCAGCCTGCTGATCTGACCGACAAAATTCTGAACTTTGGCTCACCCGCGCCGATTGACGTTCAGATTTCCGGTCCGGAACTTCAGAGCAACTATCAGTATGCCCGCCTTCTGGTGAATAAATTGCGGGCTATCCCCGGTTCTGCGGATGTTGTCATCCAGCAGACCATGAAAACGCCTACTCTGTTCGTGCAGGGCAACCGGACGTTCGGTCAGGCCACAGGCATGACGGAAGCTGACATTGCCAATAACGAACTGATGACTCTTTCAGGCAGCCAAACGGTCGATCCGCAATACTGGCTCGACCCGAAAACCGGCATTACCTTCCCACTCAACGTCTATGTCTCGCAAGATCAGCTAACCCACTATAATGATTTGCTGACAATCCCTGTTGATAAAGGAGACAGTGACCCTAAAGGGACGGACATGCAGCTTCTGGGCAGCATCAGCACGATAACGCCTACGGGCACGCCGGGGCAGGTGTCTCACTATAACTCGATGCCGGAAATCGATGTCTATGTCTCAACAGAAGGGAGCGATCTGGGCGCTGTCCTGAAACAGGTCAGACAGGTGGTGGCTGATACGCAGCACGACCTGCCGCAGACAGCGGTGGTGGATGTTCGTGGTCAGGCTGTCACCATGCATGGCGCGTATATGGAACTGGTTGCCGGACTGGTTGTGTCCATTGTGCTCATCTACATGCTGATTGTGATCAACTTCCAGTCTTGGATTGATCCTTTCATTATTATCTCAGCACTGCCCGGCGCGCTGGCAGGGATCGCATGGAGCCTGTTCCTGACACAGACACGCCTTTCCGTGCCCGCTCTGACGGGGGCTATCATGTGCATGGGCACGGCCACGGCCAACTCCATTCTGGTCGTCTCATTTGCCAAGGAACGCATTGCCCTACACGGCAATGCGCTTGTTGCCGCAGTCGAGGCCGGGTTTGGTCGTATTCGCCCGGTTATCATGACGGCTTCTGCCATGGTGATCGGCATGGTGCCGATGGCCACCAGTAATTCGCAGAATGCGCCGTTGGGGAAAGCTGTTATTGGCGGCCTTATTCTAGCGACTGTTTCAACGCTTCTGTTTGTTCCCTGCGTTTACGCAATTTTTCACAATCGCTCTCACACAAAAAAATCGGATCCGTCTGAATCGGGTCATGACAATGGGCAGGAGGCCGTCTGATGTCCACTCTTACAAAAAAACGTCTGTTTGTCGGCTGCCTGTTGTGTGTGCTTGTGGGATATGTGGCGTATCTGGAAGTGCAACACCTGCATAGTGAGGTGACATTGCAGGCTGATGCAGCACATGCCAGCGTGCCCGATGTTGCCGTGGTGCAGCCCAAGCCGGCCCCGCCCACATTGTCCATGACACTGCCGGGCAATATCAACGCTTGGTATGAAGCGCCTATTTACGCGCAGGTCTCCGGCTATGTGAAAATGTGGTATAAGGACTATGGCGCGGCCGTCAAAAAGGGTGATATCCTCGCGGAAGTCAACGCACCGGGACTGGATGCACAATATGCACAGGCCAAGGCTGACCTTCAGGTAGCACAAGCCAAATATGGTCTTGCAACCGTGACCGCCAATCGCTGGCGTTCCATGGGAAAATCTCAGGCTGTCTCTGGGCAATCTGTTTCCGTGCAGAATGCTAATGAACAGTCAGCGCGTGCGGCATTGGAAGCGGCCCAGCATAATGTGGACCATTATGATGCTCTTGAGCAGTTCAAAACCATTGTTGCCCCGTTTGACGGCATCGTAACGGCCAGAAATATCAGCGTGGGTGACTATGTGGGCGCTGGGAGCGGCAATATGAACGCCAACGGCACGGCCAGTGAACTGTTCACTGTAGCGGATACGCATGAAATGCGTCTTTTTGTCTCGGTGCCAGAAGTGCTGTCCTATGTTCTGAAACCGGGCCTGAAAGCGCGTGTTACAGTGCCGCAGTATCCCAATAAGGTGTTTACGGCCAACTTCCTGACCATCGCCAAAGGGTATGATCCCAACACGCGTACGGCGGTGACGGAATTTACCATTGATAATGCGGATCAGAAGTTGTGGCCGGGCACGTTTGCCTCTGTATCTCTGTCTGCTCCGGCAGAGGGGGGTATTTATACCATTCCAACGGGAGCCTTGGTCTTTCAGGAAAAAGGTATGCAGGTTGTGACAGTTGATGCGCAGAACAAGGCGCATTACAAAAACATCACTGTGGGCCGTATGTCTGATGCCTATACGGAAGTGGATGCAGGTCTGAGCCCGACAGATCATGTCATCAACAATCCCCCGGCAGATCTTCTGGAAGGCCAGACTGTGCGCCTGAGTGTGCCGGAAAAAGGCTATCTTACAACTGCCAGCAGCAGCGATGACGAGGAGGATGACGAATGAGCCTTGTTTCCAAACATCCTCATAACCCGTCTGGTAAGAATACGCTGATGCCAAACAGATATAAGGTTCCTTTCGGAAAAACCCTTTTCCGGCGTAAAAACGTGCAAGGCGTCACACTTGTCGCCCTTACGGCGCTGAGTGCGTGTGATCTGGCCCCAGCCTATCAGGCTCCGCATTTTGTCGTGCCAGCCTCATGGCATGGGCAGGGGCTGTTCCGGGAAGCCCAGCCGCAGGATACAGTTCTGCGGTCGGACTGGTGGACATTGTTTGCAGACCCAACGCTCTCCACGCTTGAAGCGCAGGCAATGGAAGGGAATGCGGACCTGCAAGCGGCTGCGGAGCGGTTTATTCAGGCACGCTCCATTGTCATGGAGGCGCGGTCTGATCTGTTGCCGCATTTCGCATTGGCTTTTGGGTCAAGCAACAACAAAAGCTCTTCAGACAGGCTGTTTCGTTATAAAGGCCCGATTACAGCCACAGATGAATTTTATGGCGGAATGGCAAGCTGGGAGCCGGATATCTGGTCTTCCATCCGTAACCGCGTAAGGGCTCAGAAATATTACGCGCAGGCACAGGCTGCGGAATATGCTTCTGCTCGTCTTAGCTTGCAGGCGGAACTGGCCACGGATTATTTCGTTCTGCGTGGGCTCGATGCCCAGAATGCCATCTATACTCAGTCCATCGCCTATTATCAGAAAGCTCTGCGTGTCACGCAGACACGGCTTGATTATCAGGATGCCACGGGTATTGATGTCGCGCGTGCTAAAAACCAGCTTTACATGACGCAGGCGCGCCAGCTTGATGTGCAGGCGCAGCGCGAGGTGATGGAGCATGCGATAGCCGTTCTGGTCAATGCATCACCGTCATCCTTCCATATTCCAGAAGTTGCCAATCAGGATCAGGCAGAGCCTGTTTTCCCGCTCGGTATGCCATCGGAATTGCTGGAGCGCCGGCCAGACATTGCGGTGGCAGAGCGCGAAATGGCGCAGGCTAACCGGGCTATCGGCATAGCGCGTGCGGCGTTCTACCCACATGTCTCCTTCAACGCCAATGGCGGGTTTGATGCCAACGGGTTTGATCTGGCCAATCTGGCAAATAGCATGTGGTCTTATGGAGCGTCCGTTACCATGCCGCTGTTTGAAGGGGGACTGCGCAGAGCCCAGCTTCAGCGCACATGGTCAAACTATCGGGAAACACGCGACCATTACCGCATGTCCGTCCTGTCCGCCTTTAAAGACGTAGAAAACGGCCTGTCCATGACAGCACGGCTAAGAGCGGAAAACGTCCGATTAAAACAGGCTGTTGATGCCGCCATGCAGTCCCAGACCCTGACCATGACACTTTATAAAGGTGGCGCAGATGGGTATCTGGATGCCCTGATTGCGCAGGTCAACACGCTGGATGCGCGGATTGAGCAGGCACAGGTGCAGTCCCGTGCGCTACAGGCCGCAGTCAGCATGGTGCGCGCACTGGGCGGTGGCTGGAATGATAAACTCCTCCCCACACCAGACCAGACCATGACCTTCACTGGCTTTCAGTATGACGGGTTACACCATCCCCTCTCGGTCGGCGGCGTTGACTCCCCGCCAAACTCGGAACAGTACGAAAACCTGATGACAACAGGCCCTAAAATGCCCGCATTGAGCCAACCACAGACGGTGACTTCAAAAGCGAAGGCCCCATAAAACATCAGGACTTAACAACAAATTAGACTCTTCCGGATAATGCGTTTGTAAAAAAGGAAAATACGCCTTCGCATTATCCGGCTTTTTTCTTATTTGGCAGTTCTGTATCCGATAAACAATCTAGCGCAATTATGTCAGTCTTTTTCATTGACTGTATCTGATTGGTTTTTTGGACGCCTCATTTGCCCATATCGTCAGCCAAACCAATACGTGGCGAGAGAGGGGTGTTTGGCGCACTTCCCTACAGTATCGAAGCACTTCCCCGCCTACGGGCGTAAATCCACACCAGATAGCCAATTCTGTGAGCATGGCGTAGGCTCGGCGGCGAGGGTTTCTGGTAGAAAATTGGCAAACTTTGAATCAAGAGTGGCAAGCCCAATCTTAACTCGTTGTTTTTATTAAATTTTGTATGAAAGTGGTGGACCCGAGAGGATTCGAACCTCCGGCCTTCAGATTCGGAATCTGACGATCTATCCAACTGATCTACGGGTCCGTGGGCTTCTCCCTAGCGCAAAGGCGGGGGGCTTGCCAAGCCCGTATTGTGGGGAGAAGGGCAATTTCCTCACTCAATCGCGGCAAACAGGTTGGAAAACCCCTCCGGTACTTGATTGTCCAAACTTCGGGCCGGAGTGTGTCATTCCCGACGTTAAGAGTCGTGTGTGTCTCGCCGACAAGCATACTACCCGAAATCCGCCTCCTTTCGCGTGATGCAGAGCAGCCCGGCCTTGCGGCGGGAGCGCGTCTGTTCTTATCTTGCCTCTTGAGGTTGTCTGGCTGAAATCAAGAGGATTATATTCATGCTGAAATTTCGCCCCGTCTTTCTGGCTCTAACCGGCTGTCTGGCTCTTTCAGCCGTATTGCCGAAGGCAGAGGCCGCACCGGCTCTTTCCTCTGGTCAGATTATGGTGCCACCCGGCCCGGCTCCCATGACAGCCACAACAGCAACCCCCGGTGTGCTGGATTATGATGGTATTCCGACAGTTGAACACGCTTCTGCCGAGAATGTCGGGGGTCTCATGTATTACTGCTACGCCCACCATCTCGTAACGGACACTACCGTTCGCACGCTTGGCCGCCAGCTTGCCGCGCGCGAGGGTATTCGCGCCAATCCGGCCTATGCTTGGGGCGGGCAGGGGCAGCTTATGCTCAGCCCGACGGTTATGTTTGACATCACAACGCTCAACCGAGATCAGCAGGAAGCTGTTTGCAGCCGCTCCGCCTTGCGCGGCCCGGCTCTTCTGGCGCAATAGCGCACGTCTGTGAGTGCCCCTGATCACCGCCTGACGGCGGAAGACCTGCTTTCTGCTGCTACCGGCTTGCTGGCGGCAGAGCAGGACCCACTGGCTAATATGGCCAATCTATCAGCCCTGATTTTTGAGGCTCTACCTGATCTCAACTGGGCGGGGTTTTATCTGTATCGGGCAGACGCATCCGCATTGGCCACCATTTTTACGTTAACCGGTTCCACTGTGCCGAGCGGCCAGCCTGTTACTGCGCAAAGACTAACAGAAGCGCAGTCCGACGCACTGTTAGTTGCATCGACGCGAGGCGAACTTGTGCTCGGCCCGTTTCAAGGGCGTGTGGCCTGCACACGTATTGCCATGGGGAAGGGCGTATGCGGTACGGCGGCACTGTCTCGCGCGACGCAGCGTGTGCCGGATGTACACGCTTTTCCCGGCCATATTGCATGTGACACTGCCTCCGCGTCTGAAATTGTCATACCACTGGTGTTGAGCGGCCGTCTGCTGGGGGTGCTTGATCTTGATAGCCCCCGTAAAGACAGATTTTCCTCCGCGGACCAGCATTTGCTGGAAACACTGGTTGCAGCATTCCTCGCAACGCTGCCAGTGAGCGCATAAAAATTAGCGCATCAAGTATGGAAGCATAAAATCGCCGCAGATTGCCGCCACCCTCCTCTTTGAGGTAAGATACACCTCAGATCCGCTCTCTTGTGGGGCGGAAGATAAGGAAATTTACATGCGTCGATTGATCACTCTGAGCGTGCTTGCCGCTCTGGCTGGCACCACGGTAACGACCGCGCAGGCAGAGCCGGGCGGTTGCCTGAAATACGGTGCCGTGGGGGCTGTGGGTGGGCATGTTGCTCATCATGGCGTGCTGGGTGCTGTGGGTGGGTGCATTACGGGGATGTATCGCCGCCACGTTTACCGGAAAGAAGCCAAGCAGAAGGCTGCCCTGTATGATCAGGAGCATCCGGGCGCAAAAGGAAACTACGCTGAAAAAGCGACCGCTTATGATGTGGAACATTCCACTCAGCCGGGCAAAATGAACCCGGATGCCGCACCGCAGACTGGCGCTCAGCCCGCGCCGCAGGGTCAGACAGCGCAGCCCCAGCAGGGCGACACGCACATCTGATACACGCCCCTCCGCCTGCGTTTTGTGGGCGGAGGGGTGAAGTCTTAACTCATGCGTTGCTTCCGGAAGCCTCTGACACAGGACGTTCTGGCGCAGGATAAAACAGCCTCATGTTTTTCTGGCTAAAGGCGCTGTTGTCTGGCTTGATTATTGCGCTTGTTTCCACGATTGCCCGCCGCTATCCGGGCCTTGGCGCTTTGGTTGCCTCTCTCCCTCTTATTTCCGTCTTCGGGATGATCTGGCTCTGGCTGGAAACCAAAGACCCCACGCGTATGGAAGCGCATGTGGGCGCAACGTTCTGGTACGTGCTCCCCTCCCTGCCCATGTTTCTGCTCATCCCGTTGGTCATGCGTCATGGCGTGCCGTTTTGGCTGGCGCTAGGGGCGGGGTGTGGCGTGACGATTCTGCTTTATCTTATAATGGTCTGGCTTGCCCCGAAGCTGGGCATTCAGATGTAGGCGGCAGGCGTAGCTACTCGCTCTTTGCCAGCCAAGCCCGCACTTCACCGCCGGGTGCTTTCTGGGTGTGCAGCTTCAGGTAAAGGCGTCCGTCAAGCAAATCCTGCTCCGTCTGGGAACTCAGCATGACACTGCCGCTTAGCGGGCTTTTATAGGGGCCGCGGACAGTGACTTCCGGCGGTCCGTCGTGGCCGGGTAGAGCAGGACCATGCAGATGCGCAATGGTCACGGGCCCGCTCAGGCCTTCCCACGTCACGGTATAACGCAGCACATGCGCGCCGGGATAATAGAGCGCCATCACGTTTCCATGCGCGTGGGTCGACGCACCGTGTTCCGCTTCAAGTTTTCCAGAAAATAACGTGCTCTGCTGGGCCCGTGCTGGCGTTACTAGCGCGCCTGTGCTGAGGAGGCCAAGAGCCAGTAAGGCACTGAAAGCCGGTTTGCGGAGCAGAGTCATCACAGCAGATCCCATATAACGTCACAAGCTGAGTCAGCCTGCCCAAGATGCAGGCATCACCGCAGCTTCAAAACGCATAAAACAGGGGGCCGTTGCCGCTGCTTACAAAACGTGAACGCTTACTCGAAGTCCCGCAGCACGCCTTCACGGTCAAATGGGCGGTCTGGCGTGCGGCTGAAATGGACGCGCGGCTGGGTGCCGTCCGCCTTTATTTTTTGGCGCAACGTTGCAAGCCAGCGCTCGGTTGCGGCGTCCCGCTGGAGGGAGGGGGAGGAAGTTTCTGGTCCGGGGCGGGAAGACTGAGGCATCATCTTGCTCACAAGATAGAAGGAGGTCTGGCACTCTCCTACACCCGTTCCCCTCCCTGCGGGTGTGACGCTTTTTTGAAATCACCGCGTCCTGACGCCTTCAGCCGCCTTTCAGTAAAAAATAGCGAGGCCATAATTGTCTAGCGTACCGGGTGCTGGTTCAAACTCTGTTCCAACCATGCTTTCGCCGCGTTCTGCGCCATGTCTGGGGCCACCTGCACCTCATCAGGTTCAATCGGGCCTTCATAGCGCCTGCCTGTTCGGTCCAGCTCAAAAAATGCGGCAACGGCCAGCAGTCCACCGTCCGGTAGCCGGAAGCTTTTGTTCCCTGTGGTCTGACCATGCGTCGGGGTGCCGAAAAAACGCGTGGCCGGTCGGCCTTTCAGTGCAATCGCCACAGCCTCGCCCGCGCTGGCTGTATGCGGGCCAATCAGCACCGCTACAGGCAAGTGGGACAGGTCTGGGGTGGTCATATGCTCTGCCGCATTTTGCGTCCCGGCCCGCCAAGGGGAAGAGCGTTTTCCTGCTCGGTTCTCAAAAAACCCTAGATCATTCGGGCCAAGTAGTGGCTTTAAAGCCTGAAGCATCGGCCACATATTTCCACCGCTATCTCCGCGCAGATCCACAATCCATCCGCGTATTTCGGGCGCTTGTGCAAAATGCTGCTCTGCTGTTTGGATAAATGCGGTCAAAGCCTCAGGGGCATGTGCGGTAAAAGAGGGAATGGATATCAGGCCAATATCAGAAGAAATTTTCTGAAAACTTGGCATAAGGGGTGTCCGGTCCGCCATCCTGCGGCGCGTGACGGGTGGCATGACAAAACTGTGCCCGTCCTGCAAATCAGCCAGCAGGCGCCGCATTGCGGCATAAACATCGTCGACTGATCCTTTTGCAGCCAGATCAAGCAGAGGCTGCGTGCGGGTTTCCCAGTCAATCAATGGAGCATGCAGCGCGTATGTTCGCACGGCATCAAGCGCAAAGCGCATGGTCTGCATTGCAAGAGGCTCCGCGGCTTTGTCAGGGGTCGCGGGTGGAGAAAAATAAGCGTCAAGCCCACAGACAGCCACCGTGCCCGGTCCTTTCATCATTACGCCATAAACCAGTCGCGTTGTGTGCGATGGCACCAGCAACGTGAGCGTGCGGGACAGGTTTGCTCCGGTTCCGCGCACTGGATTATTTTCGGTGTTTGTCAGCGCAATTTGCTTCGGGCCGTCGTAAGCCCCCGCCCACAGCCCGGCCCCTACCGATACGTTCTGCGCATTGAAGACAGCATGCACCTGCACGACCTTGTTTTGTAAATGGTCTGCGGAGAGCATGCTCCGTGTTGCGGCATACTGGTTTGGGGCTGCTGTAGCGGACTGGAGTGTTACAGAGCTTTTACCATCAGAGCAGGTCGTCCCAGCCGCTAAGGTAAACTGATGCTGTGGATCAAACAGTGACCGCTGGACTGAGTCCGCAAAGCAAAGAGCCGGCTGCATCAGGCAGGTGTAACCTGCTGTTAAAAGAACTGTCTTATTGAGTGATTTTTTCACAGGTTATCCCCGCGTCTATTTTTGCCGCCGGTCAATCAAGGACAGCCCATCACAAATCGCCACCATGGCTAGTATGCATCTGTTGAATTCAACTTCGTGCCCGCCTGTATGCCGAGAACGCTCAAACCAGTGGTCATTCCGAAAAGACCGGCCAGAATAAAAACTGGCCCGCAGGTGCCGTATGTGTATTCTTTCCTCTGGATACTGGGTTTGGTTGGTGATGCGCACATTACAAAAATAAGACACAGTCCATTTTACGCACCTCGCATCCTTTTGTTGACGCACCGCACCCGAACCCCGTAAAAGGCCCCGTTCCAAAACCGCAATGCCCCACCCGGCGCAGTCTTATTGAGCGCCGGAGGCGCTGCCTGCTATGTCCCCATCCCTTACGTTTGCCGATCTCCCTCTGGCGCAGCCTTTGCAGGACGCGCTGGCCGAAGCCGGTTACACCACCCCCACACCCATTCAGGCTCAGTCCATCCCGCTGTTGCTGGAAGGGCGGGATCTGCTGGGTATGGCGCAGACTGGCACTGGTAAGACGGCATCTTTCGTGCTGCCGCTGCTGCACCGCATGGCGCAAAACCCGTGCCCGGCACCCAAAGGCGGTGCGCGTGTGCTGGTTCTGGCGCCCACGCGGGAGCTTGTCTCCCAAATTGCGGATGGCTTTGAAACATTCGGACGGCATCTGCCCTTTACTGTCACGACCATTTTCGGTGGTGTCAGCCCGATGCATCAGATCAACGCTTTGAAAAACGGCGTGGATGTTATCGTTGCGGCTCCCGGCCGCCTGCTGGATCTGGTCACGCAGGGCGAGTGTGATCTTTCCCAGCTTGAAGCTCTGGTGTTGGATGAAGCCGACCAGATGCTTGATATGGGCTTTGCAAAACCCATCGAACGCATTGTCGCCGCGCTGCCCAAGACACGCCACACTATTCTGCTGTCCGCGACAATGCCTAAATCCATTGCGACTCTGGCCGAAAGCCTGCTGAATAATCCAGCAAATGTTGAAATCGCACCGCCTTCCACCACGGTGGACCGTATTGAGCAGTCCGTCATGTTCATGGATGCGGCACACAAGAAGGAAGCTCTGCTGGAGTTGTTGCGCACCCCCGGCATGGGGCAGGCTGTGGTGTTTACGCTGCAAAAAAATATTGCAAACGAGGTCTGCGCTTTTATCACCGAGGCGGGTATTACGGCGGAAGCCCTGCATGGCAACAAATCACAAGGCCAGCGTGAGCGCGCTTTGGAGGCTTTCCGTGCCGGGACGGCACAGGTTCTGGTGGCTACAGATATTGCAGCGCGCGGGATTGATGTTGATACTGTCACGCATGTTTTCAATCACGATCTGCCAAGTCTGCCGGAGAGCTACGTGCACCGCATTGGTCGCACGGGGCGGGCAGGGCGTAACGGATACGCTATTACGTTGTGCGATGCCGAGCAGCGCGCATGGCTGCATGATGTCGAGCGCGAAATTGGCCGTGCCCTGACCATTCATGTCGAGCATCCGTGGCATTCTGAAGAAGCCCGGACTTCTACTAAACGTCCTCCGGTTCTCGGTGGTGGTCCGGTTAAGCAGATCAAGCCGCAGAAAGTCCGCGAACGCAAAATCTGGACTGAAGAAGAAAAAATCGCTGCACGTGATGCCGCCAAAGCAGCCCGCGTTAACGCCTGAGGCGAGTAAGAGGGCTGAAGCACCGTATAAGGGGTGCTTCAGCCTTCCCTCAGCCTTTTAAAAAACCTGCCGCAGACGTACGGTTTTCTTGTCCTCTGTTTCCAGAACCAGCGCCGTGCCATCCATCCGCCAGTGCGTTGCCGCACGGGTCAGGCTGGAAAACTGCCGCGCCAGTGCATCGCGGCGGCCGGGGCAGGCCATTAGAGTACTGAGGCCACCTTGCGGTGCGGCCTTAACATGACCATTCTTGCCAAATTCCAGACCACCCACATAGCGGTTGCATCCATCAGAGCCGGATACCTTGCCGCTGGCATTAATATCCAGCGTCGGGGCCATATCCGGCGCGCCTGCTTTCAGGCCGGGCTGGTCCGTCGTGCGGTCCGTGTCAGAGGGGGCTTTGTTGCCATCCGCCAGTCGGTGTCCGTCCAGCGCTGTGACTACCCAGCGCGTATCGTTCAGGCTGGTGGGCGCGAGTGATGCCCCACCACAGCCGGTCAGTGTCCGGCCCTGTGTTACAATCCGCACCGTATCGGCATAATTCTGGCCGCTCGTGCTGTCGGAGCAGGCTTTGGCTGTGACCTCAACCCGCATCGCCTGCGCCTCATAGAGACGGTCCCGGCCTTCCGCATGGGCATGCAACACCGGGCCTGCAATGCGCGGTTTGTCCGGCGTTTCCAATGTCAGCATGTTCTGCGCCAGCGTCATATGCCAGAATGGTTCATTGCCAGAGGCCTGATATACGCCGTCCAGCTTGCCGGAAACCGCCACCGGCTGTCCGGCGTCCTGCCCGGCACAGCCTGCTACGAGCCCGACCAGCCCCAGTGCCAGCACACCTGCGCGCATGGCCCGCCGTGGCCTATGCCGCAGTGTCTGCTCTGCCCGCGTCTGCTGTATGGCGGTCTGCGCCTGCGCGCTTGCTTTAATCCTGTGCATCCGGTTTCTCAATATCCTCTGGCCAGTCTTTGCTGTCTCTGTGCGGTGTGGCATACCTGACATACCCCGGTCTCTTGGGGGAATATCTTACTGCCCTTTCACCGTGCAGGGCCAGCCTGCCGTTAACGCAACAGTCTTGGCACTGTTGCTCCATTCTCGTTTTTACAGGAACAAGTTTTCATTCAGGCTTCCGCACCGTGACGCTTCTGCTTTGTGCATGGTATGCTTGCTCTTCCAGACACGGTTATCAGAGCCAAGAGAGGGAGGGCGCCATGCCCGAGAGTAGCATCGCGCAGAAAATCGCTATTGGTTTATGCAGCCTGCTGCTGGCTATGGGGACACTGGCCGCAGGTATTTACTGTGCTGGTCAAGCCTCAGATCTTCTGCTGCATACGGCCAGATGGCAGGGGCTGAGCCATTATAGCAGCCTACTGATTGTGCCGCTGGGCCTCGTGCTTTATCTCAGGCACCGCAAACGCGGCCAGAAGCCGGAAAGCGTAAAGGATGATCCTTATGGCGGCCTGCGTTAAGAAATCAGCGAGAGCAAGACAAAACAAACCCGAAAGACCATCATGATTATTCAGGGCTATAATTTTTTCTGCGATATGCCCGATGATATGCGCTACCTGCGAAACAGCACGCCGGATGAGAATTTTATTGAAGAAAACATGATCTTCATTCTGCCGGAACGTTTAAAGAAGTTCCGTAAAAATCTCTGGCATGTTCGTAGAAATGCCGGGGCAACACATATTTATATTCCGCTGTTCCGCGTCAAAACCATTCTGGAGCATGACCCTGTTCCGCAGGGGTATGAAGGCCCGCTGGATGTGTTCCCTTTCTACACCCATACGTCCAAACGCCGCAGCCGCGCGCTGGACTACTATTTATTATTTATCTTCCGGCATAAAGAGACCTATGTGCAGTGCAAATCCCTTCTTAAACCGTAAAGGTTTTCAAAACTCTCATCATCCCTAAAAGGTTTCCTTAAACGCTTGCTGCACGCGCCACACGCCCTTTTGTGAGTCATGCGGGGATTGTGCCGCTTCCGATTGAATGGGAGCGTTAGCTCTCTTTTTCAGTCGCCAGACAGCCGGGGCGTGTGCAGTGGCGGTGGTGGAAGTCGTGTTTGCCATCCCATGAGCGCTGGAGTGTCCAGTCAGACCAGCGGTGCCCGAGAAGGTGGCAGATCAGGCGTGAGCGGAACCATCTCATGAGTTTGGTCTGCTAAGAGCCTGTTCCAGCCATTCGGCGACCGCAAACAGGTGTTCATCGCCCATATGCCGGCCCATGGCCATGAGGCCTACAGGAGCAGAGCCCTGTTCATGGCAGGGGAGGCTGATGGCGCAGCGGTCCAGAAAATTGGTGACTGTCGGGTTGCGCAGAAGCAGGAGGTTGGTCGCTGCGTAATGGCCCTCATCGTGCAGATCGGCAATGCGTGGCGCGATGATGGGCACTGTGGGCATCAGAATGGCGTCATACCCGTCCAGTCTTTCGGCTGCTTTGGCAATCAGGGCGCGGCGGCGCAGTCTGAGTGTAATATAGTCCACGGCAGTTTGTTCCTTGCCGCGTAAAATGCGTTTCAGCACAAATGGATCATAAAGGTCCGCGTGTTTTTCAATAAGTTTTTCGTGCCATGTGAGGGATTCTGGCGCAGGGAAACCGCCCAGCGCGTTGATGTCCGGTAGAGTATCCAGTTCCGGAAAACTGATGTTTGTCAGGATAGCTCCGGCCTGTTCAAGCCTGCGCAAGGCGTGCTCATAGGTGCGGGCTACCGTGGCATCCAGACCTGTCGTTACGTAAGTGCGTAACACGCCCAGACGTGGCGCACTGGTCATGCGCGGTGCCAAGGTGTCTGACAGTGTCACGCTCTGCCCGGACAATATACGGTCTGCCGCCCAGCAGCAGGAGACGGTGCGGCCCAGACTACCAACGGAATCCAGCGTAAAAGAGAGGGGGACTGTGCCTTCTGTGGAAATGCGCGAGGCAGTGGGCTTATAGCCCGTCAGACCAGTGAGCGCCGCAGGAATACGGCAGGAGCCTCCCGTGTCGCTCCCAATGCCGAGCGCCGCCATGCCATCGGTCACGGAAATAGCGGTTCCGGAGGAAGACCCGCCCGGAATACGGCGGTTGGCTCTGTCCCACGGGTTGGCGGGGGTGCCTGTGTGTGGGTTGATGCCAATGCCCGAGAATGCAAACTCGGTCATGGTCGTGCGGCCAATAGAAATCAGCCCGGCTTTGCGCAGGTTGGCAATGGCCGGGGCATCCTGTCTAGCCGGAGCGGCGTGTTCGAGAACGCGGGAGCCTGCTTTGGTTACGGACCCTACTTCGTCAAACAGGTCCTTCACGGATACAGGCAGGCCGGACAGGGCGGGAACCGGATGGCCCTGTTTACGACGTTGATCGCTTTCATCCGCAGTCGCGCGGGCGGACGCAGCGTGAATGGCGACAAATGTACGCGGGCCTTCGCCCTGCGGGTCCGTTATGCGGTCCAGAGCCTGTTCCACTAAATCCCGGCTGCGGAGTGTGCCGTCTGCCAGAGCCTGCGCCATGGAAAGGAGCGAGTGAGGGGCTGCGGGCATGAAAGGCAAACTCCGTCTTGAATATTCCGCACCCTGCGGGCGCTGAAGCTAGGTGCAGGATAGGGTCAGGCTACAGGGGCCGTATCCTTCAATGTGACAACCAGCGGCACATGGTCGGACGGACGGTCCATGGCGCGTTCTTCCTTGTCCGGCACCGCATCAATCAGCCGTTCTGCAACGCGGGGGGAGAGCAGGGCATGATCAATCCGCAAGCCGCAGTCGCGTTGCCATGCTCCAGCCTGATAATCCCAGAAGGTGTAAGCCGTGCCTGTGGGGTGGACAGCGCGCAGGGCATCCGTCAGCCCCAGCCAGACTAGTTTGCGCCATGCCGCGCGGCTTTCTGGCCGCACGAGGGCGTCATCCGGCCCCAGCGCGCCGGGGGCGCAATCTTCCGCAGTGGGGCAGACGTTATAGTCGCCAGCCAGTATGAAATCTGTGTCCGCGTGCAGGAAAGTCCGTGCGCGCTGGGCGAGCGCCTCGAAAAAAGTCAGCTTCGTTGCATAACCGTCTTCTCCGCCTGAGTTTCCGTTAGGCAGATAAAGGTTGCCGAGCGTCACACCCTGCGTACGCACTTCCACGTAGCGGGCTGCCGGGTTGTCAAAGCCCGGCAGATGGTCAGAGGTGGTTTCAAAAGCCCCTCGCACCAGCGTGGCAACGCCGTTGTAGGATTTCTGCCCGACGACGGCGCACTCATACCCGGCTTCCCGAAAAATATCCGCCGGAAACTGTGCGGTCTCACATTTGATTTCCTGCATCATCAGCACATCCGGTGTGTGGCGCTTGAGCCAGTCCAGAATGAGGTCTTGCCGTTGACGGACGGAATTGACGTTCCAACTCGCGATTTTCATGCGACGGAAAAGCTCGTGCCACACCCACAGGAGGAGGCTGCGTTCGGGTTGTTCACCGTGAAATGCGCGCCCATCAGCTTGTCCGCAAAATCCAGTTGGGCTCCGGCGAGCAGATCAAGGCTCACCGGGTCCACCACCACCAGAGCCTCGCCCTTGTCCAGCCGGATGTCATCTGGGGCGACATCCTCCGGGCCGATCAGCCTGAACTGATACTGGAAGCCGTTGCAGCCCCCGGCCTCCACCGCCACGCGCAGGGCGGCAGGCGGGGCTTTCCCGTCTGTGGCGGCAGACGCGGTGCGGGTTGCGATAACGCGGGCAATGCGCGCGGCTGCGGCATCGGAGACGGAGAAGGGCTGAGGCATGATCTGCTGGGTCATGCTTTCTAGATAGCGTGCGTGCGCATGAGTTTGAAGGGGCAGGGCGCGCGCATGGTCAATTTTAACGCAATGTCCTAGTGTGCGCGTTCTGTGAGCGGGATGCAGAACCGCCCACGTCAGAGCAAGCAGGACCGGAAGACTTATGGGACCACAGGCTGTCGCACAGAAGTTTCTCGCCCCCTATGCCGTGCAAGTGGCAGCGGGGAGGGGCCGCCGTCTGCATGCGGAAGAGGAATCCCTCACCCGCTCTCCCTGGCAGCGGGACCGGGACCGCGTGGTGCATTCCTCCGGGTTCCGGCGGCTGCAATATAAAACGCAGGTGTTTATTAACCATGAGGGTGATTTTTTTCGCACCCGGCTGACCCATTCTCTGGAAGTGGCTCAGGTGGCGCGCTCCATGGCGCGGTATCTGCTGCTGGATGAGGACCTGACGGAAGCCGTCGCTCTCGCGCATGACTTAGGTCACACGCCCTTTGGCCACGCAGGGGAAGAAGCTGTTGCTGCCCAGATGCAGCCATGGGGCGGGTTTGACCATAACACACAGGCCTTGCGGCAGGTGACGTTGCTGGAGCGGCGTTATCTGGCGTTTGATGGCTTGAATCTGACATGGGAAACGCTGGAAGGGTTAGCCAAACATAACGGCCCGGTGCGCAATCCCTCAGAACGTCTGCGTGAGATTGATGCGCAATGGCCGCTTGATCTGGGCACATATGCCTCAGGAGAGGCACAGGTGGCGGCGCTGGCGGATGACATTGCCTATCACGGGCATGATCTGGATGACGGCGTGAAGTCCGGCCTGCTCTCGCTGGATGATCTGGTGGATGTGCCTCTGGTGGGCAAGGCCTTGTGGGAAGCGCGCAAACTGGCGGCGGATCTCCCCGCTGGAACACCGCATACAAAACAGCGTATCCGGCATGAAATGGTCCGGCGTGTGATCCATGCTCTGACAACGGATGTGCTGGTCTGTACCCGCCAGCGGCTGGCCGATATGGTCCCGCAGAGCGTTGAGGAAATTCGGGCGGCGTCTGAGCCCGTTGTGGCCTTCAGTCCCGAGATGGCGGACGCGAACAAAGGGATTAGAAAGTTCCTGTTTGCAAAGCTTTACCGGCACTGGCGCGTCAACCGCATGACCTATAAGGCCAAGCGCGTGACGGGTGAGTTGTTCACCATTTTGGTGGAGTCGCCCAAATTGCTGCCTGATGGCTGGCGTGAGCCCGCACTGGCAGGGGATGACGCCGGATTACGGCGGACTGTGGCCGATTATGTCGCCTCCATGACGGATCGCTACGCGATGGAAGAACATCGCCGGTTGACTG
Organism: Acetobacter orleanensis; assembly: GCF_001581005.1. Classification (GTDB taxonomy): domain Bacteria; phylum Pseudomonadota; class Alphaproteobacteria; order Acetobacterales; family Acetobacteraceae; genus Acetobacter; species Acetobacter orleanensis. Next base: position 63,397 of record NZ_LHZV01000065.1, read on the forward strand.
ATCTGTCCATAGCAGGCTGAAAACGCGGTTCTACCGCTTTCTTTGGGATCTTGAGTGTAATGTCAGACTGTTTGTTCCAGCGTTATCGTCACCACGTTCTGGCCGCCGTACGGGCGATGCTGCCTGATGTGTCGGAAGAAACGCTGGCCCGTGTGGAAGTCACCCCAACGCGTGATGCGGCCCATGGGGATATGGCAACCAATGCGGCTCTGCTGCTGGCCAAGGCGGCCCGCCGCAAGCCTGCTGACATTGCAACGGACCTTGTGGCTGCGCTGGAAAAGGTTGAAGGCGTTGCCCGCGTGGCGGCTGCCGGGCCGGGTTTTGTGAATATTACCCTGACCCCGGATGTGCTGCGCGCCATTCTGCCTGATGTGTTGAAGGTCGGGGAAGCCTATGGCGAGTCGCAGTCCGGCGCGGGTGTGCGGGTCAATGTGGAATATGTGTCCGCCAACCCTACCGGTCCGATGCATGTGGGCCATTGCCGTGGGGCCGTGGTGGGGGATGCGCTGGCAAACCTGATGGCCAAGGCCGGGTTTGACGTCACCAAGGAATTCTACATTAACGATGCCGGGGCGCAGGTGAAGGCGCTGGCATGGGCCGTGTACTGGCGTTACCTACAGGCGCTTGGCACGACCATGACGGAAGAGGCATTTGGTGCCCTGACGCCGACCGGCCTGCAATATCGCGGTGAGTATCTGATCCCGGTTGGGGAAGCGCTGATGGCCCAGTATGGGGACAATCTGGCGGAACCCGGCGCAAATCCGGCCCCGGAATTGACATGGCTGGACACGGTGCGCGACTTCGCCGTAGCGCAAATGCTGCTGGCGATTAAAGATGATCTGGCGGCCCTTGGTGTGCATCAGAACGTCTTTACGTCAGAAGCGCAGGTACTGCGGGATGGCGTGACGGATGCCGCCATCGACACGCTGGAAAAGCAGGGTCTGCTGTATGAAGGCGTGTTGGAGCCCCCCAAAGGCAAACTGCCGGAGGATTGGGAAGAGCGCGAACAGCTCCTGTTCCGCTCCACGCAGTTCGGGGATGATGTGGACCGTCCGATGCGCAAATCGGACGGTACCAACACCTACTTCGCCAATGACATTGGCTACCATGCGGACAAGGTGGCCCGTGGCGCGCAGATGATGGTGGATGTGTGGGGCGCGGACCATGGCGGCTACGTCAAACGCATGAAGGCCGCCGTGCGCGCCGTGACGAACGATACCGTGCCGCTGGAAGTGGTGCTGTGCCAGATTGTGCACGTTCTGCGCGATGGTCAGCCGGTTAAAATGTCCAAACGGGCAGGCACGTTTGTCACATTGCGGGACCTGATTGATGAAGTAGGCAAGGATGCCGTGCGCTTCACCATGCTGACCCGTAAAAGTGATGCGCAGATGGAGTTTGATCTGGATCTGGTGGTGGCGCAGAAGCGTGATAATCCGGTCTTTTACGTGCAGTATGCCCATGCGCGTTGCCGCTCAGTGCTACGGGCCGCGCAGGAAGACGGCACGTATGTGGCCGTCACACCGGAGGTTCTGGCAACCGTGCCGCTGGATTGCCTGAATTCCGATGCAGAAATGGCGTTGGCCCGCCGGATGGCGGAATGGCCGCGTCTGGTTGAGGCCGCCGCCCTTGCGCGGGAGCCACACCGCGTGGCCTTCTATCTGGCGGAACTGGCGGGTGATTTTCACGCGCTGTGGAACCGTGGGCGGGATGATGCGTCTCTGCGCTTCCTCCAGCCTGATGCGCCGGACGCCACCCGGGCGCGGCTGGCGCTGGTTGCGGCAACGGCAACCGTTATCCGGTCCGGGCTGGCTGTCATGGGCGTAGAGCCTGTGGAGGAGATGCGTTAATGAGCGAAAACGACAAAGGGTCTTTTGACGAGCGGATTAGCCGTGCGCGGGAACGCATGAGCACGGATTATGATGTGCCGCCCCCCCGCCGTTCGGCTGCTTCTGCGGGCAATGCTGGCGGAGGCGTGATTTCCCAGTTTCTCAGCAGCGATACTGGCACACGCCGACTGGTTTATGGTGCGGCCGGACTGGGCGGCCTGCTGGTGCTGGGCATTGGTGGCTGGGCGCTGATGGGCCACCACCAGAGCGGTGTGCCCGTACTCGGTCCGCCGCCTGTTGCCATGAAGACCAAGCCGGTTGATCCGGGCGGGATGCAGGTGGACGGCCTGAGCACTCCGGAGGCGGATGATGGGCAGGCGCATCCGGTGCCTGCGCCGGAAAAGCCTAATCCGGGAGCGCTGGCCGCACAGTATGGCCAGCAGGCTGCCAAAACGGCTGCCACCGACGCAGAGGGGGCAGCCCCCGGTGACGTGGCGTCTGCGGATCAGGCAAAAGTGCCTGCCGCGGGTAAAGACGTTGCCGCTGCTTCTCCTTCTGGGGACGCCTCCGCACCGGCAACATCTGCAACAGCCGGTGGCGCACCGCAGGCTGAAGCCTCGCCGCAGCCGGAAAGCCTGCCGGATTCCAGCGCCGGTGTTGCGGATGACTCTGCCACAGGAGATGCCGCGGCCAGTGCTCCAGTCGGTGCCTCTGCCCCTGCCGCGGTGCCTGCTGCTCCCGTGCCAGCCAAGGTAGCCCCCAAGCCGGTGCCGAAAAAGGTAGCTCCTGCGGAAGAGGCTGAACCTGCGCGGAAGCCGGAGGAGAGCCGACCTGTGGCAAGCGCAAGCACCGGGGGGAAATACCGCATTCAGTTGGCGGCCCTCCAGAGCGAGGCGCAGGCTCAGCAGGAATGGAGCCGCCTGAAAACGCGTTATCCGATGCTGTTTGCAGACCGCACGCCAGTGATTGAAAAAGTGCAGCGGGACAACGCGATTTTCTACCGTCTGCGGGTTGGCGGGTTTGCCTCCGTCGCGGAAACGCGCACGTTCTGTAGTGCTGTGCGTGAGCGTGGACTGGGCTGTACGCAGGTCCATTAAGGGCAGACAGAATGGATGCCGCGCAGCCGACTGACAGCGTGCAAGACCTGACTCTCTCGGAGCCTCTGCCTGATCAGGCAGAGGTTTCTGGTCTTTCTGCGCCCGTAACGGCAGGCGCGACTGCGGACGGTGGTGTGCCGCGCGTGCCCCTCCTGTCGCTGAACGGATTTGAAGGCCCGCTTGACCTGCTGCTGGATCTTGCGCGGGCGCAGAAGGTTGACCTCTCCCGCATTTCCATCCTGCAACTGGTGGAACAGTATCTGGCGGTTGTGGACTCCGTTCGCAAAGTGCGGCTGGAACTGGCGGCAGATTGGCTGGTGATGGCCGCATGGCTCGCGTGGCTGAAATCCCGCCTGCTCCTGCCAGCAGAAGACGAACTGGCTGCGGAAGGGGAAGACGCCGCCGAACTTTTGCAGGAGCGGCTGATAGAACTGGCCTGCATGACGGAACTGGCCCGCTGGCTGGAGACAAGGCCGAGGCTTGGGCGGGATGTTTTTGCCCGTGGCGAGAGTGAAAACCTGATTGAAATTGACCGCTCTGGCCTTGCACTGGATATGCCGCAACTGATGCGCGCGTATATGGCGGCTATGCGGCGCACAGCCCGCAAGCGGATTTATGCGCCACGCACCATCCGGTTCTGGACCGTGCAGGATGCGCTCTCCCGCCTGACACGTCTGCTGGGTAAAACACCGCCGGGTTGGAACAGTCTGGACGCCTTTCTGCCCGAGCAATTGCCGGAAGAAGGTGTGGGGGAAGACGCCATGCGTCAGCGCCGTGCTGCTGTGGCGGGCACGCTGATTGCAGGGCTGGAACTGGCCAAAAGTGGTCGGTTGGAACTGCGGCAGGATGAAACCTTTGGCAAAATCCTTCTGCGCCCGCAGGAGGTGCAGGAGCCTCTGCTTGATGATGAGGAGGTGGATGCTGAAGAAAGTGTGCAGGGTGGCGCTCGCTCTGGCCACACGGCGGTGCAGGGAGAGGAAAAACCGGGGGTGCTCCCGGAACAGACCGAACCGAGCGACACCCGCCCGCCCGCCGACGCGGAGCATGACAAGACACCCGGACGCAGCGCACGGGGCACAGTTAGGGAGACCCCATGAGCGAAACACCAGAGCAGATTGCGCACAGCGCACAGGGTGAGGCCGGTGCGGTGGACGTCATCGCGGCGTTGTCTGGTGCCGAACCACATGCGGCAGACGTAGGCTTTACGGTGCCGGACGATGCCGTGCGTCTGGCCGAGGCGCTGATTTTTGCCGGCACCGAGCCAGTCAGTCTGCGGCGTCTGGCCGAATTGCTGGAACTTCGGCAGCTTGTGCCGGAGGGTGTGGAGGATTTGGGGGCGTTTGTCGGGGCTGTTATGGCAGCACTTGTCACGCAGTATGAAGGGCGCGGCGTGGTGCCGGTGGAAGTAGCCGGTGGGTGGCAGTTTCGCACAGCGCCTGATCTGGCGCCCGCTCTTACCCGTGTTCTGGAAAAGCCTCGCCGCCTACCCCGCGCGGTGATGGAAACGCTGGCAATTATTGCCTACCACCAGCCCTGCACGCGTGTGGAAATTGAAGAAATTCGCGGCGTCAGCCTTGGTCAGACTGTGCTGGATACGTTGATTGAAGCGTCTCTGGTGGCTCCACGAGGGCGTAAGGAAGTGCCGGGCCGCCCGGTGTTGTGGGGCACAACCCCGGATTTTCTGCGGCATTTTGGTCTCCGGGCTTTGTCTGATCTCCCCCGGCGTGAAGAATTGCTGGTCGATGTGCCCGATACGCTAACGTCCAGCAGGGTATCCGCGCAGGATGCTGCTGAAATGCAGGAGAGTGCGGCGGACGAAAGAGAAGACGTCAGCCAAAAAGCATTTGCGGACTCATCGTCCGAAGAAGACCTCTTGACAGAACAGGTCGGTCAAACTGCTGGAGAGCCAGAGCCAGAGCCAGAGCCAGAGCCAGAGCCAGAGCCAGAGCGGCAGGTGGCCGAAGGTTCTTCGGTAGAAATGGAAGCGACGGATGCTTCAGGCGCACGGTTCGCTGGAGATATGGTCGAAACAGACCCGGATTTAACACCTGCGGATGAGGCCGGTGATGCGTCTGATCTGGAACGCTGAGTGGATGCAGGAGTGTGCTCAGCCAGACCTTTTGCCGTGTTGGACACAGATGCCGGAGCCGGAGCGGTTCCCGAGCCGCAGCGGTCGTGATAGATCTGCGTCCATGCTGAAGGGTGGTCCTGCGGATGTTTGATTTTGCCTGGTCGGAAATTGCGCTGATAGGGGCGGTGGCGCTGGTCGTCATTGGTCCGAAGGATCTACCGGTCGCTATTCGCGGGCTGGCGGGATTTGTGAAAAAAGCCCGCAAAATGGCCAGTGAATTTCAGTCTCACGTTGATGAAATGGTGCGCGAAGCGGACCTGACCGAAGTGCGGGACCATGTGCGGGATTTACGCAATCTGAACGTGCGTGGCCGGATTATGAAAGCCATTGATGGTGATGGCACTCTGGCGCGGTCTTTTGAGGAACCGTCCGGTGTGCGTCCGGCAGGCCCACGCGGGCTGGACGCGCCGACCCGCCCGACCGCACTTGGCGGGACAACGGGTGGGTCCACCGCCATGCTAGAAGAGCGCAGCCTCGGCCTGCCAAGCCTGCCACCTGTTACGGCAAGCGGCAGTGCGCTGGATGACCTGAATCCGCTGGTGGAAGATGAAGTGGTGGACGCTCCGGCGGAACTCCCCCCGAGCCACGTGCGGCGGATTATCAGGGAGCGCGAGCGGCTGTTTCCGCCCGCCATTCTGCCCCCCGTGCGGCTGATGCACGGGCAGCGGCGTGTGGCACCGGGGCCAGTAGCACCGGGATCAGTAGCACCCGGCCAGATGGCTGACGGCACGGAGGCTGGACGCGGGCTATGAAGGAGAACGAACCCGTGCAGGATGATCCGATTCATGATCAGCCAATGCCGCTGATTGACCATCTGCTTGAACTGCGTCGCCGACTTTTATGGTCGGGTGCTGCGTTTCTGCTGTGCTTTGCCCTGTGTTACCACTTTGCGGGTGACATCTATCTCTTTCTGGCGCGCCCGCTGGGCGAGATTATGCGGCAGCAGGGTGAACAGCCGCACCTGATTTACACCGCGCTGTATGAGGCCTTTTTTACCTATATCCGCGTGGCGTTTTTTGGGGCGGCATTTATGTCTTTCCCCATTATTGCCATTCAGGCATGGATTTTTATTGCACCCGGCTTGTACCGTTCGGAAAAGCGGGCTTTTGCACCGTTTTTAATAGCAACGCCCGTTCTGTTTCTGCTGGGGGCGGCGCTGGCCTATTACTTCATTTTCCCCATTGCGTGGCGGTTCTTCCTCTCTTTTCAGACACCGGGCAGTTCCGGCGGTGTGCAGATTGAACTTCAGGCCAAGGTGTCTGAATATCTCTCGCTGGTGATGAAGCTGATCATGGCGTTCGGTGTCGCGTTTGAACTGCCGGTGGTGCTCACCCTGCTGGCGCGGGTGGGTATTGTAACGGCCGATATGCTCAGGCGCTTCCGCCGGTATGCCATTGTGGGGGCGTTTGTGATTGCCGCCATTCTCATGCCGCCGGATGTCATTACGCAGGTCGGGCTGGCAGTGCCGCTTGTCCTGCTTTACGAAATTTCTATTCTGGCAGCCCGGCTTGTTGAACCGAAAACCAAGCCGGACCCGCTGTCTGACCAGACCACCCCAGAGGAAGAGGCTTCCTGATCCATGCATGATATCCGCGCCCTGCGCGCAGACCCTGCCGCTTTTGATGCTGATCTCGCGCGCCGCGGGATTGATCCTGTCGGGCAGAAGCTTGTTTCATGGGATGAGGAGCGGCGTCAGGCCCAGACCGCCCTGCAGGAAAAGCAGGCGCGCCGCAAGGCGCTGGCGCGTGAGATTGGCGCTCTGAAACGCACGGAGGGCGATAGCAGCGCGCTGGAAGCCGAAGCCATTACCATTCGTTCGGACATGGAGCATCTGGAACTGCGCGTAGCGGATCTGGATGGTCAGATTACCGACCTTCTGGCCAGTCTGCCCAACCGCTTGGACGCATCCGTACCGGATGGGCCGGATGAGACGGCTAACGTGGTCCAGCATGTTTGGGGCACGCCGCCGGAGTTCAGCTTTACCGCGCGCCAGCATTTTGAACTGGGGGAAGCGCTGGGGCAGATGGATTTCGGCACGGCCGCCAAACTGTCCGGCGCACGGTTTGTGGTGCTGCGGGGGGCGCTGGCCCGTCTGGCCCGTGCGCTGGGGCAGTTCATGCTGGACCAGCATACGGATGAAAACGGGTACGAGGAAACACAGGTGCCCGTGCTGGTGAATGATGCCGCCATGTATGGCACGGACAAACTGCCCAAATTTGCCGATCAGTCCTTCCGCACGGAAGATGGTCGTTGGCTGATCCCTACGGCGGAAGTGCCGCTGACGGCCTCTGTCGCCGGAGAGATTCTGGAGACCGCCACGCTACCGCGCCGCATGACCGCGCTGAGCCAGTGTTTCCGCAGTGAGGCCGGGTCTGCCGGACGAGACGTGCGCGGGATGCTGCGCCAGCATCAGTTTGAAAAAGTCGAAATGGTGTCCGTCACCACGCCGGAGGAGAGTGACGCGGAGCATGAGCGCATGACGCGTTGCGCTGAAAGCATTCTGGAAAAACTGGGCGTGCCTTATCGTCGCGTGTTGCTCTGTGCAGGAGATACCGGATTTGGTGCCGCCAAGACGTTTGATCTTGAAGCATGGTTGCCGGGGCAGGGCGCGTGGCGTGAAATTTCCTCCTGCTCCAACACGCGGGATTTTCAGGCCCGCCGTATGAACGCCCGCTTCCGCCCGCAAGGTGGGGGTGCGCCAGTGTTTGTGCATACGCTGAACGGTTCCGGTCTTGCGGTTGGTCGGACACTGATTGCCGTGATGGAAAATGGCCAGAATGAAGATGGCTCCATCACGGTGCCAGACGTTCTGCGTCCCTACATGGGTGGCCTTGCGCGGATTAGCTAAAACGCTCCGTCTGTTTCTTTGAGCGCCGCAGTTTGCAAAGGGTTTTCAGCCTTTGCGGACTGCGGCGTTTTTGCTGTCCCGCTTGTTGTGGGTGGTTAGCGTAAAGGCGTGTGTCCTGAGGCTTGAAGCTCTATGGGTGGTGACACGTAGCGGTTGAGGATGTCACGGCATCGGTGCGCCGCTGCTGCGGGGGGCGGAGACCAGTTCGGGAATACGGAGTGCCTCCCCCGGCTGCCGCGTGTGCGGGGTAGAGGTCTCCTCCATACTCTCGGTGTCTGCTGGGGTTGGCACAATCAGCGTGGTGGTCTGGCGTGGTCTTGCCGTGGGGGACTGCTCCAGCCCCGGTATTGCGCCTGCTGCGATCAGGGCGCGGAGGATAGCGCTGTGCCAGAGGATTTCCGCACGGTCTCTCACCAGATCAGCCGTGTAGGCGGCCTGTCGTGCCCGCAGTGCATCATCCAGAGAGTTTTCCTGCATTTTCCATGAGCGTTCCAGCAAATCGGCCCGCTTGTCCAGTTGTCGCGCAGCGTTCTGAGCGCTTTTGAGGGCTGCGGCAGCGGAAGCCAGACGAGCGCGAATTTGCACCAGTTCCTGCCGGACCATGCGGCGGGCCAGCGTTTCCTGCGTTTCCGCTGCGGCCACCCGGTTACGGGCTTCCGCAAGTAGCGGGGCGTTATGCACGGCACTGGGCAGAGCCATGGTAAAGTTCACGCCCACACGGGTATCCCACGGGCTGCCATATTGTGCTTCATGAATGGCCCCCACACCGATTTCCGGATTGGGCATGAAGGACCGACGCGCCAGAACCAGATCCGCTTGAGCGGCGGCGGTTGCCTTCTGTGCAGCGCGCACTCGTGGGTCATTCTCTTCCACTGTATGGGCAACAAGTCGTGTTTCAGCACTTTCCGGGGCAGAAAAAGCCTGAATGTCCGGCACAACGGGAGTGCCCAGTAGCGCGACCAGCCCGGCGGTTGCGGTTTGTGCTTCTTCCTGCGCCATGGCGGCATCGGTCTGGGCTGTGGCCAGAGCAGCTTCGGCCATTTGCTGGTCCGCCTGTGTCACTTCCCCCGTACGCGCAGCAACGGCCATATGTTCGCTCAGGCGTGTTGCGGCAGTAGAAAGGGCCATCGTGGTAATAACCCGCTTGCGGGCCAGAAGGACGGTCGCGGATGCATCCAGCAGGCGGACGGCAAGGGCCATATGCTCAGCACTGGTGCGCTCAGTCGCGGCTTCCGCATCTGCTCGCGCCAGTTTGCGGGTGGCGCTGCCCTGCCCCGGCAACCAGAGTGGTACGCTTACCCCGCCCTGATAGGTTGTATAGCCAATATTGGTGCCAATAGCGTGGTCATCAAAATAGGACCCGGAGAGGGAAGGCCCACCAGCAAACCAGCTTCCGGCGGCCCGTGCGCGGGCTTCGGCCGAGCGACGGTTTGTCCCCAGTTCCGAGCGCAGCGGGTCCTGCGCCCATGCCATGGCGAGTGCATCCGGGAAGGAGAGGCTGCTACGGGGGGACGCAGCCTCGCTGACGGACGATGGCCCACTCTGCGCATGGGCGGCGTGCAGAGTGCCGAGCACCATCAACAGAACAAGGCAGCAGCGGGAAGCCTTCATTAGATTTCATACACCCCGGTCAGAACATGGTGTTTCCCCTCCAGTGGCCTCCGGTCAGGAGAGTCGGGGAAGGGAGGAAGCAAGGACGTGCCGGAGTTCTGCATACAGCTTGAACCTGACAGGACGCTGAACATGCCAGAAGGAAGCCCGCCCGTCTCCTGCCGGGGATGATAGCGTGCGCTCGTGGTTAGAAGAAAGTGTCCTCATTTTCCTCAGACTCTCCGTCTTGAGTCTTGTCGTTGTGGGGCTGCGGAGGTGTTGGTGGGGTGGGCGTGGTGGCCTTATGCGGGAGCGAGACAGACCCGATTCCATCAATTTGCTGTGTCAGAGACTGCGGGGTGCTGGTCAGTTTCACGGAGCCTGCGCCGTCTATGGTCAGCTTGAGGCTATCCGTATGGCCGTGGGCTTTCACATGCGCAGCCCCGTTAATGACGAGGTTCAGTGTCGGCTGCTGGTAGTCCTGCACATCAAGTGTGCCAAAGTCGTTCAGCGTAAGGGTGTTCAGGGCCGGCGCGGTAATGGTGACGGTCAGAGAATTGTTGCTCCAGTGGGTATGGTGGTCCTTGCTTTCGGCCATATCCAGCGTGTTGCCCTGCAAGGTGACGCGGTTCACCAGCCTTTCAGACCCTTTGACCGTAATGCCCGGCTTCTCCCCCTGTGTGTAGATAATTCTGGCGGGCAGATTGAGGGTCAGGGCGTTGCTCCCTTGCCAGTCCAGAGTGCGGGTGGTGGTGGGGCCTGTGGGTTCCGTACCTGCCCAGTCCAGCGTCCATTGTGTTGACGGGAAGAGGAGCGGTCCGCGGACGGTTGCCATACCAAAGCAGAGGGCGGAGAGGGCTGCGCCGCCCAGCGCGATCATTGTAATGCCACGGATCATGGAGAAATTCCTTGAGGAGCAGGCGGATTAGGACGGGTTGGCTTGTGTAATCAGGCGATAATGGGCGCGGCCGTAGCGTATGAGCAGATTGATGACGCCGATTGTAAACAGCGCGCACACGGCCACGATGGAGGCCCCGCCACTGGCCATGCCAAGGCTGATCAGCACGCCCTGAAGCCAGTCTCCGTCAAAGCCGGGCAGCAGGCTGATCAGGGCGAAAGGCAGCATGATGCTCCCCGCCAGACAGATGCAGGCTCCCGCAATAAAAAATGCCAGATCAATGGAGCCCACAGTCAATAACACTGGCAGCACGACCAGCAGATCCAGCGCGGCCAGCCCCAGCACGCCGACAATCGCACCCAGAGCATTGCCGAGGCTCCGTTCATCCTCCCACCGGCGCATGCCAGTCTCAGCCCTGACTTCCCGCGCCAGACGTGAGGGGTCTCCCAAGGCTGTGGCAATCTCGCTTTCGGAGCGCCCCGCTGCGCGGCCTTCATCAAAATGCGCGGTATATTCGGCAAGAATATCCTCAACAACAGAATGCGGGAGGCCTTTCAATCCTGCGCGCAGCTTGTCAAGGAACATCTGTTTGCTGTTCATGCCTGTGTGTTCCTTACGGTTTTTTGGACCGTCAGAGTGGTTGGAGTGGGAGAGGAGGCGGCCGGAGCAGGGCTGGGCGTATCGTCAGAGCCTAAAACGGCGTGGACAGCTTTGGTAAAGGCCGTCCACGCAGTGCGCTGACTGTTCAAACTCTGCCGGCCCTGTTCCGTCAGAGTGTAGTATTTACGAGGCGGCCCGGAGGGGGATTCCACAAAATACGTGGATACAAGACCATCTTTCTGCATACGACGCATAAGCGGATAGATAGTGCCTTCTCCCATATCAATGGCGTCAGACAGGCGGCTGGCAATGTCATATCCGTATGAATCTGCCTTCGCGAGAAGAGCAAGCACACACAGTTCCAGCACGCCTTTCTTGAACTGAACAAGGTTGGGTTCCACGGCTTTTCCTGTTCTGGAGGCACCAAAGGCCCGCACTGGGTTGGCACGGACGACTCGTTGGTGGCTTTCGATAGCTATTTAATACAAACCAGAACTGACTATTGCAAGGTAGTGGTTTATAAAAAATTTGTGCCATGTGCACCATGGAAATGCGTGTCTTTTGGGCTGCCGGACAGGTTTATAGCCCGAGGTGGCAACCGGATGCGGAGAACGCATCAACGACATGCGGACTGGCTTTGGTGTTTGTGTTTTTTATGGGCCAGCCGAAGTAGGAAGAAATGCCTGCACGATCATAATCTATAAAATGATTAAGTCCGCATTTTTGCAAAATGGCGTGCATGTCCTGTGGGTTGAAGCGACTAAGCCACGGCTCTCCAACGGAGGCAACAAAGGCACTCCGCTCTTCCATGAGCTGTCTGTGCGAGCCTTCATAATTTTCGAGCGGTTCACCATAATCAAAGACAATTTCGGAACCAGAGAGGCTTGCAACAAAACGCAGGGTGTTTTCGATCGCTTCCTGCGTCAGATACGGCACAACGCCTAGCCACGAGAAAAAAGCTGGTATGGCAAGGTCAAAACCAGCCTTAATCAGGCAGGAGCGGAGGTTGTCCTGTTCGAAATCCACAGGAACGAACGTCAGGGACTGCGGCACACTCAGTCCTAATTGCGTAAGATGCGAACGCTTCCAGTCCTGCATAAGTGGCCGATCCACTTCGAAAACAGTGAGACCACTCTTTACATGCGGATTGCGAAGGCCGAGCGTATCAACGCCGCCTCCCATGACAACGGCCTGTCTTATGCCGCGCTGTACCGCTTCGGCCAGCTTGTCTTCCACGATGCGGCTGCGAATGGCCATGAAAAGACGAAAGCCTTTTTCCCCTTCCTTATCGCCTTCCGTGGCGAGAACATCAGCCGTTTCACCTGCAATCTGGAGTGCAAGAGGGTCAGAAAAGACCGCGCCCTTTTCCAATATCTGGTGTTTCGCTCGATGTCGGGCGACGCGCCATGCGGTTACACTTGGGCAGGCGTTTGCCATGGCATTTCTCCGGTCAGGACTGGGTCTGATCAGGACAGCACTGACTCAGGATATCGATCAATTCACTTTGCAGACTATCAGACGCGCAAATAATCCATACATGGTCGAAATAGTGCGGGCCGAGATGTGGGGAGGGGGTGTTATGTGGACGCTGGTTGGGGTCTTAAAAGACGATCACCCATAATAAAAAATCCTGTCCGGAAAAGATTCCGGGCAGGATTGTAAAAATCGCGGTCAAAAGAGAAAAATCAGGAAACCTGCTTGACCCAGCCATGTGTGTCTTCCGCACGACCATACTGGATGTCGCACAGGGCTTTGCGCAGGGCGGTGGTGATTTCGCCTGTTTTGCCGTTGTTGATCACGCAGGTGCCTTCAGCACTTTTCAGGGTGCCGATAGGGGTCACAACCGCTGCCGTGCCGCAGGCAAAAGCTTCTTTCAGGCGGCCGGATTTTGCATCGGCATAAAGCTGGTCAATGGCGTAGGGTTCTTCACGCACGGTCAGGCCTTTGTCCCGTGCCAGTGTCAGCAGGGAATCCCGGGTGATACCGCGCAGAATGGTGCCTTCCAGCGGGGGGGTGAGAATGGTGCCGTCATCAAACACCATGACGATGTTCATGCCCCCCATTTCCTCAATCCATTTGCGTTCAATGGCGTCAAGGAACAGTACCTGATGGCAGCCATTGGCTTTGGCTTCCATCTGAGCTGTCAGGCTGCCAGCATAGTTACCGCCGCATTTGGCTTCACCCGTGCCACCGCGGGAGGCGCGCACCGTGCGTTCTTCCACCCACACGCTGACCGGGCCAGCATCTTGCGAGAAATATTCTCCAGCGGCACAGGCAATAACCAGAAACTTGAACTCTGCGGCGGGCTTTACGCCCAGCGCGGCTTCTGTCGCAATCATGAAGGGGCGGATGTAGAGCGTGCCGACATCGGCTGCCGGAATCCAGTCCTTATCAAGTGCTACCAGTTGCGTTACGGCATCCAGAAACAGCTCTTCCGGCACCTGCGCCATGGCCATACGTTCGGCGGAATGGCGGAAGCGGCGGGCATTGGCGTCCGGGCGGAACAGCAGCGCCTCACCATTGGGGGCGCGGTAGGCTTTCATGCCTTCAAAAATTTCCTGCGCGTAGTGCAGGACGGAGGCGGCGGGGTCCAGCGTTAGCGGCTGGCGCGGCAGGATTTGCGGTGTGTGCCAGCCTTTACCTTCCGTGTACGTCACAACAGCCATATGTTCGGAAAAAACGCGGCCAAAACCGGGGTTGGCAAGCAGGGATGCCCGCTCAGCCGGAGAAGCCCGGTCGGCTTTTGGCGTAATCTGAAAAGCGGTTTTGGTAGGGGTGTTCATGAGGTCTGGCGTCTCCGCGGCCTGCTGTGCAGTCTGTCTGTGCCTGCATTGACAGCGTTTGTTGCGATGATGGCGTTAAATAACATGATCATAAGTGTGTTGCCAGAGCGGGGGCAGTGTCCCCATATCTGCCTTTCCCATACGGTCTGGCTGTTTTTTGCCTGCGAGACCCGGATATTCCTCCACTGGCTGTCATGATGAAGGGCCTTTGCAATGACCTCCTTTTCCCTACGGCAGACCTACAGCCAGTTGCCGGACCATTTTTACGCCTCTGCGGTGCTCACGCCGGTTGCAGCGCCTCGGCTCATCAAACTGAATGGTCCGCTGGCGCAGTCACTGGGGCTGGACGTGGATTGGCTTTCCGGGCCGGACGGTCTGGCCATGCTCTCGGGCTCGTGTATGCCGCAGGGGGTGCAGCCGGTAGCGTTGGCCTATGCCGGGCACCAGTTTGGGCATTTCGTGCCGCAACTGGGGGATGGCCGGGCGCTTTTGCTGGGGGATGTGACGGATGCCAGCGGTCAGGTGCGGGAGATACAACTGAAAGGCTCTGGCCGGACGGCTTACTCCCGCCGAGGGGACGGACGGGCGGCACTCGGACCAGTGTTGCGGGAGTATGTGGTGAGTGAGGCCATGGCCGCCCTTGGCGTGCCCACAACCCGTGCACTGGCTGCGGTTATCACGGGGGAACAGGTGATGCGGGAGACGCCTTTGCCGGGCGCCGTGATTGCCCGCGTAGCCAGTAGCCACATCCGGGTGGGCACGTTCCAGTTTTTTGCCGCACGGCAGGATCTCACCGGGCTGCGGGCGTTGGCCGACTTCGCTATTGCCCGGCATTATCCCGATGTCGCTCAGGCTCCTGCGCCTTATCTGGCCTTGCTGGAGCGTGTGATTGCAGCACAGGCGGATCTGGTCGCGCAGTGGATGCTCAAAGGCTTTATCCACGGTGTGATGAACACCGATAATATGGCAATCTCTGGCGAGACGATTGATTACGGCCCCTGCGCCTTCATGGAACAGTATGATCCAACCACGGTGTTCAGCTTTATTGATGAACGAGGGCGCTACGCCTACGGCAACCAGCCGAGTATGGCTCTGTGGGACCTCACGCGTCTGGCAGAAGCACTTTTACCACTACTGGCAGAGGATGAGGAACAAGCGGTGCCCGTTGCGCAGGACGCGCTCGGCGCGTTTGAAGGGCGTTTTCAGGCAACCTATCTGGCGGGCTTCCGCGCAAAGCTGGGCCTTAAAACAGAGCAGGCCGATGATACGGACTTGTTCCGCAGCCTACTGGAAACCATGCAGGAAACGCAGGCAGATTTCACGCAGACTTTCCGTGCTTTGAGTTCAGAAGGAGCGATCAGCGGGGAGAATGTGCCAGAGCTGCTCGCAGCCTTCGGCCCATGGTTGGCCCGTTGGCGGCAGCGGTTAGCCGGGGAAGAGGAAGGCACAGTTTCAGCGCGTGTCGCTGCAATGCAGAAGGTCAACCCGGCCTTTATCCCGCGCAATCATCTGGTGGAAGCGATGATCAGGGCTGCGGTGGATGAGGGGGATTTCTCGAAGTTTGAAGCGTTGCTCGCCGTCTGCACCCGTCCGTATGACGACCAGCCGGGGAAAGAGGCTTATGCCCGCCCCGCGCAACCCAGTGAGCGCGTGCGCCATACATTTTGCGGGACCTGACCCCTGACCAGCTCTGGTCAGACAATCCCGTCTACGCTCACAAATTTTCTGCCATCCGCGCTTTCTTCCACACGGGCCTGCACGCGATAAACTTCCCGCAGCAGGTCCGGCGTTAGCACACTGGCTGGCGGCCCGGAGGCAATGATCTGGCCTGCGTGCAGAACAGCGACAGTGTCCGCCCTATTCAGAGCAATATTCAGGTCATGCAGCACCAGCACTGTAACAAGCTGATGGGCTGTAGTTTCCCGCCGCAGAATATCCATTACGGCAAACTGGTGGTGCAGGTCCAAAGCACTAAGGGGTTCATCTAGCAAAAGACCTTGCGGTTTGCGGCTGAGTGCCTGCGCCAGCCCCACCAGTTGCCGTTGCCCGCCGGAGAGTTCATCCATGGCCTGCATGGCAAGATGGGGAATGCCAAACAGGGTGAGACTATCCAGCGCGGCCTGAATGGTCTCTTCCTGTGGCGTGCCAGACGCGGGGGCGAGCCGCCCTGCATGAGCGGTGTGGCGCGCCGCAATCAGTGCCTCCAGCACCGGCAGATGCACCGCAGCAGGCAACGCCTGCGGCAGATACAGGCACCGCGCCGTGCGGTCTTGCAGGCTCATGCGGGATAATTCCGCTCCGTTCAGCGTGACGCAGGCGGAAGAGGGTACCAGTCCGGCCATGGCGCGCATCAGGGTGGATTTCCCGCTGCCGTTTGGCCCCAGTAGAGCGCACACCGTGCCGGGCGTGAACGGGCCTGCCGTTACATCCTGCAAGACGGTGCGTCTGCCATACCGCACGGTAACGTGCGTCGCATTCAGGCCAGTTTGGTGAACGGGCGGTGCTGTCATGACAAACCACGCTGGCGTAACACAATGCTGAGAAAAAACGGAATACCCACTAATGCTGTGACAATCCCGGTGGGAATAATCACGCCGGGGATCAGCATTCGCGCTGTCACGGAAGACAGCGACAGAATGAGTGCCCCCACCAGCATGCTGCCCGGCAGGTAAAACCGATGATCTTCCCCCAGCAGCCTGCGGGCAATATGGGGGGCCACCAGCCCCACAAACCCGATAATCCCGACAAAGGACACAGCGAGCGCAGACAGCAGACTGACCCGCAGCAGAGCGCCCCGGCGCACGCGCGGTACATTGACGCCCAGACTGGCGGCCCGTTCTTCCCCCATACGCAGGGTAGTCAGGCTCCATGAGGCCCGAAGAGAGAAGGGAACAACCAGCGCCCCAAGGGCTGCCAGTAGACCAAGTTTGGGCCATGTGGTGCGCGTGAGACTGCCCATGGTCCAGAAGACCAGATCCTGCAAGGCGTCCTCACTGGCCATAAACTGCATGAGGGACACCAGCGCCTGAAAGGTAAAGACCAGCGCTATGCCAAACAGTACCACCGTGCTGGTGCGGGCGTGGCGTAGACGCCCCACGACATCAAGAAGAAAGACCGAGCCAATGGCGCAGGCAAAGGCGTTCCCCGCAATAAGCCATGTATCCGGCAGACCCGGAAAATGCAGCCCCAGCACAAGAGCGAGGGACGCCCCGAACGCTGCCGCCGCCGAGACCCCGAGCGTAAACGGGCTGGCCAGCGGGTTGGCCAGAATGGTTTGCATTTCCGCGCCACTCAGCCCGAGGGCCGCGCCCACACAGACGGCCATCAGCGCATAAGGCAGGCGAATCTGCCAGACAATAATCCGCTGGCTGTCCGGCACCATGGAGGGGTGCAGGAGTGTGTGAAGTAATTGCGTGGGGGATAACCCTGCCGGGCCTAAAGAAAAATCCAGCAGTACCGAGACCAGAATAGTCCCGCCCAAAACAGCTAGAATACTCAGCCGCCGTGTTAGTAACGCCTGATAGGCTGCTCTGATCCGAGCAAGGGAAACCGCGTCGGGTGAAAGCGGAGCGCCGGGAGGGCTGGGAACTGTCATGGATCAGGATGCGTCCGGCAACGCCTCTATCAGGCCAAGGCTACAGGAGGGAAATCAGGTTCTTGAGTATGCCTAGCACCTGTTGCGGTTTGATAAAACTCTTTGGTCGCAATGCCGGGTCGCCCTCGGCGGCGTGACAGACTGATGCCGACGCGCCGCCGAGGACGATAAATTTTTAGGTAAAGAGTGCTCTCAGCGTTGAGCGAGCATGGCTTCGAGCTTTTTCTTTTCTTCTGTCAGAGCATGAACGTGCTCCGGGTTGTTTTTTTCTGCCCGAGCCAGATCGCGCTCCACTTCTTTCAGTCGGTGCGCGAGGTTTACTGCGGAGGGTTCGTGATGTGTCGTCATGGTCTTGCTCCTATTTCCGGTCCAGCACCTTGCGGGCGAGGGTCACGATATCGGCTTTCTCCACGCCTTCGGGGTTATGGCGTGCTTTTTTGGCAATCTCGCGTTCCTGCTCAGAGGCATGTTCACCCCCTTTGAGCACGAAGTCCGCCAGTTCCGTCACCTCTGCTTTTGTCAGCAGTTTGGGTTCCTTGGTGGCCCGTTCGGCGAGAGCATGCAAACTGCTTGTTTCGTGTGGAAGCTTGTCAGTCATGGTGATCCTGTCCTGTGCTGAAATGCGTTTTACAGAAGAAAGATATGGGAACGCGATCAGACGGATAACAGGGGGACTAATGCGGGGCAGGAATGCGCATGAGCACGTTCTTCGCAAATTTGCCTCGTCGTGGCTTGGTTATGTCGGTTTTTTGTTGGCGGGGGCAGAAGTGCGAGCAGGAATAGCTAGAGCGCAGTCCGTGCGGGGATGCTCTCTCTCAACGGGCTAAATATCCATCCTATTTCTGGTGGCCCTATAATTGGCTTCGGCGGTCAAGAAAGATCGGTTTTCCGCTGTCTGTGCCTGAGCCTGAAACACGGGGTATGAGGGAACATTAGACATATTCAATTTTCTAATGTGTCGCTGGCAGCCGCCGGATACACAATGCGATTCTGTTCTGTCTCGACTGCGGTAGGTGTCAGGTCTGCCTTCTCGGCTTTTGTCATAGACAGGATATGAAAGACGGTCTGGTGATTGACCAGAAGGTAATCGGTCACGATGCGCCTGTGGCAACGCCACCAGAGGACTTCCGCGCACATCAGGGCGACTGTTTCTGTCCGGCCCATTGTGATCAGCTTTTCAAGACCGCGATGGAAATCATCTCCCAAAGCGTAATCGGCATAATTATGAAAACTCTGGACCCGCCAGTAAGCATTTGTGTCAACGGGCACAGTTTTACTGCGTGGGCGGCGGCCGCCCAGTTCAGGAATGTGAGTGTAGCCAATGCCCTGAGTGTGGAGTTCCGTTATCAAGGCCTCTCCATCAAAGTCACGATTGCGCCGGGAATAGGGGAAAGCCCGTACATCGGCAATCTGTGTCACTCCATAATGGCGCAGGAGTGCTATGAAATCTTGCAAAGAGTGCGTTGAGTGTCCGATGGTATAGAAAGTGTGAGGCGTATTAATAACAGAATTCCTATTTTCTACGCATGTCGGAAGGAAACGCAGCTCATGCAGTCACAGAGTTTCGAAATCGGTGATGTTGTCACATGGAACTCGGAAGCTGGCTATGTCAGTGGCCGAATTAGAGCTATCCACACCACGCCATTTGACGTCAATGGCTATCAGCACCATGCAACGGCGCAGGAGCCCCAATATGAAATTGAGAGCCTGAAAACCGGGCATGTCGCTTTTCATAAAGGCGGAGCGCTGACTAGAGTTGACTGATGATGCAAGGCTTTTTTGAAGCGGTAGCCTGACGGAAGACTGACATTCCTGCGGGCCTTGTTTCTGTTCTTACAATCGGTCTCGCATTTACGAATGCTGTCAACGCAGTGATGCAATAAGGCCTGACTGCGTGGCATGTCGTGCGGGTTTTGTCCTGCGAAACCGAGCATGGTCCATTTTGCGCAGTGCCGCTCTCTGGCTATTGCCCGTGCAGGAATGCTTAAATGCTTACAGGGCGCCCCGCACTTGAACACTTGCTTGAATGTCGTGCAGGAAGTGGATGCTGTCTGTTGGATCTGTTTTCGAGATCCCGACAATCAGCGTGCCCTGTTCTTGACGGCGCGGAGGATAAAAGGCTTTTACTCGCCCGCTCTCTCCGTCTGTCAGGAAGTAAAAAACTTTGACGCAACCCGGCTCGCCTCAGCCCGATTCTGCTTCTGCTGGTAATGCCTATGGCTCAACGCTGGTTTTTACCGCAACTGAAGACCATGCGGGTGACCGGGTGGACCGTTTTGTAGCCGCGCAATCTGGCACGTTATCCCGCTCACGGGTCAAAGCACTCATTGAGGAAGGACATTTGACCGGCAACGCCGCCCCCGTGACGGAACCGGCGGAAACCGTAAGGCTCGGTATGACTTATGTGTTGACCATTCCTCCCGCCGCCCCCGCCACACCGGAAGGGGAGCGCGTGGCGTTTGATGTTCTGTATGAAGATGCAGACCTGATTGTGCTCAACAAACCCGCAGGCCTTGTGGTGCATCCCGCACCGGGAAATGAGACTGGCACGCTGGTCAACGGCCTGATCGCGCATTGCGGGGAGAGTCTGAAAGGGATTGGCGGGGAGAGGCGGCCCGGCATTGTGCATCGGTTGGACAAGGATACCTCCGGCCTGATGGTTGTGGCCAAAACGGAACAGGCGCATTTGGCACTGTCAGCCGATTTCGCGGCCCGAAGGATAGACCGCGCCTATCTGGCCTTCTGCTGGGGGTGCCCACAACCAGCAGAAGGTGAGTACGAAGGCGATATCGGGCGCGATAAACGCGACCGCAAACGCATGACGATTGTAACACACGGCGGAAAGTGGGCGTTGACGCGTTACCGTACGCTTCAGGCGTTTGACATGGGTGCTGCCCTTGTCCAGTGCCGTCTGGCAACAGGCCGCACACACCAGATCCGCGTGCATTTTTCGGCCAACGGACACCCATTGATAGGGGACCCTGTCTATCTGCGGCGTATTCCGGCCGCAGCCAAAGGACTTTCCGCAGCTGCAAAAGCGGCGGCGCTGGATTTTCCACGGCAGGCGCTCCATGCCGCCCGTCTTGGGTTTACGCATCCGCGCACCGGAGAGCAGATGCTGTTTGAAGCCCCTATGCCAGACGATATGTTGGCATTAGGGGCGGTTTTGGGTTTGATCCCCGCAAAGGCCGTTATTGTCTGAGCAGACGGAACCTCTCAGCGTAATTGGCGTTCAGGCCCAGCACAGACGCTCCGGTATGGTAGCGAGTCTGTCGGTCTGTTGTGTGGGGTAATCAGAGTTATACGCACGGTGGATGGCGGATTTATGAGGGTTTTCTTGACACAGCCCTTATTCCGGCGCACCGTCAGCATCCTTTCTGATCCAGCCTGTAGGGCTGTCAGGACGGATGTTTCTTCGCTCGTGCTGCCCATTCGGGGGGCGATGGAAGAAGACAGTCAATTTTCGTCCGCTTGTAACCGGAAACTTGCCGAGTTTTAAGCAACGCCTATCAGATTTTTACGGAACCTGAGGCGCTGCAGGGAGCTTTCCAGTTAAGAGGAGTGCTCAGTTATGGTCTCGCCTGTTATCAATGTCGGTCCTGAAAACAATCTTTCAAGATACCTTCAGGACATCCGCAAATATCCCCTGCTCACCCCGGAAGAAGAACTCCGTCTTTCTCATTTGTGGAAGGATGAGGGGGATGTAAAGGCCGCGCACAAACTGGTGACCTCTCACCTGCGGCTGGTTGCAAAAATCGCTATGGGGTACCGGGGATATGGTCTGCCGGTGAACGAACTCATCAGTGAAGGCAATATCGGCATGATGCAGGCCGTGCGCCGGTTTGACCCAGATAAGGGCTTCCGTCTGGCGACGTACGCCATGTGGTGGATCCGTGCGGCTATTCAGGAATATATCCTGCATAGCTGGTCCTTGGTGAAAATGGGCACCACGGCAGCCCAGAAAAAGCTGTTCTTCAACCTGCGCCGCCTGAAAGGGCAGATGCAGGCCATTGATGACGGGGATCTCCAGCCCGAGCAGGTGAACAAGATTGCCACTACGCTGGGCGTGTCCGAGCAGGATGTGGTGAACATGAACCGCCGCATGGCAGCGCCTGACCACAGTCTGAACGCGCCCATGCGGGCCGATCAGGATAATGAGTGGCAGGATCGTCTGGTGGATGATCATGTCAATCAGGAAGAGACCTACGCGGAAAACGAGGAGCTTTCCGGTCGTAAGGCGCTTCTGGCCAACGCCATGGGCACGTTGAACGAGCGGGAACGGCATATTTTTACGGAACGTCGCCTGACGGATGAGCCTTCCACGCTGGAAGATCTGGCGCATCACTATGGTATCTCGCGCGAGCGTGTCCGCCAGATTGAAGTCCGGGCTTTTGAGAAAGTTCAGGCTGCCATGAAGAAAGAGGTTGAAGCGCGCCGTGGAGCCGCACAGGAAGGCTAACGCCTTTCTGAAAGCAGTTATTGATGACAGTCCAACGCGCGTTTCCAGATATTCCGGTGCCTCTCACCGGAGAGCATGTTCAGCTTGTTCCCCTCTCGCCTACGCACTGTGCTGCGTTGCAGCAGGCTGTGCAGGATGGGGAGCAGTGGAAGGTCTGGTGCACATCCGTGCCTCAGCCAGACGCCATGGCAGCAGATATTGCGCGGCGTCTGGACCTGCAAAAACGTGGAACTATGCTGCCTTATACGGTGGTCAGCCTGCCCGATAACCGCGTTGTCGGCATGACGAGCTTGATGAATATTGATAAGGCCGGGCCACGCGTAGAAATTGGCTCCACGTGGTATGCGGCCAGTGTGCAGAGAACGGCTCTGAATACGGAAGCAAAGCAGCTTTTGCTGTCCTATGCGTTTGAAACGTTGGGTTGTCTGGCTGTGGAGCTCCGCACGCATGTCCTCAATCAGCGGAGCCGCCGGGCTATCGAGCGGCTTGGGGCAAAACTGGATGGGATTTTGCGTTGCCATCAGCGGTTGCCGGATGGATCACTCCGGGACTCCTGCGTGTATAGTATCACCGCTGTGGAATGGCCTGCTGTGCGTAGCCATCTGCGCTGGTGTCTAACAGAAAAATATCAGCGCGGCTGAGAGTGGCGGTCTTGAAAGAGAGGCGCGGACGGAAAGCGTCTTTCTTCAGGCGCGCGCAGCGTCCTGAATGAAGAAGGTTGCATCCGTCCGGCCATTCCACGTTTCTGAGCGCAGATAACCAGCCAGATGGACAGGCGGGCGCGTGCTGTCTTCCAGTGCTGTGGCCAGCGGATTATCGTTCGCACGGAACAGCAGGGCTTTCAGGCGCCCGCCATCCTGTCCCTTCAGCAGTAGGCGAAGCGTATTGCCATCTCGGCCAATCCGGTCAGACCGGATGATCTGCGCGTTGGAGACTGCAATCAGCGGCTCCGCATTGCCCGCGCCAAATGGGGCGAGCATGGCCAGATTTTCTGCCAGTTCCACCGTAGCACCCGAGACAGAAAGGGCTGTATCCAGTGCGACGTCCACCGTATCCGGCAGAGTGGCGGCATCGGCTAACCGCTCGTCTAAAAAGGCGTGGAAGCGTTTAATATTTTCAGCCGGCAGAGAAAACCCTGCCGCCATGGCGTGTCCACCACCACTGGTCAGCAGTCCGGCCTGACGTGCCGCGATAATCACAGTGCCGAGGTCCAGCCCCGGCACAGACCGGCCTGAGCCTTTCACGGAGCCGTCTTCCTGTTCCGCCCCAACCAGAGCGGGCCGGTTGAACTGTTCCTTGATCCGGCCAGCGACAATCCCGACCACGCCGGGGTGCCAGTCTTTGCCCGCCAGAAAAATGACAGGATGGCCTGCCTCGCGCTGCTCGGCCGCCTGCGCCATGGCACGATCCAGAATCTCGGCTTCCACGCCTTGCCTGCGGCGGTTTACGGCGTCCAGTCGCTCCGCCATGGTGCGGGCATCATGCGCGTCTGTGCTGCGGAGCAAGGTCAGGCCCAGCCCGGCCTCGGCAATGCGTCCCCCCGCATTAATACGCGGGCCGAGGGCAAAGCCACAGGTAAAAGCATCCGGCGCTTTGGTGACACCGGCAATGTCCATCAGCGCATTCAGGCCCATGCGCTGGCGGCGGCCCATAATTTTTAACCCCTGCTTGACAAAGGCGCGGTTCAGCCCATGCAGCGGCATGACATCACACACCGTGGCGAGAGCGACCAGATCAAGCTGGTTCAGCAGGTCAGGGGCTAGCTGTGCGTTATGAAACCATCCGGCGGCGCGTAGGTCCCGGCTGGTGGCGACGGCCGCCAGAAAGGAGAGGGCTGCTGCACAGACATGGCCAAGGCCAGAGGTGCAGTCTGGCCGGTTCGGGTTCACGGTTGCCAGAATGGGGGGCAGGGCGTCTTCTGATTTATGGTGGTCCAGAACAATCAGGTCTGCCTTGCCAGTTACTTCTCCCAGCACAGACCCGGCAGCCGTGCCGCAATCCACACAGATAATGAGGGAGGCACCTCGTGCCACAAGCCCTTCCAACGCGGGGACGTTCGGGCCGTAGCCCTCCGTCATGCGGTCTGGAATATGGGTGTGGACGATAATGCCGAGGTCTTCAAAAAATGATGCGAGGATGGCAGAGGCGCAGGCGCCATCCACGTCATAATCCCCGAAAATACCGATGGTTTCCCCTTGCTGCACTGCCAGAGCCATGCGGGCCGCGGCTTTGTCCATATCCTGCAAGCTGGAGGGATTAGGGAGAAGGGCACGGAGTTTCGGGTCGAGAAAATGGGCGGCCTGTTCCAGCGGAATACCGCGCAGGGCCAAAAGCCGCCCGACAATTTCCGGCAGACCTGCTCGCTGGGCAATGGCAGCGCCCATGCGGAGCAGGGCGGGGTCTTCCACCCCGTCCCGCCACACCCAGCGGCGGCCTGTCAGGCTGCTTTCCACGCCAAGGGCCGCACGGGCCTCTGGCATGGCAGTGAGCGGACTCATTTTTTCAGACACAAGGACATTCATATCGGACAATGAATGCCTTATTGCGGGGTCCATGTTTTAGTTTTGAAGTTATGATAGCCTTCAACAAACCGCACCGTGCCGGACTTGGAGCGCATAACCAGTGAATGCGTCACCGCGTGGTTAGGGTAATGGTGAATACCCTTCAGCAGTGTGCCGGAGGTTACCCCTGTGGCGGAGAACAGGACGGACCCAGCTGCCAGATCATGCAGGCCAAGCTTACGGTCCGGGTTTTTACCGGGGTTCATGGTCTTGGCGCGTTCACGCTGGCTGTCATCTTCAAACAGCAGGCGGCTCTGCATCTGGCCATTTACGCAGCGGATAGCCGCAGCAGCCAGAACGCCTTCCGGTGCGCCGCCAGAACCCACGTAAATATCGACCTGACTGGTATCAAGACATGCGGCAATGGCGCCAGCAACGTCACCATCCGTCAGCAGGCGGACGCGTGCGCCGGCTTCCCGTGCTTTGGCAATCATTTCTTCATGCCGGTCACGCTCCAGCGTGCAGAGAACAAGGTCACGCACAGCCTTGCCTTTGGCTTTGGCCAGATTGCGCAGATTGTTCTCGATAGAGGAATCAAGGTCCACCACGCCGTCCGGCAGGCCCGCGCCGACAATAATTTTGTCCATATAGACATCAGGCGCATGCAGGAAGTTGCCGCGCTCAGCCAGAGCCACAACCGTAATGGCGTTGGGCATGTCTTTGGCGCACAGGTTTGTGCCTTCCAGCGGGTCTACGGCGATATCCATCTCGGGACCGCCTGAGCCGACTTTTTCACCGATATACAGCATCGGTGCTTCGTCCATCTCGCCTTCGCCGATCACCACGGTGCCATCAATGGCCACGGTGTCAAACGCTGTACGCATGGCTTCAACCGCGGCGCCATCGGCATCATTCTTTTTGCCACGGCCCGTCCAGTGGGCGGACGCAAGAGCAGCGGCTTCCGTTACACGGACCAGCTCAAGGGCAAGGTTGCGGTCAGAAACCACAAAACTCGGAATCGGCTCATTCGCATCAGACATTCTGGAGATAATCCTCTTTTGTTTAAGGCAGGGGCCAAGCTCTGGTCAGAACAGGCTCAGTCCGTTTCAATCCGGATCATCACCGGCGTATCCGTGACAACATCCAGACCGTCAATGCGTGTTACGGCATCCTGCATTGCGGCTTCGGACGTCTGGTGCGTGACGAGCACCAGCGGCACGTAGGGGTCAGCATCATTCTGCTCCGGTGTGTGCTGCAACATGCTGCGGAGAGAAACGCCGCAATCACGCAGAACAGCCGTGATGTCCGCAATCACACCGGGGCGGTCTTCTACTAATAAACGTAGATAGAACGCGCCGGTGCCTGCGGAAACCGGGTTAGCCTGCAAAGGAGGCGTATCTGTGGCCTGCACACCCCAGACCGGGATGGTGTGGCCACGGGCAATATCAATCAGGTCCGCCGCAACCGCGCTGGCGGTGGGGCCAGCCCCGGCGCCGCGTCCTTCAATCATCAGGCGGCCAGCAAAGGCGCCTTCCGCCACGACGGCGTTAAACACGCCATCCACCTGTGCGATGGGGGCATTTTCCGGCACAAGGCAGGGGGTTACGCGGGCTTCAAGCCCGGTCTCACCCATACGCGCCATGCCGAGCAGCTTGATGCGATAACCAAGCGTGCGGGCAAAGGAGAGGTCCAGCGCGCCAATGCGGCGGATGCCTTCTACATGGACGGAGTTAAATGCAACAGGCCTGCCAAAGGCGAGGCCCGCCAGAATGGTCAGCTTATGGGCGGCATCCAGACCATCAATATCCGTGGAGGGATCGGCCTCGGCGTAACCCAGTTGCTGAGCATCAGCCAGAACGGTGCCGAAGTCTTTTCCGGTTTCCCGCATCACGGTCAGGATATAGTTGCAGGTGCCGTTCAGAATCCCGCCAATACGCAGCAGGCGGTCCGCCGCCAGCCCCTCACGCACCATTTTAATGGCGGGAATCCCGCCAGCAACAGCGGCTTCAAACAGCAGAGGGGCAGATTTTTCAGCACTCAGCCGGGCCAGAGCCGGGCCATGGATGGCGAGCAACGCCTTATTGGCCGTGACAACCGGCTTACCGGCGGCAAGGGCGGCTTCCACCACGGCGCGGGCCGTGCCTTCTGACCCACCAATGAGTTCAACCACCACATCCACATCCGGGTCAGCCACCAGATCGGGGGCGTTTTCATACCAGCGCAGGCCGGACAGATCGACCCCACGGTCCCGCGTGCGGTCCCGCGCGCTGACGGCGGTGACGTGCAGGGGGCGACCGGCGCGCGCCGTGACCAGATCGGCATTGGTGTTCAGCAGGCGGATAACACCCGCGCCAACCGTGCCGAGACCAGCGATACCAAGACGAAGAGGAGCAGTATGAGAAGAGGTGGAGGAAGAGGACGTCACGATTCAACAGACTCCGGCTTGCTGGCGGAAGAAGGAGGCGCTTTTACGCCATGGGCAGAAAGAAAACCACGGATGGCGCGGGTGGCCTGACGCAGGCGTTGCGTGTTTTCCACCAGTCCGATGCGCACATAGCCTTCCCCATGTTCACCAAACCCAAGACCGGGGGCCACCGCGACGCCTGCTTCTTTCAGCAGAAGTTTGGAAAACTCTACGCTGCCCATCTCACGGAACGGTTCAGGGATAGGGGCCCATGCAAACATGGAGCCTTCCGGCGAGGGTACAGCCCACCCACCGGCATGAAGCCCGCGGATCAGCACATCCCGGCGCTCTTTATACAGAGCGCGGATATCGGCCACACAATCCTGCGGGCCGTTCAGCGCGGCGACGGCAGCGACCTGAATGGGGGTAAACGCGCCATAATCCAGATAGGATTTAATGCGGGTCAAAGCCGAAATCAGCCGCTCGTTGCCTGCCGCAAACCCCATGCGCCAGCCCGCCATGCAGTAGGTTTTGGACAGGGAGGTAAATTCAACCGCAATGTCCTTAGCACCCGGCACGGCCAGAATGGAGGGCGGAACCAGATCGCCAAAATAGATTTCCGCGTAAGCAAGGTCAGACAGAATGAAAATTTCTTCCCGCCGGGCAAACGCCACCAGTTCCTTGTAAAAATCTAGATCCGCCAGATAGGCCGTGGGGTTGGACGGGAAATTGACAATCAGCGCCGTGGGCTTGGGCACGGAATGGCGCACCGCGCGCTCCAGTGCCCGTAGCATCGTGTCATCCGGCGTTGCGGGAATGGAGCGGACAGAGGCTCCCGCAATAATAAAGCCGAACTGATGAATGGGGTAGGACGGGTTGGGCACCAGAATGGTGTCACCGGGGCTGGTAATGGCGGCGGCCAGATTGGCCAGTCCTTCCTTGGAGCCCAGCGTGGCGATGACTTCCGTATCCGGATTGAGCTTCACGTTAAAGCGGCGCTCGTAATACCCCGCCAGCGCCTTACGCAGGCCGGGGATGCCTTTACTGACAGAATAGCCGTGCGCGCGTGGGTTCTGCACACTTTCAATCAGCTTTTGCACAATATGGGGCGGGGTGGGGCTGTCCGGGTTGCCCATGCCGAGATCAATAATATCCTCGCCCCGCGCTCGGGCTGCCGCTTTGGCCTGATTAACAGAGGCAAAAACATAAGGCGGCAGGCGGCGGATGCGATGAAATTCTTCGGTCATGGACGTCAGATGCCCTTGATGGGAAAGAGGTCAGACCCGCACGATTGCGGGGAAAAACATAGTAATGACAGAAACGGGACAGGCAACAGTCCCGGCCGGATAATCTGGTGCGCGTGGTAAGATTATTCGGCCGGTCTCGCTGCGGCGGTGTGTGTTAGGGCGTGGTGGCAATCCGTGCGCCCATGCCAAACGCATCGCCCCGAATGTGGATGGCGGAGGCCGGGACGTTCAGGCTGATGAGCTTTTTGGCGATCGTCTGGGCGCGGAGCAGCCCTAGCTGCACGGCGTCTGCCTGATCCTGCGCATCCAGTGAGGCAGCCGAGCCAAAGCCACGGACGTAAAAAGGACCGTGCGGTGTTTTGGCCACCAATTTTGTAAATGTGTCATCCTGCCCGGAGGAAATCTGGTCGGACTGCGGCACACAGTGAATGGCCGTACCTTTGGCGTCAGACAGGTCGTAATTCGGGCGTATAGCGTCCGGCAGGTAGGCATCCGAGGGGACATCAAAGCCGGGGAAAGCGGGCGGAGCAGGTGGGCCTGAGGGAATCTGCGGAATGGCGCTGGGCGGCGTAGGCTGCGTTTGCGCGGTGGATTTAACCTCCGGCATCCCGATTTCCGGCATGGCGACTTCCGCATCTTTCTGCTCGCCGTCCGTCGTCTGCCTCGCTGTTTTTCCAGCACCCGGAAGCATGTTCGAACCGGGCGATTTGGCAGAGGGTAGCGTGGGCTTGCCGTTTTTGCCAGCTGTTGCCCCAGTCTGAGTGGCGGCCTGATCTGACGGTGCCTCGGCAGCGTCCATAATGGCTCCGCTCGTGCCTTCAGGGAGTGTGGCTGGCTGTGGTGCCACATTCGTGCCTTGTGCCGGTGTGGCTGCTTTTTTGGGCGCGGCAGCGGCACCCGGCGGTGGCGGGATTTGCGGCATGAGTGTGCCGTTGGCCGCAACCGTGCGGTACGTCAGGTTGCGGTCCCGAATCAACTGCTGCGTGATGAGCGTGCGGGCCTGAGGGGAGGGCACATCCGGCGTTGTAGTCGGGGTCAGCCCGACATGCGGATACGGGTCATAAATACCCGGCGGCGGGGGGCGTTGGGACGCAATAACGCCGCCGCGCATATGCTGCATCCAATCAAGCGTGGTATCCAGCGGGTCTTTGTGGCTGCATCCTGTCAGGCAGAGCACCCCCGCCGTGACCAGCAGCCCGGAGCGAAACGGATGGCTGGACTGAAAAGCCATGAACACACGGTGCCGGAAAGGCCGGTCCTGTTCGGGGCACGCTTGCTGCATGACGTGACGGTTGCTCCGCTGGCAGAGTGAAAAACAGGGGGCACTCTACCCTCTTCCCGCCGTTGTGGCGAGATAGGGGATCACCCCCGTATGATTGCCCCTTGGCACGGGCGCGCAGGCAGAGCAGGATAAGAGACATGAACAGAGACACAGAACATGCGGAGACTGGCATGACGGGCATTTCCCCCTGCGACCCCATTCGGCTGGATGATGACACTCCGGAGTCTCCGGACGCACCGGAAAAAGAAGACGCCAAAACCCCGGCCGCCCCGGAAGGGGAGCTGGAAAGCAAGCTGTTCAAGCAGCGTAAAGTGCTGATTTTCGGCGGGATTAACGATAAAGTTGCCCGTGATGTGACGGCACGCCTGCTGGCGCTGGCTGGTGAGTCGGACAAGCCGATTGATGTCTACGTCAACTCACCCGGCGGCCATGTGGAAAGTGGCGACACCATCCATGACATGATTCGCTTTGTCGATTCGGTGGCTCCGGTCAACCTGATCGGCACTGGCTGGGTCGCTTCCGCCGGGGCGCTGATTTTTGCCGCCGGGCATAAAGACCGCCGCTTCTGCCTGCCCAACACGCGCTTCCTGCTGCATCAGCCGATGGGCGGTGTGCGTGGCCCGGCTACCGATATTGATATTGAAGCGCGCGAGATCATCAAAATGCGTGAGCGTCTGAACCGCCTGTTTGCGCGTGAGACGGGCCAGACGTACGAAAAAATCGTCAAGGACACCGACCGCAACCACTGGATGTCCGCAAAAGAAGCCATTGAGTATGGTCTGGTGACAAAGATCATTTCGAAGCTTTCCGACATCCACTAAACGGGAAACCCGCGCTCCTCTTTCCCTCCGGGGGAGGGGGAGGCAGTTTGTTGTCCCGGGTCCTGCGCCACCCGCTCCCGCCGTATTCAGGGGCGGGTGGCGCAGCGCCCCCAGTAAACGGGTTCCTACCATGGGTTCTCTCAGCGATATTTACTCCCGCCTGCCTGACAGTGTGGATGACCTTCCCCCGCCGCCCGATAACGCGGCTGTTGTGGAGGCTGATTATAAGGCCCGCCATTGGGTCAGTCCCGTTAAAGGTCCACTCAAGCCGGGGTCTGAGGCGCATAAGAAGGCCATTGCGGCCATGTTCCGCGAAACCTTCAATCCGTATCGACCCTCCGTGATTGACTGGCCGAAGCTGGACCCGGAAACGCTGCACCGCATTACCTCCCTGCCCATCTGGGATATTGCCGTGCAGACGGAAGGCAAGGCCCGGCTGCGCATGGCGGCTTATGCCCGTCTGGTCAAAGACCCGGATATTAAGGATGCCATCTCCCGCAATGCGTGGGAGGAAAACCGGCATAAGGAAGTCCTGTCCAAGCTGGTTGAGGCTTACGATATCAAAATGGCCCCCGAGCCAGCGTATATCGAGCCGAAAGATGTGGAATGGGCTTACCTTGTCACCGGCTTTTCCGAGTGCGTGGATAGCTTCTTTGCTTTTGGCCTGTTTGAACTGGCTCAGCGTTCCGGCTTTTTCCCGCCGGAACTGATTGAGACGTTCGAGCCGGTTATGCAGGAAGAATGCCGTCACATCCTGCTGTTTGCCAACTGGCTGGCGTGGTATCGGGCTGTCATGCCGTGGTGGCGTCGTCCGTTTTTTGAAGCAAAGGTATGGGCTGTCTGGGCATTCCTTGCCTATGAACGTATGAGCCTTGCCTCTTCTGTGGATGATAAAGGTGAAGTCCATACGCAGGACAACAACTTTACAGTCACCGGTGCAAAAGACATTGCCGACATCCAGCTAGACCTGCCGGACTTTATGGATCTGTGTCTGGAAGAAGATGACCGGCGCTTTTCGGGGTATGACCCCCGCCTGCTGCGCCCCACAACGGCACCGGCCATTGCCCGTGTGATCCGTGACGTTGGGCGCGGGTGGCAGTTTGTGTCCGGCTTGGTACGCGCCAACCGGCCCTGATGAGCCTTGTGCGGGCAGGGAAGAGACCTTGCCCGCAAATTTTCTGATCCTGCTTGAAAAAATCAGATGTGATGGCTGGCCGGATGTTTTTGGGCTTGAGCAGGCGGCTCTGTAACGCTCACCGAGATACTCTGGCGTTGGGATAATAAAGCCACCCTATTTCAGGCATAGGGCTACATGCCAGACCGGGTTTGTCGGCATTTGAAACACGCGTTCAGAGCCTGACGGACGTAAAAGACCTTCTGAAAAAAGATGACGGGCCTTATGATTTCCGCTTCATGCGCGCATGGGGATCAAGCGGGATTTTTATAAGCACCTGATGGAAGGGCTTATCGCTTTGGAAGAGCGTGTCGCGCGCATAATCCTGCGGCCTGAATATGAAACTACGCGCCGCGTCGCTCTGGTTATCAAGTAGACGTTGCGTCTGGCCATTGCTAACGGCTTCCAGTCTGGCATGGGGTGCGACGGACACGATCAGCCGGTGCGCATCGGGCAGCATGAAAGCAACAATCACGCCCACCACGTCTTCCATGCAGTTATTAAGCTGTTGCAGCCAGTGGCGGGCTTGCGCATCGGTAAAATGGTCGGGTTGTGGCGTGCTGACGGCAATCTGGAAGGTGAAGCCAATAAAATCACCGGGGAGGAGGTTCGCCATCAAGGGCGGGTTTTCATCCCACAAGACGCGTGTGAGTGGCACGGTCAGTTCATCATTTTCCGCATTGAACAACGGGATTGCGCCATTCTTGGTTTGCAGATGCAGCCCCGTGTCCTTGAGCGGCGTATCCTTCGGCTGGAGTCTGCCGAGCACATGCAGGGAAAGACCGGCACGGTCCTGTTCCGGGAAGGCGTTAAAGCGGTTGAACACACGAGCGACTGCCCGATAACTCTGCACGGTTACGGGGCGGGCGGCATGCACTTCTATATTTTCCGGTTGGGGCGTTTCTGCCTGCGTCGGAGAGAGCGCACTCAGGCAAGAGGTCGCCAGCAATCCAAAAAAACCGTGCTTGCGCATGAGAAATCGCCTCGCGGTGGAGAAAAACATCGCGAATTCTATAGCGCGTTTTTCCCGCACATAAAAAATCTCTCTTGCAAGAAAGCTGTGGCGGTTGATCTTACTGCGTGTTTTCAGTCGCGCCAGAGTTGCGCCCGGCGTGTGCTTGCTCCCGGCTTTAAAGGAAAGCGGTGATTAAACCGCGTTGCTGTAGCGCCGATACTGGAAGGCAGGCGGTGTGATGGGTCGTTCCGTGATAGCTTGCTCTACGCGTTCATGCGCCGGGGCGCGATGGCAGACCGGGTCCGTTGCGTCTGCATTGCCTGCCAGCGCCAGAGCCTGACAGCGGCAGCCGCCCCGGTCATCCTCTTTAAAGGCACAGCTCTGGCAAGGTTCGGGCATCCAGTCTGTACCGCGATACAGGTTGAATAACGGCGAGTCCTGCCAGATTGAATCCAGAGAGTGCTCCGTTACGGAGGGAAACGTCAGGCCGGGAATACTTTCCGCCGCATGGCACGGCAGCACCTTGCCGGAGGGCGAAATATTCAGAAAACGCTGCCCCCAGCCGCCCATGCAGGGCTTGGGGCGCTCGGCGTAATAGTCGGGCGTTACAAAATCAATGGCGATCCGATTGCCGAAGCGTGTACGGGCCTCTGCCACAGCCTTTTCCGTGGCTTCCAGTTGCGCGCGGTCTGGCAGCAGAGCATCCCGGTTTAGCAGGCCCCAACCATAATATTGCGTGTGGGCAATTTCTACACGACGCGCGCCAAGCTGTTCGGCAAGATCCAGCATAGCCGGAACACGCTCGGCATTCTGCCGGTGGATAACAAAGTTCAAAGTGAGCGGCAGACCGTCTTCCACAATCAGGCGGGCCGCTTCCAGCTTTTTGGCGTGCGCACCTGCCATGCCACCAATCCGCTCGCCTTCCTGCGCGTCAGCATCCTGAAAAGAGAGCTGGATATGGTCCAGCCCGGCCTCCGAAAGGCGTTTCAGGGTATCCGCATTCAGCAAGACGCCGGACGTAATCAGGTTGGTGTAAAGCCCCAGAGACACCGCGTGGCGGACCAGATCTGCCAGATCAGGCCGCGCCATCGGTTCGCCACCCGAAAAATGGATCTGCAAAATGCCCATGGCGGCGGCCTCATCCAGCACACGCATCCATGTTTGCGTATCCAGTTCCCCAGCGCGTGGGTCCAGCTGGAGCGGGTTGGAGCAGTAAGGGCATTGCAGCGGGCAGCGGTGCGTCAGCTCCGCCAGCAGGCTCATGGGGGCAGGGGCTTTGGGTGCGCCAGATGTTGTCATGCCAACAGCAGAACCTGTTTGTCCGCCAGTTCCTGCGTCATGCTCAGCACATCCTGCACAATGACATCTCGGGGGGCGGAAAACTTTTCTGTCAGTTGGTCAATAATCTGACCGAGCGAGTGCTTGCCATTCACCAGTTGCAGGATTTCAGCCGCCACAGCATCCGCCAGAAAGGCGCGTTCCGGGGCTTGTACAAACCATTGCTCCCGCACACGGTCATATTGCAGCCGCGTGCCACGAACAAAGCGCGGCACGTTGCCTTCCGTAATACCAGCAAGGGAGGTCATGCCTCCCCCTCAGCCGGGCGGAATGCTCCCGGCGGAATCCGGGCCGGGGTGACATAGGCGTAATCCAGCGCATCCAGCATGGACCACAGCACCCCACATTTGAACTTCAGTGCGCCAAGCACGGCCTGCTGCTCCGCCACGGTGCGGGCATGCTCCTTGACATAGGCCAGAGCAAAGGCGGAATCCTGCGGGGCCTGCGTCAGACGCGGGGCGAAATACGCCAGTGTTTCTTCTGTAATGAAGGGGTAATTCCGCAACATTCCAGAAACACGTTCACTGATGATGGTGGGGGAGAACAGTTCTGTCAGAGAAGACGCGATGGCTTCTAGAATGGAGCGTTCGCGCACAAAATGCACATAGGCTTCCACTGCAAAGCGGGTGCCGGGGAGCAGACCTTCCAGAGATTCTACATAGGCGCGGTCCAGCCCCAGACCATCCGTCAGCTTCAGCCAGCGAGCCACGCCGCCTGTACCGGGTTCTGTGCCGTCATGGTCAATCAGCCGACGGCGCCACTCCCGGCGGAGTTCCGCCGTGGGCAGGCGGGCTAGAAGCGTCGCGTCTTTGGCGGGAATACTGGCCTGATAATAATAGCGGTTGAGAGCCCAAGCCTGCACCTGCCCCTTGGTCAGCTTTCCATCATGCAAAGCGCGGTGGAACGGGTGCAGGTTATGGTAGCGTTCAGCCCCAATGGCCCTTAAGGCGGCTTCCAGTTCTGTGGGGGAAAGCAGCCGGTCTGTCATAATGTTATCCTCATGCCGTCATAGGCAACATCCCAGCCTGCATCTTCCGCCTGCTTGCGTTCGGCTGAGTCGGCCAACAGAATGGGGTTGGAATTATTGATGTGGATCAGGACTTTACGCCCCACATTCAGCGGGCGGAAGGCGGCAATGGTGCCATCGGGTTCGTCCGCAATGGACATATGGCCCATCCGGCGGCCTGTCTTGGCACCCAGTCCGGCCCGGACCATTTCATCATCCGTCCAGAGTGTGCCGTCAAAAAACACCACATCCGCGCCGTTCAGGCGTTCCCGTAGGGTGTCCGTCATCATGGCGCAGCCGGGAATGAACAGCGCGCGATGCTGGCCGTCCGTGATCTCCAGCCCGATGGTTTCCCCGTTAGTCATGATTTCAGCAGGGTTTTCGCCGCGCTCCGCATAAAGCGGCACTTTGCCGGGCACGGAAAACGGTGTGACGCGCAGATTGCCCGGCATGAGGGAAAGCGGCTGGTCCAGCGTCATGGTATGGCGCGGTACCAATGTGCGGTCCAGCGCATCAAAAATCGGGTTGGCATCTAACTGGGCCAGAACAGGTGCGGTGGCATACAGCCCATAGGCCTGCCGTTCCCGCATGGTTAGCAGGCCGGTAATGGCGTCAATTTCGCCACTTGTCAGCACCACGCCGGCAATGGGAGTGGAGCGCAGACCTGTTTTGGGGTGCAGCGCCGGAGTCTGGTTGATCTGTGTGCGGAGATCAGGCGAGGCGTTGAGGATGAACCAGTGTTCACCATCTCCGCTTACGGCAAGCGAAGCCTGTGTGCGGGCCGGAGCGTTGGGGTCTCCAGAGCGGGCGCGCTGGCAGCCCGGAGCATTGGAGTTCCACTGAGGAAAGCCGCCACCTGCGGCAGCGCCTAGAACGAGAAGATCAAGCATACGCGGCTTTTTAGAAAATAAATGCCGCCAGAGTAACCCCATGCGGGCCGCACTGGCGGCAGAAAAGCTTATTGCTAAGTCTTATTTCTTCTGGCCGCAAACGTAGCTGTTGATTTCGGCGCCAAGCGGGATTTCGGTAATTTTCGGTGTTGTCCAAGCCATGGGAACTCTCCGTATTCATAAGATTATGCGTCATGCGGTCTCTCGCTTCTGGCAAGAGCCGGAAAGAGGATAACCGCGCTGCACGAGTGTGAGCAAAAGCAGGATACGCGCAACCCTGAGTGTGGGAATGTGGGGTCTTTTTCATGTTTTTCACGGGAGTGTGAACACATCCCTTTTTGACCAGCGAGGACTCAGAACGACCGCTCTACCGGGTAATGGATGTCCTGTGTGAACGCCATGATTTGCTATTTCCGCCGCAGAGCTTCTAAAAACGGCCCGGCGTGATGTGCCGTTAGGTGGTGCTGTCGGGCAGGGGGAAAGCGTGAGGGCTGATGAATAGCCAGATCAAGGCGTTGTTCGGGCGGGTGTTTAAGAACACGAGCTATCTGCTGAGTGGCAGAGGGGCCATGGCAGTGCTTGCGCTGGCCAGCACTGCCTTAGCTGTTCGGACTCTGGGGTTGGAAGATTACGGCATTCTGCTGCTGATGAGTTCGTTCGTCATGTCCTGCGCGGTCGCAACACGCTTTCAGGCTTGGCAACCTTTGCTGCAATATGGCCTGTCTCTCTACAAAGCGGCTGATAAAAGGCCTTTTCAAACCCTTTTTCGCCATTGTGCCCTGCTGGATGCGCTTGGCGCGGTCATGGGGTTGGCCGTTGCATTTTTCTCCAGTCTCTGGCTGGAGCATCTTTCGGGCTGGGCAGCAGCCTACGGCCATATTCCACTATGGTACATGACGGTTATCCTGTTCATGAACACGGGGTGCGCCATGGGTATTCTGCGGCTGGCCAACCGATATGAACTTGCTGTTCTGGCAGATACTGCGGGGTCCGCCGTCAAGTTTGCAGGGTGTGTTGCCGGTTTTTTTCTGCACTGGACTTTGCTGGATTTCCTGATGGTCTGGTACTGCTCCACCGCCGTGGCGTTTGTGTTGGATTACGGGCTGGCCGTGGGGGTTATGGCGCGCACGGATAAGCTGAAGGGCTTTCGGGTGGTCAATGTACCGTGGCTCAGCCCAATCAAGGGCATTTGGCGGTTTACGTTCTCCACCAGTCTGGATCAGGCTCTGGGGCGCCTTGGCTCCCGTCTGACGGTGCTGATTGTAGGCGCGGTGCTTGGTCCAGAAAGTGCGGCCATTTACAACGTGACATGGCAGATTTCAGACGGCATGGCCCGTCCAGCCCAGATGCTCACCCCAGCCCTGTATCCGGAGCTTGTGGCGCTACGGGACAAGCGGGACTGGGCGTCTATCCGTCAGGTGACCAATCGTATTTTGCAGGCGTTGGCCATTTTCTCTGCTGTGGTGCTGGTGGTGGCAACCTTTGTGGGGCCGTGGCTCCTGCATCTGCTGCTGACAGTTCCGTGGACAGGCACCCGTACCCTGCTTTTGCTGATGACCGTTACTGCCATTCTCGACTTGTGGGATGTACCGCTAGAACCGCTTCTGGTGTCTCTGAACAAGGCGCATCAGATTCTCATCGGGCGTATGGTGACAATGTGCTTCTCCCTCCCTCTGTTGTACGTGCTGGCGCGGTCATGGGGCATGACCGGCGCAGGGCTTGCTACCCTGCTGAGTGAGTTGGCCATTCTTCTCACACGCCTTGGTCCCTACCTTATTATGAATCGGAACAAGTCCTTTGGGGGCAAGCCGGAGGTCTGAGCGTAGAAACCCAGAGTGGGAGGAGAGGACCTTGAGCCAGTCAGCATTGTCCGCACCTGTCTGGATTCTGGATACAGGCCGCCCCGGAGAGCGCGCACAGTGCCAGACACTGGCGCAGGCTCTGGGATTACCGTTCAGGCATGTGCCGCTCGGTCCGGAGTTTGCGCCGCCTGCGCAGTGGCCAGAAACAACCGGGCTGCGTCTTATCCTGTCTTTTGGGAATGCTGTGCAGGCCGCCTGTGCTCTTCGGGAAGCCTGTGCACTCAGGCCGTTGCTGGTGCATATCGGGCGACCAAGCCATGTTCCCGCGAAAGACCTCGATCTGATTATCGCCCTGCCGCAGGATGATTACCCTGCGGGGCCGAATGTGTTGAAGGTCAGTTGGCCGTTTAATGGTGCGTCCCTTGTGCCAGACGCGGACCAGATGCAGGGGCAGATGCAGGCGGGAACCATTGTTATGTATGGCGGGCCGTCCCGACAGTTCGGCATGGGGCTTACGGAAACAGAGCGGTTGTTACGCTTTGCCCATGCATTGGCCGAAGCCAATCAGGAGACCCTGCATCTTATTACCAGCCCCCGCACGACGCCCGAGGCTGTCGGGTGGTTGCGGGAACTGGCAGCAGCCTGCGGCGCTATGCTGCATCTTTTCAGACCGAATGATGACCTGTTCAAAATCTTTCTGCACACAGGCAGCCGGTTTGTGGTGACAGCGGATAGTGCGTCCATGTTGGCCGAAGCCTGGCGCAGCCGAGCTCCTGTCTGGCTTTTCCCATTGCCGCAACGCCAGACGCTGATGTCCCGATTGCAGGAAGGGGCGGATGCGGTAGGACTCCGGCCCCTCCGCTACCGGCTTATCCGGCGTGGTGTTTTAGGGAGTGGTGCTAGCTTCATGCGTTGGCACCGGGCATTGCTTCGCTCTGGGAAAATCCGCTGTGCGGGACGTAATCTGACAGCGGAGGATTTACGCTGGAGCCCGATGCAGCATCAGCCCGACACAGACCTGATCCAATGCCAGCACCGTATTCTGGCGCTTCTTCAGGCACTTCCCGGCTTTACTTGAAAAAATGTCGGAAAGTTAATCAGGAATACCGTCGCGTTTACAGGCGTGAGGCTTAATCTGCCAGCAAGGACACTCTCGTTGCTGGTGGACTCATCTCCGATGGAAAAAATAATGACCTCATCAGACGCTCTGACAGAACAGGCCATTCTGGACGGCACGTGTGCTGTTGTTGTGACGTATGGTCATCGCCTTGCGTTTGTTGAGCAGGTTTTGCACGCAGCGTTTCAGGCGGCTGCCGGGCATGTCATTCTGGTGGATAACGGGACAGAGCAGGGTGTTGCATCCAGCCTGAAAAGCTGTGCTGCCGCATGGGGGGCTGACCGGGTCACCTCTATTCGGCTGGAGCATAACGGAGGGTCCGCCGCAGGGTTTGCCGCAGGCATTGCCGCTGCGGCACAAAGAGCACAAACCCGGCATATCTGGACACTGGATGATGACACGGTTGCTTTGCCGGACGCCCTGAAGGCTCTGGCTCGCACATGGCAGCTTATGGGGGCAAATCCGTCCAACTGTCTGGCAAGCTTTCGGCAGGATAAGCGCACCTACGTCAAGCTGGTGAACAAGAATAAACCCAACGCCATTCAACCAAATTCCTTTTTTGGTTTTTCTGCTCAGGCACCGTTTCAGAAAAAAAATGTCGCCGTCTGGCAAAAGGATGGGCTTGAGTGCCGCAGTATGGAAATGGGCGCTTATGGCGGCTTATGGTTCCATAAAGACTGGGTGCAGCGTATCGGCTTGCCGGATCAGCGCTTTTTTCTTTATTTTGATGATTACAACTACACATTACGTATCACCCATCAGGGTGGCGCACTCTGGATGTGCCGGAACAGTGTGCTGACAGATCTAGAACAATCGTGGACGCAGACGTCTTCCTGCCTGCACCCGTGGTTGCAAGAGCAGGAGGGAATGCGTCGCCCCTATTTCGCTTTGCGGAATCGCGTAGTGATTGAACAAAACAGCATTGACTGTCAGCCAGTTTACTATCTGAATATGGTTCTGTTCTTGATTGTTAAAGTGCTGTGCCGTACACCGGGCAGCCTTGTCTGTCACGCTTTGCACCCACTCAGGATGATGCGCCGCTGGCGTGTGCTATTGGGTGCTATTCAGGATGGTCTTTCTGGAAATTTTGAGAACAAAATTCTAAAATAATAAGAGCCACTAAAAAAACGGCATGCCAGTAAAAGCATGCCGTTTAGAAACGTCAAAAAACGTTTTGGCTGTTATTCAACGCCAATCATAACGTCTGACGCCTTTACAAGAGCAGTCGCCTGCTGGCCGATTTTTAGGCCCAGATCAGCCACGGCTTCATTCGTGATGGAGGCCATCATTACAACGCCACCGGGTAGTTCCAGACTGATATGAGACGTGGTCGCGCCCGGCTGAATGGCAACAATTTTACCGGCAATCTGGTTGCGTGCACTAATTTTCATCGGAGAGTTCCCTCAGGTTTTTTACGTCTGGCGAGCATAGCCGCTTATTTGTTTCCCTGCGAGGTACTGCCGGAGTATGGCAGGTCCTCCAGCCGAGAAAACGAAGATGGAGAGTGTAAATTTATCGAGCGAAGTTTACTCTTCCCGTGAGCATTATTTAATGAAAACAAGGAGTTAAAAAGGCAGGTGGTGGAGCTAAGGGAAGCAGAACAATCTATAGATATCATATAGTTAAAGAGTAAACTGACATAAAATCCAGATATTATATATCAATGACTTATAGATAAATTGTAAACTCATCCGAGCTTGTTGATGGACACGGGTGGCCTGCATATAATAGGCCACCCGCAAGAAAATTTATCCCGCCTGCACTTTAGCGTTGGCGGCATCCAGCGCAGCCTGAGCTACCTGCCATTCTTCCGCCGTGGGGGCGCGGCCCTCTTTAATGGGGGCCAGCAGGCTCTTGATGTCAGACATGATGCTCGGCGCTGCCTCTGCAAGCTGCTCGATGGCGGAGATGGCGATGGTGATGTATTCGGGATTCATGGCGTTTTCCAAAAAAAAGAAAGAGGAAGGGGGGCGGTATTAGTGACACCCCTTGGAACTGGCTGGTTAGTGGGCCGGGACGAGCTTCTGCGCGGCCTGAAAAGCTGCCTGCGCAGCCTCAATCTCAGCCTCAATCAGCGGATCACCCGCCTCAGCAGCGGTCTGGAGCGGCTTGATCTTGTCATGCGCGACTTGAAATGCGGCTTTGATCTTGCCAACCGCAGCAGGATCTGCCGCCGGGTTGCGCTCATAGGCAACAGCGAGATCCGCCGTGGCATCGTAAGACTTGCCCAGAGCATAGACCGTCTGCTGGCGCTGGACTGCTGCCGAGACATTGGCATCGCTTTTGCAGGCAGCCACGCTGACGCAGGACAGGAGCAGCACACCAGCCAGTGCGCCGCGATAGGTGGATTTCAGTTTCATTTTGCGGTTTTCCCATAAAAAAGCCGCCTCAGAGGGCGGCGTGAAAAAGGGTCGGAATAATAGTCCGCCCCTTACGAGCTGGCAGGTCAGGCGGGCTTGCTGGTGGAGGATGCCTGCGCAGTGATGACAGAGGCAGCGGTTGCCAGCAGCGCGCCACCCGGCACGGTATCGGCAATGATCTGCGTTGCGGCCGGACCAATGTCCCGGTGCGTGCTGAGGGCATGGACCACCTTGAGCAGATCATCACGCTCACCAGCAATCCGGTTGAGGATGGCGGACTGTGCGGAGCCAGTCTTGCCGCTATTATCACTCGCCAGCAGCGGCAGGCAGGTGCCCAGTAAAGCAACAGCCGCGGCATCCGGCAGAACATGGAACCACGAGGCAATGCCCGTGCCAATGATGATACCGCCAGCAATCAGCGTGGTGGGCTGGCGCAGGTAAGTGGAGATTTTGGAGAGGGTCATACGTTTGCTTTCACGCGGGCCAGCTCATTGCGGTTGAGTTGGTCTGCGGTGGTGGTCGGGGGAATGGATGGTGAGGGGGTGGCAGCAGGCACATGGCCGGACGTGGCTCCGGTGTAGATCAGCCACTCTGCATGCCTGCGGGCCGTCAGGCCGGGCAGGGTGATCAGGTGGCCGTCCTTATGGGCGTGATTCCACAGCAGGAGCTGCTCACCGGCTGCAAGATCCTGCCCGCTATTGAGCAGACGGAGCAGGGTAGACCCGGCAATGGCGGATGTGCCTAGATTAAACTGCCAGTCCAGCAGCGCGCCCTCCTTATTGGGGGTGAGCGCCACATGCACGAGCTGCCGCAGTTTGTAGCGCAGGCCTGCCAGCGTGAGCATGAGCAATGCCTCTGCCTGTACCGCCGTTATGGCAGGCGTGAGGCGCGTCACGGCGGACCCGTTGGCCAGGCAGCGGTTGCCGTAGCCAATGGTCCAGTAACCCGCCGGACAAATGTAGGGCTTGAGGCGCAGGCCCTCGCACTCGCGGGCGAGACCCGCCGCGATGAAGATAGAGTCATTCATTGGGGATTCCGGATACAAAAAAAGGCCGCGTCATGCGCGGCCGTGGGTGGACGATTTTACAAGAGGTCCGGAAGAATTAGTCCACCGGACCACAAAAGCCCCGGAAATCCGCCATTATGGCTGGACTAGTTTCCGAAAGAGCTTTTGCAGTCCGGTTGACAGGATGCGGCTCTGTGGTTGTCAGTGCCCCAGACTATGCAGGGCCGTCACAATCCCGCTACCAAGTGCGCTTCCCAGAATGGTCAGGCTCCCATTGACGACGGCCCGTGTCGTGCTGAGCCGTTTGACCAGCGCAGTCAGGTCAGAAATCCCCTTCCGCACCCCGTCAAACTGCCCGTCAACATCGGCCTGATAGGCGAGAAATTCCGGTCGGGTGATCGTGTTAGAGTCAGACATGCTCTTCTGTCCTTCAGGCATAAAAAAAGCGGCTCAGAGCCGCTCGGTGATGGTGAATGTTGTCTGTTGCCGCAGGGCGGCCCCGTAGGGATTACTAAGGTCTCCGCTCTGGATGCGGCCGTATAGGGCGCGCATGTTCAGGGTGGGAGGATCAGCCGCTGGGTCTGGGATAAACAGGACATTGGTGCCACTGGCAGCCATGTAAGCAATCTGCTCCAGCACCGGGACGTCCGCCAGATCCAGAGATTCATGATCCACCACAGCCTTGCGCCGCATCCAGCCGGGCGAGATAAACTCAGCCCCGGCCATGCCGGTATTGACCGTCTGCCCGGTGTCCATCCCGGTGGTGGATTTGGTGCTCATGTTGCGCACCGGCTGCCAGATCGGCCCGACATAGGCCAGAGAAATGGCGATGTAGCTTTCCGTAACCGTGCCGTTGGACG
Source organism: Acetobacter orleanensis (assembly GCF_001581005.1). Taxonomy (GTDB): domain Bacteria; phylum Pseudomonadota; class Alphaproteobacteria; order Acetobacterales; family Acetobacteraceae; genus Acetobacter; species Acetobacter orleanensis. Next base: position 105,987 of record NZ_LHZV01000065.1, read on the forward strand.
TGACAGAGATTTTCACCGTATCCACCGTGATTGGGTTCGGGGCCACATGCACAAGTTGAGCTGGCCCCACACCACTCAGCGTGGCGAAACTGCCACCTGCCGAATAGACCTGAGCGCCGCCATTAGATGCCGTGATCTGCCATGTTGCCCCCTGCCCGAGATTAGATCGCCCCACAAAGAACGCTTGTATCTGCTGGGCTGCTGGCCACTGCGCCTGAAACCACGCTGTTTTATTGGTATCCCCCACGGACCAGAACGCCGCCGTGTTGTTGCCCTGATCCGTCGCCACCTGGCTGACGGCAAACTGCGGCAGGCCGTAATAGGAGGCAGAGCCTGTCAGGGATGCCCCCTTGAGCAGATTATTCAGCCCGAACGCACAGTTTGCCATTAGACCAGCACCGTAAAGGTGACTTCACCCGCGCTGGACCCACGGTAAGACTCCCCCACAACCAGCCCGCCCGCTCCGGTCCGCAGGCCATCCACGTTTGCATAAAGAATCATGTTGGACCCAATTTTGAAATCCGCCAGCCGTGCGAAAGGCAGAGTGACGTGAAACAGCCGCCGGTTTGGCTGTGTCCAAAGCTGATTGATGACGTTAGCCACCACCTGCGCCGCATCTGAATTCTGAAAGGCAGTCAGCACATCCGGCGGGCTGACAACCTCCAGAGTTGGCGCATCCGTTCCCACCGTGACGGCTGAGCGCGCCGTGCCAATGGACGGCACCGCCGCTTTCGGGCTGACATTGCTGCCCGTCAGCACGGTATAATTCCTTGCGTAGGTGCAGCGGCCGCACGTGAATGGCAGAGCAAGTTCCGAGGGCAGATCAGCCTGCCGGATATCAATCACCTCATCCGGACGCACAGCAAGAGTAACCCACAGGTTTGGCACCAGTGACAGGAAGGCCGGTGTGATCCCAATCAGCCGCAGGGTGCCATCCCGGTCATAGGTCAGCTTGCGCAGTGTGCCCTGCAACAGGGTGGTAACCATATCGGCGCCGGTGTAGCTGCTGCTGCCATCCCAATAGGCTCCGGCATCACTCGGCACCGCATGGCCAGCCACCGCATCAAACGGGTCTGCCCAATTTGCCGCGATGGTAGAAGCTGGAATGCCGACGTCCTGCACCAGCACCTGCCGCAGCACATCATGCAGGCGGGAGACGTGCGTGCCATCCGGAAACAGCCCGGTGGCGCTGATCGTAATGGGATAGACCGGCGTGCCGCCCAACCGGACAAACGTGCCCCGGCTGCTTGCTTCCACCACGTAATGCCCGGCTGCAGGATCTGCGCTGGTGATATCCTGCACCATACCGCCGTAGGACCAGCTTCCAGCAGTTGACGTGCTTGACCACGCCCCCGGCACACCGCCTTCAAAGACTGTCAGATTGGGCATAGGTGTTCCGGAAACGTTGCCGATCTGCACCGGCGCGTCCGATATCTGATAGATCTGATTGACGGTATCAACACACACAGGCGTCATGCCTGTAGCGAATCCCCTTAGCCGCGGCTTTACCTTTCCGGAGAGGGTGGACGTTCCTTCCACCCCGCCTGTTCCAGCATAGATTTTCAGCGGCAGGGACCGCGTGAGGGCAGCAGGTGCCGAGAGTGTCAGCGTGCCCTGCGTGGCCCCGGTGCGCCATGCTGACGCACTGCCAGTAAACAGGGGCAGGCAATCAGAAAGCGCCGGGTCTATCCACCAGCCACGGGCAGCATCATAGGTGCGCAGGCCAGTACGGAACGCGATGTCTGCCGTGTGGTTCAGCACATTGCAGGAATCCGCCACGCCCGGTTCCAGATTGACGGTCAACTGCCCGAAGGTCTGGGTCAGACCGGTGCCGGACACGGTGATGTCCAGTTCCCGGTCCATGTCCGGACAGGCCGCCAGATACGGCGGATAAGGACAATGCGCCGCCGTATCCACAAAACCTGTGTCAGACAGAGTGGTGGTCGTGCGGGAAGCCACCGGCCCGAAAGCCAGTGACCCGATAAACATCCGCTGCTGCATTGCTTCACCTTATGCTGCTTGCTTAAATTCCGGGAGGATACGCGCAAGTCTGGCAATGCCTTTTGTAGTTATGACAACTTGCGCACGTGGATGAATATGACCTTCACTGTCACGCTGGTCATAATGTTTATAATCCACGTATCCTGCCTGAGTTTTGTCGGCATATCCAATCCATGGACCACTGCCGCCCTGACGGTAAATCCACTTCATTTCATGTAGGAGTGCGATAAATTTGCGCTCAGGCCAGCCCAGTTCTTTTGCAGCCTGACGCAATGTCATCAGCCCGTCCATGCCTGCAATGCGATCATAGGCTTTTGCCTTGGGAGCCACGATGGCAAAGGCTTCACGAATGATGGCGTTGGCCTGCTCTGTTTGCTGCGTCACCAGCGCGTCAAAAACCCTAATGATCATGAGATGAAAGGCAGGGCTGATCCACATGGCGTAAGCGTAAATCAGTTCTTTGCAAGCATAGGTACCGGGAGAATTCCCGCCGGTCACAATAGATAATGGGCCACTTCTCACATCTGAGAAGTGGGAGATTTCCGCCATTAAATCGCGTGTTGTATCTAGCCGCAGAAAGTTTGCGGGCTTTTTTGCGGCCTTTCCACCAGATGCCTTATGGCAATCATTTAGACAATAACGGCCTTCCGCATCCTGACGTATGGCAACGCCCATGATGGCGACAGGGCTACCAAGGGGCGAAGTGTTTACATGATTTTGCATCAGATCATTCTTTCGATATCGTCCATCAGGCCAAAGACAAGCTTCATTTCGGTTGCTTCACGGCTAGCCTGAAAATCATCAATGTAATCAGGTAAATAATCCTGTATTACCTGAATTTTCGCTTTGAGACCGGTCAGCGTATTTGCTTGGTGCGCCTCAATATTTTTCATTATTACCCACTGCTTTCCGACCAGATTATCCATCTGTTCGTCTGTCCCGTCGTAGCCCAGAGCCGCTATTTCATTGGCTATGGCGAGATAGGCGGAGCAATGGCGTAGAAGAACTGCATCCGAGCCCGATTCCGCCTCAACCGGACGGGTTCCGGCCGCTAAAAGCGGAATAGTCGCAATTCCTGCGAGAAATTTGCGCCTTACTGTGTTATGGGTGCTCTCAGCCTGATGCACTGGATAAAATCCTTCCGCATTTGGTGGTACCGGCATCAGGGGAACTGCCGCCAAGCTTGGCCCCTGATGCCATTTCAATCTCTTCTAAATCCCTCAGAATTCTTAGGACTTCTCCATTCATACTTCGGCCATTCTGAATGGCCCGCTGGTGAAGGTAGTCCCGGATTTTTTCTGGAATTCGCATTGTAAAGGTGCGCGTCTTGGCCACTTCTGCTCCTTGTGCGTTCAAAATGGATGCTGTGTTTATAGGATGCGTTCATTTTGAACGCAAGTGGAAAGTGTAGCCATTTTGGGTTATCGCGATACTTATGACCGACCAAAGAGCATCTCTGACGATTCGTATGCCGCGTGCGCTTCTTGATCGCCTTAAGGAAGCTGCCGATGCTCGCTCACATTCCATGAATGCCGAGATCGTACAGCGGCTAGAGGCTACTTTATTTGAGCCAGAAGAAGCAGCAGACGGCACCCTTCGTTTCACCGCACCTGACGAGGTTATGGAGAAATTTCAGAAAGCCGTCTTTGCATTTGAAGGCTTTGAGAAACTTGCCAGCCAAATGGAAGAAAGTGCCGCGAAAATTCAAAAATATATTGAAGAAAATGAGATAAAATCAAAGTATAACATTGAGTAACTCCTATCAGGCCGCAGCCTTGCTGTTCTGGAAACGGATTTCAGACTGAAGCTGCTGCACGGCTGCTTCGAGCCGCCGCAGGCTTCCATCCAGTGTTGTAGTCTGGTCCTCAGTAATCTTCCGCATGGCGTCCGCTGTCAGATCTCCCGTGCCGATTGAACCAAGATTTTGCAGCATGGTTACAATCTGCTGGTAGTCTGACGTGTAGCCAATTCCCCCGCCATTGAGCGCTTTGCTCAGGCTCAGAAATGTCTGCATGTCATTCTGGATGGACCCCAGCGCGGTGCTGTTGCCACTCAGAGCCGCCTGATAGTCCGCATGCAGATTATCATTGGCAGCTGCATACTTGTCCGCAGCAGACAGAGGTGATGCATCCGACATGCTCAGGCCTTTTGCGTAATCCGTCAGACTGCCGAAGGTGGAGGCGAGAGACTGGTTTGCCTGATCCAGTATCTGCTGCTGCTTCTGCGCGGCCTCCTGCGCCGCCTCTGCCGCCTTGTCCGCATAGGTTTTCTGGATCTGCAACCGTTCGGCACCCTGTGTCTTTTCCAGATTGGACAACTGCTGCTGATACGTCACGTTATCCGCATAGTTATCCCCCAGATAAGACCGCCATTCATCCTGAAGGGACTGGACAGCCTGCGCACCACTCACCTGCTGATTGAGCAGGTCAGCACCTTGCTGATCCCCTGTTGCGGCCATGTAACGCGCCGTCACCGACTGGTCTGACTGGCTCAGTTTGGTGTTTTCATTGGCGATCATCATGCCCGCAATGGCGTTGCCCTTATCCAGCAGGTTCTGGGCATTAACACCGTAGGAGGCCGCCGTGTTCGCCGCATCCTGATATTTCTGCTTCAGGTCATCCACCTGCTGCATCAGGCTTTCAGAGCCAGCGGTTGTGACGTTCAAGAGCCCCGGCATGGTTGTGCCGAAAAACTCCTGAATGGCCTGAAATTTGCTTTGCAGATCATCCGTGCTGAGTGTCTTGCCGTCCAGCGTGGACAGGGCAGTGGCCATGTCTCCTGTGTAGCCATTGAAATGATCAACCGTCACATGGCTGGCATCATCAAACCGGCTGACGGACACCTTCATACCGTTCAGCGTATCCGCCAGCGTTTTCAGGCTTTCAATATCCTGCGTATAGGTGCTGACACTATCGAAGGACGAGGGCATGAGCTGCTGCAAGGCCATGTTCAGCGTCTGGTCAGAACTGTTCAGCTTCACATCAGGCAGCAGGTCTTCCAGCGTAGTCTGGCTGGTTTTCTTGCCCTTTTTGTAATGCCCAACGGCCCCAAATGAGCCATCTGCCACGGTAATTCCGGACGCCCCTAGCACATCGTTAATGCTGGTAATGTCCTGCACCAGACCAGCCGTAACGTCATTATCAGACCGCTTGACCCGTGTGCCTCCGGTGGCGAGTTGTCCATTTTGCGCAATAACGTCCGTATAGGCGTAGTGGCTTTTGGCAAACAGCCCTTTGAAGACACTGTAAATCATCGTACCAATGCCCACTGCAGCGCCCGCGATGCCAGCGTAAGAGCCGATTGTGCCCACAGTACTGCCCAGACTGCTGAAAATACCGCTTCCATCCGCAGCCTTGCCAGCAAACAGATTATCCAGAGCAGATGCCTGTTTGACGCCTGCCAATGCCATGACATCCCCCGTAGGTGCCCAGCCGGAACCGGGCATTGCACTCTGGGTGACCTCATTACGGTAAGCCTGCTGCTGCCCGACGGACAGGCCGGACAGAGACCCCAGAACCCCCAGAGACGCACTGCCGGACGATCCGCTGCCAGAGATCAGGTTTGTTACGTCTGACAGCGTGGTGCGCGTGCCTCCATCGATGGAGTTGAGCAGCGGATTGATCAGCGCAAATTTGACCAGCAGAGACGCAATCTGCGTCTCCACACCCTTGAGCATGTTTTTGAACGACATGCCGCTTGACGTGCCCTGAAGGAATCCTTGCGTAATCCCGCTGCTCAGTTCGTCCGCCATACCGGAGATGCTGCCGGTTACGTCCTGCACGACCTGCTGCTGATGCTCGTATTCCGCAGAGGCCTGCGCGATCTGCGCTGTCAGATCAACATAGTCTTGAGCCTCCTGCGGCAGGATTGCACCATACTGCCGGTGCATCTGGATTTCTGCCTGCATGCGCGCCAGCATGACCTGCCGGGCCTGAGCGTTCATCCCCAGACTATTCGTCTCTGCCTGCACCATCGACAGGTTGTCCTGCAGCCCGGTGTTCTGCTGGATCTGCTGTGCTCGCTGCTGGGCATCGGTCAGGCTGTTGAGAGCCGTCACACGTTTATTGACGGCATCCGCAAACTGCTGGGAGTGCGGGTCAAAGTTTTCCAAGGCCTCATTGTAGGCCTGCTGATAGTTTGTGGCGTGCTGGATCTCCTGCGCGGAAGAGCCGGCCACAGATGCAATGGCCTGCTGAGCCTGTGACTGTCGCTGTACCGCCACCGTGCCATCGTCATATGCCGCCGCAAGCTGGCGCTGTTTTTCTTTCAGGGCATCAGTCAGGGCAGCCTGATCGACACCGGTGCCACGGGCCTGTGTGCCAAACTGAGCCACAACCTCGGCCATGCTCCGCCAGTAACCCGTCTGGGAGTTAAGACCTGCGTCCTGATCCTTGAGCCCCTGTGTAATCTGCTCCTGCGGGGTAAGGGTATTAGCCAGAGCGATGCGGGCGTTCGTGATGTGCTCTGCTGTTTCAGACCAGTCCTTTCCAGCTTTTTTCTGAGTATCCTCCAGCGCCTGCTGCTGCTGGATATAAGCCGCAATCTCTTTCCTGCTTTCTTCGACACTCCCTGTGCTGTAACCGCCGGCATCATTGGCGGCCCCGCCCGTCAGAGAGCGCTGGTCGTCAATAACGGCAGCAGATTTTGCATGATCATTCGCCGCACCTTCCGATTTTGGCGCAACATTGCTGTATGTCTGGTCCTGCCACTGCTTCCCGCTGCTTTCCGCCATGGCAATCATTTTCATGATGTTGGCGATACCGGGTGACGTACCGAGCTTTTCCGCCTCGGCATCAATGCGCCCGGAAATCACCGGCGGAAGCTGAGAAACAACCTGCTGACCCAGCTTGCTGATATAGGCATCTGCGTTTGCACTGCCGGGTGTGGCCCCACCATAGAGAGACAACGCACTCCGGACATTTCCCGTCTGTTTCAGGAAACTCTGGAAGCGCGTGATCCCCTCATCAATATTACCATCCAGCGTTGTGGGATCATATTTCGATTTATAATCCGTGTTGATCTGCATCAGGCCAACCATCTGCGGATGGTCTTTGTTAACCGTCAGAGATGTTCCGGAAACATTCCCAGAAGCGGAAACCGGCGCTGTGCCCGCTGCATATTTAAAATCACCCTGAGCATACTTGCCTTGCGTGAGATTAAGCAGATCCGTAACGCCCTCAACCAGATACTGGCCAATAGCCAGAGACAGGTCTTTGATTTTATCAGTGACTGGATCGGCCGCTTTCCTCAAATTTTCCATGGCACGCTGGAACGGCGTCAGGCTGTCCTCATATGCCCCTTTGGTGGCAGCCGTCAGCTTGTCCATCACCAACGCATAAGCGTCACCCTGTCGCCCGGCGGCCTGCAGGTTTTTAACCTGCTCTACCAGCGCCTGATCCACACCGGGCAGATGCTGCTTATACAGCGCCTCGATCTCGGCGGCCGGATTTTCCATGGCGGTTTTAACCGCCTTCAGCCCATCTTCCAGAGAACCGAATACGGCGCCAATATCCCGCGCCATACCTGCGATAGACTGGATATCGGCTGACGTGCCGTTGAAATTATAGGTACTGCCGATGCTGGTTGCAGCCGTGCGGGCAGTTTCGTCCGTCCAGCCGGGCTGACTGCCCAGATCTTTGGACGCAGAGGTAATGGTGCTGGCCATAGCAGCCGCATCAGTACGCGTGGACCGGAGTTGCTGGCTCAGCTTTGCCAGCTTTTCCGCTTCGCTTTCGGCATATTTACCCAGCTCATACAAAGCCAGACCACCGGCCGCACCAGCCGCGACCAGACCGGCAGGCCCCATGATAAATGAGCCGACACGCTGGATGGACGCGCCGAAGCCACCCATGACCTGCACCATGTTGGGTACCTGATAGAATGCCGCCTGCATGGCGCTGCCGCCAGCCAAAATCTGGTCAAAGAATTTATGGGCCTCGTCCGCCAGAATTCCGACCTGATAGGATTCCAGCTTAGCCAGACTACCACCCCGGCTTTCAGAGGCACTCAGGGTATCATGAGCCCGTGCGGTTTCAAGTAAAGCGGCTTTCTGGGCCTGATATGCCGCAACCTGCTTTTCCGCATCCTGAATAACCGCACTTTTGACGGCGCTATCCATCTGGCTGTCTGGCATTGCCTCAGCCTGCGCCCTTAGATCATCCAGCCGCGTTTCGGCCGCCGTGAGCTGGAGCATGACCCGTGCCAACTGACTGCCTGACCGACCCAGCCGAAGGAATGCCTGATTGCTCCGGTCTGCACCCGCCTGCAAACCTGTAAAGGTTGCGGCTTCCAAGCGTTCCAGATCCACCATTTCACCCGCAGTCAGACCGGCTGCATTTTTGATGGCGGCCAGATCGTTCTGCATTGCCTGCGCCTGCGGATTACCCGCAGAAACAGACGGCGTGGAGACGGCTGACGGGATGCTGACGGCAGCAGCCGGGTTGCTGGCCTGAGACGCATTCAGGGCATCTTGCGCAGCCTTCAACTGACGCACCCGGTTCTGCTCTTCTGTCAAATCTGCCGATGTATGCTGAATCTGCGCATCAATCTGCGCCAATTCCTGCGTTAGCACTGAAGTATCCAGACCGCCGGACATGGCTTTCTGCGCCTGATCCCGCAGGTTTTCCTGCAAGCCGCTCAGGCGCATCAGCTCTTCGGTCAGAGAGGCTACGCGGGAGGTCGCACGGGTGCCCAGCGTGTCAAATGCCTCCACTGCTCCGGAAGCGCCCTCCCTCAGTGTGCGGGTGGCAGCACCGGCAGATGCATTCATGCCATCCAGTGCAGAGGATACTGCTCCCGCCTCGGTCCTGAGGCTGTCCAGCCCCTCGCTGATCTTATCAGTCTGGCGGCTGACACCCCCCATATCAGGAGCCTCAACCGTGACCGTGCTGCTGGCGCTCAGAGACAGGTCAGGCGTGCTGATGCCCTCCATGGCCTTCTGCCCGGCCTGTGCCATCCGGGTGACGTCCTGTATGCCTTTCTCAGCTGCGTCAGAGACACTGTGCAGAGCCGGCACAACCGCTGCTGCTGCATCTTCCATGCCATGCAGATGCTCAGAGACGCCTGAGAATGCGGCCGCCTGATCCTGCGTCTGCGCAATACTGGCGGCCGTGGCGGCATTGGTTTTGGTCTGGGCCTCAGTCTGTCCATCCAGAGCAGCCCGCAGGCCATTCAGAATGGCATTGCGTTCACCCAGCGCGCCATTCCATGCATCTTCTGCAATAGATGCTGCCCGCAGTCGTGTCTGCACCTCTTCCAGTTCACCGGCAACACGGATGATTTCCGTATTGACGCGCTCAAGCCCCTGTGTAGCACCGCTGGAATCCACACCCGCAGACAGCGCCTGCTGAGACTGCGCCCGCAGGCTATCCTGCATATCACTCAGGCGCGTCAGCTCTTTTGTGAGTTCGCCCACACGCGCGGCTGCACGGGTGCCCAGATCGTCAAAGGACGTGACAGCCCCGGCTGCCCCTTCCGCCATCGTCTTTGTAGCGGCACCGCTGGCAGCACCCATGCTGGACATGACATCAGCCAGAGAGACACCTTTTGCCTCCACAGCTTCCAGATTGCGCACTGCACTGGCAGCGCCATCGGCAGTTTCATCACGGGTGGTGACGATAACGTCCAGCTGCTCGACCTGATTTTGTCCTGCCATGGGATTTTACCATTTCTCTGTCAGTATGAGGGTAGGGTAGAGCATCTGCTCACCAGCCTGCCGGTCCTTCCGGCGGCTGACATAGGCAGCATGTTTGCGGCCCCAACCCTCTTTTTTGTTCCAAGAAAGCCCAGAGGCGATGCCTGCACTCCGGAGAATGTAAGGCACGGGCTCGCCACGGGCGTCCCGGCCACCCTGCAATGGCTTGAAGGCCCGCAGAGCTTTGATCTGTTTAAAGCGGCGCATCAGGGACTGCCGGACGGCTTCCACAATGCGCGGCGGCACACGGATCTGCTGGCCACCCACTTCGATTTTGCGGGCATAGGGCATGGTGTTGACGATCCAGACTTCTGACCCACTCGGGATCTGGGCCATAGGTTTCGTCCAAGCTTTTCCATCGACCAGCACCGCCCAGCTATCCCGAAAGGCCCCGCTGCTAACTGGGGAACGGCTGCGGCACTCAGCCAGAGCCCATGCTGTCGCCTGAGCAATCGTGCTGAAAATGTAGGTGACGGTGCCCCCGTGGAGCCGCACAGCCTCTTCCGGCTTACTCAGACTGCCATCCACCCGGCGCACATACTCGGGGGCTGCTGCTCCGGATGCTATCAGGGCATCCCGCTCCTGCCGGATACGATTGCCTATGAGGCCCCGGAACTGCGCCCCATCCATTGTCCGGCTGACCGTCAGCTGGATACGGGCATTCAGCTTTTCAGCAATCGCCATCAGGACACCTTCTTTTTGAACTGATCGACCCAGTGCCGCACGTAAACGCCATCCATCGCCAGCAAAACACGATCAAGCAGGGCCATCTCTGCCCATGTTAGACCATGATGCTCCGCCCATCTCTGGACAGCGCTCCATGGAATTATACCGGGGCGGCCATCAATGATCGTGCCACCCATGGGTATGCTGAAACCTTGGGTAACATGCGGTCGCTCGGCTGAGAGGCGGTGCCATGCCCGCCAGATCCATTGCCATTCCGGCAGTGGGTCCACCGGGACGGCATCCGTCCCTTCAAAGTCCGGACCTTCGAGATCCGCACGATCATAGGAGCCCCATTCCAACCACCAGCCGAGCGCCGCTTTCAGTTTCCCTCAGCGTCCTCAGCCTGCTGTCCGGCCTCAGTCGTGACCAGACCGGCGGCTTCCCAGCATGCACCCATAAGCTCCCGATAATCCGGGTTCGGCAGCAGTTTTTTGAACTCTTCCAGAGATACGGGATGCTGCTGCTCTTTGTCATGAAACAGGCCGCGCACGTCCAGCACAAGGAAGTCACACAGCAGTTCCGCGTTCATTTGGCGGCGGACGGCATTGGGGATGGCAGACACATCACCGCGGTATTTTTCCGCGACTTTGCGCAGGCGGCGGTTCTGCGCATCAATAAACTGGTCGGTGAAGCCACGGCTCTTGATTTCAAGGCCGGGGTATTTGTCAATTTTCTTCCACTCACCATCGTTGATGGCGGCGCTGTCTGTTTTGAGGTCTGCGAGAGTGGCCATGTGGGCCTCCATAAAAAAAGGCCGCTCAGTGGCGGCCTGTGTGGGGAATGTCGATTTTTGCTACCGAAAAGTTGGCGAGAAATCAGGATATTATCGGGATAGTCAGTTGCCGGTGCGGAAAATTCCGAACGTGCCACCGCCGGGGGCGGGGTTTGCCGTGATTGAGACAGTGGCCTGCACGGTCTGGTTTTTTCCGGGAATGGGGGTTTTTGGGTTGCGGATAATGCCGTTCAGCACAACGAACTGATAGCCGATGCCATCATTCCCCTGCACGCCAACTGTGACCGGCCCGGTTTTTCCGGACTGCCAGTCCAGAAACTGTGCGTAATCACGGAACAGATAGACGATTTCCATTGCGGCCTTGAAGCTTCCGAAACGGATACCGCAGGCCCCGAGATGGCCCATACCGGTATCCTGCCCGGAGCCATCCCGCGAGAGCGTAATGGTGGCGGACTGGATGCACCCGGCAGGCGTTTTTCCAAAAATGCTGCAACCAAGGAAACCCTCAACCGTATCAATCAGCGGAGTGGTGGTACGCGGGGTAACAGAGGCGGCGATATCGGTATCAGACACAGACATATCCGAACCGACCAGATCAATTTTCACGGTGGCAGGCTGGCCCTTTGCCAGCGAAATCTGCACCTGATTGACCATTGTGCCAGTGAAAATATTCCATTTCCCGGAGAGGGCTTTGCGGAATGTGAATGTTTTTCCGATTTTGCCGTTTATGATATTGGCTAATGTGATTTTGGCACCATCCCCCAATTTAGTCGCATCCGGGACAGAAAATGTTCCTGGATTAAATTCCAGACCGTTATTATTGTTAATATATTTGTAGACGCCATTAATGTTATTTTGAGAGTCTTGTATATTAACAAATCCCACGTTAGGGAACGTACTGAAATTCAAGCCCGTTATGACATCATTACCAGAATGGTATTGGTTTTTTATTGAATATCCACCAGAAATAGGCGGAGTTGCCGTGGAATTTATCGTCACTGAATTTGTTGGCGAAAAATCTGCCCCCATCACGCCCGCAATCAGATCCTCGTACGTGACAGCGGAGAGGATGCCGCCCTGATCACCCTGCGTGGTGCGGCCTGTCAGGACAGACTGGGCCATTTCCGGGATATCGTTGATTTCGTCCGGCTGCGTTTCGGTCTCGTTCACATCCAGAGTAAAATCTGTGTAGCGGAGCGCCTGATAGGCACCGGTTGGAGCCTGATTGTAGGCTGTCTCCAGCGCGTAATCGACTGCGCTGGTGTTGGTTTCCGCACCGGCAGCATAACCAGTGGTGGCACCTGTGTAGGCCATGTGGCCCTCCATAAAAAAGGCCGCTCAGTGGCGGCCTGTGAAAACAGATGAAGAAGGAAGCGGCGCGTTAGCCTGCCGGGGTGGCAGAACCGCCGGAACTGACGGTGGTGCCGCTACCAGAGGGTGTTGCAGCCGATGTGGTGCCACTGGACGATGCCGGAGCAGGTGTCGCGGCAGGTGCAGGTTTTGCACCTTGCGGGATCAGGCCAAGACGGTATCCAAAAAACCGCTCCAGAGAGAGCGCCATGCCGCTGGCATCGGCTCCAAATGAGCCAAACACCTGCCCACTGCGGGAAAATGTGCCTGTCGGCCCTTCTGGCTCCGCCAGAACGTCATACATCTGGCCGGACTCTCCTTCAGCAGGTGGGACGCTGTCCGGAAGACCTGCAACAGCCTTGTAGGGCCAGACGCCTGTGCGACAGCCTTCCGGAGCAGACTGCGCTGCAACGGCGACAGCAGCGGACGTGCTGGCAGCTACGATCAGGACAGAGCCTAGCTGGTAGGTGCCTGCGCCCGGAGCGGTTTCATACAGAGGGTAGAAATTCATGTGAGGATATCCTGATACTGGTAGTCAATACCGAGAGAAAAGCGGATACGGTTTCCCGACTGGTTGAGGTCTGGCGGGTCAAAACTGTGCTCGTGGTAGTAGAGGCCCTGTGGCAAGTTGGTGGCTGCCCGAAAGGCATTAGACATGGCCTTGCGGCTGGTCAGGGCCGGGAGTGAGCCGGTGCCTTTGGGCACCATCAGGTGCAGCCAAACTGTACCGTCCTCCACGTTGACTGGCTCACCGGCCCCCGCACGGTCAGACGTGCTGGAGGCGGTTTCCAGCACCCAGAACGGCCCAGAAGGCACATCCGGGTTCTGAGCAGCCTGATCCAGCACCCGTGTGCCGTCTGCCTGAGCGGCGGCGGTGGCTCGGGTCCATGCGTCAGACCAGACTGCCGGTGTCGTCATGGCTCTCGCCTCCTGCTGCAATGAGTGTCCAGCCGCACAGGGTCGGCCCGTCATAGACCGGCGTTGCGTCTGTCAGCGTGTAGGCTTTGGGGCCATCCTGCACGGTGTCATCCTTGGCAGGGAGACCGTGGGCCGTGAGAGCGTCCGCCATGGTCTGGGCAATGAACGAAGCGGACCCCATGCCATTGATGATCTGCGCGGCCTGTGCCGGGGGTGCGTAGGCCTGAATGGTCACGCCTGCGCTCTGGCCAGGGCGGCGGATGATCATCGGGCGACCCTTGGTGGCGATCTGGCGGTGGCGCCGGTCTGTGCGGTAGCTCATCGCAGACCGCCAGACCGATATCTGGAGATCCTGTCCGCCGCCTCCTGCGGAAGCCCCCCAGCACCTGAAGCGGCCGCGACCCAGCTGGATGAGCCTGTCCCCTGCTCGCTCTCGGAACGGAGTGACGGGTCACGGTCAGCCGCGTGCCAGGCCGCTTTAGCCGCAATCAGGACCGCGCTGGACATGGCGCGAGGGATAGTACCAGCCTCAACCACTGCGCCGCCCTCTACAACGGGCGCAATGTAACCCGCCTGATAGGTGACGATATATCGACCAGGAGGCCAGAGAGCCGGCCCTGAGGCGGGAGGATAAACAATGCCAGAGTCATGCATGATATCCAGATTGCTGATCTGATCTGGCGTGAAGGGGGCAGCGCCGTGCACCCCAAAAGCCGTGATTTTTGTCACTGGCCAGATCCCCAGCATGAGACTGAGCCGCGCATCGCCCGGGCGGATATCAATCACATCCCGCCAGGAGGCATCCAGCACGGGCCTGCCGATATAATCCAGCACCAGACCAGACGCATCCAGTATCAGACTGTTGAGCCTGCCATCCTGCGCACTGTCAGCAATGCCGAGATCCGCCTTGAGATCAGCCAGCAGTGCAAGCGCCACCAGCTGAGCCGGGGCGCTGACTGAGATTGTCCGCATGGGTCACAATCCTCTGAGAGATCAACTGCCGTTTGAGGCGGATGGCGTTGGCGCGGTAATGCCAGAGAAATCACCGTTGATCAGTGCCTGTTCACGGTAAACGGCCAGAGCCAGACGCTCTTCCGCCAGAATTGTGACCATGTTTTTCACGAAATTGTCCCGGTCCTGGGTAGAGATCGAAACTGTCGCATCCTCACGGTCAAAAATCTGGGCAGCGAGGCTGAAGGCCCCGGTCATGAACTTGCCCTGAGCCATGGCCAGCGTTTCTGCAACCGGCAGACCCCACAAGATAGGCCCTGTCAGCCCAAGCGGGTTGGCGAACACATAGCGGCTCTGGCCGTCTTTGGTCAGTTCGATGCTGGCCCAGTCAGTCGGGTTGAGGATGTGGCCAGTCGCGGGATATTCCGCCAGAGCCGCCTGCAACATGGCGAGGCGCAGGCGGTCAATCATGGTTTCGCCCTTGATCAGCACACCAGTGGGCTGACTATATTTAATGGAGGACGCCATGAGTCCCTTGAGGCTGACGCCCGTGCCATCACCATTCAGCAGCGCGTCATCCTCTTTGTAGGCCAGACCGTAACGCAGACGCCCATCAATATAGCTTTGCAGCATTGGCGCATCTGCAAGGATCTGCTTGGAGGCCATGACGAAATGGGCAACAGTCCGCACAGGGAGCGTTTCAAGCTCGTACTGGATGTCAGACTGCGGCTTAGGATTGGTCGGATTTTCAGAAACAAAATCCGCGCTGTTTGTAAATCCGCTTTCCTTGACGAAATCAATGCTGCCAGATCCGGTATTGCCGGGCATCAGCAGGTCACGAATAACCAGTTTACGATCGGGTAGCTGGATGAGCTGCGGCTGACGATCCGCCACAACCAGACCTGTGGTGCCGGACGTTCCGGTGCTGCTCGCTGAGGTAATGTTTTTCACCTCAATCTGGACCGTCCCTTTCCAGCTGGAGCCACGCGCCATGGCGGCCTTGACTTCATCAGAGGCAATGAAGCGCTGGCCAATGGATTTTGCCTCTTTTTCACCCTGACCGCCAGAGCGAGCACCTTTCTGCTCAACATCCGTGACGCGGGCTGCCAGTTCGTTCATGTTGGTCAGAGCTTTATCAGCATTGGCCTTGGTTTCTGCTGTCACTTCACCAAGGTTTTTCAATTCAGCCTTGGTGGCTTCAGCGAACTGCTTGACTTCATCTGTCGCTTTAACCAGAGCGGTGACGGCGGCTTTGTATTCGGCTTCTGTAGACATGGATTTTTCCCATAAAAAAAGCCGCCCATGTGGCGGCTGTGGCTCGGAAAAGCAGTGAGATGGTCAGGAGAGACGGAAGTCTGCCAGACCGGACGGCAGGAGGCTGTCCGGGGCCAACATGGCAGCCCCCGAGACAGACCGGAGTGTGACGAGAACCTCACTCAATTCCTGCGGCATTTTGAAGGATGGCGAAGACATGGCCGCCTTCATGCCCTCGGGCATGCGGTTGCCTGTCAGCGCCTCATAGGCGTCCTGCAGGTGCGCCAGAAGCTGCTGGCGCTCATCTGCCGTAGGAGCATCATTCCCCTGCAGGGAGGCATGGAAGATTTTAAGAGCCTGCTCCAGCGCCGCCTGAGCCGCTGTGGTGTTCAGCGTGGCCTTTACCTCCCGCCCGCCAGACCGCTTTAGCTCGGCAACACGCGCCAGAGCATTGCTGGGATCATCCACAAGGCTGACCTCAAACAGGTTCGCCTGTTTGATCTGGCGCTTAGGGCCGCCAGGCTCGCTCATTTTCACGGAACCGCCATCCGGCAAGCTGTAGCCGATTGACAGACCACCTAGCGCACCATCCTTAACGCGCTGATAGAGCAACTGGCCCGCATCCGTATTGACGCCGGAGATCTTACCCTTAACGCGCAGGCCCTTTCCATCTTCCTGCACGTCATGCCAGACGCCAGCAGGGATGCCATCACCCCCGAAAATGCCGTGCATGACGTGCATGGGCAGCGTGCGGCCCTGAGATTTACGCTCAGCAATGGATTTTGCGAACGCCCCCGGCAGAATGACATCCCCATGGGAATCCACGTTGCCAAAAACGGAGCCGTAACCCTCAACAAGCCCCTCGGCACCCTCAGCACCAGCCGCAGCCTTAAACTCAAACGGTACGACGCAAACCTCTACGCCCTCAATCATCTTCATCTCCTATCGCGCCGCCCTGTTGCGGATTTTGTGGCAGTTCTGCCGGAGCAGTAACCGGTTTAACGGCTGGCTGGACCGCGATGACGCCAACGTCCGCCAGCTGGATCATCTGCGCCTGGACGGTCAGCGTGTCCGCCCCAGGTATGGGCGGGAGCCCTTCTTTCTCGCGGACCTCATTGCGGGTTTTGATCCCGTTCTGCACCTGTGTTGCTTCTAGCTGCGCTCTGGCCTGACTATCCGCACGGAGCAATGCATCCACATTGTGTTTTGGGAAATATGTCTCCTTTTCTACTGGCAGCAGCAGGCAACGGATGATGGCCTGCTCTATCCGCACCAGCCAGGGCTGAAGCGTGTATGTGAGGAACCACAGGTTCATCTGCTCCAGACCCGAGCCCCATGCTGTGGATTTTTCCATGCGGCCGATCATGACCGGCGCGACACCGAACCAGCGGCATATTGTCTCGACATTGAACCCCCGCGCTTGCAGGAGCTGCATGTCTTCCGGGTTCAGACCGATACTCTCAACAGTCCAGCCCCCCTCTAGCAGCGGCGTTTTTCCCGCATTCAGTGCGCCCCTGTAGTTATTCAGGATTTCCTGAGCACGCGCTGCCTGCGTATCATCCAGCCAGTCTGGACTTTTGATATAAGTCTGGCTGAGCAAGCCGTTTTTCCACATGGAACCGGCAGCCTCTTCTGCCGCCATTGCAGCCCCCAGCTGCTGGCGACCGGCAGAGATGGGGGAAATGCCCATCATGCCATCTAGGCAAAACCCTTTGATGTGGAAGATTTCGGTCTCATCCAGAGTGAGACGCGCCCCCTGATAGCTGTAGGTGTAAACAAGAATTCCGGTATCCAGATCCCGCCTGACGCTCATCCGGTCAGGCCGCAGCGGGTTTAGTGCGATGATGGTACCATTGCTGCGACGAACCACCTGGGCGAATGCATTGCCCCAGAGCATCAGGCTACCCACCATAGATGACCAGAACTCTATAGCTGTCATGTCCGCATTCGGAGACGAGTAGAGAATACGGTAAAGCGGGTGATCACGCGCCAGGACTGATGTGTCATTGCCCTGCCGCTGGTAGAGCTTGAGCGGCATGGACGCGATGGTGTCTGAAATCAGCCGGACACAGGCCCATACTGTATCCAGCTGCATAGCGGTATCAACCGTTACCAGCTTTCCGCTGACAGTCGGCCCACCCGCTAGGAACGTCCCCAGTCGCAGGTCTGTCAGGGACACCCCTGTGACTGTGAGGGCCATGGCATCGACTGCTTTATACAGCCATCCCTTGACCCTGTTCCTGATTTTCATGCTGATAGGATTCCTCTGCGCATAAAGCTACTCATAGTAGTTTTTGCCTGTGGGTTTTTACTCATGAGCACTACTGCATTGAGCAGCGACATAAGCGGGTCGATCTTGAGATAACCAGCTGCCTGTTTGGTGATGATGATGGCGTTACCACGCGCCTCCACCTTGGCGTTGCTGACTGCCCAGGCCATGATGGGCTGCCCGCAATGCAGCAGGCTTCCATCGGCCAGTTTTCTTTCTGCGGTCTTGATAGCGCCAGACAGCGTCCAGCCCTGTGCCACGCCGACCACTCGGGGGCCATCAATGCCGCGCTCTGCCAGAGCATCGACAATTAATCCCACGCCCTGCGGATCAAGGCCAACCATGGCAAGCTTTCCGGACTTGTTTACGCCGCCCAACGTGTCGGACAGGTGCTCAACATCCATTCCAGGCTCAGTTACGATTACCAGATCACCCTGTTTGCCAAAATCTTCCAGCTGCGAGGCTTCGCGCTTACGCAGTTGCAAAACACCTTCCATCACCCAGCTTTTTGACCACTGGAGCCACTCAGACGTGACGCTATCCCGACCAAGGATCGTCAGAGAGAGCAGATCATCCAGACCCCCGCCATCAATTCCGGCCACGATCACGTCTGACCGGGTGATGATTTCATCCACCGTCAGGTCTGGGTCAGCCTGCTGCGCCCAGTAATCCGCGCCAGCCCAGCGGTCATTCCTGAGCGCCAGGCCGATCTCGACATTCAGATGCTGGGAGGCCCAGCGGT
Organism: Acetobacter orleanensis; assembly: GCF_001581005.1. Taxonomy (GTDB): domain Bacteria; phylum Pseudomonadota; class Alphaproteobacteria; order Acetobacterales; family Acetobacteraceae; genus Acetobacter; species Acetobacter orleanensis. The sequence continues at coordinate 124,624 of NZ_LHZV01000065.1, forward strand.
TCAGTTCCTCAAGACTATCGGCTTTCGCCTTTGCATAATCCTGCTTTAGACGCTCGACCGTGATGGAACGACCCGCGTTCGGCAGGACCATGTGCCAGCAAGCCGGGTCTTCCCACGCAGCAGGCTCACCCGGCAAAGTTGACGGCTTTTGGATATCTTCCGGAAACTCATAAATGATTGGAAGCGTATGACCCTGCACAAGGCCATCCCGAATAGAGCGGGCCTGCATCAGGTCAGCCTTAAAGACACCACGAGGTGGTTTTTCGCTTTGCGTGGTGATGGTCAGCAGGAATGCCTCCGGCTGGCTGATCATGCCACCACGTATCTGCCCCATCACCCGGCTGGCATCTGATTTCTCGGCAATAACGTGCTCTTCATCCACCAGAATACCAGATGGCTTCACGCCCGTCATGACGTCGGGGGAGAACGTCTTAATCTGGAGCGTTGCCTTTGTCGGCAGGTAGGTGATTGTCTTTTTATGTTCCTGAATGTGGAAGCGTCGCCTTAGCCCCTTATCAAGATCAATCATCCCCGCCGACTGGTCGAAAGCGAGCTGAGCGATCTCCTTTGTCGGAGCGACATCCAAAAATTCTGCACGTGGCCTATCGTTAATCAGCACTGACGTGAGCATCAACCCTGCACCAAGGGTGGTCTTTGCGTTTTTTTTCGGCACAAGAAGGAACAACTCACGGATCATGCGTTGCCGCGTTTCTGGGTCGAAAGATCCATGCAACGCAAAAACGATTTCACGAAACCATTCGCCCGCAGCATCCGCCAGTAGCGGAGTGCCAACTACGTCAGGAATACGCAGACGATCAAAAATTTTGACCGCTAGCTCACCGCGCTCAACATTTAAATCCGGCAAGGATGGCATGAGGGAGCGGCCTGACCTGATACGCTCACGCCAGTCTGGGCAACTCAGATCCCATGTCATCAGTGCATTCCGTTTTTAGTTCCCATGGCTTTCTCCTGAGCTTTTGGGGAGAGGACGGTATCCCATTCATCCGCCATACTGGTCTGTCCGTCGCCATCTTCAACTTTCGGCGCGAGCCTTGAGTGCATGAACGGAGCAGCTTCTTTTGCTGCCGACCATCGCGCGCTGAACGGGGCCTCAGGATCTCTCAAAACAGCCCTGAAAAATTCGAGAGGCGTCAGATGCGTGAGATCCCCAATTTCCGGGCCAGCATAATCGCCTTGCTCTTCCTTTTTTGGGCGTCCAGCACCATCACGCCGGCCACCACGAGCCATAATTTATCTCCTTTGATTATTTGATTGTTTTCAAACAGCAGAAAAAATCTGCGCGTGAGACTGGCGCGGTTGGGGTGCCTTAACCCGCCAGACTTTTGCCTACCCCCCACCGTTGGCCGGGTCAGGCCACGTAATTTGCTAGGAAACTATGAAAAAACCGCAGAAATCAGCCGTTTTTCCCATATCTTTCCGCCATCCTCTGCGCCCTGACGCGGGCTGTTTTCTTGGTGTGGCAGGAACCGCACAGCAATCGGATGTTGGATGGCTCAAGCTTAGCGCCACCATCCTTGATCTCATGGACGTGGTCGCCAAAGAGACGGACACCCTCGCGTCCACACTCCTGGCATCGGCAGCCACGGACTGCCGTAATCTGACGCACCAGAGCACGCCATGCCGGAGACAGATAAAAGGGATCAGCCTTTTTCGGCGGCGGACGGGCTATGCGGGTGTCAATTGTCGCAACGCTGGGAGCGATGCATTTAAGGCGTGGTGCCATTGCAGCTCTCCGGGCAATAAAAAAGGCCGCGCACCCCGTAGGCTGCACGACCCCTAATCATGACGCTCAAAACACTGCATTTTCCGGAAAAAGGGAAGAGAAAAATGCAGTCAGGCGTATTTTTTTTTCGTGATGCTGGCTAAGCCCCTGCGAAACAGGCTTTTTGCTGTCTTGTCAGAGCGCCCAATTCGCTTACCGATCTTTTCCCAGCTAAGCCGGTGCCGATGCGTGATAGGGTGGATCATCATCCAGAGCAGCACAACACGCCGCTGATCCGCCGCACTAATGGCCTGCACCCAACCCATTGCCTCATCCATACGGCTGATTTTTGCGGCACTCGGTACAGGCGGGCGGAGATCTTCCTCCGCTACTAGGGTCAGGAGGTCTTCCAGGTCCATCAGCGTGTCACGCCATGATGAGACCCGGCTGGACGGCCTGAGGCCATGTGAGGGCAAGCATGCCAGCGTGATACCTGCCTCAAACAGACGCTGCTCCACATTCTGAGCCATTTCATCCCCACTCATAGGCTTGTTGGCCATGATTTCTGCTGGCGTTCCGATGGTTCCCATCTGGTTCCCTTCCAGTTCCCTTTATTATATATATTTATCAATAGATTAGTAAGAAAGGGAACTAAGGAACCAAGGGAACCGCAATTTCTCACACAGAGAGAATGGAGCACGAGGTATAGCTACTCCGTGAGAGCGCGGATATAGGTTCCCTTTCTGGATTTTGGTTCCCTTTAGGAAAATACAGCAACTAAAGGGAACTTGTTACGTTCCCATTGAGTTCCCTAGTGCCCTTTATGCTGAAAAAACGTTAGTCTCCGTCGAACGAAAGACCCATTTCACAGCAACGCACCCAGAAGCAGCCCTTGTGCTTCATTTTGCCGATGCTCACCGCGCATTCTCTGCCTCTGCTATCCTTAGGCGGGGGGCGATAGCTTTCCATGCGGGCGAACTCATACATATACTTTTGCCCGGCAAAGACAGTCTCTTTAAACAGCGCGGCCAACATAGCGTTGCGCGGCCATATCCACAAGCCGTCACCATCACTGGCACGCAGGGCTGGCTGGCCGCTTCGCCCCGGCGGCTCATTGGCGCGGACCACACGGATACCGTAACTTGCCAGCACACCGGCAACATTATCGCGAGAGTAATTGATATCCTGATACTCAGGTGAATCCTGCCCTCGTGGGGTATCCGGCTCAAGCATCCGGCTGATGAGCACGTTAAGGGGCTGGCGGTCTGTAGACCGGTTCATCTGGACCTTTTGTGACAGCAGGAAATCAATCATCTGCTGCGTGCCGCTTTGCGTCATGACCTGATCAACACTACGGGTATAACCAATTACACCTTTCACAGCATCATCAGCCTCAGCTTCTGTTGGCACATGGTCAAACACGAGTGTCCACCAACCGGCTAGCAGTGATCCCATCTGGTCCATTTCACGCGGCTGACAGCCTGCCTTGCCTACGGCGGCACGGAGGATAATACGTGCTTCGCGGTAACGTTCCCACCCCGCAATAGCACGGCCCCAGAGTGCCGGGCCGAGATCCCTGCACCACGCAGACAGGTCACGGTGTTCCGCAGTATGGTCAGCTCCCTGTTTGGCGGCATCCATTTCAATAATCGTGAAACGCCCCAGATGCTGCGCCTCCATATCCGGTGGCCGAATTGAGGCCATAATAATGCTGCCAGCCACGGAGATTTTGCGGGCGATACCGTCAGACCCGCCACGCGCGCCTTTGGTGCCTTCACCGCCGGTTGCGGACAGAACGAGATCCAACAGGGCACGGGCAGCACGCTGGTCAACACGATCAGACGCCTCATCCACCAGCATCGGGATGGCGCGGCCATCCACCATCTGCTCAATCCCGGCTTTAGAAGCATCATTGGTTGCAAATTTGAGAGGGATGGCGCTTTTCAGCACCTCCAGCAGAGACGATTTACCACACCCCGCACCCCCGGTCAGGAATCCGGCAGGCCGCCAGGGAATAGCAGCGCCATAATAGGCACAGGCCAGCATGCCCATGACGATAACGTCACTCCCTGGCACACGGAAATTCCAAAGATCACGGATGTTCTGCTGCAAGGCGCGGGCCTCAGCGCAGGAGCAGGGCTTTTCCGGGCGCGGCTCAGGTGCCGCCGCCGCCCATATCTGGTTGCCAATGCGCGTGCCTGGGAGCTCCAGCCGTGCGCCAACCAGAACACGATCCCCACAATGCACAATCGGCATACCTGACGGATCAGGCCACACACCGGGACGGCGGATCTGGATATGGTCTCCATACAGACCAGACCGGAAGCATTCACGTTGCAAAAATTCGGCAACATTATTGATTTTAAAATCAACAACCACGTCACGAGTAGTTTCCTCACCATCCTGTCCCTTTTCCTTAACCTTGGTTGTTTTGGGGAATTTCTCTTTCATCCAGAGGATGTTGCCACCGAACAGCGCGACCAGATCTGCACGGCGCGTCATCTGAGATGCCTTGAGCACCCGGAGCTGACCGACACGATCCAGAAAATAGAATGAGCCATCCAGATGCCCAATGACAGAAATGGGACATTCCTCATCCGGTTTTGGCGCTTCCGGCGGACCACCGCCGCCATTTTTACTATCGCGGCCGCCATCAATAACCTGAAACTGGCGATCTGCCGCATGGACCGCAGACCGGACGGCTGAAAGGCCGCTTTCACCGGATTGCATCATTAAAATCCTTACCTTTAGGCGGCTTTGCCACGCGCACATCACGTCCGGCCTGCATGTGCAGATCTATTGCTTTCTGCAGGCCCTTTTTTGCTGCGGGGGCATCATCACGGTCTGCAAGAATCAGCACATTTCTGGCTGCATCCGGCAGGCGGACAGCACCGAGATTTGAAAGGGAAACGGCTGCGAGGATACGCAGCTCCGGACAGGCCAGCGCGACGGAAAGGCATGTTTCAATCCCCTCACCAATCGCCACTGTTTCTGATCCGGTTATTTTATTGAGCGGTGTCCCGGCTACACCTTTGCGCAACCGGATGCAGCCACCAGAAAATCGGCCACGGACCTTTTTGGGGCATTCAAGATGCGCCTTGGTCCATTGACCACCATGCTGGCCGAGCCAAGTCTGATGCAGGGCGATAATGCGCCCATCCAGATCCGTGATGGCAGCCAGCATGGCAGGCAATGGAGCTTCTATTTCCGAGCAGTAATGCTCTGGTGCAAACCGGAGCGCGCCGGGCACATGGTTCAGGCTTGTCAGATCAATGCCACGAGCAAGCAGATAGGCCATTACAGGCGTACCCATGATATTGTCCTGAGCACCCAGCCATACTTTGCGGGCGCTGGCGCGGTTAGCCTGCTCTTTTTCCGTCTGCTCCTTTTCTGCCTGTTCAGCCCGTTTCTTGATTTCAGCCCGATGGACGGTGACATCCGTATCTGCGGTCAGGCCCAGATAAGAGCAAGCCCAGCGGTATGCATCAGGCAGGCTACTGCCCGTCATGCAGGCGGCGACCAGATCTAAAGCATCACCGCCGGTATTTTCCGAAAAATCCTTCCAGATACCTGCTTTTGCGCCATGCAGATGGACAGACAAGCGGGTTCCGGGTTCACCGGCCACACTTCCGGCAGTCCATTCAGCACCCGCACGGCGTCCGCCGGGCAATAGTTCCCGCGCAAGCGGCTCCATGCTTTGCGCTAGCATGGCGGATATTTCTTTATATGACAGCCGCTGTTCATTCACAGTTGGCACTCCGCACCAACGGCAGCAGGCCAGTCTGCCAGACTGGCGCGGTATGGCCGGACTGCCAGACAAACCATGCATAGCATTCCTGTCTGCCCGGTTTTTTGCCGGAGCTTTTCCCTGCCGGATGCATGATGACACGCTCACTAGATACCCACTGACGCGCCAGAGGGCGCCGGGCGAGAAACTGGCGCCGGCTGACACTTTCCACCCGCCGAAATGGTAGCAGCAGGCAGACATGCGATGCGCCGCTTTCAAACGACACATCCACCAATTCTTCCCAACAGTTATAGGGCGGATTTGAGACCACGCAGTCTGGCCGCCAGAAACGCAGGGTGTGACGGAAATCTCCAACAACCAAAGCTTGCCGCCAGCGGTCCACAATATCAGCACCGTTGGCGCGGATACCGTGTTCACGCATAACCAAGGGAATATTGCCTTCACCACAGCACGGGTCCATCACCCAGCCGGAAAACTGCTCAACCTGAAGGAGCGCCTGCACGGGCGCGGCTTCTTCCTGATAGAAATCATTTTCCACGCGGTCATAACGGGATGTTTTTTTAAACCGGCTCATGACATGCCACCTGTTTAAAATAAAACCGCCGCACAGGAGGGCCAAAGCCGAGAATAGACAGCACCGGAGCAAAGCCGCGCAGGCCGTTCTGAATATTGCTCAGGTGGGGTTCATGGATGCCAAAAATCTGCGCCGCAATGCGCTGGGATTTATGCTCCCGAATAAAATTATTCAGTTTTTCTTGCACATGCTGCGCTGTGACCAGATTTTTAGGATCTGCCGACAGAGGATAGCGCAGCACCTGCACCAATCCAAGCGCTGCCACAACATCATGGCTGAACCCGCGTAGGTTTTGCGTATCCCGCACAGCCTGCACCGGAATGTTGTGCTGGCGGGCAAAAGCCGCCGCACCGCCAGAAACACGAATTGCCCGGTTCATGATCCCGCAAAAACGGGTGCAGTCCATTAGCCGTTCAGACATTTTTCATCCGATCCCGATTATAGCGCCATGCCAGAGACATACCGCTGGAGACGCGCACCTGATCTTTCAGGTCCGGCCGGATTGCCGCGGACTGGCGAAGGTCACGATCATTCCGGCTGCGTGATGCGACAATATGCCGCCCAGGCAGAGCAGGCTGGCCAAAGCTCCGCACACAGACGGAAAGTGGATTTTTAGAAAAATTATTCATATTTTCTTGCTTTTCTGGCTATCAAGCCGGAGCTGCTTGCGGCGGGTATAGATAGAGCGCTCAGAAACGCCGAGCCTGCGGGCCTGCCGCCTGACACATAGCCCGCACCGCTCAAAATGCCGTAGCTTTGTATCCATAGCGTGTGTCCATTCAATTGCTGCACGTACCATCAGGCCGCACCTGACTGGCCAGTGCCAACGATATGCGGTTTATTATCCGCAATGATTTTGTGCAGAGCATGTTCCAGACGGTCCATTGCCAGCCGGGACGGGTGCAGGTGCTCCAGAATGGCCCGTGCCTCTGCAACATCAACCTGCCCATCTTCCAGACTTTCAATGCCTTCCTGCAAAACCTCGCTGGTAAACTTGGAGAATTTTGCGAGTTCCTGCGGGATATGCCCAGTCCCGGAGAACTTGACCGGAACAAGCCGGAATCCTTCAGCCACAGCCATGGCGGCAAGAATTAGCGGTTCCTGCGCGCTGATATCCAGATCCACCGCGACGTCAGCCGGGACACATTGCAGACTGTTGCGGTTGCCGTAGTCGCTCAACTGAGAGCGGCCAACGCGGCATACACGCTCCGCCGCATCTATCCCGCCAATGACTTTGAGTGCATTTTTAGTGGCAGTTTTGATAGCTGCGACGGACATCAGGCAACACTCCGCCAGCGCTCTAACCCGCGCCAGAGTGCCGACATTGAAACCTCATGCTCAGCATTCAGCGCACCGTTTAAACGCGGCAAGGCATAGACTGCCGTATTTTCAGCTTTTTCTGGCTCAGGATTGGGGTTTTTGACTTTATCGTATTCCGCACAGATACGGCGGGACTTACTGAGATAGCTCTTTTTCAGAGTGCGGAGCTTTATGCCAAACAGAGTGGCAATGTCCTGCACCGGCAAACCCTGCAAAGAAAGAGCCGCAATGGCTGTGATATTCTGCCCAAGAATACTGGCCGGATTTGCCAGCATTTTCATGCCAAGCCGCCGCACTAGAGGCACATCAACAGAACTGGCTAGAGCCGCAAGGCTTTTAGCGCTACCCGTTTCAACCTGATAGGCCGTAACCAGCTCACGAATTTTGGCAATACAGACACCACTGCTCAGCGTGCCGTATTTTACACCCATAGCCATGGAGCAATGCCGGATTGTATGCCCGGCAATAACCAGACGGGCAGCGCCGGACACACGCTGCTGCATAGGCTCTGACAAGCCCCGCAATACCCGGCTGGCAACATGGCTAAAAAGAGCCACATCGACTTCAGCACAGTTACTCCGGACCATATCCGGCTGACAGGCTGAGGCCGCAGGCGTACTGGTGGCGTTATGAGTTTTCATGCTACCTCACTATTTGGATCAGGCGCCTCCCTAGCTTCGCCCAAAGCGCGCACCAGCCTAGTCAGCACGCTGACAGTTGGCGAAGTCTCACCGCTCTTCCATCTCTGGAACGTGCTACGGGCAACACCAGCACGCCTACAGACGTCACCGATTGATTGCCCTTGACGAACAGCCTCACATTCGATGTCTGCCGGGGTTGGGATAAGCATCATGGATGCAAATATGCGCAATAATGCAAACTATGCAAGCGCAAAAATGCGCCGGGACACGCTTTCTACTATATGCAAATATGCGCATATGGAAAAAGACGCACGCGCACTCCGAAAAGAGCAGCAGAAATATATAGATGAGATTAGGGGCCGGACAGGAAAATCCTATTCGGCTATTGCGCGTGCTATCGGATCAGCACCAAGCACAATTGTGCGCTTCATGGATGACAATGCATCGTCACACGCCTTGAGCGCTATGACGATGGAAAAGCTTAAGATCATATTTGACCTACCAAAATTCCAGCCCCCCAATATTGAAAGCCTTGTCCATTCCGAGCCCGTCACGTTAGCAGGTTTTATTCAGGCAGGAGTATGGCAGGATACCGGATTGTTCAGCCCTCAGGCCCCCCTTGAGTATGTCATGGTTGCACCAGATGAGCGTTACCCTGGTCTGCGGCGATGGGCCTTCACTGTGCGTGGCGATTCCATGGATAAAATTTATCCTGACGGCACAATTGTCGTTGCTGTTTCATTTTTTGATTTATGCCGTGCCCCTAAGACAGGGGATAAAGTTATTGCCATTAGAAAAGAGCATGGACTAGAAGAGGCAACACTGAAAGAAATCGAAATACTTGACGATGGGAGCGTTGCCCTATGGCCTCGCAGTACAAATCCAAGATTCTCTCAGGCCATTATAATTAATAATAAATTTGATGATGACCTGCCAGACGATGGGTGTCATTCAGATTACCGTATTGAAGGGCTTATTATCCAGAGCATAAGAAGAGAGTAAAATATGGAATATGTATATATTAATAGAGACTCCGATAAAGAGAGAAAGAATAAATTTCTAACAAAGAATAATATTGATTTTGATATAAAGAGATTTAAAGCAATAGATAAATCAGTAATAAGATTGGATAATCTTATCAGTAAAGGGATTGTTGAAGATGGCGCTTATTATAGCATTTCTGCTATAGGAAACGCACTTTCACATATTTCTATATGGAATAAATCAATTAGAGATGGTAAGATTTATACCATATTTGAAGATGATGCAGTTATTTGCAAAAATTTTAAAGAAGAAAGTGATAAAATATTATCTAATTTATTTAATAAATTTGATATTATAGTTTGGGGATATAATTTTGATTCAACATTAACGATAGACTTTCTTGAAAATATTGCTCCATGTGTTGTTAATTTTGATGAAATTAATTTAAAAAGAAATATAGATAAATTTTTTGATCGAGATATTCAGTCATATCCGTATAAACTACTTCAGTCATTTGGGTTATGTGGCTATACAATAACTCCAGAAGGAGCAAAAAAACTAATAGATTTTTGTCTTCCAATAAAAAAAGAATCATATTTTCAAATTGGCCTAAATAGAAATATTAAAAATGAAGGCTTAGACCATATCATGTCTTACAATTATAGAAATATAAGGGCTTTTGCTTCATTTCCCCCTCTTTGTGTGTCAGAAAATGATAAAATAGCATCAACTATTAATTCTGATACGACATACAGACGCATCATATAGTAAGATCTGATACAATATAAAAATGCGCATTTTTGCGCTTGCTTATTTTGCATTTTTGCGCATATTCTTGCCCCATCGCCACCAACGCGATGGAGGAACACATGCAGGCACAGACACCACAGCAGACCGCCGAGGCAGGCCCCAGTGAGCTGGCCGCCCAGCAGGATGCTGACCTTTACCGCCATATCCTTTTCATCTTGGTTCCCAGCAGCAGCAGTGCATGGGTGCCAACGCTAGATACCTCATGCGACTGGATGGAGCACGCCCGCCGGGATGCGCCAGTAGGGGTTGATCCAGTATCTCTGGCAAAAACCTGCTTTGACGAAAGCTTTATGGCGCTGACGGGTTTAAAGCCCGTTACGGATGGAGAGCCACGGGATATCTGGACAAAGTTTGTCCATCGGCAGATCAGCCGGAAATGCCGGGAGCTGAACCCGGAGAAATTCCGCAACAAGCCGCGTAAAATTGTGCAGATAGCCACGCATTATGACCCAGACATGATGAACTACCGGCTGCACGCCTTATGCAGTGACGGCACAATTTATGCACTAAGCCCTGAGCCGCACCAGCAGTGGCTGATTGAGCTGCCTATTCCGCAGGGCAATGTCCAGCAAGTAACTGCACAGTAAAAGAAAAGAACAGAGCAGATGCAAAACGTAAATCAGTTTGAGCGGCATCGCGCTGCATTGGAGCAGTGCGTCCATAATACTGTGCATGATGCCGAAGCCCGGCAGGCCATGCTGAGCTACATTGCTGCAATGGGCGGCGCCATGCACGCAGAGGAACGCATTGCAGATGCCGCCATGCGGACAACCCACCACGCCCAGCGCAGAGGCCTGCTGAGCCGGTTTGTGCTGGATGTGCGGGAGTGTGCGGCGTGAGCCAGAAAGAAAACGATCTGAAAAAGCTTGAGCAATTCTATCACTCAGCCATCAAGCAGATTCAGGACGCTAAGGACGGCCATGAAATCAGCATTATCCTCTCTATTATCATGGGATATCCTGACAATGGAGACATTGGAACTGATACCAAAACTTATGGCCGCCGTGAGGAAATATTGGTTGGTTCACTGGATTCCGCCATCGAAGCGATAGCGGAATATCCTGATGAGGCCAGAAGCTTTATTGCGCTCCGCGCTCAGGCAATGATTGGCGAAAGCACCCAGCGCCTGAGAGCAGGGAATAAAACACCACCTACGACCGAAGAACTGGACGCCCTGATTGAACAGGCCAAGCTAAACCATAGGGTGGCAACATGCCCAAACATAAAATTACACTAAAGCCGCAGCATAGCGGCGGGTATCTGGCAGTTTTAACAGATGAGCATGGCCAGTTTGTGGAATTTGGCAAATGCCAGAGTGAGCAGCGCGACGGTAAGCGGCATATCACCGGCTCTAGCACACGCGGGCTGATGGGATGGGTGTTTGATCTGTGGTCCGTCGGCGGTGGCCTGTTCCACGCCACAGCCACGGACAACCGTGACTGGCTCATTGTTTTTAACGACTGCGAGACCGTGATGGATGATGGCCAGCAGACTATTGAGGGCTGGAGCAATGACGTCCGGACGCTGGAGCCAGCGGCAGAGCAGGTGGCGGCATGAAAAAACATCAAGCGCTACCGTTTGTAAAGGCAGTCCCTGATACTGGAGGAATATTTACGCTTGATTTTGGTGATGGCGCATTTATCCCCAATGTGAATCTGGCTACTTGCTTTATATCAATATCAACATCTGACTTTTGTTTTAGGAACTTCGCTCATGCAATGATGCCGTATGAAGACCGGGAAGTGTCTAGATATCCAACGAAGGAGACTATTCAAGTATCGCGTATAGGTGAGCATCAATATGCACTGAGATATGATAAAGTTTTTTGGGGGATTAGAGACGTCGTTCGGGGTTCTAGTTTTTTCTTTGAGACAGAAGAAAAATGTAAAAGGTTCCGTGATGAAAAACAGTACGACGGAGAAGTTATTCCATATTTTTGCGTAAACCCCTCTTTTCCGCTTTTTTATGGTGAAGTCTTTGATTTTTGTATTGGCGCCTGTGAAGCGCAAATCCCTAATGCGAATGAGGCGGACAGTCGCTCAGAGCGGAATGGTTATCTGGCTGCGATAAAAGACTGTATTGATGCAATAAAATTAGCCCAAAAATCTGGAGCTCAGAGAGAATGATACTGACACCAGAAATGATTGAGGCTGCTGCTGTTGCCATGGCTAATTTCGACGTTTCTTTGGTTGGATGTCCAATTCTTCAAAGTATAGATGAGTTCAGGTTTGACAAAGATCGTGATGAGTATCTTAGGAGAGCCAAGGTAGTTCTTGAAGCTGCCATCACCGCATGGAACACCCGCGCAGGAGAGACGGCATGAGCGCCCCAAGTATAGAATTGGAAAACCTTCCAAAAGCAGTAGAGCTTGCCAAAAAGCTAAAGTCTATTCGCCTCTCAATTTCTGCTTATGATCCGCGTGATTGTAAAGCAAAATTAAAGATATTTTTCCGTGTCGGCTCCGGGATTGACCCTGTTGAGTATAGTACAGACAAAGTTTTGCCCGTCCTTCGCGCTCATGAACAGGCTTATGAAAATGAGTTGTATAAACTTGGCGTCAAATATGGCCCAAGCGCAGAAAACCCGTGGGAGAAGCGGAAAGAAATTTACAACCGTATATCGTTGGAAATTCAAATGCACCCAGAGTTTAAGGATTATCTAGAAGCAATCCGTACCGACAAGAAAGAATTTACTGACAAGTTCGAAAATAAAACTGCGATTAGTGCGCCAGATTTTCTTGTGTTCCATGATTGCGTGAAGAATGGGCGGTGAAGATGAGCAACTCCACCAACTGGCCCAACCCCGAACGGCCCGGCGTACCGCTGTTCCCTGAGCAAGATGGAAAGCACGTCATTGACGTTGATCCAGAGGGACAAAAAACTGAACTGGTCTATTACTGGATAGCAAAACATCAAGTCTGGATTGAATACGAATACCAAGGCCCTGACGATGCCCTTGAGGGATATGACCTGATCGGATGGGTCTATGTCGGCCCCTGCTTCACCCCCACTCAGATCAGCGAGATGCTGGCGGGAGAGCGGGAGAGATGCTTGGCCGCAATTACTGAGCATGGGAAACGGGCTGAATTATGCTGGAATGGAAGCACGTCCGACGAAGAAAAACAGTATTGGCGAGGCGCGCTTAACACTTTTGAAGCATGCTCTGACGAAATCCGCAACCTAGGAGCCGCGTCATGAGCAAAGCAGATGGCCAGACAGGAAAGCAGCGGCCAACAATGCCTGATTGGCCACGCATTATGCGGCGAGAAAAGGCCGCACAATATCTGGATATTTCCCCAAGCCTTTTGGATAGAGAGGTTGCATCCGGACGCCTGCCTAAGCCCGTGCAGCTTACCCCTACAGTACGTGGATGGGTAAGGGACGACCTAGACGCGATGATTGATGATCTTAAAAACCCAATGGACCCCGCAAGCGACTGGATCTGATGACCAAGCTTAATCTGCTATACGTGCAGAAAATTAGAAAAAATAAAAGGTTATATTATTATTTCAGAAAACCCGGATGTAGCCGGAGACAGCTTCCAGGATATCCCGGCAGTCGGGAGTTTATGGAGGCGTACCAACAGGCGCAGTCTGGAGATAAAGAGCAGGTCGGAGAGTCCAAAGCGATACCCGGCAGCATGCGGCTGCTAGTAGCGACATGGCGTATGTCACATCAGTTCAGGTCTTTACGTGCCCAGTCACAAACAACCTATGCGCACCTGCTGGATAAATTTGTTGAATTACACGGTGATAAGTCTGTCCGCACTGCACAGCCCAAGCATATCCGTGCGATACTGGAAGCAATGAGCAATACACCAGCACAGGCTAATGCGCTGCGGAATGTTTTACGCCAGCTTTTTCAGTATGCTTTTGAGAATGACTGGAGACCAGACAATCCGGTTCGGGACATTAAAAAGCTCAAATACAAAAAGAGCCCGATTCCTACATGGTCGGAAGAGGATATAGAGAAATTCGAGCAATGCTGGCCAATCGGCACACGGGCACGGCTTGCACTGACACTGCTGCTCTATACAGGCCAGCGCCGCAGCGATGTGATTCGCATGGGAGTGGCGAATGTGAAGGATGGAGCGATATCTGTCGCGCAGATCAAAACGGATGTGCGCTTACTGATCCCGCTGCATCCAGATCTGCATGCAGTAATCAGGCTATTGCCAGAAAATACAGCCGCATTTCTGATGACCCAGCAAGGCAGGGCATTTGCTTCTGGGAACGCATTTTATAACTGGTTTAAGGAGTGTGCCGTTAAGGCAGGCATACCCAGCACACTTGGCCCGCATGGACTGCGCAAAGCAGCGGCGCGACGGATGGCGGAGGCTGGCTGCACACCACATCAGATTGCATCAATCACAGGCCATCAGACACTTGCAGAGGTTGAGAGATACACCAAAGCCGTGCAGCAAAGACTGGTAGCAGAGCAGGCCGTCAGCATGCTTGGAAAACCTGAAAAAAGGCTAAAAGCAAAGAAGCCTGTGTAAACTGGCAAAGCAAAGTTTACACAAAATCTTATTTTATTGTTGTAAATCAATGAGATAATAAGGCGGGTGGTGGAGCTAAGGGGAATCGAACCCCTGACCTCCTCATTGCGAACGAGGCGCTCTCCCATCTGAGCTATAGCCCCGCCTTTATAAGGCTGGAAGCTAAAGGGCTTATCAAGACACTGTCAAGCTGTATTGTATCGGTCTGAGGTCTGGCGAAAACCAGATCCGCCCCCTGTGTTGTGGAGACGTGTTCTTGCTGTTTGTTCTTTTCTCAGTGTTGATGCGGCTGTTGGAAATTTATTGCTGGATTCTGATTCTGTCCTGCATTTTCATCAATCTCTGTCTGTTTGGTATTCTGGACAGCCGGAAGCAGATTGTCTGGAAAGTGGGCCTCTTCCTTAATCGGATTACGGAACCGGTGTTGGAACCTGTGCGCCGTATTCTGCCCTCACTGGGTGGGGTGGACTTTAGCCCTATGGTTGTGCTGCTGGGGATTCAGTATGTGCTGCAACCGGTACTGGTCAGTCTTTTCAGAACACTGATGTATCGGTGAGATTCAAAAAGGGATCGTGTCTCATTTTTGAGCACGAACCCGGGTGGTCTTTTCTTTCTCAGGAAAAAATTACGCAGCAGCATTGTTGGCTTTTGCGGCTTAACGATGTCTGCACTCTCCGCATCCATCTGCGCGATCGCGGAGGGGATGTTGGCCGGATTGAAGACGGAATCTGTAATCAGGCCAATATCGTTGCCCAGCGTGTGGTGGCATTAACTGCGGAAATTGCCGGAGCACGGGCGCTAATGGCCGTGTAACCCATATCAACGCTCTGGCAGAGCTCTGGCCGATTGCGCGACCAAGCGCACGGCCGAAATCGCCAAAGAGACGACTACTGCTGGCTGCGGTAAGTTCATACTGATTAACGTCGCGTCTTGCTTGTATTCCAAAGTAAAAGGAGTGACGTTGTCACTTTTATCCAATGACATGCCTGTTCGATTTTCTGTAATGATTATTGATAATTATTTTTGATGTATAAATATAAATTGTAAAAAATATTAATGGAATTATAAAATTTATATATAAATAAAACAGGTAAAAATTTACGATTTTTACCTGTTTCCAGAAACTATCCAGTCATCTGGTGTTAGTCAGATAGGCATGAGGTCTCTTTTAGCCAAAAAGAATACGCAGATTTTTCCCAATATCCGGCAGGGCTTTGGAGAACGCATCCGCCTGCTTCTGGCCAGCAGCCATATCAGCTTTTGCAGTCTCAATAACCGTGTTTGGTGTCACGTTGCCGCTGAACAGCGCTTTGAACTGGTTGGACAGAGCCTGCCCGTCCTGAGTCAGAGTGGCACGCATATGAGAGACAAAGTCTACCAGACCATTGGCTGCGGCTGTCTGAGCATCGTTCATGGTGCCACCGTTTACGGCAGACAGTTCAGTTGTTGTTAAAGAACGCATGATTTCTCTCCAAAAATTAACCGAAGTTAATTCGTATAATTTTTGAGACAATTCTGCAAGGGGATGGACACGCCGCGCGTTATCGACAGAGGCTGCACTGCTTATCCACAAGCTTACCCCCGCAGCAATCCGCAGAATCTGGGGATAAGTACAAAGGCAGGAAATTGTGTGGTTTCAGGACTGTCGTACGCAATAGGGCACAAGCATACAGGGCGACCATAAGACGGAGGCAGATGGCTCTGGCTTTACAATCTGGTCAACGCCATTGGGTAGAACAACGGCCATGCCACGGGCGCTGCCGATACAAACCCCAAAAATTGACTGGACCCCACCATGAATACTGTTGCCACAAATTCCCACGCTATCACCCCGCTGGTTACTGCTGGCGAGGCTCTGTTTTCCACGCTGACCGACCACACTTTCAGCGAGAATGCTGTCAAAGTCAGTTCCGGTGTTACGTCCCTTTTGGATGGCTTGTTCCCGACGCTTGCCTCAAAAGTTAGCTTCGATATGGATGGCGTTCTGATTGGCACGACGGAAGTGCTGACCGGACTGAATACCGCCATCTGCGCGGCGAAGGTCAAGCAGGCCGCGGCACAGACCCCGGCTATCACGGGCGGCGCATGACACCGTATCTCTGGTGGGGGCTGACGATTGTTGTGATCGTCAGCCTCATAGCATTGATCACCTTCGCGTTTCGTGCGGGTGATAACGCGCAGAACGTGCACAGCAGCGAACTCGCGGCAGAAGATGCCGAAGTTGTGGCCGGAGTGCAGGCCAACATGGCCAAGGCGCAGGCTGAAGGGCCGCAGGATAAAGACCAGCTTCTGCAGCGGCTGGATGCGGGGACGGGGTGAGGCGCAAATGAGCCAGAAAGTGCTTTATTTGGCAGTTTTCTGCCTGCTTATGGCGAGTTGTTCACCCTCAACGCTCAAACCAGTCTGCCCCCAGATCGTCCCATGGTCGGCTGAGTTCCAGCATCAGGCGGCGGCGGAAATCAGGGCAAATCCCGGTCTCGTCGCACTGCCTGAGATTGCACGGCAGGACGTGGTGCTGCGGGATCAGGTGAAGGCGTGCCGAAAGGGAAGGTGAGGGGCTTCCACTCTCTGTGGGGTAGGCCATGCAGTTTATGCTGCTGTTCAATCCCCGTCTACGGTGATTGCCTGCGGCCACAAGCTAGTTGTTCAGTCCCTGCGTGGCAGAGGGATTCCGGTAATGATCTACTGCGGCTAAGCGTGATCCCGGCTGGTTTCCGATTTTTCTGCGAGGCTGAACGCTTAGACCCATGCGGGGGCGTGTGGTAGCGGTCACCATCATTGATGGTCCGTTTCAGTGTGTCCATCCACATCGCCGCTCTGTAAGCGTAGATACGGGTTAGGTTAAGTATAAGGAAATGCCAGTAGTCACGAAAAGGTGACCACGTCAAATTACACTAAACTGTCATGAAATCCGCAGAAATCTGCGTTAAAATGGTGCCCAAGACCGGGATCGAACCAGTGACACTGCGATTTTCAGTCGCATGCTCTACCAACTGAGCTACTTGGGCACCGCAGCCTTGCGGCGTGAGAGAGCATGTATCTCAGGAGCGGAGGGAGATCAAGTCACCTTTCGTCATTTCTCTCAGGTTTTTCGAGAGTCTCTTCCTCCGCAGGAGGGCCGGGAATACGATACTGCCCGGAAAACCAGCGTCCGAGGTCAATATCCGCGCAACGCTGGGAGCAGAAGGGGCGTGTTGCGGTCTGGGTTGGCGCGCCACAAACGGGGCAGGTGCCGGTTTTGCTCATGCGTGTGTCGTCCAGAAAAAGTCAGGGAGTGCGGGGTCCATCCGCAGGGTGACGGGCTTGCCCCGTTGCGCGATGCAGTCTGCCAGAGCCTGAGGGTCCTGTTCCAGTGCTGTTGTTAGCCCCAGTCCGCAGCGTAGCACAGTGGCCGTGGTTTCCTGTGTGACCAGATGGCGTAGTACGGCCAGAGCCTGCCCATGCGGGGAGGCGAGTAGTTCCGGCAGAGAGGGATGAATACGAGCGCGGACAAGTTCCACCAGCCCCAAAGCGGTAATGCCAAGGCAACGAGGGCGGAGTGGATCATCCTGCAAGGCTGCTTTAACAGGTTCCAGAAGGGCCTGCCGTTTGCGGGTGGCTAGGCCAGCAGGGTCAACCAAGATCGCACCAGAAAGATTACGCAACCGGATCTGGCGCATCAAAGCCGGAAGGGCGTCCCGGTTGGCGGCAAATTGGGCAGTCTGTTTCGGCCAGCCGGATTTGGCAGGAGGCGCGTCCATATCAATGGCCACCAGAGCCGGTGTGGGCGTGATGCTGGCCTGCATCCCGCCGGGCAGGCTGACAAGCGGATCTTCCAGTGCTGCGCAGGCATGCGCAATGTCTTCCGGGAAAGGCTGGAGTTCCTGCTGCCGACGCGCCCGCAGCGCAACAGGGAGGCTGGCTGCCGCAGCGGGAGAATCGACTATAATTCTGGCGTCCGGCCAGCGGGCGGCCAGACGGTCCAGAGGAGTAGGTCCTCGGCTGATTAGTCCCAGTTTGGTCGGGAGGGGCTCAGGTGTTTTTTCCGGTTTGAGCCGCACACCTTTGCCGCCCTGCGCCGCGCGGACCACGCGCACAGTCAGGGTCTGTCCTTCCGTGAGGGTGTCTGAGCCTTTCTGGTCGGGCAGGAAGCCACTTGCGCCTGCTCCCAGATCCACAAATGCGCCGCCCATTCCGGGCGCATGGGCGCTGATCCGGCCGAGATAGACATCATCCACCCCGTCCGGTGCCGCAGGACGCCACAGCGCGTAATCAAGCAGGGTATCATCCTGTGTGACGGCAATGCGCGTTTCGCCCGGAAAGGTGGCGAGGCGCAGGAAAATGCTCACGCCAGCCAGCGTCCCGGCTGCCCGCGCAAAAGCTGGGCCGTTTCAAACAGAGGCAGGCCGATGACGGCGGAGGCGCTGCCGGAGACAAAGCGGATAAACGCTGCCGCATGGCCCTGTAGAGCGTAGCCGCCCGCCTTGCCTTGCCAGTCGCCTTGATCCAGCAGGCTTTCAATCTGATGCGGAGTCATGCGGGAGAAAGTGACTGCCGTTTCCACAACCCGCTCGGCCCGATGGCCTTCCGGCCAACCGGAGGAAGGGATAACGGACAAAGCCGTCAACACCGTATGGCGACGGCCGGACAACTGTTGCAGACAGGCGCGGGCTGTCTCACGGTCTTCTGCTTTAGGCAAAATGCGGCGTCCGAGAGCAACAACTGTGTCTGCCCCCAGAACCAGAGCCGGGTCGCTCAGGCTGGCGGCCACAGCCGTCGCTTTTTCCAGAGCCATGCGGCTGACGTACGGGCGCGGCAGTTCTGTCCGGGCTGGCGTCTCGTCAATATCAGCGGGAAGAACGCGGTCCGGCACCATCCCGATCTGCCGCAGCAGGTCAAGCCTGCGGGGCGATGCGGAGGCCAGCACAAAGTGAGGGCGGCCCACGCTTTCCGTGCCATCCGGCCCGGATGCAGCCCCGGATATCGCCATTCTCTTACTTGAAGCGGAAGGTAATGCGACCTTTGGAAAGGTCATAGGGTGTCATTTCGACATTGACCCGATCACCAGCCAGAACGCGAATACGGTTCTTGCGCATTTTGCCGCTGGTGTGGGCCAGAATCATATGTTCGTTGTCGAGTTTAACCCGGAACATCGCGTTGGGCAGCAGTTCGGTAACCGTACCGCTGAATTCAATCATGTCTTCTTTAGACATGGCGTCCTTCGTTCATTTTAAAGCCTCGTTGTGGTTGGATGTGCAGATATGGGTGAGTGCGCCGGTTCGGTCAAGCGTTAGGCGTGGTTTGCACCAGCGCGTCAAGCCGGGCGGAGATGCTCAGCGCATGGGCTTCCAGCCCTTCGGCCTGTGCCAGAGCAACACCGGCCGGGCCAATACGCCGCAGGGCGTCCGGGCCCCCGGCCAGAAAGGTTGTCCGCTTCATGAAATCAAACACGGACAGGCCGGAAGCAAACCGCGCGGTACGGGATGTGGGCAGCACATGGTTCGGCCCACCCACGTAATCCCCCACAGCTTCCGGGCAGAACCGGCCAAGGAAAACCGCGCCCGCGTGCCGGACTTTGGCAAAAAGAGCTTCCGGGTCATCCACCATCAGTTCCAGATGTTCGGGGGCCAGACGGTTAGCTAGAGTGATGGCTTCTTCCAGATCTTTCGTGACCAGAACAGCCCCGTTCCGCTCCCAGCTTGCGCTGGCGATTGTGGTGCGGGTGAGTGTTTTCAGTTCGGTGGTGACAGCCTCAGTCACCTTGTCGGCAAAGGCGGCATCCGGTGTAATGAGGGTGGCCTGAGCCAGTTCATCATGTTCCGCCTGCGCGAGCAGATCGAGCGCAATCAGGCGCGGATCGGTGGCCGAATCGGAAATTACCACCACATCGGACGGGCCAGCGATGCTGTCGATGCCGACATGCCCGAACACCTGCCGCTTGGCTTCCGCTACAAAGGCATTGCCGGGGCCAACAATACGGTCCACCGGACGAATGGTCTGTGTACCAAACGCCATGGCCCCCACGGCCTGCGCGCCACCAACCCGGTAGATTTCGGTCACACCGGCGCGATGGGCCGCCGCCAGCACCAACGGGTTGATGATCCCATCCGGCGTGGGTACACACATGGCCAGCCGCTGGACACCGGCGACACGGGCCGGAATGGCGTTCATCAACACGGAAGAAGGATAGGCCGCTTTCCCGCCGGGCACGTAGAGGCCCACAGCATCCAGTGCGATCCAGCGCAGGCCCAGTGTCATGCCGACATCATCCGTATAACGGATGTCAGACGGCATCTGGGCTTTGTGGAAAGATTCAATGCGCGTGGCGGCAACATCCAGAGCGGCCATTAACTCCGGGCTGACCTGTGTGCAGGCAGCAGCGATTTCATCCGCCGTAAAGGCCAGTTGCGCCGGTGTGAGCGGCAGACGATCGAACTTCTCTGTCAGCGCGCAGAGCGTGGCATCACCCTTTTGGCGTACGGCGGCCAGGATCTCCGCAACGGGTTTATGGACTTCCTGCCCCTGTTCTTCACGGGCTGTCAGAAGCGAGGCAAAATCGGCCTCAAAACCGGGGTTACGTGTATCTAACCGTTTCATGAGGACTGCTTTGCCTTGGTTTTTTCTGCGGCAGGAGGAAAAGTCTCTAGCGCGCTGCGAACGCTGTTGATAATCGCGCCAATGTCTTCGGGGCGGGTTTTTAGTGCCGTACGGTTTACAATCAGCCGACTGGTAATATGCGTAATGGTTTCCACTTCCCGCAGCCCGTTGGCGCGCAGGGTGGAGCCGGTATCCACCAGGTCCACAATCAGGCGGGAAAGCCCTAGCATCGGGGCCAGTTCCATCGCGCCATGCAAATGCACGATATTGGCGTTGATACCGCGTGCCGCAAAAAAGCGGCGGGTTATGGCGGGATATTTAGTGGCAACCCGGACTTCTGACCACCGCGCCCATTCTTTTGGGTCATGCAATAGATCGGCTGGCTGGGCGACGGAAACGCGGCAATAGCCAATGCCCAGATCCAGTGGGGCATAAATTTCCGGGTAGTCAAATTCCATCAGCACATCCGCGCCGCAAATGCCGACATGCGCGCCACCAGAGGCCACAAAGGTCGCCACATCAAAAGAGCGGACACGTACAACATCCAGCATGGGATTCTGCGTGGGGAAGCGCAGTTTGCGGCTGTCATCACCCAGACAATCGGCGGATGGGGCCATCCCGGCTTTATCAAGAAGCGGCGTGACGGCTTTCAGGATACGCCCTTTAGGCAGAGCCAGAACCAGAGGGCCCCGGTCCTGCGCTCTGGAAGAACGCGCGGGCTGAAGATCTGGCTGGGGCACGGTCATGAAAACTCCGGTGGGGCGGGGCAGGTCAGTTTTATGGAGGTCTTACCTACCATACGCGGCCAGTCGTCAAAAGAGGCAGGACGGCATTGGGGGCAGGTTCCCAAAAACCTGCCCCCTTCTTAGTCCTACTTTTAGCGACGCCACCAGCCTGTGCGGCGCTTGGCGGCGGGCTTTTCATCATCAATGACGATGGGCTGTACAATGGACGCATCGGCTGCGTCCTCTTTTGCTATCGCCTTGTCAGCACTGGCCGCGCTGACTTCAGCCGGGGCGGTTTTGCTGGCAGAGGCCGTGTCTTTAGCGGCTGCCCGACGGCGGCGCGGAGCAGGTTTTTCCGCAGTGGGTTCTGCGGCTTCATCCTGCGCTGTCGCTGCGGAAGCCTCGTCCGTCGCGCCGGCAGTTTTCCGGCGTGTTGTCGTGCGGCGGCGTGAGCGCGGCTTGGCCTCTTCTTCCACACCCGGTTCGGCAGAAGCCTCTGCATCCCCAGCAGTCGCTCCGGTAGCGGCTTCGTCCTCCACTTTTTTCCGCGTTGCGCGACCGCGCCGCGGTTTTGGAGGTGCAGCCTCCGCCGTCGCGTCTTCAGCAGAAACGGTTTCAGTCTGCGTTTCGGCCGGAGCAGAGGCTGTCTGCTCAGACTGTGTGGCAACCACAGTCTCTTCGTCTGCGGGCGCAGCCTTACGGCGACGGGCAGGGCGTCTACGTGCCGGTTTCACATCCGCAGGGGCTTCTTCCGCTACTGTTTCAGCCGGGGTTTCAGCCTTGGTTGCGGTGTCCGTCTGCACTGGTGCTGCAACAGGGGCGGCTTTGGCAGACTTCGCCTTTTCAGCTTCAGCCGCTTCCATGGTGGAGTTTTCGATCAGATCAAAAATATCCAGCCCACCGCCAAACGGATTAGCGGGTGTTGGACCCTGCCATGTCGGACGGCGTGGCTGCGGGGCCGGGCCTTCCTCAATTGCAACCCGGGTTTCCTGCGTTTCCGCGCCATTCGGACGAATGCGAGAGTGGCGCGTGCGACGGCGACCGGGGATCAGATTGTCTTCCCCTTCAGCCGAACCCTCGGCAACAGGCCGCTCGTCTCTGTCCGAAGGCTGAGCGATTACGGCTGTCTGTTCCTGTGTGCCCGCGTTTTCTTCACGGTTTCCGTTTCCACCACGGCGACGACGACGACGGCGACGACGCGGCTCTTCTTCCCCATTGCCGGATTCAGCGGCAACAGCCGGAACTTCCATCTGGATTGGCGTATCGTGTTCCACAACCGGCAGGATGTCCTGAGCAGTGTCTTCCACGATTTCCGCCACGGCATTTTCTACCGGCGGCAGGGCGGTGGGGTTGCGGCTGACCTTGGGCGGCTGGCGGCGTTCAATGCGAATTTCCGGCACAGGTAACGTGGCGTCAGCCGCAAACAGAATTTCCATCTGATGCCGCTGTTCGATTTCGGCCAGCCAGTCGCGCTTGTTGTTCAGCACATAGAAGGCGATTTCCGCAGCCACATGCACAGTAATGGCAGAAGCGCGGCGGCGAGCGCCTTCCTCTTCCACGGCGCGCAGCACATGCAGGGCGGAGCTTTCAAGACCACGCACCATGCCGGTGCCCTGACAGTGCGGGCAGGGGACAAAGGCGGCTTCTGCAACGGAAGGGCGCAGCCGCTGGCGAGACATTTCCAGCAAGCCAAAATGAGAGATGGACCCCATCTGGATGCGCGCGCGGTCATGGCGCAGCGCGTCTTTCAGGCGGCGCTCAATAGCCACGTTGTGGCGGCGGGATTCCATGTCAATAAAGTCAATGACAATCAATCCAGCCAGATCGCGCAGGCGGAGTTGACGGGCCACTTCATCCGCCGCTTCCTGATTGGTGCGGAAGGCGGTTTCTTCAATATTGCGCTGGCTGGTCGCTTTGCCAGAGTTGACGTCAATGGCCACCAGAGCTTCCGTCTGGTTGATAACCAGATAGCCGCCTGAGCGCAGGGACACGACCGGGGAGAGCATGGCGTCCAGATGCCCTTCCACATGGTAATGTGTGAAAAGCGGCTGATTTTCCTTGTTCCACAGTCGGACTTTTTCGGCGTGCTGCGGCATGAGCATCCGCATGAAGTCTCGCGCGGCTTTCCAACCATGCTCGCCGTCCACCAGAATTTCACTGACTTCGCGCGTGTACACATCGCGGATGGCGCGTTTGACGAGGCTTGCTTCCTCGTAGATCAGCGCCGGGGCGACGGACTGCATCGTCAGGTCCCGAATATCGTCCCACAGATGGAGCAGATATTCACAGTCACGCGTGATTTCCGGCCCCGGGCGCTGGGCACCCGCTGTGCGGACGATCATGGCCATGCCGCGCGGCAGTTCCAGAGCAGAAATAATGTCGCGCAGGCGGCGGCGGTCAGGAACGGACGTAATTTTGCGGGATACACCGCCGCCACGCAGGGCGTTGGGCATCAGCACACAGTAGCGGCCAGCAAGAGAGACATAGGTGGTCAGGGCCGCGCCTTTGTTGCCGCGCTCTTCCTTGACAACCTGCACCAGCAGAACCTGCCGGCGGCGGATAACTTCCTGAATACGATAGTTGCGCAGGAAACGCGCGATCCGTTTCTGGATCAGGGCCTCCTCACCCGTATCGGTTTCACCGCCGACATAATCGGGCGCGTCATTCCGGCGAGCGGGACGGCGGGCGTCTTCATCGCTGGCGGACTCATCCGCATCGGTGCTGGCGTCGTCCTCTTCAGCGGTGGGAGCCTGCGCGTCGGTCTCGTCTTCGTCGTCAGACTCGCCGGCGTCAATCAGGGTCTCTTCTTCAGCCTGTAGGGCGAGAAGCTTCTCCCGGTCGGCAACCGGAATCTGGTAATAGTCAGGGTGGATTTCACTAAAGGCCAGAAACCCGTGGCGATTACCGCCATATTCGACAAAAGCGGCCTGAAGGCTAGGCTCTACGCGAATAACACGGGCAAGATAGATGTTCCCTTTGAGCTGCTTTTTGGAAGCGGCTTCAACATCGTAATCTTCAAGTCTGTTTCCATCCATAACGACAACGCGGGTTTCTTCCGCGTGCGTCGCATCGATCAGCATACGCTTTGACATAAAAAGAAAAACTCCGGCGTGCCGGTGGCCGGCCTATCCGGTGGAGCCGCGTGGGCGGCTGGACACGGGATGGGGACGCTTCCGACAGGCATAGGTCTGTATGTGTGAGAAAATGAGAGGCGGATGTCCGGTCATGTGCTGAGGTGACAGCAGAGGCGCGGAAACAGAAAGCTGTCTCCGGTCTGGTCATGCACTCCAAGAACGTGGCCCTGACGATGGTCATATATCCTTCAACCAATGTTTCCTGCTCCCATCTGCGCTGGGCGGCGGTTTAACGCCAGCCGCGCCCTTAAACTCTAAAGGAGCGGAAACAGGATGCATGACGGGCAATCCTGCCTTGAGCCATGCTTGCCGACCATGACCCAAACGGCAACAAACCGCAAGCCATTCAGCAAGACTGTTTTGCATCTCTCTGGTCTTGACACGGTTTCGACATTATCTGTGGGCAGGATTGCCCCAATAAGATGAAGTGTGAGCCGCGCCATGACGTCAGACCCTGTAAAAACAGACGGCTTTTTTCTGATGGCCGGGCGGTCCGCCCGCACAGCCGGACTACTTGCTCCACACTCAGCAAATACTTCGCTTAATCGGCGCGGCCTTTTGGTTGCGGGTGCTGGGCTCATTACTGGCGGCGTGCTGGGTGGGGCCGCACAGGCCGCAGGCGCGGCGCACCATACCGGCAGCCAGTCTCTACATGCGCCCGCTATTATTGGAAAAGCGCAACCCACCCTGCCGCTGGTAATGCTGGACCCCGGCCATGGCGGGAAAGACCCCGGTGCCATCGGCTATAGTGGTACCTATGAAAAATACGTCGCGGAAGCGGCTGCGGCGGAACTACGCCAGCAGCTTCTGGCAACCGGGCGGTATCGCGTGGCCATGACGCGCACGAGCGACCATTTCGTGCCACTGGATGGGCGGGTTGAACTGGCCCAGCAACATGGCGCCTCCCTCTTTATCTCCATGCATGCGGATGCTCTGCACAATGCTGGAGTCCGCGGTGCCAGCGTGTACACGCATTCGCACGGGGCATCAGACAGCCAGACAGCCGACCTCGCCAAAACAGAAAATAGCGCGGACCGTTATGGTGGCCCCTTGGTGCAGGGGGCTTCTCCTGAAGTGCAGCAGATTCTGGCCAGTCTGGTGACGGAAGAAGCCCGACGTGGCTCTGCACATATGGCCAGCGCGGTTGTCTCATCCTTTCAGTCACGCATTAACCTGCTGCCGCACCCGCACCGTCATGCCGCGTTTGCCGTTTTAAAATCGGCCCAGATTCCTTCGGTTCTGGTGGAGATGGGTTTCATGTCCAACCGGCTGGATGAGGCCGCTCTGCGGCAGGCCGGGCATCGCGCTATGGTGGCTGGTGCCATGTGCACCGCGGTAAACCGCTACTTTGCCTCGGCAGGGGTTGGGCTAGCAGGCTAAGGCGGGGTTAATTCGTACAAAAATATTTGTTGCAAAAAGAAAACGGACTGGCGGAGGGCCGCTCTTCCTGATAGTTAGGCTATATTATAACATAGTCTGACGGGATAGCGTTCATGCGTAAAAAACAGACAGGCCTGAAACTGGCCGGTTTGCTTGCAACAGTGTCTGTGTTTGCGGCAGGCACCAGTCTGGTGTGGCAACCGCTTGCCATTGCCGAAGAAAATCACCCAGCGGCAGAGGCTGCGAAGCAGAAAATCAGTGTAGAAGATTTTTTCGGCAAACCGCAGAGTGTGACAAGCAGTGGCTCTGTGACCGTGCATGGCGCGCATATTGATTACGAGGCGGTTTCTGGCACCCTGATTGTCCACAAAGCCGGCTGGGATGATTCCGAACTTCCGGATGTCGATAAAGACAAAAAACAGCCGGACGCTGCGGCCTCCATGTATTACGTCGCGTATTTCAAAAAAGGTGTGCGTCCGGAAAATCGGCCCATCACCTTTATTTATAATGGCGGCCCCGGTTCTTCCAGCGTGTGGCTGCATATGGGCGCGTTCGGCCCGAAACGCGTGGTGACGGCGGATGATGCGCATACACCCGCCGCGCCCTACAGCATTGTGAATAATAACGACAGCCTTCTGGATGTGTCTGATCTGGTGTTTATCGACGCACCCGGCACAGGCTACGGACGCCTGATTGGCAAGGATAAGGAAAAAGCATTCTGGGGCACAGATGCAGATGCTGGCGCCTTTACGGATTTCATTGCGCAGTTCCTGTCTCGCTTTGGCCGTTACAACTCCCCCAAATATCTGTTTGGTGAAAGCTACGGTACAACGCGGTCCGCGATTGTGGCCAATAAGCTGGCTGATGATAAAGGGATTGATCTGAACGGTGTGATCCTGCTTTCGCAGATATTGAACTACGATAACGATATTGACGGGGTCGCCATGAACCCCTCGGTAGATCAGCCTTATGTCTTGGCATTGCCGAGCTACGCCGCAACGGCGTGGTATCACAAATGTCTGCCTGCTCAGCATCCTGACCTTAAGGCATTCCTGAAAGAGGTAGAGCATTTTGCCCTGACTGATTACACGGCAGCCTTGCAGGAAGGAAACGCCATTTCTGACGCGCAGCGTGACGCCACGGCGCAGAAACTGCATGATTATACCGGCCTTCCGGTAGAGTATATCAAAAAGGCGGATCTGCGGATCAGCGGTGGGGAGTTTGAAAAAGCCCTGCAAGGCGATAAGGATCTCGATACCGGGCGTCTAGATAGCCGCTTTTCTGGCCCGACAATGGATAAACTCTCACAGTTTTCCTCTTATGATCCGCAGTCATCGGCCATGTCTTCCGCCTATATCGCAGCATTTAATGATTACGCCCGTAATACGCTGCATTATGGCAACTCCCCGGCCTTTGGTGATGGGTATCAGGAGTATAAATTCTTCTCTGATGCCATCATGAAATGGGATTTCTCACACAAACAGCCTAATGCGGACTTCCCGATTCATGGTGCGGTGAATGTGCTGCCCGATCTGGCTTCTGCCATGAAGCATAACCCCAGCCTGAAAGTGATGCTTAATCAGGGATATTATGACCTCGGGACACCCTACTTCGAGGGTATTTATGAAATGAAGCATTTGCCCATTTCACATGACCTGAGCAATAATATTCAGATTATGCAGTATGAATCCGGGCATATGGTTTACGCAAACCAGAATGCGCTGACACAGCTGCATGACAACGTCGCGAAATTTATCACGCAGACGCACACTGCTCTGGCACCTGCGGCGGCAAAATAAACTGACATTTTTTGCGTCAAGACAAGAAAATTTCTTCCTTTGACGTACGATTTACCGCGAGGGTTTGCTCACACGAGCAAGCCCTCGTTTCTGTTTGAAGCCAGCGCTCAGCAGGCTTGTTCCTACGCCTGCAACCCCGCCGAGCCCCAGCCAGTAGAGAACGCCCAGCGTAGGGCTCTGGATAAGGCAGAAGGCCAGCGCGCAACAGGGACCTAGTAGCCGAATAACCCGATAAGTCAGTCGAGTGCGTGTCTGGTAGGGAAAAGCAACGTACGTTCTGGGTTGTAAAAATTCATGGCTCCAGAAGGTTGCACTCCAGAACACTAGCACACACAGCATTATCATGCGGTGGGTTCCCGTAATTTTAGCAGAGCCCAGAGCGCAATGAGACCTGTGGTGAAACCCAGAGCATCTGTTGTGATAAAAACACCCCCACCATGGCTCCATGGATGTGTGCCGGAGAGATAGTCCAGCAGTGGCAACGCACATCCTGCGCCAGCCAGAAGCCCGAGTTGCTGCTGCCAGCCAGATGTCGCGTGGCGCGTCAGGGAGAGTGTAAGCGCATGCGCAGCGCACAGTGCCCATGCGGCAAAGAAAAGCGTGATTTCACATGCCATACGGTCATGCAGAGCAACAGGCAGGCATCTGTTGGCCCAGAAAAACCCGAGTATAGCAATAGGAAAACTGATAAGCGTTGTAATGGTCAGGCCTTCCGCTAACCTAAAGAACATCTGTTCTCCCGATGAGCGGCGGCGCTTCATGAGAAAGACCACAAACCCGCTCGCGGCTAACGCTGTCGCGGCTAGTCCAGAAAGGAAATAGAGCCAGCGCAAGGAGAGCGGCGCGTAGCGGGCATAATGTAATCCGCGCACAAGCTGCATGGTCGCGGCAGCCGGAGGGCTGTGTGTTACCGAACGGAGAAGACGACCATCTTTGCGGCTGAAATCTACATGATCTCTGGTTAGGAATGGACCAAAGGCGTCACTTTTAAAAATCCGCACTTCGTCAGGCGTAAAAAGAACGAGATTGCCATCAGGGCTGTGCAGTGTAGCGCGTGCCTGTGCAAGGAGAGGAGCAAGAGGCGGCAATAAGGGGCCAGTTTGCAAAACATGCCCTTTAGGCGGAGCCTTTTCCTTTTTGGGTAGCGCAGTGTTGTGTGAGGGAAAAAACGACTGCGCAGGGATGAGGAGCCGCGCATGGATAGCCGTGCCGGTGTACCCCATGAAAAGAATGAAGGGGAGAAACAGAACGCCAGCAATCAGATGCGCATCGACCCACGCACGAGGGCGCGGGCCGAATGGTCGGAACAGAACGAGGTCCGGCCAGAGGGCTTTGAGGTGAATGATAATACCGGAGCCAAGAGCAACCAGCAGGCAGAGACCAAGAAAAGTTACAATCTGCGCGCCGGGTTGAGTGCCGCCCCGAAGCGAGAAATGGAAATTATAGAAAAACTGCCCCCCTGCGGTGTCACGCGTAGGGAAAGCCGCGCCGGTTGTTGAATTTAGCGCCGCGCCGATAAATTCATGCCCATCATAATGGAGCACCCGCAAAATCGGGTCACGGTGTGAGGGGAGGGACAGGAACGCGGAAACCCCTTGCTCTTCCTCGGTCTGAATGGTTTCAGCGGCGGCTTGGAGGGCTGTAGGGCTCAGGAGTGTGGTTTGTGTCAGCGGGACTTCGGGCTGCATCCACTGGGTGATTTCCGTATCGAAAACCGCCAGTGTTCCAGAAGCAAAAACAAGGACCAGAAGCAATCCGGCCAGAAAGCCCACCCAGCTATGGAGCCACCCCAGACGTACCCGTAATGTTTCACGCATGGGCTGCCTTTCTCATCAAAGCGGAAGTGCTGTGGTAAGAGCCGCGGCGGCACAGGCACCAAGGCAAAGCATCAGTCCCCAGCGGTAGCGGAGTCCGGCAAACCCGGCCAGAACAAGGCAAGGGAGAAGAGCGGCAATGACCATGCCGCCCAGATCTGTCCTGAGTCGCACATCCTCAAATGGCAGATGCCGCGTGAGCAGCATGACCAGATGCGCTGTTAAAAAACAAAGTGCGCACACAAGGGCCAGCAGGCCGCACCGCCGGAGCACAGCCTGCTGTTTCTGGCGCTTTTTGGTGTTGGCATGCAGGGAAGAAGCGCCCGCTAAGCCGGTTTCTATGGTGCGACTCATTCTCATGTTGCTAGGGGCTCTGGGGAACGCTGTAAAGCCCGGTAACAGAACCATCTTATAAAATAATGTTGCGAATGTCTCTTAATTGCGCCTATGCAAGCGCGATCAGTCTTTTACTCTGGATTAATGATGATGATGCGTGGTCGCCAGCCAGTCCTTTATTCACTGCACCGGCTTGGGCGGAGTGCGGTTTTACTGGCAACTGTTGCGGTCTTCAGCCCTGTGGCGTTTGCCGCACAGCAGGAGTCGACCGAGCAGAAGCCTGCGAGCACGCCTGCCAAAGATGTGAAGAAAGCAGAGCCATCTGTCAGGCCCACCGGCCTGTCTTCTGGTACGTCTTCTGGCACGCCCGCTTCTGCCACACCCGCGCAGCAGGATGAAAGTCTTCTGGTAACGGCCCGGCGGCGGAACCAGATGGAAGTCATCAGCGGTGGGCAGCTTGGTGCTCTCGGTACCAAAAAGGGGCTGGATGTGCCGTTTAACATTCGCAGCTATACGTCCAGCCTGATTCTCAACCAGCAATCCCAAACGCTGGGGGAAGTTCTGGAAAATGATCCTTCCGTGCGCACGACCTATGGATACGGCAATTTTTCAGAAATTTTCGTGATTCGTGGATTCCCCGTATATGGGGATGATGTTGCCATTAACGGCCTTTACGGCATTACGCCCCGGCAGCTTGTCTCGCCGCAGTTGTATGATCAGGTGCAGGTCATGAATGGCGCAAGCGCGTTCCTGAACGGTGCAGCGCCCGGCGGGACCGGCATTGGCGGGACAATTAACCTGATGTTCAAGCATGCCCGGAACACACCCATCACCCGTGTAACAGGGGATTACGCAAGCCAGGGTGTTGGTGGCGGCAGTCTGGATGTCGGGCGGCGCTTCGGGCAGGATAAAGCCTACGGTCTGCGCCTGAATGTGGCAGGTCTGGCTGGTCAGACTTCGGTTGATCACGAACGTCGCCATTCCACCGCGCTTGGTGCGGATTTTGACTGGCATGATGACAAAACCCGCATTTCTCTGGA
Organism: Acetobacter orleanensis; assembly: GCF_001581005.1. Taxonomy (GTDB): domain Bacteria; phylum Pseudomonadota; class Alphaproteobacteria; order Acetobacterales; family Acetobacteraceae; genus Acetobacter; species Acetobacter orleanensis. The sequence continues at coordinate 155,725 of NZ_LHZV01000065.1, forward strand.
TATGAACTATCAGAACCAAGGGGTTAATGGGGGCCGCCCCGGCATCTTTCTCGGGGCGGGCGTTACAGGTGTGCCGCGTGTTCCCAGTGCCTCGCACAATTATGGGCAACGCTGGACATATAATGACCTGAACTATATTTTTGGCATGCTCAATATCGAGCGTGATCTGTCAAAGCATGTGACGCTTTATGGGGCTTTTGGCGGTTTGGGGAGTGATGAAAAAGGGAACTACTCCACGCTCACAGTGCAGAACTCCCGTACTGGGGCTGCAACCGCAGGGGCCATGTATGTGCCATACCAGCAAACAAATGAAAGCACACGAGGCGGTGTACGCGCCCATTTTGAGACCGGGCCCGTCAGGCATGAACTCAACGCCGGTGGCTCCGCACTGTGGGAAGTAAGTCGCACGGCCTATTCCATGGCGCCCACGCCCTTTAATACCAACCTGTATGAAACTGCGCCGGTGCCTGCCCCTAAAGAGAGCTGGGTAGGCGGTAATCTGGATAATCCGCTGCCAACAAGCCGAACGCAGCTTTATAGTCTGTTCTTTTCAGATACGATGTCTTTTTGGAAAGATCGCATCGCGCTGACCGCCGGGTTCCGTTACCAGAATATGCTCATTAACGGCTATAATGCCTATGGTAATGGCGCGCGAACAACGCGTTATAATGAGGATGCCATCACCCCGGTTGTCGGGCTGGTTATACATCCCACCCGCCGCACCTCTCTCTATTTCAACCGGATTGAAGGCCTCGCGCAGGGTCCAACGGCTCAGGGCGCGAATGTTGTCAATCTCGGTCAGATTTTTCCGCCGTTTAAAAGTGTGCAGTATGAGGTGGGCGCAAAATACGATACCGGACGTTTTGCAACGACACTGGCTTTTTACCAGATTTCCCAACCTAATTCCTATACGGAGCCATTTGGGAATAACGGTGCGTTTATCTTTCGGGAAAATGGCTTGCAGCGGAACCGGGGGGCTGAGCTGAGTGTTAACGGACAGATCCTGCCCGGTCTGCGTTTTAACGGCGGCGCTACGCTGATTGATGCTGATCTGCGGCGTACTGCGCAGGGTGCGACAAACGGTAATACAGCAATTGGGATCCCCAATTACACCATCAATGGAAATCTGGAATATGACCTTCCTTTCCTGCAGGGTGCAACGCTGGTCGGGCGTGTAGAAAATACTGGAAAGCAGTGGGTTAATACACGCAATACGCTGCATCTTCCTGTATGGACACGGTTTGACCTTGGTGCCCGCTACACGTTTGCCGTAGCCCATAAGCCTCTTACCTTGCGCTTTGGGGTCGATAACATTGCTAACACACGCTATTGGGCTTCGGCCTTTAATGGCTATCTGCTTCAGGGGCTACCCAGAACGTTCAAGTTTTCCTTCACGACAGATCTGTAATTGCCAGCCCGCGTGGTCATGCTTAAATCTGGATAAGGTGCGGGCCTGAAAGCATTTGTCTCTTATGGTCCGTTTTTATAAAGCCACCCTTCCGGGTGGCTTTTCTTTTTTCCGGACAAAACAATGCAAGACAACCGATGCGCAACCGCCGAAGAGGTGGCGCTCCTGCGTGAACGTGTGGCGCGTGTTGAAGGAGGGCATGACCACCTTCGTGATGGTCTGGATACCTTATCCAGACAGTTTTCCGATTTGCGGCGGGATTTAACGCAGGCTGTTGCGGAAAATGCTGCCCGCACACGGCATGAAATCATGTCCCGTGTGGATGAGATGGGCCGTGATGCACAGAGCCGGGACGCTGAAGTTTCCGACCGTCTGGCACGTATAGAAGGCGGTATCCGGCTGGCAAACTGGGCAACACTCGCCTGCATCGCCCTCGCCACCGGACTGCTTGGCTGGGCGCAGATTGGCGACGCTGTCTGGAAAGTTTTGCTGTCTCTGGCGGGAATGTCCTCATGAACAAGACCGTTGACACCGCTGCGCGCACAGCATGGGGGGAGGCGCGGGGAGAAGGCCCGCATGGAATGCAGGCCGTGCTCAATGTGATTGGGAACCGCGCGGCCCAGCCGGGATGGTGGGGGCATGACATTGCGTCTGTCTGCACGGCTCCGGCGCAGTTTTCCTGCTGGAATAAGCAGGACCCTAATCGGACACTCCTGCTGCATGTGGCGCACACCAATGCTCAGTTCCAGCAGGCTTATGCCCTTGCCAGTCAACTTTGCAGTCAGACACTTTCAGATCTGACAGGCGGCGCCGACCATTATTACGACTGGCGCGGCGTAAAACCCGAATGGGTTCAAAATAAATTTTTCACAAAAACTATAGGCCACCACGCATTCTATCGGATTGGCCTGAAAGGATAAACCGTATGCAACAGACACTTGTAACAAGTGCGAAAGTCAGTAGTCTTGCCGCACTCATCCCCTTGGTGCTGGGGGCGGTGCCAGAGGCATGGGATCATCTTATCTGCACCGTGATTATTGTGTGTGGCGCCGTGAGCACCGTTATTCCAGTGCCCCATGCAGGGTCAGCATGGATGGGGCTTTACAAGGCTCTTTCAGTCGCCGGACTCAATTTTGGCTGGGCCGCAAACCATCTTGCGTCAGCGGGCTCTGTCGCCTCCCTGCCTGACGAGGAGAGTAACGCGCAACATGAGGGGAGGGTGAAGAATGCCCAGTAGTCGTGAAGGCAGTCGTGAAGGTGGGCCGTTATTTTTATAAGGCGCTGTTCTGAATTTCCATATTCTGAACGGAGCGAGTTGGATTTGTGAGTGTACGCGAGCGTTTTTCGTCTCATGAAGCCGAAACGCAAGATAGTCCGATGTTTTTTCCCCCTGCCTTGCTGCTTGTGTCGGCCTTGCGCCAGCAAGATCGGATCGTAAGGATAAAACAGGAGTGATTGGCTATCCGGCAGGTGTTCGGGAACAGTATCGTTTCTAGAGCGTTTTCACTGTAGCAATGGAGGACATTTTTATGGAAAAACTGTCTGAAGACTTTAAAGCCCGCCAAAAGCCGGTGGCGCGTATTCTTGTTGCAGTCAGCGCTGCGATGGCTGGGTTTCTGATCATGATGTTCCGGTTGATCAGAAAACGCTGATTTTTCTGAGTAATTCGTGCTCCATCACAATTGGCCCGGTTCTCTTTGCTCAGGCAAGGGGAGCTGGGCCTCTTTTTTTGATTCTGGGATGTTGCGTTACCGCGTGTCGTTGCACGGTAAAAGGTCTGGCAGTCCTGAATGGCGGTATAATCCCGGCAGGATGTACCCATTATCCACAGGCTTACCCCCGCAGGCATCCTCAGATTCTGGGGATAAGTGTGCAAGGGTTATTATAACGATAGATATGGAGAGGCCGTCAGCCCACGCAAGGCTTGAGTGAGGCATCTGATTAGGTGTGCTGTAGAGGGAGGAAGGTCTACGTTCATCATCCCCTATGCAGAAAGCATGAGGGAAGATGAAGAACAGTAGATACAAAAAAACCGCAGTTTCCTGCGAGTTTTGGTGCCCAGAAGAAGACTCGAACTTCCACGACCTTGCGGCCACAGATACCTGAAACCTGCGCGTCTACCAATTCCGCCATCTGGGCTCAGAGGGCAACCGGGTTGCCCCGGCTGGTGAAGGGGTGTTTAGCTCGGGCCATGTCGTCCGTCAACGGGGAAAATGCGTTTTTCTGTCGTTTTGTTTCTGCATAGTATTCGGAGTGCCTAGACTTTGAAAAATATGCCGGGAAACCGCCAATTTCGTGGTTTGAAGCATGCTGTTTGTGTCTTGCTGCCGGGTCGCTGAGGGTGTGCTGACCTATTTGTGCTCACTCGCTGTTTGGGAAACGGGCGTAGAGTAGGCCTAAAGTATAGGCAGGCCACCCTTGGAAGGCAGGCCAGAGCAGACAGGAGTGGAAAGAGTCCATGAGTGAGCAGAAAGTTGCGACGGTGTTTGGCGGCGGTGGATTTGTTGGCCGCTATGTTGTTCAGCGTTTAGCTGAGGCCGGCTATAGGGTCCGCATCGCCTGCCGCAGGCCTGATAAGGCTGCCGTTCTCCGGGTGCTGGGCGATGTCGGGCAGATTGCTCCGTTTTATGCCTCCGTGCTGGATGATGCCTCCGTGGCCTGCGTGGTTGAGAATGCGTCTGTTGTGGTCAATTTGGCGGCTGTGCTGGGAGACGGGTCCGGGCAGGGGCTGGAGGCCGTGAATGTTGAAGGGGCTGGCCGCGTTGCGCGCTTGTCCGCTCAGGCCGGGGTGCCCACATTTATCCAGATGTCCGCGCTGGGGGCGTCTCCCACAGCCCCGTCAGCGTACGGACGGAGTCGCGCTGCGGGAGAAGGCGCTGTGCGGGCAGCGATTCCGCAAGCCTCCATTGTTCGGCCTTCTGTGATTTTCGGGCCGGAAGACCAGTTCTTTAATATGTTTGCCATGCTGGCGCGGTATCTGCCTGTTTTGCCGGTGTATGGTGCAACGACCCGCCTGCAACCTGTTTACGTGGGCGATGTTGCGCAAGTTGTGGGACGTCTGGCGGATGAGCCCGCTCTTGCGGGGCGCGAATGGGCGCTTGGTGGCCCGGATAGTCTGACCATGAAGCAGATTTATGAGTGGGTCTTGCAGACCACCCAGCGTTCTCGTCCGCTTTTTGTGGTTCCGCCCGTTCTAGCCCGGATGCAGGCGGCAATTTTTGAGCGGTTGCCCGGCCATATCCTGACGCGTGACCAGTTGCTGATGCTTTCTCAGGACAATGTCGTTCCCGCCGGACAGTGTGGCTTTGCGGAACTCGGCATTATGCCGCAGAGCATTGAATCGGTGGTGCCGTTTTATTTGGCTCGTTATCGGGTTGGTGGAGGGCGGTCTGGAATTCGTGTTGAAAAATAAGGGGTTACATCCATAAAGGTCCGATATGTGGTGTATATAAAAAGGGTTTTGGGTGGAGAATCTTTTTCAAAAACAGAAAAAATAAAGAAAGGACAGCAATGCTGTCTTTTCACGACAGCTTGTAAGGCGTTACCTCAATTCCGCTTGTTTAGGGTGCGCTCCGTTTGGCGCGCGCCCTGCCTTCGGGGATCGCCTTAATGACCACACCCATGCTGAAATTTGTCTCTGTCGCTCAAAAGCAGCCTGATAAGCGCACAGCGCAGGCGCGGCGGGCTGATTTCGCGGAGATTTATGAAGACTTCGCGCCTGTTGCGGCTGGTGAGCAGGCTAGCCGGTGTTCTCAGTGCGGTGTGCCGTTTTGCTCTGTGCATTGCCCGCTGGGGAACAATATCCCCGACTGGCTGATGCTCACGGCGGAAGGGCGGCTGGAAGAAGCGTATGAAATTTCTTCCGCAACCAACACCTTCCCTGAAATTTGCGGCCGCATCTGCCCGCAGGACCGCCTGTGCGAAGGCAACTGCGTGATCGAGCCGGGGTTTGAGAGTGTTACCATCGGGGCTGTTGAACGCTATATTACCGACACAGCCTTTGAGAATAACTGGGTCAAACCCACGCGCCCTGTGCGTGAGCGCACGGAAAGCGTTGGGGTGATTGGTGCTGGTCCCGGGGGGCTGGCGGCTGCTGAGCGGCTGCGTGCGTCTGGCTATCAGGTGCATGTGTATGACCGGTATGACCGCGTGGGCGGCCTGCTGGTTTACGGTATCCCCGGTTTCAAGCTGGAAAAAGATATTGTCGCGCGTCGCCATGCGCTGCTGGAAGAAAGCGGTGTGGTGTTTCATTTGGGGCAGGGCGTTGGCAGTGGTGAGGGTGATCTCTCCTTCGCTGACCTGCGGAGCCGCCATCAGGCGGTCCTGATTGCCACCGGCGTTTATAAATCCCGCGAGATTGCCGGCCCCGGTGCCGGACTGGCGGGTATTGAACGCGCTCTGGATTACCTGACTGCTTCCAACCGCCGTTCTCTGGGGGATGTGTTGCCGGATGAGGCCAAGGCGCTGGATGCAAAAGGCAAAAATGTCGTGGTGCTAGGCGGGGGCGATACCGCCATGGACTGCGTGCGCACGGCCATCCGTCAGGGCGCGAAATCCGTCAAATGCCTCTATCGGCGTGACAAAGCCAATATGCCCGGTTCCGCGCGGGAAGTGAAAAACGCGGAAGAGGAAGGTGTGGAGTTTGTCTGGCTGTCTGCCCCGGAAGCCTTTCTGGGTGATGGGCATGTGACAGGCGTGCGCGCCACCCGCATGAAGCTCGGCTTGCCGGATGCCACGGGCCGCCAGTCTGTCGAGCCGCTGGAAGACAGTTCCTTCACGCTGGAGGCGGATCTAGTCATCAAGGCGCTGGGGTTTGACCCGGAACCGCTCCCGCAGCTTTGGGGTCAGCCGGATCTTGCTGTCTCACGTTGGGGCACGCTCAAGGTCGGGCATGACAGCTTTATGACCAGCCTGCCCGGCGTGTTTGCCGCGGGGGATATTGTGCGCGGGGCCAGTCTGGTGGTGTGGGCTATTCGCGATGGTCGGGATGCGGCGGAACGCATTCATCAATGGGTTGAAACACAGGCAACGGCGCAGACCGTGGCGGAGCAGGGATAATGGGTATGCAGAAGCATCCTGACACCACGCAAGGTGAAAGCGCCAAAGAGTTTTTTGAAGCGTGGGAAAGCAATGTTGCCGCTCTGGATGGGCTGTATGACCCGGCGGACGAGCGGGATTCCTGTGGCGTTGGTTTTGTTGCCGCTCTGGATGGCAAGCGCCGCCGGGATGTGGTGGAAGCCGGGATCGCGGCGCTAAAGGCCATCTGGCACCGTGGCGCTGTGGATGCGGACGGCAAAACCGGGGATGGCGCGGGTATCCACGTGGAAATTCCGCAGAAGTTCTTTGCGGACGCCATTACCAGCACGGGTGACCAGCCGGTAGAGGGTTCGATTATTGCTGTCGGGCAGGTGTTCCTACCCAAGACGGATCTGGTAGCGCAGGAACTGTGTCGCCAGATTATCGAGACGGAAATTCTGGCCTTCGGTTACGGCATTTACGGTTGGCGTCAGGTGCCGATTGATACGGCCTGCATTGGTGAAAAAGCCAATGCAACACGGCCGGAAATCGAACAGATCATGATCCGTAATCTGCCCGGAACGGCGGAAGATGCGTTTGAGCGGGATCTGTACGTCATCCGTCGCCGGATTGAAAAAGCAGCGATTGCAGCACAGGTAGATCTGTATATCTGCTCTCTGTCCTGCCGCTCCATTATCTATAAAGGCATGTTTCTGGCCGAGCATCTGACGGAGTTCTATCCAGACCTTCTGGATGAACGTTTTGTTAGTCGCTTCGTCATTTATCATCAGCGTTATTCGACCAACACCTTCCCGACATGGAAGCTAGCGCAGCCGTTCCGGCGTCTGGCGCATAATGGTGAAATCAACACCATTTCCGGCAATATCAACTGGATGAAAAGCCATGAAACACGGCTGTCTCATCCTGATCTCGACCCGTGGATGAAGGACATCAAGCCGCTGGTGCAGGCGGGTGGGTCCGATACCGCAACGCTGGATAACGTGTTTGAACTGCTGACCTTTGCCGGGCGTGATGCGCCCGCGGCCAAGGCGCTGATGATTCCCGCCAGCGTGGGCGGAAATTCTCTGATGAAGCAGTCTCATCGCGATATGTTTGCTTATTGCAATGCCGTCATGGAACCGTGGGACGGCCCGGCGGCTCTGTGCGCCACGGATGGTCGCTGGGTGATTGCCGGTCTGGACCGTTCCGGCCTGCGCCCGCTGCGTTATACGGTGACAGAGGACAAACTGCTGATTGTCGGGTCTGAAACCGGCATGGTCCGTGTGCCTGAAAACAATGTTGCCAAACGCGGGCGGCTTGGGCCGGGCGAGGTGATTGGCGTCGATCTTCAGGAAGCGCGCCTATATGGCAATGAAGAATTGCTGGATCTGCTGGCCTCCCGTCAGGACTTTTCCTCATGGGTCGGCGGGATCCAGAAAATTGGCTGCATTGTGCGTTCTGATGTGACGGAGCCGGTCTTCTATCAGGGTGAGGAGTTGCGTCGCCGTCAGTTGGCGGTGGGGACCACGCTGGAAGAACTGGAAGCCATTCTGCACCCGATGGTGGAAAGCGGAAGCGAAGCCATTGGCTCCATGGGGGATGATACGCCGCTGGCGGTGCTCTCTACGCGGTTCCGCGGGCTTTCACATTATTTCCGGCAGGGGTTCAGTCAGGTTACCAACCCGCCGATTGATTCTCTACGTGAATCTCGCGTGATGAGTCTTGTCACTCGTCTGGGAAATCTAGGGAATATTCTGGATCAATCCGCAGAACAGTGCGAAATGCTGCAACTGCCCAGCCCGGTTCTGACTTCGGGTGAATATGAGGCGCTGCGGTCTTTCTGCGGAACATCAGGCTGCCTGATTGACTGCTCCTTCCCCGCCAAGGAAGGCGAGGCTGGCCTGCGTGAAGCCATTGCCCGTATTCGGCGTGAGGCCGAGGAAAGCGTGCGCGGTGGTTGCACCCATGTGTTCCTGACGGATGAAAACCAGTCCCCGGACCGGGCCTATATCCCGATGATTCTGGCGACGGCGGCTGTCCATACGCATCTTGTCCGTAATTCTTTGCGCACTTTCACGTCTCTGAACGTGCGGGCTTCCACCACGTTGGATGTCCATTCTATTGCGGTGACCATCGGGGTCGGGGCGACCACGGTTAACCCGTATCTGGCGCAGGAAAATATTGCGGACCGGCATCGTCGTGGGCTGTTCGGCAAGCTCACTCTGCGTGAGTGCATGGAGCGGTATCGCAAAGCCGTGGACAAAGGTCTGCTCAAGATCATGTCCAAAATGGGCATCTCAATCGTGGCGTCTTACCGTGGCGGCTGTAATTTTGAAGCTGTCGGGTTGTCCCGTGCGCTGACGGCGGAATTCTTCCCCGGCATGCCGTCCCGTATCTCCGGGATCGGCCTGCCCGGTATTGCCCGTAATGTGCTGACTTTCCATCAGGAAGCATGGGACTCCGCGTCTCTTGCTTTACCCGTCGGCGGTTTTTACAAACTGCGGCGCAAGGGTGAGCAGCATGCTTTTGATGGGTCGCTGATCCACATGCTTCAGACCGCCGTGGCGACTGACAGCTTTACCATCTACAAGCGGTATGCGGACGCCGTGCGGGCTCAGCCGCCGGTGGCGCTGCGTGATCTGCTGGACTTTAAGGAAGGGCGGACGCCCATTCCTGTGGAGGAAGTGGAAAGCATTACGCAGTTGCGTAAACGGCTGATATCGCCAGCAATTTCTCTGGGTGCGCTAAGCCCGGAAGCGCATGAGACATTGTCCATCGCCATGAACCGGATTGGCGCAAAATCTGATTCTGGTGAGGGCGGGGAAGACCCGGAACGCGCGAAGCCGCGTCCGAATGGCGATAATGCGTCCTCCGCCATCAAGCAGGTGGCCTCGGGCCGCTTTGGCGTCACGGCGCAGTATCTGAACGACTGCCGCGAGCTGGAAATCAAGGTGGCGCAGGGCGCTAAACCGGGTGAAGGCGGGCAGTTGCCGGGCTTTAAAGTTACGGAACTGATTGCAAAACTGCGTCATGCCACGCCGGGGGTGACTCTCATTTCTCCTCCGCCGCATCACGATATTTACTCGATTGAGGATCTGGCCCAGCTTATTTATGATCTCAAGCAGATCAACCCCGAGGCAACAGTCACCGTCAAGCTGGTCGCACGCTCCGGCATTGGTACCATTGCGGCGGGTGTGGCGAAGGCAAAAGCCGATGCCATTCTGATTTCCGGCCATTCCGGCGGCACAGGGGCCAGCCCGCTGACCTCCGTGAAATATGCGGGCCTGCCGTGGGAATTGGGGCTTGCGGAGGCGCATCAGGTGCTGATGCTCAACCGCCTGCGTCACCGCGTGAAGCTGCGCACGGACGGCGGCATCAAGACCGGGCGTGACGTGGTGATTGCCGCCATGCTGGGTGCCGAGGAGTTCGGTATTGGCACAGCAAGCCTTGTGGCCATGGGCTGTATCATGGTGCGCCAGTGCCATTCCAACACCTGTCCGGTGGGTGTGTGCTCGCAGGATGAGGCCATGCGCAAAAAGTTTGAAGGCACGCCGGAGAAGGTTATCAACCTCTTCTCCTTCATTGCCGAAGATGTACGCAATATTCTGGCGTCTTTGGGGTTCCGCACTCTGAACGAAGTCATTGGCCGGACGGACCTGCTGCGTCAGGTTTCCCGTGGTGCGGATTATCTGGATGATCTGGACCTGAACTCTCTGCTTTCACAGGCAGACCCCGGCCCGTATGCACGCTATTGCACACTGGAAGGCCGGAACGAGGTGCCGGACACGCTGGATGCGCAGATGATAAGCGATGCAAAGCCACTGTTCGACCACGGTGAGAAAATGCAACTGCATTACAATGTGCAGAACACGCAGCGCGCCATTGGCACCCGCATCTCCTCTCTCATTGTGCGGAAGTTTGGCATGACCACGCTGGCGCCGGGTCATCTAACCGCCCGCCTGCGTGGGTCCGCCGGGCAGTCTCTGGGCGCGTTTGCCGTGCAGGGACTGAAGTTGGAAGTGCTGGGGGATGCCAACGATTATGTTGGCAAAGGTCTTTCCGGCGCGACCATTACCGTGCGGCCTTTTCCGTCTTCCCGCCTTGTCAGCAACCAGAACGCCATTATCGGCAATACGGTGCTGTATGGCGCGACGGCGGGTGAACTCTATGCGGCTGGGCAGGCGGGTGAACGCTTTGCAGTCCGTAACTCCGGCGCGGTTGCGGTGGTGGAAGGCTGCGGCTCCAACGCCTGCGAGTATATGACAGGCGGGACTGTGGTGGTTCTGGGTGAAATTGGTGACAATTTCGGTGCGGGCTTTACCGGCGGTATGGCGTTTGTTCTGGACAGCGCCAATACCTTTGAAAAGCGCGTGAACCCAGAGTCTCTCTTCTGGACGCGGGTGACGGATGAGCGTTGGGAGCAGGAACTGCGGCGTCTGGTGGAGCGGCATGTGGAAGAAACCGGCTCTCTTTATGCAACAAACCTGCTGCATAAGTGGGAGGATACCCTGCCGCACTTCTGGCAGATTGTGCCGAAAGACTATGCGCGCATCATCGGTTTTGCTTTGCCGGAAGAAGAACTGGCCAAGTCTGCCTGATCTGGACCGTGCCTGAAAAAATATAAGCTCCCGAAAGGCCGCTTCTGTTTTACCTGTGTGTAAAATGGAGCGGCCTTTTTGGTGATGTGCTTTTTATTGATGTGTTGGTGGTGCAAAGGGAGAGTGACGGGGCAGGGTTAGATTTCACCAACCCAGTCATACTCATGCCAGTCACACTCATACCACTCACATCGATGCCAATCACAGCAATGCTCTCTCAGCGCGCACGTCTGCCCTTTACGGAAAGACCTCCAAGCCTGCGTGACCTGCGCCTTATGTGAAGCCCGATTGCGTTCACATGTACTCGCCTCAAGGTAAATTGCGCGGTAGGATGGGCTTTATGGAACATACAGCGCATTCTCACCGTTCGTCTCAGCTTCCGGCCTTTGCGGCGGAAGCCGGGATTGTGGCCGCAACCAGTGCCGCGCCGGGGCAGGGGGCTTCCACCCTACCGCGCTGGGACCTTTCGGCCCTTTATGCCAGCATGGAAGACCCGGCCATCAAGCAGGATCTGGCGCAGGCCGAGCAGCAGGCGAAGGATTTTGCCGCCCGGTATCAGGGCAAGCTTGCGGCGCTGAATGGGGCGGAACTGGCCGAGGCTATCCGGACCTGTGAAGCGATTGAGGAAGTGCTGGGCAAAGCCGGGTCCTATGCTTCGCTGCTGTTTGCCGCCAATTCGTCCGATCCGGCCATCAGCCGTTTCAGCCAGTCCATTAGCGAAAAACTGACGGATATTTCCACGCATCTGCTGTTCTTTACGCTGGAACTCAACCGTCTGGATGAGGCCGTTCTGGCGCAGAATATGCAGGACCCGGCTCTGGCGCACTGGAAGCCGTTTCTGGATGATACCCGTCTGTTCCGCCCGCATCAGCTTTCTGATGAGGTGGAGAAGGTTCTGCTGGAAAAATCCGTTACGGGTGCCCAGTCATGGTGCCGTCTGTTTGATGAGACGATTGCCGCCCTGCGCGTGACGCTGGACGGCACGGACATGCCGGTGGGAGATGCGTTGAACCGTCTTTCCGATTCGGACAGGTCCGTGCGTGAGAAGGCCGGGAAGGCTGTGGGGAAGGTGTTTGGGGACAATGTGCGGCTGTTCGCCCTCATTACCAACACGCTGGCCAAGGATAAATCCATCTCCGACGGGCTGCGGCACTATGCCCGCCCTACATCCTCCCGCAACCTGTCCAACATGGTGGAAGATGAGGTGGTGGACGCGCTGGTCTCTGCCGTGCGGGAAGACTATCCCCGCCTCGCGCACCGCTATTATGCCCTGAAAGCCAAATGGATGGGGCTGGACAAGCTGGAGCATTGGGACCGCAACGCCCCGCTGCCCGGTTGCGAGGACCGCAAAATCCCTTGGGATGAAGCCAAGCAAATTGTCCAGAAAGCCTATGACGGGTTTGACCCGCGCATGGGTAAGGTGATCAACACCTTCTTGACGCATCCGTGGATTGATGTGCCGCCCGCACCCGGCAAGTCTCCGGGCGCATTTGCGCACCCCACCGTGCCGTCTGCGCATCCGTTTATTCTGCTGAACTATCATGGCCGCACGCGGGATGTGATGACGCTGGCGCATGAGTTGGGCCATGGTGTGCATCAGGTTCTGGCGGCAAAGCAGGGGTATTTTCAGTCCAACACACCGCTCACTCTGGCAGAAACAGCCAGCGTGTTTGGGGAAATGCTGACCTTCCAGTCCCTGTTGGATGCGGAAACGGACCCGGCCCGCAAACGCACCCTGCTGGCAGGCAAGGTGGAAGATATGCTCAACACCGTGGTGCGCCAGATTGCGTTCTACGAGTTTGAAACCCGTGTGCATGATGAGCGGAAATCCGGTGAACTTCTGCCGGAACGGCTTGGAGAAATCTGGCGGCAGGTGCAGACGGAAAGCCTCGGGCCGATCTTTAACTTCACGCCTGAGTATGATGTGTTCTGGGCGTATATCCCGCACTTCATCCACTCCCCGTTCTATGTTTATGCCTACGCCTTTGGGGATTGTCTGGTGAACGCGCTGTATGGGGTGTTTAGTGAAGGCGCGCCCGGTTTTCAGGACAAATACATTGCCATGCTGGAAGCTGGTGGTACCAAACGCCACAAGGAACTGCTGGCTCCCTTCGGGCTGGATGCGTCCGACCCCGGTTTCTGGCGCAAGGGGCTGGATGTGATTTCCGGCTTTATTGACCAGTTGGAGCAGGCGTAACATGGCGGAACGCGATTTAGACAATAGCGGCGTTTTTGGTGAACTCCGCCGTATGGTGCAGACAACCGGCACCGTGGGTGGCATTGCCGCCCGCCTTGCCGGGCACAAAATGGGTATCCGCTCAGGCGGGGCATCTCATGCGGAAGATCTGAAATCCATTCTTGGCGGCCTGAAAGGGCCGTTGATGAAAGCCGCCCAGCTTCTTTCCACCATTCCCGGCGCGCTGCCGGACGAATATGCGGAAGAACTGGCCCAGTTGCAGGCCAATGCGCCGCCGATGGGCTGGAACTTTGTGCGTCGGCGCATGACGGCGGAACTGGGGGCGGGCTGGGAGACGCATTTTCGCTCCTTCGGGAGGGAGGCTTCAGCCGCCGCTAGCCTCGGGCAGGTGCATAAAGCTGTGCTGACCGATGGTCGGCAGGTGGCCTGCAAGCTGCAATATCCAGACATGAATGCGGCGGTGGAAGCCGACCTGCGCCAGTTCCGTATGGCGATCGGGGTTTATCATCGGCTGGATAACGCCATCCGGCAGGATGACGTGGTGGAGGAATTGACCGAGCGCCTGCGTGAGGAACTGGATTATCTGCGTGAGGCCGCCAACATGCGGCTCTATCGCAGCGTTTTGGTAGATTGCCCGGAAGTGACGGTTCCTGCACCGGTCGATGAACTCTGCACGCGCCGCCTGCTGACCATGGACTGGGTCAATGGGCGCGGGCTGAACGCTGTCATTCAGGCTGGCCTGACGGAAGAGCAGAAGCAGAAGATTGCCCGTACGCTGTTCCGGGCTTGGTATGTGCCGCTCTATCAGTACGGCGTGGTGCATGGGGACCCGCATATGGGCAACTTCACCGTGCGGGATGATTACGGCCTGAATCTGCTGGACTTCGGGGCGATCCGTATTTTTGACCCGTCCTTCATCAAGGGCAATATCGACCTCTATCGCGCCTTGCAGACCAAAGATAAGGACTTGGCGACGCAGGCTTATGCGGCATGGGGCTTTAAAGACCTGACGCCGGAAAAGGTCGATGTGCTGAATGAGTGGGCCGGGTTCCTGTATGAGCCGCTGATGGATAACCGCGTGCGGTATATTCAGGAAGGCAACAACCCCAATCAGGGCCGAGAAATTCTCTCTCGCGTGCATGAAGGCCTGCAACGCACGGGCGGTGTGCGCCTGCCGCGTGAATTTGTGCTGGTGGACCGTTCCGCCGTAGGGCTGGGGTCTGTCTTCATGCGTCTGAAAGTAAAGATGAACTGGTACGAACTCTTCCACGAGATCGTGCGGGACTTTGATGAAGCCGCTCTGGCTGCCCGCCAAAAAGCTGCCGTGGAGGCAGCGCGTTTTCCGGTGTCTGCCAGTTAATCTGCCAGAGTTGGGGTGGCCTCATATACGACCGACGGGATCGGCTGGCTCATTGGGGAGGCTCACCACAGCAAGGTACGACAGCCTGATCTGTGTCGTGGTGTGAGGGCGTGGGCTTTGTACGGTCCGTTGCCTGTCCCGCCAGCTTTTTTGAAAGAGAAGCCGGGCGGCGGAGCCCGCCACCGTCTGCGCTCTGGCTGGAGGCAGACGGCTAATCGCTCAGGCGCTCAGTACGCCTGATAGTCCACTTTCTTCAGATGCTTTTCGTTATAATCGAGCTGTTCTTTGGTGAGTTGGAAGCCCACTTCAAACCGATAATCCGACTCCGTGTTTTTGGGCGGAATGGGTAGATCGACCGTTACAACCTTGCTGTCGCTGGTTGTGCTGGAAAGGTTGGCCGGGAACTGGAAGGTGTGTTTGAACACATGCTTGTTCACAATCCGGTCCCCATGCAGCACGGCAATAAACCATGGCAGGGTGACAGTGTTGCCGGCTGCGGCCGGGCCGTGGCTGACCACAAAACGCAGCACGATTCGGGTTTTCAGGTCTTTCGGCCCTGCGCCCAGACAGTCCCCCTGCAATTTCAGGATGCTTGCCTTTGTAATCAGGTGCGGGAAGGTCGCCGTCTTGCCGTCATACAGATAGTAATCCGCGGCTTCCGGCGGGATATGCGTCAGCGGGCAGGAGGGGGCGAAGGATATGGACGCACTTTCCTCATCCCCGCAGCCGCCAAGGGTCGTCAGCAGGCCAAGAGCCGCGAGACCTGACACCGCAAAACGGGGCAGCAAACGGCAGGGACGAGAAAGGTCTGGGAGCATGTGCAAATCCGGAATTATCGGTTAGAGGGGGTGAACTGATAAAAAACGAGCAAAAGAGAGACATCAAGCAGGGTTGTGCTGGCCACAATGCCGGAAAACGGGTTGCATCGCCACCTCGCTTTGCGTAGGCCATGACCATGGT
This sequence comes from Acetobacter orleanensis, assembly GCF_001581005.1. Lineage (GTDB taxonomy): Bacteria > Pseudomonadota > Alphaproteobacteria > Acetobacterales > Acetobacteraceae > Acetobacter > Acetobacter orleanensis. The sequence continues at coordinate 171,264 of NZ_LHZV01000065.1, forward strand.
GACCGTAACCTTCATCTGGTTTCGGGCATAGCCTACCTTACTTATGCTTTTAAGAGCTGTTTTTTCTATACCGTCCGCCGCAAGTTTGGGGAACACCATGCCCGATCAAACGCCATCCCTTGCCACACAGGAGCCTGCGCAGGCTTCCCATGGCAGGTCTCTCAAGGTTCTTCTCGCTGGTCCGCGTGGGTTTTGCGCCGGGGTAGACCGCGCAATCCGCGTTGTGGAAGAAGCTATCCGCCGTTACGGCGCACCTGTTTATGTGCGTCATGAAATTGTCCACAACCGGACGGTCGTGGAAGCTCTGGAAGCACAGGGCGCCATTTTTGTTGAGGAACTGGATGAAGTTCCCGCTGATGGTCATGTTGTGTTTTCAGCCCATGGTGTGCCCAAAACGGTCCCGGCTGAGGCAGAGCGCCGCAACCTGCTCTATCTGGATGCAACCTGCCCGCTGGTGTCCAAAGTGCACCGTGAGGCTGAGCGGCATTATGCCGGGGGTGGCCCGGAAAGCCGCCATATCCTGATGATCGGCCATGCCGGACACCCGGAAGTGGTGGGCACCATGGGGCAGTTGCCGCCCGGTGCGGTCACGCTGATTAACGATGCGGAAGAAGCCCGCACCGTGCAGCCTGCTGACCCCGCGCGTCTGGCCTTTATCACGCAGACCACGCTCTCCGTTGATGATACGGCGGAGATTGTGGACATCCTGCGTGAACGCTTCCCGCTGATTGAAGGCCCGAAGCGCGAGGATATCTGCTACGCCACCACCAACCGTCAGGAAGCAGTCAAGGCCATTGCGCCGGAATGTGATCTGGTGATTGTTATCGGCTCCCCCAATTCCTCCAACTCCCAGCGCCTGCGGGAAGTGGCTGAACGCTCCGGTGCGCCGCGCGCCCTGCTGGTGCAGCGTCTGGATGCGCTGGACTGGTCCGTGCTGGAAGGCGTGAACACGCTGGGCATTACGGCTGGTGCCTCTGCCCCGGAAGCACTGGTGCAGGAAATGGTGGCCGAAATGGCCAAGCGGTACACACTGTGCATTGATGAACGCACGGTGAAGGAAGAAAACGTGATCTTCCGTCTACCTGCGCCTCTGGGCTGAGGGTAGCGCACGGGTATGGCTGTTTATACAGATGTGAGTGATGAAGCCCTTGAGGCGTTCCTGAACGACTACGCCATTGGCAATCTGGTGGCGTTTCGGGGCATTGCCGAAGGCGTGGAGAATAGCAATTTCCAGCTACGCACCACGCAGGGGGATTTTATTCTCACGCTGTATGAAAAGCGGGTGAATGCACAGGAGCTTCCGTGGTTTCTCGGGCTTATGCAGCATTTGGCCGGGCAGGGTGTTTCCTGCCCGCAGCCTGTTGCCAGCAAAGCCGGACAGACGCTTGGCTCTCTGGCGGGCAGACCAGCCGCCATTACCACGTTTCTGCCCGGTGTCTGGCCGCGTAAAATCCGGCAGGAGCATTGCCGTCCGCTCGGGCAGGCGCTGGCCCGGCTGCATGAGGCCGGGCGCAGCTATACGCCGGTGCGCCGGAATGCTCTGGGGCCGGAAGCATGGCAACCACTGCTGGCCTCCTGTCGCGCCGGAGCGGACGCTGTGCATCCGGGCCTGCTGGCGGAACTGGATGAAGCCTTTACGCATATCCTGCCTAACTGGCCGGGGCAGGGTGGTCATCCGGTTCTCCCACACGGGCAGATTCATGCGGACTTGTTCCCGGACAATGTTTTTTTTCTACAGAAGACCGTTTCTGGCCTGATTGATTTCTATTTCGCCTGCACGGATTTTCTGGCCTACGACATCGCTATCTGCCTCAACGCGTGGTGTTTTGAAGGCGATGGGTCATTTAACGTCACCTTTGGCCGCCAGTTGGTGCAAGGTTATGAGTCCGTGCGTCCGCTTAGCGCGGAAGAACGGCAGGCGCTGCCAGTTCTGGCGCGCGGTGCGTCCATGCGCTTTCTGCTGACACGGCTGTATGACTGGATCAACACGCCGCCGGACGCGCTGGTTACCCCCAAAGACCCGCTGGATTACCTCAAGCGCCTGCGCTTCCATCTGGCAACGGAGACAGTTGATGGCTACGGATTCTGAAGCCTCCGCCATGTCGGAACCGCAGGTGGACCCTCAGCAAACAGCCGGGCAGGAGCCTGAGGTTCAGGTTGTGGAAATCTGGACAGATGGTGGTTGCCGCCCCAACCCCGGCCCCGGTGGCTGGGGTGTGCTGCTGCGCTTTAAAGGCGTGGAACGCGAACTCTCCGGCGGGGAGGAGGCAACAACCAACAACCGTATGGAACTGACGGCTGCGGCGGAAGCGCTGGAAGCCCTCAAACGCCCCTGCACGGTGCGGCTACATACGGATAGTGAGTATGTGCGCAACGGCATTACCCGCTGGCATACAGGCTGGGTGCGGCGCAACTGGCGCAATGCATCGGGTGATCCGGTCGCTAATATGGATTTATGGCGCCGCCTGCTGGATGCGGCCAAACAGCATGATGTGTCATGGCTCTGGGTGAAGGGCCACTCTGGTGTGCCGGAAAATGAACGGGTGGATGAACTCGCGACCGAGGCTCGAAAAACTGTTGAAGAGGCTATGAAAAATCCCGGCTGATAGGGGCTGATTGCCTGAGGGAGCGACGGGGAGTGGATGATGTCTGATTTATCCTCACGGCAATATGTGATTGTTCATGGCTATCGGGCGACCCCGGAGGCGCACTGGTTCCCTTGGCTGAAAGCGCAACTGGAGCAGACGGGTGCCAAGGTGCATGTGCCCGCTTTGCCATCCTCTCAGGCACCGGACCCGCAAATCTGGGCTGAAACCCTGAACACCGTCCTGCCGCATCTGACACCGCAAACAGTGCTGATTGGCCATAGCCTCGGCTGCATCACGCTGCTGCGGCACCTCCTGTCGCGGCCCGTGGGCGAGACTCTTGGCGGATATGTTCTGATCTCAGGGTTTGACCAGCCTCTTGAGGCCTTACCGCACCTGAACGGATTTACAGACTGCCCTCTGGACTATGATGCTCTCCGACGCCTGAGTGCGTTCCGGGCCTCAGTCTTTTCCGATAATGACCTCGTTGTCGCCCCGCAGTGTTCTCGCTCTCTGGCGGCTTCCTTGCAGACCACAACACTGGAAGTCCCCGGAGGCGGCCATTTTCTGGGGCGGGAGGGGTTTGAGCAGTTTCCCGCTCTCCTAGACCTTCTGCAACAGGTCTGACCGTCACCATGTCTGAGAGTGCTCTTACTCAAATCGGCTTTGTGTCATGACAATCTGCCCGATTATTCGTTTCCCTGACCAGCGTTTGCGGCAGGTGGCGGAACCTGTCACGGTTTTTGATCACACTCTCTCTGCTCTGGCGCAGGATATTCTGGAGAGTATGCGCGCCGCTCCGGGCATTGGCATGACAGCACCGCATATTGGCATAGCCCGACGCGTTGTGGTGCTGGAATTGCCGGATGCGGCCCAGCCACAGACCTACGTGAATCCTGAAATCCTCTGGATGTCAGAAGACAAAGTCCGGCAGGAAGAGGGGAGCGTTTCCATGCCGGGTGTGACAGAGCAGATTGAGCGCGCCGCCAGAGTGCGGGTTGCGTATCATGATCTGGATGGTGTGCGGCATGAGGAAGAGGCGGAAGGCCTGCGTGCCGCCTGCCATCAGCATGAAATTGATCAACTGAACGGCTTATTCTGGCTCCAACGCCTGTCCAGCCTGCGCCGTAACCGTCTGATTGCGCGCTATGAAAAAATGCAGCGTTTCCGCCCGTAAAGTCCCAGCGCGTTCCGGTTTTTCAAGAGGTCCTGTCTTGCCAGTATTTTTCAAACGGATTGGCACAGTCTGGCTGGGGTATCTGGTCGCCTTTGTGGTGCTGTCCGGCTTTTACATGGCTTTGGCCGCAACATTGCCGCTCAATTCAGACAGTACGTCTGCTGTGTTGGAAGCGCAGGATATTCTGCGTGGGAATGCTCTGCTGCATGGCTGGGATCTTTCTGCGGAATCCTATGACGTAACGGAAACGCTTCCATTCGTTATTGTTGCAGGTCTGGCGGGCTGGCATCTGTCTTTTTACTATCTGGTGCCAGCCTTATTGATGGCCGCCATGGTGCTGCTGGCGTTCCGGTTGTGCCGGATTTTAGCGCCAGAGGGGGCGTGGTGCTGGCTGGCTCTGGTGGCGGCTCCTACGGCGTTTGGTGTGCAGGTGATGCTCATTCCCTGCATCCATGTGGGGGCTTATGTTGGGGTCTTGCTCTGCTGGTTGCTGATTTTTGCACAGAGTAAGGGGGAGCGGCTGGCCCTGTGGGCGGCTTTTGTCGTTTTAATGGTTCTGTGTCTCGCGAGTGATGACATCATAAAATATTGCTTCGTTTTTCCTGTTCTCGGGGCGGCTAGTCTGCTCAGTGCGCAAAAGCGTCGGCTGGAACACGGGCGGCTTGTTTTGTGCCTGCTTGTTTCCATGGGGCTGGTGCATGTATTGAAAACCGTATTGGCCCATAACGGTGCGTTCCATGTGCCGGGGCTATGGACCATGTCTTTCGCGGGGCAGGAGCGGATTGGATATAATCTGTCCGTTCTCGTTTCCGGCATTTTACATTTTTTCGGGGCGTATTTTTTCAGTAAAGAGTTCTCCCTGCATGGTTCGGGGAAAGAACTGGCCCATCTGGCTGTGTTTCTGCTGGCGTTGTGGGGCGTTATCAGGATCGTGCGGAGCAAAACAGTCCGGCTTGATCTGTTTGATTATGCCGCATTGCTGTGCATGGGCCTTATGGTTGCGGCATTTACGGTCAGCCAGTTAGCGATTGATGATGCGTCTACCCGCTATTTAGTCTTTCCCTATGTGATGATGGCGCTTCTACTGGCGCGCCATACCCGCCTTTCTCAAGCTGGCCGAACACTGGGGCTGGCAGGAGCGGTGGTCTATGCCGTGTTAAGCGTGCCAATGCCGACTGTGCAGATTTGGCAGACTAACCGCAATTTCCCCATCAATATGGAACTGGCTCGACTGGGGCTGAGGCAAGGATTTGCGCCTTATTGGGCGGCGGCGGCCAACAGCCTGCCTAATCCGGTCCGCATTGCGCCTGTGGAATTTGGTGCTGACATCACGCCATTTCATTATCTGTCAAAGCGAGACTGGTACACGCAGGGGGGCAATTTCTTCTTGTGCAAGACGCCCGCTCAGGCCGCGCAGCTTCAGGCGCGCTTTGGCCCGGCGCGCAAGGTTGAAGCGATCGATGGGCATATTCTGCTAGTGTGGGACAAAATAATTACCCTGCCGGGCTAGGGTTTTTTGAAGAAGATGCTCTGGGAGTAACAGCTCAACGGTCCGTCAGGCGAAACTCAATGCGGCGGTTGCGGGCGTAGGCGGCTGCGGTGTTACTCGTGTCCAGCGGCTGATAGTCCGCAAAGCCGGTTGCGGCCAGATGGCGCGGGCTGATGCCTTCCGCAACCAGCAGCTTCACAACTGTAATGGCGCGGGCAGAGGAGAGTTCCCAGTTGCTGGGGAAGGCGGTGTGAATGGGTTGGCGGTCAGCATGGCCATCCACGCGCAGGATCCATGGAATATCCGCTGGAATATGGCTGGTGACACTTTTGAGAGTCTGCGCCAGCGTACGGATTTCTGCCTGACCTTCCGATGAGAGGTCCGCGCTGCCAACCGGGAACAGGACCTCACTCTGGAAGATAAACCGGTCCCCGACGATATGCACGCCCTTCTGGTTGTGCAGGATATCCCGCAGCCGCCCGAAGAATTCGGACCGATAGCGGCTGAGCTGCCCGACCTTATCCAGTAGAGCGGTATTCAATTTTGCGGACAGGTCGCCAATCGTGGCGTCTTTGCTCTGCACGGCTTTTTGCGACACATCGAGGGCCTGCGCCAGAGCGGCCAGCCGGGTGTTCAGGTCCGTCAGTTCGTCATTGATCTGCGTTACCCGTGTCTGGTCGGCAGCACTCAGGGCGCTGGCGGCCTCGGCTTCCGCCGTTCTGGCGGCAAGAGCCTCGGTATCGTGCGTATGCTGGGCCTGTAGGCCAGTGACACTGTCTTCCAGCGCATGGGCGCGGGCGTGTTCGGTATCAAGCTGGCGGGAGAGTTCTGCTGTCTGCCCTTCCAGTTTTTCCAGCACATGCTCCCGCCGGTTGAGGGCTGCGGACAGCAAGGTTTGGCCCATGACAAACACCAGCAGCACAAAAATAACGACCATGAGCAATGTGGAGAGCGCATCCACATAGCCGGGCCATGCGTCCAGTCCGGCATGGAGTTTTCTGCGGCGGCGGGCCATGGTCAGGGTGCTTTCCGGTCAGCCGGTGCGGCCTCGGCTGTGGCAGCAACGGTGCGGGCCAGCAGGCGCAGGTCATTCCGCAGGTCCGTCGTCATGCGGGCACGGCCCTCTTCCGTATTCTGCACCAGCGTGTGTAGCAGACGCTCAATATTATGCAGCGTTTCTGTCTGGGTGGTGGTGGACTCCAGCCTGTCAGACAGTTTGCTCAGCAGAGCGCGTTCCTGCTCGCGCCGGGCTTCACTCGTGCGGACCAGATTTTGCAGGGATTCCAGATTTTCCGCCGTCTGTTCCAGTAGCGCCTGAATATAGGCGGGAACGGAAGTGGTGCTTTCCATGCCCGTGCCGGAGGGTGCTGCAAAGCGTGTCTGCTCGGCCAGCCATTCTTCCAGCTCATTAAAAAAGCGGTTCTGGGCCTGCCCGGCGGTGAGGTCCAGAAAGCCGAGCACCAGTGCGCTGGCCAGACCGAACAGCGAGCCGGAAAACGCGGTGCTCATGCCATGCAGCGGTTTGGCCAGTCCGGTTTTGAGCTGGCCAAACATGGCGTCCAGATCGCCCCCGCTGACGGACATGTTGGCGATTACATCCGCAATGGCGGCCACAGTCAGCAGCAGACCGTAAAATGTGCCCAGCAGGCCGAGAAAAATCAGCAGGCCCGTCAGATAGCGGGAAACTTCCCGTCCTTCATCCAGCCTGCCGGAAATGGAATCCAGCACGGCCTGCATGGCTGGGGTGGACAGAGCCGTTGGGTTGCCGCGCTGGTCCGGGCCGGTGCCAAGGGCGGTGGCGAGGGGTGCCAGCATACGCGGCGGGGGCAGGGCGGCCAGACCGGTGCGGGACTGGCGGAGGGCATCTACCCAGCCCACTTCCGGCAGCAGGCGGCGCACCATCATGACATTCCACAGAATGCCAATGGCCAGAAGGCCCAGAATCAGGCCATCCAGCAGTGGATTGCTAAAGAAGGCATCCCGCAGGGGCCGCCATAATGTTGCAGCGACAAGCGCCACACACACGAGAAACCCGATCATTCTGAAGAGATACTGTGTGGGGCGCGTCATCTGGATCCGGTCCGGTTAGAAGGGAGAGGCGTCAGGGTACAGCGTCTGACTGGTAGATATCTATATAATCCTGCCCGGCATTGTGGGCTGGTGTTTTTGGTAGGCCAATCACGCGCAGATAAATGCGGGTGGAGGGAATGCCACCATTCATGAGCACACTGCGCGCGGCCAGCCCGCGGGTGAGCGACATGCGGCGGGGCAGGGAGGGGTCATCCACAGCGCCGGAACTGTAGGCGTCAATCAGGGCGCGCGTATGGGGTTTTTCACTCAGAGACTGGGCGAAGGCGAGCAGCGCCTGATGGGTTTCCGGGTTGAGCGTTGCCGCTCCCGCGCCAAAGGTAATGCGCACACCGCCGGGAATGGAGGAGACAGTTCCGGTGGCTTTGGCATCCACAGCCGGCTGGGCTGGCATGGGGAAGGGGTGCAGTTCCACATCGGGCGGAGCCGGTGCAAGCTGTGGCACCGGGGGCGGTGCCAGCGGAATGGTGGCTGCGGGAGCAGGATGCGCAGGTGTTGCGTGCTTGGCGTCGCTGGCAGGCGTTTTGCTGCTGGATGCTGGCGCAGAGACGGGTGCAGCTTGCTGTGAGGGCGTAGCTGTCGGGGCGTCCTGTGTGCTTTGCGCGGCAGGCTTGTGGGGACCAGAGGGGGGCGGGGTAGGCGTTACCGGATGCGTGAGCGGCGGTTCCATAGCCGGTTTAGGCGCGGCCCGCTTGGGGGCTGGGGCCTTTTTATGCTCAGCCGGATGCGCGGCAGGGAGCTTGGGAGCCGCTTGCTTGCTGGCCAGTTCATCCAGCGCCTGAGAATTGGTGACAACCTGCGCATGCGCCAGCGAGGAGCCCAGAGAGGGCACCAGCGCGGCTGGCAGCAGGAGGAAGGCGCACAATCCTGTCAGACGGCGCGGTCGGGGATGAGAGTTGTGCATTGCGGGCAAGACTAAACCAGAAGAGGGGCGGGGTGAAATGGCGGAACACCTTTTGAGGTGATCTTTTATGCGCCGGGTGGGGCGAATATACGGCATCAGGCGGAAAACTGTTCTGCGGTAATGCGCTCGGACAATGTCTGGCCGGGGTCAAACAGCACGGTAACGGCCAGGTCACGGTCTTCATGAATCTGCACGGATATGACATCCCGGATTTCAATCGAATCTGCCACCGCCGCAACCGGACGTTTTTCGGCTTCCAGAATGGTAAAACCTACCCGCGCTGTAGATGGCAGGAGTGCTCCCCGCCAGCGCCGGGGGCGAAACGGGCAGATGGGTGTCAGCGGTAGCAGATTGCCCGAAAGCGGGACAATGGGACCGTGGGCAGACAGATTATAGGCGGTGGACCCGGCGGGGGTGGCGAGCAGCGCGCCATCGCAGATCAATTCCGGCATGCGCACCATGCCATCCACATCCACCCGGATTTTGGCCGCCTGCCGGGTCTGGCGGAACAGGAAGACATCATTGAGCGCCAGCGCTTCATGCGTGTTGCCCTGCATCGTGCGGGCCGTCATGCGCAGCGGGTGCAGGGTGGCCGCCTGCGTGGTTGTCAGGCGTTGAGGCAAATTGTCTTCCAGCATCGGGTTCATCAAAAACCCGACGGAGCCGCAGTTCATGCCGTAAACCGGCACGCTCAGATGTTGTTCGAGCACGACGCGGAGCGTTTCCAGCATAAAGCCGTCCCCCCCAAGGCAGACAACAACCTCTGCTTCCCCCGGGTGGCAGTTGCCATACTGGTGGACCAGCCTGTCAAACTCATGCCGGGCCGTATCGGTCGGGGCAGCCATAAAAGCAATGCGTTCTGGCACATGGGGCAGAACGGGGGCGGTTGTCGGGGTTAGCGCAGGGACTGTGGGGGGCAACACCGGCGGGAGCGTTGCGGGCTGAAGTGGAGAGCTGGTCATGGCAGGCACCCCATGGCGGGCCGGAAGCGGAAAAAACGGGTGGGCAGGCGGCATCCCTTATCCTGCACTGGTCATGTCCTGAAAGGGGGTGGGGGCATTTTTATGCAGCTCCGTGCCGAGCAGTTCATCATACACATGCAGAGTTGCCTGCTGCATGGCGTGGGTTGTGTAGCGGGCCAGTACGGTCGCGCGGGCGGCTTCCCCCATGGTGTGCAGGGCGTCCGGCGGGGCGAGGAGAACGCTGGTCATGGCATCGGCCAACGCCTGTATATCTCCCGGAGGAATGCTCAGGCCGGTCATGCCATGCTGCACCGTTTCCAGCGCCGCCCCGTGGGCGGTCACAATGACAGGGCGGGACATGGCCTGTGCTTCCACCACCACCCGGCCAAATGGTTCCGGCCGCAGGGAGGGAATAACAACCACTGTTGCCAGCGCCATGGCCGCGGGCATGTCCTGACAGTGCCCGGCAAACCGCACTTGGTCCGTCAACCCCAATGCGCGCGCATGGGCAACGAGGCTTTCCGCATACGCATTCCCCGGCGGGCAGGACCCAACAAATACGCAGACCCATGGTGTCATGGGTGCCACGTGTTTAACCCGTGCCAGAGCCTCCAGCAGGAAACGCTGGCCTTTCCATTCCGTCAGTCGGCCCGGCATTAAAATAACAGGCACTCCCGCAGGCACATCCCAGCTTTCACTCAGCCGATGCACACGCTGCCCGCTGACAGCCTCCGGGCTGAACTGGGTGATATCCGCGCCGCGCGGGATGACCCGTAGCCGGTCCGGGCCGACATGATACTCCTGCGCCAGCCGCTGGCCGATATGCTGGCTGATGGCAATTACCCGGTCTCCAGCGGCCAGCACAGCATTGTAGCGTTTTTTACCGGGAAAATTGTTGGCATGCACACCATGCCATGTGGTGACAAACGGCGTGCCGGTGCGGGTGCAGGCCAGCCGGGCCACCCATGCTGGAGCGCGGGAGCGGGCGTGGACCAAGGCGACCTTATTCTGCTGGATAAAGCGTGCGAGTGTTCCCGCGTTGCGCAGGATGGAGAACGGGTTTTTGCTGCCGCATCCGGGCAGGGCGTGGTGGCGTGCGCCTAGTCGCTCCAAGGAGGGTACAAGCCTGCCGCCCGCACTCATGACCAGTGCGGTGCCGCCTGCCTGTGTGATGGCGTCGGCCATTTCCAACGTGCCCCGTTCCACCCCGCCCTGTTCCAGTGCCGGAAGGATTTGCAGGATGACGGGGGAGGGCGGCGTAATCGTCATATCTGGCTGTTAGCATGGTTTTCCGGCAACAGACACTCTCACGCGCGCAGGCGGCTTTGCGGACTGACTTGACCACCCGACCCGTATCCGCGTTATGGAAGAGAGTGATGACGCATTTGCCTTTCCTCGTCCGGCCTGTTCCAGTGCGCTGCACGCCGTTTGTGGTCACGCTGGGGCTTGGCGTCCTGCTGGCTGGAGCCCCCGCTGGCGCGGCGACCATACGCCCTGCTGCCCGGATAGGGCAGGCAGGTGCCGGGGCCGGGGCCTCTGCCGCGCATACGGGTCCCGAGCATACTGGTGCCGCACATATGGGCAAGGACGCTCGGCAAAGCTGGACGCTCCCCGACTGTATGAGCATGGTGGAGGAAGACCCGTTTGGCGCGCGGGATTATGCTCAGGACTGGTTAAAGCACGGGGGAAACCGCGAGGCCCGGCATTGTCATGCTCTGGCCCTGCTGGAACTGGGAAATGAGCAGGAGGCAGCGCAGGAGCTGGATGATCTGGTACGTAACGCCCCGTCTTCCGGCCCGGAAAGCTCTGCCAGCCTGCGGGCTGTCATGGCGGAGGAAGCCGCCGAAGCGTGGCTTTCCGCAGGCAATCCGCCCGGTGCGTTGAGCATTGTGGATTATGGCCTGTCCATTCGCCCCGGTGATACCACGCTTCGTCTCGCCAAAGCGCGGGCGTTGCTGGAGCAGGGCAACGCGGCGGCTGTCGTGGCGGACCTGACCTCTCTGGTTGCACGCGGAGCGGATGCCCCGCCAGAGGCTTTTGTTCTTCTGGCCTCGGCCGAGCGGCGGCTGGGGCAGTTGGACAAAGCCACGCAGCATATCACGTTGGCTTTGCAACGCATGCCGGAGAACGCCGCGGCTCTGTTGGAGCGCGGCATTATCCGGGAACAGGTGGGGGATGCCACCGGCGCGCGGGCGGACTGGCAGCATGTGCTGGACGTTGCGCCGGATAGTCATGAAGCCGATCTGGCCCGGCAGGATCTGGCTGTTCTGGCGGCTGACCCGGATTCGCCGTGATACAACAAACCGGTTTGCGCCGTATTCTGGTTATCCGGCTGGGAGCGCTTGGGGATTTTGTGCAGAGCTTCGGGCCGTTTCAGGCCATCCGAACAGCCCATCCGGACGCACACATCACCTTACTGACGACCACCCCGTTTGTGGAACTGGCCCGTCTTTCTCCATGGTTTGATACGGTTGAGTGTGACCCTCGGCTCTCATGGGGCAATCTGCCCGCCCTGCTGGCTTTCCGGCAGGCGTTGCGCGGATATGACCGGGTTTATGATCTCCAGACTTCCAGCCGCACAGCCCGGTATTACGCTCTGGCAGGACGCCCCAAGACGTGGTGCGGGCATGTCGGGCGCTCTCCGCTGGCGCACGCCAACCTCTGGCGGAATGATATGCATACCCGCACCCGTCAGCGTGACCAGTTGCGGCGCGCGGGGATTGCGGATGTGCCTGCGCCGGATACGCGCTGGCTGGCGGACCTTGGGCCACATCTGGAAGGGCCCTATGGGCTGATTGTGCCCGGTGCCTCGCCGCATCGCCCGGCCAAACGCTGGCCTGTGCGCCGCTATGCGGAACTGGCAACGCGTATGAAAGACCTTGGGCTGCGGCCCGTGGTTGTCGGGAGTAAGGCCGAGCAGCCGCTGGCCGCAGCTATCACGCAAGCCTGCCCGCAGGCGTTGGACCTGACAGGCCGGACAACCCTGCCGGAACTGGCCGGTCTGGCCGCGCGGGCGCAAGTGGCCGTGGGGAATGATACCGGGCCTATGCATCTCGCGGCCCTTATGGGCTGCCGCTCTGTGGTGTTGTTCTCCGCAGACAGTAATCCTGCGCTCACAGCGCCGCTCGGGCGAGCACCGAGGCAGGTTTGTGTGCTTTGTGTGCGTGATCTGGCGACACTTTCTGTCAACAGGGTTGCAGCCGCGCTCTCCTGCCGCCATTAAAAGCCTTTACAACCATTTGATCTCTGGAGTTCTTCCATGCCTGCCATCACCTTGCCTGACGGATCCGTTCGCAGTTTTGACGGGCCGGTCACGGGCACGGCCATTGCCGAAGCCATCGGGCCGGGGCTGGCCAAAGCGGCGCTGGCCATGGAGGTCAATGGTGCGTTGCAGGATATTGGCCGCCCTATCAGTGACGATGCCGCTGTCCGCTTCATTACCCGGAAGGACCCGGAGTCTCTGGAGATGATCCGGCATGACGCCGCCCACGTGCTGGCCGAAGCTGTGCAGTCTCTCTACCCCGGCACACAGGTGACCATTGGGCCGTCCATTGAAAACGGCTTCTATTACGATTTTTACCGGAACGAACCGTTCTCGCCGGAGGACTTCGCCGCCATTGAAGCGCGGATGAAGGAAATCGTCGCCAATGCCGAGCCCTTCGTGCGGGAAGTCTGGCCGCGTGACAAGGCGATTGCCTTTTTTGAAGAAAAGGGGGAGCGCTTCAAGGCCGAACTGATCCGTGACTTGCCGGAAAGTGAGGATATTTCCATCTACCGGCAGGGCGAGTGGCTCGACCTGTGCCGTGGCCCGCATCTGCGCACCACAAAAGATGTTGGCACGGCGTTCAAGCTGATGAAGGTCGCAGGTGCGTACTGGCGCGGTGACCATCGCAACCCCATGCTGACCCGCGTTTACGGCACCGCATGGCGGGACCAGAAGGAACTGGACGCCCACCTGCACCAGTTGGAAGAAGCGGAACGCCGGGACCATCGCCGCATCGGGCGGGAAATGGACCTGTTCCATTTTCAGGAAGAAGCGGTGGGCCAGATTTTCTGGCACCATAAAGGCTGGCGGCTGTATTGCGCCCTTCAGGACTATATGCGCCGGGCGCAAACTCGTGGCGGCTATCAGGAAGTGCGCACCCCGCAACTGGTGGATCGTGGCCTGTGGGAAGCCTCTGGCCACTGGGACAAATATCGCCACCACATGTTTGTGGCGACGGTGGAGGACGAGGATAAGACTCTCGCTCTCAAACCCATGAACTGCCCGTGCCATGTGCAGATTTTCCGCCACGGCCTGCGTTCCTATCGTGAACTGCCGATGCGGATGGCGGAATTCGGGGCCTGCCATCGGTATGAACCGTCCGGCGCGCTGCATGGGCTGATGCGCGTGCGCGGCTTTACGCAGGATGATGCGCATATTTTCTGCACGGAAGACCAGATTGCGGATGAGACCGTGCAGTTCGTGCGGATGCTGCATGAGGTCTACAAGGATCTGGGCTTTGAGCATGTCCGCGTGAAATTTGCGGACCGGCCTGAACAGCGTGCCGGAAGCGATGCTACATGGGACAAAGCCGAGCACGCGCTGAAGGAAGCATGTGAAGTCGCTGGCGTGACCTATGAATATAATCCGGGTGAGGGCGCGTTCTACGGCCCGAAACTGGAATTTGTGCTGCGGGATGCCATCGGGCGTGACTGGCAGTGCGGCACGCTTCAGGTTGACCTCGTGCTGCCGGAACGACTCGATGCGAGCTATATTGGCGAGGACTCCGCACGCCACCGCCCGGTCATGCTGCATCGTGCGATTTTGGGCTCCTTTGAGCGTTTCCTTGGAATTCTGATTGAGCAGCATGCTGGCCGCTTCCCGCTCTGGCTGGCTCCTGTGCAGGTGGTTGTGGCGTCTATCGTCAGTGATGCCGGGGCCTATGCGGAAGAAGTGGCCGCTGCTCTGCGCGCTGTAGGTCTGGCGGCGGAAGCGGATGCGCGGAACGACAAAATCAACGCCAAGATTCGCGAGCATAGCGTGGCCCGCGTTCCGATTATTCTGGTGGTTGGCCGCCGGGAAGCGGAAGAGCGGACCGTGGCCATGCGCCGTCTGGGCGGGCAAGATCAGGAAACCTTTGGGTTTGATGAGGTTGTGAGCCTGATTGCCAAAGAAGCAACACCGCCGGACCTGCGCAAAAAGGCGTGAGACTCGGCTGGTTGTTTTGGGCAGGGCTGGAATGAGTCTGTTTTCTGGCCCGGCATGCTTGATAAACGGCCAAGAATTGCGCACATAATAACAGCGTAAGCGGAAGCACCGGGAGGCGCTTCTGTTTGTTTTTTTATCCATGACAGGAGCTGACCATAGCCAGACCCCCTATTCCCGCGCCGCCCACCCGCGAGGGACCACGTGTTAACGAAGAGATACGCGTTCCGCAGGTTCGTCTGATTGACGAAGAAGGCGAGATGGCGGGTGTCATGTCGACCCGCGATGCGCTGGCTCGCGCTTATGGTGTTGGGCTTGATCTTCTTGAGATCAGCCCGAACGCAGAACCGCCCGTTGCCAAGATTCTTGACTACGGCAAGTTCAAGTATGAGCAGCAGAAAAAGCGCAACGAAGCCCGCAAGAAGCAGAAAGTTATTGAAATCAAGGAAGTCAAGGTTCGTCCGAATATCGACGAAAATGACTATCAGGTTAAAATGCGCTCTGTGAAAAGCTTTCTGGGTGAAGGTGACAAGGTCAAAGTCACCCTGCGGTTCCGTGGTCGTGAAATGGCGCATCAGGAACTGGGCATTAAGGTTCTGGAGCGTATCCGGACCGAAATGGATGAGCAGGCTAAGGTTGAGCAGATGCCGCGCCTTGAAAACCGGCAGATGATTATGGTGCTGGCGCCCCGCTAAGGGGTTATCCGGCCCGTAGGACATGCTCCTGCTGTCTGTCTGAGTATTAAAAACGCCTGTGCGGACATGTCCCGCACAGGCGTTTTTTTATGCCGTTTTTCGGTGGTTGCTTTCTCTTTACGGGAGCAGCAACTTACGGAGCCAGCAACACGGTAGCGTTGGCGCTTGCCCGCACAGTTTGTGTTTCTGCGGTGCTGGAGGGCGGCGGCGCGCTGTCCGCCATGGCGGCGCGAGCCGGCATAGCCATCATCATGACAGGGCGCGGAAACCCACCGTGAGACAGAGAGACGTTGGCAAAACGCACCACATGCATCCCGAGTGTGGCGGCCAGAGTTTCAGCCTGCTTTTTCAGATCTTCCACAGCTTTTTGCTCAGCGTCCAGCATCAGCTTCTTCTCGTTTTCGGGAGAAAGTGACCATGAAAGGTCGTCCAGCATCAGCCCTTCACCCTGAAGCTGCCCGGTCAGTGGCAGCAGGTTTGTGCCATTAGGTGCTGTAAAGGTGAGAGCCTGCGAGGCTGTCCATGATGAAGGCCCTTTATCGGGCTGATTTTCCGAGACGGAATATTGGAGCACAGCGGCCTTCACCCCAGCGGCTTTGGCAGACTGCTCCACCGCCTTATGAACCAGTGTGTTGACGGCCTGCTGAGCAGTCGCAGCAGTCTTTTCCCGACTTTCTGCCCGGAACCGGGCAATCAACTGGTCGGGCGGGGCCTCCACGGAGCCCGAGCCGTTCAGTTCCAGACGCGTGTAGCTGTCTTCTGGCCTGCTTTCAGCCAGAGCCGGAGCAGTGGCGGCCAGAGCAAGGGCCAGAGTGCTGAGAACAGTGAGGCGAGGGGAAAGGCGCATTAAGGTGATGTCCTTTTCAAGCTGATAATGGCGCGGCGCAGACGACTGATCCCGGAGCGGACCAGCCCCTGACGGCACAGGTCTGTACCTTCTTCCTGCAACTGGCTGACCATACGCGGCAGGGTATCTTTATTATAACTCTCAATGACACGGGAAAGCCGAAAGCAAAAGGCGGCACTGTCTGAGGTAATAACCACAGGCTTAGGACCCGGGAGGACAGGCAGAATGCGGCGCCCTTCATCCTGAGGTGGTGGTGGGAGAACCGCTTGTGCTGAAAGCCGCGTGGCAATGGCTGTTGTCGCGATGCTCCCTAATGTCAGCATAAGGGCGAGAAGCAGGGATCGTCTCATCCTTTACCATTTTAAGGAGCCAATGTCTTTTTCAAGGCAAAACGATTTTTGTAATGATTTATTGATGTAAAGCGGGGTGGTATTAATGATTGTTAGGCATTGAGTCTGCTAGCAAGAGTGCGTTCGCTTCCGGAAGCGGGATTTCAATGCAGGTGATCAGCCCCGGATTGTTGGATGAGAGGTGCAACTGCCCCTCATGCAACTGCACAATGGCCTGAACCAGTGAGAGGCCAAGGCCAGAGCCGGGGGTGTTTCTGGCCTGCTCAGCCCGGAAAAACCGTTCCGAAGCACGGGCCATATCGGCCTCATTCATCCCGATCCCCACATCGGCCACGCATAAGCGCAGCAGCGCGCCCCGGCTGCCGTCTGACCGACGGGCCGCGGGGAGGACTTTCGCGGAAAGGGTGACGGCTCCGTTGGAGGGGGAGAATTTAACAGCGTTATCCAGCAGGTTGGCCACCGCCTGCTGGAACATGGCGCGATCTCCAAAAAAAGGCAGATGTTCGGGCAACTGTCGCACAAAAATCAGCCCATGCTCTTCCGCCACGGCCTCGTAGAGTTCGCACACATCCTGTAAAGCCGGGATGAGATCAAACAGCACAAAGGCCGAGCGGCGCGCGCCGGATTCAATCTGGGCAATGCGTAACAGTGCTTCACAAATGGATGTCACATTGTCCAGATTGCTGGCAGCTTGTTCCATGGCGGCGCGTAGTTCGGTCTCATTGGTCGCATGGAGTGCGGCATCTTCCAGTTGTGCGCGAGCGCGGGTGATGGGTGTGCGCAGATCATGCGCAATGGCGTTGGAAACCTGACGGACGCCATCCATGAGGCGGCTAATCCGATCCAGCATTTCATTGATGGTGATGGCGATTTCGTCCAGTTCATCATCCGTGCCCTGCACCGGCATACGGCGGGACATATCTCCATGTGTAATGGCCAAGGTGGTGCGGCTGATGGTGTGAATAACGTGGCGGAACAACCGGCGGACGAGCCACCCCCCGCCGACAGCCAGCAGCGTGATCATGATACAGGCCCACAGGAGCATATCAGTCAGCATTTTGCGGAGGAGCGTGCGGCCACTAATATCCCGCCCGATTAACAGGCGATAACCATCGGGCAGTAAATAGGCCCGCACCTTAGCCATGTCCTGCGTATAAGCGCGTTGGACAGGCAGGGTGAACCAGTGATGATCGCTGGTAACTTGTCGCGGCCATTCCGAGAGATTGCCTGCAACCCATTTTTGGTCTTTGTTGATCAGGAGATACAGGGTGTTGTCATCAACGTCCTGTTCCAGCCTGTCATCAATAACCAGGGTCAGACCAGCGGGGCCGCTCTCTGCCCAGATGTTGTACAGAGTGCGTGAGTCCGTGGTAATGGCCCGCTCAACCCGATGTTCCAGCAGCCCCTCCGTTCCCCACCAGATAAAGGAGAGGAACAGGATAGCGGAGCAGACAAAAAGTGTGCCGTAAACCAGTGCGAACCGTAAACTGACGGAGCGCAGGCGTAAAAAGCCGGGCTGCGGGCTTGCCGTCACAGTGGTCGCTGGTGCCGTCATTCCTGAAGCATATAGCCTGCGTTGCGAATGGTATGGACAAGCGGGCGGCCAAATGGCTTGTCGATTTTCTGCCGCAGGCGGGAGACGTGCACGTCAATCACGTTGGTCTGCGGGTCAAAGTGGTAATCCCACACGCCTTCCAGCAGCATGGTGCGGGTAACAACCTGCCCTGCGTGGCGTATCAGGAATTCCAGCAGCCTGAACTCGCGTGGCTGGAGGTCAATTTTCTGGCCAGCCCGTTTCACGCCGCGAGAGAGCAGGTCAATTTCCAGATCGCCCACCGTCAGGCGGGTCTGGGGTTGGGCCTCGTTCCGGTTGCGCCGGACAAGAGCTTCCAGTCGCGCCTGAAGTTCACTGAAGGAAAAAGGCTTGGTGACGTAGTCATCCCCACCGGCTTTCAGGCCAGCAACCTTTTCATCCACCTCTGCCAGAGCAGACAGCAGCAGGACGGGTGTTACGTTGCCCTGCCGCCGGAGCGTTTCAAGGATATGGATGCCATCCACGCCGCCGGGGAGCATTCTGTCCAGAATGATAATGTCAAAATTCTCGCTGGTTGCAAGGGAGAGACCATCCCTGCCGCTTTCAGCCTGTTCTACCAGATGCCCGGATTCGGACAGGCCTTTGGCGATGAAACTTCTAACTGTTTGATCGTCTTCAACAAGAAGAATGCGCATTTCTGAACCTAAGACTCCACGAGGGTTACCAAAATATTACGGTGTTCCTACTGGTTTGTCACGACGGAGTTTTTATACGCGTTCGTCATCTGAGAGTGGCGGGGTCAGCCCATCAAAAATAGACAGCAGGGCCGCTGTCAGCGGGGAAGCAAAAATCAAGCCGGGAAAGCCCAGAATGGCGCCAAATAGTGTCTGAGAAAGCACGGTAATGGCAGGGGGCATCTGCACGGCGTGGCGCTGGATGACGGGGGCCAGAACATTGCCTTCAAAGAACTGGATGACGCTGTAGAGAACGGCCACCATAATGGTTTCCCGCGTGCCAAGAGACAGCGCCAGCAGCATGGCAGGCACCGCCCCCATGATCGCGCCGATATAGGGGATGAAGTTACACAGCCCCGCCAGCACACCTAGCGCCAGAGCTAGTGGGACACCAATAAACCAGAGACCCACGCCGGAGAGGACACCCACCACCAGCATGTCCAGAGACTGCCCGGCCACCCATGCCCACAAGGTCTGGCTGGCGCGGAGCATGAGCATCCGCGCTCTTGGGCGCTGGGCCACGGGCACAAGCCGGAGGGCACCGTTTGCGTAAAGGGCGGGGTCCATCGCGAAATACAGTCCGGCAATCAGAATCACCACAATGGTGCCAGCCGCGCCAAAGGCCGAGCCGAGAATGCCGGTCATGGAGCCAGCAATCCGAGACCCGAGTGAGGCCAGACTGCTGCTCCCGCCCTGCTTGCCCCCGAGAGAGGCGGGCAGATAATTCAGGATCATCTGGCCAGTAGGGTTGTTTTGCAACGTGGCGCGCAGAGAGGCTTCCTGCTGGCGCAGGGCGTCCTGCAATTTGGCGGCCTCGTTTACAATGGCGGGGCCGCTGCCCCAGACCAGCAGCACGACGGCGGCAATCAGCGCGATAACAACAGCAGTGAGAGACCAGCCGTAGGGTAGGCGCAGATGTTTGACGAGAATTCTGGAAAGACCATGCAGTACAACCGCAAACAGCGTGGCAGCGAACAGAATGGTCAGCACGTCTCCCAGCAGCCAGATCATCAGCGCAATAACGGTTAGCCCGAGAGTGAGGCGCAGGATGCGCGTAATGCTGCTCAGCCAGCCAGCACTGTCTTCTGTGTTGGTGTCCGGAACGGGGCAGGACAGAGGCGGGGAGCCTGCTTGTTTGTCCGCTTCTTCAGGGATTGGTGTAGCGCAGTCGGGCTGGGAACCAGAGGCAGAGGTCATGGACGGCAGGTCTTTCAGAAGAAGGAGTGACTATGTAACGGCTGGTCGGGATTTTGGTGATAAAAAACAGTATATATCTTTATATGTTTTGTAATGAATTATTATATGTTCTGTAATGAAATAGTCAGACTGAGACTGCTCTCATTCAACTGAATAGAGAGGAGGTGTGAGGCTGCCCGTAAGGCCGCAAAGTGTCCGGCTTAAGCAATCACACACGCGCCTGCGCTCGCGCATTTAACTTATGCCGGATAACTCATACCGGATAACTCATACTGGGGTGCTGGATTGTATCAGTCCTCCGCTGCGGCGTCTTCAATCTCGGCTTCGGCTTCCAGCCAGCGTTCTTCCAGTTCCGCCTGTTCCTTGCCAATGGCGGCAAGGCGCGTGTTCAGGCGTGTCACCTCATTGGCTTTGCCGTCCGCATAGAGAGCGGGGTCGGCCAGAGTGGTTTCAATTTTTGTCCGCTCTGTTGCCAGTTTGGCGAGTTTGGCCTCCGCATCGCGGATAATCTTGCGGAGAGGGGCCTGCGCCTTGCGCGTTTCCGCGCGTTCCCGGCGGTCATCCTTGCGGCTGGCCTGTGCCGAAGTGTCCTGTTGTTTTGTGCGGTTTGTGGCGCGGTTCTGTTCAATCAGCCAGCGGCGGTAATCCGCCATGTCACCTTCAAACGGCGTGACCTTGCCATCCGCGACCAGCCACAGCCGATCGGCCACCATTTCCACCAGATGCGGGTCATGGCTGATGAGCAGCACCGCCCCTTCAAACTCGGACAAGGCACGGACCAGCGCATCCCGCGCATCCAAATCTAGATGGTTAGTGGGTTCGTCCAGAATGAGCAGTTGCGGGGCATCACGCGTGGCGAGTGCCAGCAGAAGCCGGGCTTTTTCCCCGCCTGAGAGGTCTTTGACCGGCGTTTCCGCCCGGTCCGCATCCAGCCCGAAGCGCGCCAGTTGCGCCCGTACAACCGGCGGCAGGGCTTTGGGCAGGGCGCGCTCCATATGGTCGATGGGGGTCTGGTGCAGCACCAGCTCTTCCGCCTGATGCTGGGCAAAATAGCCGATTTTCAACTTCGGGTTGCGGTCTACCGAACCGGACATGGGGGCTAGACGCCCGGCAATCAGCTTAGCGAGGGTCGATTTCCCGTTACCGTTCGCGCCCAGCAGCGCAATGCGGTCTTCCATGTCCAGCCGGAAGGACACGTTGGAGAGAATTGGCGTGGCGCCATACCCAATGCTGACGCGATTGGCCGTGAACATGGGCGGGGCCAGTTGCTCGGGCTCCGGGAAGGCAAAGCGGGTGGGGGTATCTTCCACCACGCTTTCAATCACCGGCAGTTTTTCCAGCGCCTTCAGGCGGGCCTGCGCCTGCCGGGCCTTGGTGGCCTTGGCGCGGAACCGGTCCACAAAAGACTGCATATGGGCCCGTTGGGCTGCGATTCGCTCCGCCGCGCGGGCCTGCTGCAAAGCCTGCTCCGTGCGGATTCGGACAAAATTTTCATAGCCGCCGGGTGTCAGGCTGAGCTTGCCTTTGTCCAGATGCGCAATGGCGTCCACACACGCATCCAGCAGGCCGCGATCATGGCTGACAATCAGCGCGGCACCCGCAAAACGGGTCAGCCAGCCTTCCAGCCAGAGGGTTGCTTCCAGATCCAGATGGTTGGTGGGTTCATCCAGCAGCAGCAGGTCCGGTTCCAGAAACAGGGCTGTGGCCAGAGAGACACGCATCCGCCAGCCGCCGGAAAAATCAGACACCGGGCGGCGCTGGGCGTCCGCGCTAAAGCCCAGTCCGGCCAGAACGGACCCGGCGCGGGCTGGGGCGCTGTCGGCCTGAATGGCGCGCAGGCGTTCATGAATTTCCGCAATGCGGGCCGGGTCCGTCGCGCTGTCTGCTTCCGCCAGAAGGGCTGTGCGTTCGGTATCACCGGCCAGAACAGTATCAAGGAGGGAGGCCCCATCCGCCGGAGCTTCCTGCTTCACGCGGGCCATGCGGGCGCGTGAAGAGAGGCGGATCTCCCCGCCATCCGGCGCGATATCGCCCGCAATAGCGGCGAGAAGCGTGGACTTTCCAGCCCCGTTCCGCCCCACAAGCCCGACCTTGCGGCCCGGTTCTATGGAGAGGTCCGCCTGGTCCAGAAGGGTGCGGCCAGCAATGCGGAGAGTAAGGTCGGAAATGACAAGAAGGCTCAACGGGGGTCTCGTTCTGGCTGGAATCTTATGATGATCTGGTGAAGTACCTACCAGCCCGCGCGAATATGCTCTAGAGGAGCAGGCTGAAAGGCCGCGTTATTGTGCGGCCCGATTATGAATGAGGAGACCGCACATGGCGACAGAACGTACTCTTTCCATCATTAAGCCCGACGCCACCCGTCGTAACCTGACCGGCAAAATCAACGCCGTGTTTGAAGACGCTGGCCTGAAGATTGTAGCGCAGAAGCGCGTGCAGCTGACCCCGGCTCAGGCCGGTGCGTTCTACGCCGTGCACAAGGAACGCCCGTTCTATAACGATCTGGTGTCCTTCATGATCTCCGGCCCGGTGGTTCTGCAGGTTCTGGAAGGCGAAGGCGCCGTTGCCAAGAACCGCGACGTCATGGGTGCGACGGACCCGAAGAAAGCTGAAGCACACACCATCCGTGCTCAGTTTGCTGAAAGCATTGAAGCCAACTCCGTGCACGGTTCCGACAGTGCCGAGAATGCTGCCAATGAAATCCGCTTCTTCTTCGCGGAAACCGAAATCCTTCCCTGAGAAGGTCCTTCATGAACACGGTCCGCTTTTTGCCTTAAGGGCATAAGCAGGCTGGCATGAAACAGTCTGGCCCGTACCGGAACTCATAGCGCGTTACAGCGTTGTGGGAACTGGGCGGGCCAGATGTGTATGGGGCCTGCACTATCCAGCGCTGGTCCGGTGCTGGGATGCGTTCTGCGGAAGGCATATAAAAGTTATCCGCGTGATAATGAGGCCGCTCAAATGGCTGTTATGAAAATGTAGAAACAGAAAAATAATTCTATAACAAAGGGTTGTGCGTTCGTTTTCATCTGTTTTGGTCTATTTAGATCATTGTTCCGTGCATGGGTGGTGGGTTGTCAGCACCGAGGTTGCACGAAGCCAATCCCTTATGATCCAGACTTCAGAAATTCTGACAAACCGGTAGAGGCCATGCCTGTCTGTGGCCGCCCGTATCGAAAGGAATGTCATGAAAGTCCTGGCGGTTCACCCCAGTGCCCTTATGTACACAAAAGTTTTCCTCCGGCTGGAACCGCTGGGGTTGGAACTGGTGGCCGGTGCGGCGCGGGATGCTGGACATGACGTGCAGATTATTGATTTGCAGGTTGAAACCCAGAAAGATTACTGGACGCTGCTGGAAAGCTTTAAGCCGGATGTCGTCTGTTTTTCTGGCAATTATCTGGCCAATGTACCGGAAATTATCGATTTATGCCGCGCCACGCGGGTGCGTTATCCCGATATTTTCCAGTTTATTGGCGGCCACTCTGTCTCCTTTATTGCGCGGGACGTGCTGGCGCTGTCCGAAGGGGCGGTAAACTGCATCCTGAAAGGGGAAGGCGATGCCTCCATCGGCCTGCTGCTAAGCGCCTTAAAGGATGGCAAGGACCTGCTGAGCGTTCCGGGTGTTGTCACCATGGATGGAGAGGGGCCGCCTCCGGTTTTTGTGGACTCTCTTAATGATATCCGCCCGGCGCGTGACCTGCTGCGGCACCGCAACAAATATTTTATCGGCACGCTGGACCCGGCAGCGTCCATCGAATTTGCCCGTGGTTGCCCGTGGGACTGCACATTCTGCTCCGCATGGACATTTTATGGCCGCTCTTACCGCACTGCCAGCCCGATGGTTATTGCGGACGAACTGGAAGAGATCAAAGAACCCGGCATCTTTATTGTGGATGATGTGGCCTTTGTGCATGAAGAGCACGGCATGGCCATTGCCAATGAAATTAAAAAACGGGGCATTAAAAAGGAATACTATCTGGAAACCCGAGCGGATGTGCTGCTGCGGAACAAGGACGTATTCAAGGTCTGGAGCGAGATCGGTCTGTCCTATATTTTCATCGGTATGGAAGCGGTGGATGAGGAAGGGCTGAAGCAGTTCCGCAAACGTGTCTCGCTGGACAAGAATTTCGAGGCGCTGGAGTATGCGCGGTCTCTGGGGCTGATTGTGGCCATTAACATTATTGCTGACCCGGACTGGGATCGTGGTCGGTTTGAGGCTGTGCGGCAGTGGTGTCTGGAAATTCCGGAAATCGTCAATATTTCCGTCACCACGCCGTATCCCGGCACGGAAATCTGGCATAGGGAAGCGCGCCGCCTGACAACGCGGGACTATCGCCTGTTTGATATTCAGCACGCTGTGCTGCCGACCAAATTGCCGCTGCCAGAGTTTTATGAAGAACTGGTCAAAACCCAGCAGGTGCTCAACACCAAACATATGGGCTGGGAAGCCCTAAAGGACACCGCAGGCATTGCAGGTCGCCTCCTGATGAAGGGGCAGACAAACTTTGTAAAAATGCTGTGGAAGTTTAACTCCGTCTTTAACCCCAAACTCCAGTTGGCCGACCATATGCGTAAAGCACGGTATCTTATGCCCATTCAGCCGGATGTGGTGGAGTCTGTGGATCGGAAAGATCTGTATGTGCATGGTCCCGGCGGCCGGAAAACACGCGCGCTGGATGATGCGACAGAGCAGTTTGTTGATAAGACCCGTATGAGCGAGGATGCCTGAGCAGAGAGCAGAGAGCAGAGAGCAGAGAGCAGAGAGCAGACGCCTGAACCTGTAACGTGTGCGCTCAGGGGTTTTCTTTATGCGTGGTCTTTATGAATGAGAATGGGCTTACGGGGCACTCGGCATGGCAGGGGGCGGGAAATGGAACGCGCCCCCTGTATAGCTTTCAATAACCGCGCTGATAGGCGTCCCGTCCTGCCGGGACAGCACAGCGTGATGCCGGAACAGGACGGGCGGAAAGACCAAAGCCTCACCCGAACCCATGGGGAGTGAGGTTTGTTCGGACCAACCCGCGGGAAGAGGCGACCACAAGCGTTCTGACTGCACAAGGCGGCGTGTAAAGGCCAGCGGTGCCGTCACGCGCCCGAATGGGGTTTCTGTTGTGTCCAACTCCCTGTTCATGGCCGCAGTCAGGCGGTCAGGCAGATACCAGTTTTCTGCGTCTGAAAGGGTGAGAGAGCCGCACATCAGCCGGACATGCCTGTAACGTAAAGCGTCTGGCGGGGCGTCTGCTGGCAGACGTAAAGCGTCTCGCAGGGCAGGCGGGCAAGGGCGGGCTGGTGTGTGCTGGCAAAGGGCGCGCACGGTTGGAGCAGGAGCCAGATGATGGTGCCTGCTCCAGTCCTCCAGCGTGCGCGTGGCGCTGGAGGTGCTGAGAAGAGTGGCATCCAACTCATTCAATAGCGCGGTCAGCATCAGCCGATGCACAGGCGTATCCCGCCAGAAAGACTCAGGCTGGATGGGGGATGCAGTAGAAAGGAGGGGCATGTCCGGCATGGAGCTTATCTTACGCTGCTCACCCTGTTCTGCCGAGAGGGTGATGTAGAGCGTGGTCCTGCCGCGTTCCCCCGCCCGGCGTTTTGCAGCAAGGCCGGAGGCGTATAAACTACGGGTATCGTCTTGGTGCGACGCCGCCCGGATGGTGCGGTCTAAACAGGGAGAAATGTGAGAATGGCAACCACAGAAACAAGCTTTATGGTAGAAGGCATGACGTGTGACGGGTGTGTGTCTGCCATAAAACGCGCTCTGGCCGCCGTGGATGGGGTGGAAAGCACGGATGTGAATCTTGCCACGGGTGAGGTGAAAATTGAGTATGATCCTTCGCGAGCAGGCATGTCCTCCTTGCAGAATGCCATTCTCGGCGCGGGGTTTGATGTTGGGTAAAAAGCGCTCTGTCATGCGGTGCGCACGGGGGCGATTTGCCACCGCTTCTACTAGGCGCGGGCCGTAAGGCGTGGCAGGGTAGAAAGCCCTGTCCGGCGTTTGGATGCCGATACAGCATGGCGAGGAAAAGGTCAGCGTGGTTGTGAGACGGAACAAGAAGACAGTCGGCTTTGGAATTATGCTCACCGGGCTGACGCTGCTGGGCGGATGTTCTTCTGAAATCGGCCGTAAGCCGTTTCTGGATACGGATGTGTCCTGCCTGAGAAATCAGATGAAAGGCCCGATGTTCCTCAGCTTTCCTCTGGCGGCCAATACCTGCCAGCGCATGAGCAACCACAACTTCATTCTGGGTGAGAAAGACGCGCACCCGCTGCCGCTGAACCTCAAAGATGCGCCAGACCTGCAAAAGCAGGCGGATGAACACGGTTATAGCTACACCAAATAGAGCCGGGGGAACCTCTCCGGTTCTGGGGCGGTCAGCTTTCCAGTTCGGTGTCCCAGTATAAATAATCCCGCCAGCTTTCGTGCAGATAATTGGGTGGAAAAGCCCGACCGTTATCCTGCAACTGCCAGGAAGTGGGGCGGGCGGGTGTCTGGCGGGGGAGCATGTTGATGGTGTGTGGCAGGTG
>NZ_LHZV01000030.1 GCF_001581005.1 Acetobacter orleanensis
CAATATGGGAAGAATTTCAAGATCTAACAGGCCCTAAACATAACAACACTCCTTTTGTTGGCTTGTCTCCTTCGACAAAGTTGATTGTGAAAATATATATAAAATTTATTTAATGAATAGTCAATATTATTTATTCATTATTCGCATACTTATTTATGTCTATACTTATTTTATTTGTCATCTCTATTGTTTTAGTTTTTTTTGCTATCACTTTCTCCTTTTATAATTCCTGCAATAACCTTTAACCCAAGAAGGGTTATTGTTGGTGCAAAGATAAATTTTGCAAATTGTTCAGCATGTTCATTGCCTATCCAAAAAAAATAGATACCAAAAACAAGTTCTACACAGCACATCACTGAGAAGAGATTCATCATCTGACCGAACCAGAACGGTTCAGACGATTGGCTGTCTTTTTCAGGTAACCATTTTCTACATAGCCGAAGAATGCCGAATGTCGCAGGCACCACCAGTAGGATGCCTGCAATCTGCCCAATTAAAATCCCGTAATTACTCCACACAGACATACGTCCTGACATTAAAAATTAGACGAATCCTGCGTAACACAAGTTACCGTTTGTGATACGATAATATAGATATTAGTAGAGTTTGTATAAATTTCTTACCTCACTCCATATCGTCACGTAATACATATGGAGGATAATGATGAACTACGGATATGCTCGTGTTTCAACTGACGAACAAACGAATGAACCGCAGATACAGGAACTAATCAGGCAAGGAATATCTCCTGAGCAGATATTGACTGAAAAGGTCTCAGGGAGTGTCTTGGCTAAGGAACGTTCTGCCCTCTCCGGCTTAATAGCCAAATTACAGGCGGGAGATACATTGACCGTGATGAAGTTGGACCGCCTTGGCAGGAACGCTATCGATATTCTATCCTTGATAGACGAACTCACGGAGAACGATATAGGCGTTCGCGTTCTGAACCTCGGCGTAGATACATCCAAGGCTTCAGGAAGACTGTTCCTCACACTCTTGGCAGGCTTCGCAGAGTTTGAGCGCGAAATTATCCGAGAACGCTGCATAGCAAGGCTGGAATCAGCCAAAGCCAATGGAATCCTGCTTGGCAGAAGGAACGTCCTCACCCCAGAGCAAAGAATACAAGCCCGCCAGCTACGTCAGGAAGGCAGAACAGTGTCTGAAGTTGCTCGTATTCTGCACACATCAAGGATGACTGCATGGCGAGCTATGAATTCAACCAACATCACGAAAACGTGATAATATCACAAACGGTAACTTGTGGTATAATCTGCAAGGATTTTTAAGCTTATTGATTTTGATATTATCGCAACTGATTGATCATTATCTACATTTTTCACCAAGGAATCAATAATATCAATTCCTTGGTATCTATAATATTATAATGCGTCTTGAATAAATCTTCTGATTTCTGAAGAGGTCATTTTATTGTGCCGTCCGTCATAAGTACCTGTATTTTGGTTCCAAATACTACCTTTAGACACAAATAAAATCTTACCTCCAAGCCATCTTGTTGCAATTTTACTTTCTTTTGGTATAGGCACTTCATGACCATAATCGTCGTGTGTTAAATAACCGCGTTCCCAGACATCTCTACTTTGGTAATTTCCAGGAGGAAACTCGAAAATATCTTCTCTAAGGCTATCTGGATTGCTTATTGCGTATTCTTCTTGTGCTGTAATCTTGTCTAATTCTAAGAGAAGAAAAGACTCTTGCGGTTGGGTTGGGAAAAATTCCAATGTCAGTGAAAGAGGCTTAACAATTTCTGCCATCTGATCTTCAACAAGAAAGCTTAAACATCCATATTCTGCTGATTTTTGTACACTTTTAAAATCAAACCCGCCTCCTGACGGCAGATGGGCATGATTTAGGTTTTCACCAAGAAATGGTTCAATCGCATTTTTGATACGATCAATTCCTAACCAAATAGACGTATCTGGAGGGTTACTTCCTACAGCTTTGGAAATCGCTAGATTCCAAGCGACGAAGCAATCCTGCCAATATTCTTGATGCTTTTGCATGCACATTATCCCTAATTCAAAGCTGACCGAATAAAAATTGAACTGTTTTACATATCAACAAAAAACTTGGGGGCTTGCAAGGTCCACAAGATGCATGTGATACATGTTTGTATCACATTGTGGATAACTCTATATTTAGTGATTTTTTAGTTATTAAAGTCAGTATGTTGTGGTGATTTTGGTTTTTCCTCCCGTACGGGACGCCATTGTTTTCTTTGGCTTTTTTGGCGGAACTTCTCCAAAAAATATTAGTTTTTGCACCATCGCAAGGAACGTCATACACTCCTCTCATGTTCGATGACACGAAACCTCTTGCTGGTGATGTCATGAGCGGGCGCATTGATTCCGCTACAGGTAAGCCCCTCCCTTGCGGCGTAAGCTATCGTGGCCCAAAGCAATACATGACCCGTAAAATGGTCGATGGTCGGCGGGGGCAGGAAACCTTCTCAAGTGCGGCACAGGCCAGGCGCTGGCTCAGTGAAACAACTGCCAAAGCAGAGCTTGGCCAGTTCACAGATACGCGCCCTCTCGACAAGATGACGATTGGCACACTTGTTGAACGGTATCGCGATGAATGCATGGCCGATCGGAAAGCCGACAGGGTCGGGCATATCCCAGCCATTCTGCGCGATCCAGCACTGTCTTCGGTACGATTATCGAAATTCTCGGCTGCAGACGTCCGTGACTTCCGTGAACGCACGACCGGGGCCGGATATGCAGCCACGACTGTGGTGAAGCGACTTAATCTTTTGGCCTCCATTATCCAGCATGCCATCTCGGAATGGGATATCACCATCGTCAATCATGCTTCTGGCCGCATTGTGAAACGACCAGAGGGGGCTGACAAAAAGCGTAACCGTCGCCTTCAGGAAAATCGGGATTCCTCTCTTCCATGAAAATTTGAACGCCTGATTGAAGCCATCGGCGCCTCCCCTCACCCAGATGATATATGGCTTGTCCGATGGTCGATCGAGCAGGGCACACGCCGGGGCGAAGCCCTCCAACTTCGCTGGGATGACATTGTTCTTCAGCGTCGCACCCTGAAGCTGGGCGGTGAGAGCGGAAGGACCAAGACGCATCGCCATCAGGAGGAGCACGGGCCAGAGATAAGCCCCCTCACGCCGGGCGCACGCCGCCTCCTGATCGAGAAGCTTGCAACGCTTCCACATCAACCCAAACCAACACTGGGACTCTTTGATGTCGGAACTGAAGCGGCCTTCAGTGTCCGATATGGCCGCATGGTACGAGATGCCGGACTGAAAGATCTGACCTTCCACGACCTAAGACATGAAGCAACCAGCCGGTTAGCAAAATTGCTGCCCAATCCGCTCGACCTCAAACGCGTTACAGGCCATCGCAACCTGAAATCACTGGATCGCTATTACCAGCCCGTTCCTGAAGACATTAGTCGTCAGATTGAGGAAGCTGAACGTGTATTGGGTATGCTGTCTGAAGATAAATCCCTGAAGGACTGAAGTCTCTTCATCTCCAGCAATACCCTCATCGCTTCACCAGAAAATGGAACGAGAGGTCAGAAAGAATTTTCTTTCTCTGATCTCTCTTCCTGTGCTATCAGGTTTTCACGGCTCAACACCGTTCTTCTCCCCAAAAAACAATCTGAATTCTTGTGTCCTTTGGGAAGTCCTGCATCTGTGGCCCAGTCATCCGTCACGCCTAAGGTTTTGCGCTATCGCGATGCCGCAACCTATCTGGGTATTAGTCATTGCCGATTACGGAATCTGGTAAGCGAAGGACGTGGCCCAGCTTCCGTCACCTATGGCAAACGGGACAGGGCTTTTCCAATTGCCGCTCTGGATGCCTTTATTGAACAGCGGACAACTAGCTATCAACCTGTTACGCCAGAACCCATCACGGTCAAACGTCGGCCAGGCCGTCCCCGCAAGACCGAACAGCGCAACCAGAAACAGATGGCACATTGGACCGCAGTCATGATGACACTGTTTATGACCTATCTTCTCTGGGCCTATGGCTTTCTTAGTATTGCAACAGACTTCATGACAAACTGAGAACCATTAAAGAAACAGCATTCCTCGCTTTTGCCCCCTAGCAGATTACGTGTGACGCATCTGGAAGGTTCTTTGCGCTTCCTGAGCAAAATACAGTTGCATCAGATATCCTGACTACTATCAGAATTTGCACTAAATATAACCTCCGCTTCCGCCTCATGTCGGTCATACAAACAATTGAAATAATTTTCCGAAAGCTGACATTCACCAAACGTAAGCGTGCGCCGATCGAATTAGGTACGGTGGCACATTTGTTTGACATTGAGAATGTTGTATCCGCTCTCGGTGTCATAAGGGTCAATCTAGCGGACTAAGCAGAACGTGATCGTTCCCTCGCAATCCGTAAGCCTTGTCGTTAAATCTTTCTGAATAAAGCAAAGTCGCATATTCCATGATCATGCGATTCCTGACCCGAATAAAGTCACTGCAAGCTCTTGAAGCCGCGGCCCGACATGGCAGCTTCGTGGGAGCGGCTTCCGAACTAGATGTCACGCCAGCGGCAGTTGGCCAACTCGTGCGCTCACTTGAAGACTGGGTAGGCTGCCCTCTTTTTAAGCGCTCACGCTCGGGCCGTGAACGCCTGACACCCACAGAAGAAGCACGCGAAGCCCTCAGTGATATTACACATGGTCTGGACCTGCTGGAGGCCGGTCTGAAGACGCTGAAAGGACGTAAAGCTCGCTCCATTGTGGTGATCACCGCCTCTCAGGCTCTGGTCGCCAACTGGCTTCTGTCTCGCCTGAACGATTTTACCTCGGCATATCCAGACATCGACGTCCGTCTGGACGTTTCTGATCGTGTCATGGACCTGACACAAGGAGATGCTGACATTGCCATTCGTTGCGGGATGGGGACCTGGAAAGGCGTCAAGGCTACTTATCTCATGGATGAGGAAATTATTGCTGTCTGCCATCAGCGTCTCTTACCCTCGCATGGAAAGGTTGATGCGAACTGGATCGCCACCCAGACCTTGATCCATGACGGCTCTGGACATCCTGAGGGTGATTTCCCCACATGGGAAAAATGGCTGACACAGGCTGGTGTCGCTGAAGCGCCGACTGATCACGGGTTCAGCATTAACTCAGCCGCTGCCGTCATTCAGGGAGCAGTTGCCGGTCGCGGCGTAGCCCTTGTCCGAAAAAGACTGGTCGCGCTGGAGATTGAAAGCGGTCGGCTCGTTCATCTTCTTCCAGACCAACGCTGGCCAGTGAAATGGGCGTATTATGTCGCAGCGACGAACAAGGCATTACGGCGCTATGAGGTGAATGCCTTTCATGACTGGCTAACAACAAAAATTGCGCTCCAGCCGGAAAACACGCCTTCCTAAATCTGAAACGGTCTCCAATAAAGAATGGTGTCCGGATCGATGAGAGAAGATGAGAGACGAGAAAGTTTTTCTTTGTCGTCGATATCGTCGAAATGGGTCGTGGTTTTATCGTCTGTCATTCATTGTGCGCTTCAGTTGGAAGTAGCAGGGATGACAAGTCGATGCTCGGCGGAAAGACAGCACTTGTTACAGGCGGTTCTAGCGGGATCGGACTGGCATCTGCCCGTAAACTGCTTGAACAGGGCGCACGTGTCGCCATTATGGGACGCTCGAAGGACAAGCTCGACAAAGCGGTCGCGGACCTCGGTGGGGATCGCGTGCTGCCTCTTCAATGCGACGTCGGGTCCAATGAAGATCTGGAGCGCGCCGCCGAGTGCCTGAAACAGGAGTACGGTGCGCTGGACATCCTGTTCGCCAATGCGGGGCTCGCTTACGGGACACCTCTGGGGAGCACCGACGAAAGCGCCTATAACCGTATGATGGACGTCAACGTCAAAGGCGTCTTCTTCACAGTCCAGACTTTTCTGCCCCTCATACGCGAGGGCGGCTCAATCATTCTCAATACATCATGGCTCAATCAGGTGGGCACACCGGGACGGGCAATCCTGTCTGCCTCGAAGGCAGCAGTGCGTTCCTTTGCGCGCACGATGTCAGCCGAACTTCTGGATCGAAAGATCCGTGTGAATGCTGTCAGTCCGGGCTCCATTGAAACGCCTATCCACCGCGGCGCCAACCAAACCGAAGACGCGTTCCGCGCCTATTCTGAACGTGTTGGAGAACAGGTACCGATCGGACGTATGGGGCGACCGGATGAGATTGCCGCTGCTGTGCTGTTTCTGGCCAGTGAGGCATCGAGCTACATGCTGGGCGCGGAGATCGTTGTCGATGGCGGAAGAGCAGAGTTATAAATCATGTTGTTAAATGAGGATCTTTCCAAAAGAGCCCTTGTCGATTCCGGGTCTCTGGACTGGGTGCCGAGTCCGACACAGGGTGTCGACCGTCGCATGCTGTTTCGGCTTGGAGCAGAAAAAGCGCGGGCAACATCGATTGTGCGTTATGCACCCGGCAGTCTGTTTCCGCGTCACGCGCATTCCGGTGGCGAAGAGTTTCTGGTTCTTGACGGCGTCTTTCAAGACGAGACCGGAGATTTCCCGGTTGGAACGTACGTCCGCAATCCGCCAGGTTCGAGCCATGCGCCCGGTAGCGCAGATGGTTGCACGATCTTTGTCCGGCTCTGGCAATTTGCCGCAGATGATCGGGAGCGCGTCGTGTGTCGCCCTGATGAGGGACAAGTCTTGCCTCTCCGCTCCGGTGTGACTGCCTCTCGGTTACTGTTCAAGGGCTTCGGAGAAAAAGTCGTTTTGGAGGACTGGGAGGCTGACACACATCAGGTGCTGGTCAATCCCGATGGTCTGGAGCTACTCGTGCTTTCCGGCTGCCTCACGGAAGGCGGAGATGAACTGACACGGTGGAGTTGGCTCCGTCTACCGGCAGGAATGCCTTTCGATGCCCGGATTGGCACCAAAGGTGCGCGCGTCTGGTTCAAGTCTGCGCCTCTGCTGCATCCCGATGTCTGCGCCTTCGATGCAACCCCTTAATACGATGAAAGGTCAGGCATGAAACCGTGTCTTAAAGCTGCTTTAGTCGGTGTTGGCGGAACTGTTGTTCTGGATGTGTGGGCCGCAGCAATGGGCCGGATTACAGGGAAGCCTGTTACCAACTGGCCCATGTTTGGTCGCTGGCTTGGCCATATGACCCAGGGGCAATTCGTCCAGTCTGACATGAGGAAAGCCAGCCCGGTTCGGGCTGAAGCAGCAATTGGATGGTCAGCCCATTATGCCATTGGCATCGGCTATGGATTGGGGGTTCTGGCATGGCGCGGGCCTACGTGGTTTTCCCGACCGACGCTCGGAACACCCCTGAAACTCGTCTGGATGCTTCTGGTCGCGCCCTATTTCATCATGATGCCAGGTATGGGACTGGGCGTAGCGGGTTCGAAAACACCGCAGCCCACGGCGACGCGGATCAAAAGCGTCATCGGACATTCAGTCTTCGGTCTGGGTCTGTATGCCTCAGCCCTGATCCTGCGTCGCAAGTAAGCGGACCCGTCAAATGATTACATGCGATGTCGCCATTGTCGGTGGTGGTCTGTCGGGGTTGTATGCGGCCCGTCTTCTCCGCAAGGCATCGATTGATGTCGTGCTGATAGAAGCGCGAGCACATTTAGGTGGGCGCATTCGGACAGTCGACGACAAAGGGCAGCCAGCGGAAGATGGCTTTGACCTCGGTGCCTCCTGGTACTGGCCCCACATCCAACCGGCCATCGGTGAGTTGATCGCTGAACTTGGGCTTTCGTCTTTCACACAGAATACCGATGGCGACGTTCTGTTCGAGCGCATGTCCCGCGAGCCTGTTCATCGTTTCAGTGGCATGAGACAGGAACAGGCCTCGAGACGGCTGGTTGGAGGAACCGCGCGCCTTATCAACGCCTTGACGTGCGACATGCCTGCCGACCGTTTGCTCCTAAACCATCGCGTGACAGAAATGGCACTGACTGACACAGAGGTATGTCTCGCATGTCAGTCCTCAGATGGTCTGGTTGAGACCATCATGGCACGACATGTTATCGCGGCCTTACCACCCCGGCTTCTTGAGGCGACTGTTACATTCACCCCGGCGCTGGAGAAGACAGATGCCGTCCATTGGCGGGAGACCCCTACATGGATGGCCCCCCATGCCAAGTTTTTCGCTCTCTATGAACGTCCATTCTGGCGGGATGACAGATTGTCCGGCACGGCGCAAAGCATGGTTGGACCGATGGTTGAAATCCATGATGCAACCACATCCTCTGGCAAAGCAGCTCTCATGGGGTTTATCGGCGTGCCAGCCGCCCAGAGAAGGCTGATTGACGAGGAGACGCTCGTGAAAGCCTGTGTTGGGCAGTTAGGCCGTCTGTTTGGTCCACTCGCAGCAAAGCCGCAGGTGACCTTGTTGAAGGATTGGGCGACGGATCCTCTGACGGCTACTGAGGCCGACGTCGCCTCAGGCGGTCACATTACAGCTGCAAATGAGCCGTGGGTTACAGGAGCATGGCAAAAGAGGCTGACACTGGCGGGCAGCGAAACAAGCTCGCAGGAACCTGGCTACATTGCAGGCGCCATCATTGCGGCCAGACGTGCTGTAGAAGACGTATGCGGATGATGGCCCAGAAGGATGAAACAACTGGGCCGATGATCCATATCCTTCCGCTTGAAGAATTTTCCGGCACGAGAGAAAGGCAGCCGCACTTCCGGGTGCCGGAAATAAACTCCATTTTTCTTGGGGTTTCGTAAAAAAAAGGAGAGAAAAAATGACCACCTTTACACATGTTACGGTTGGCACAAATGATCTCGAAGCTGCCCGTAATTTTTATGACAAGGTACTGGCAACACTCGGCTGGACCCGTATCGCGGATCTGGGAGATAAGGGCAGCATCTGGGGCGACGGCAAGCCTTCCTTTTTTGTTCTTAAACCGATCAACGGTCAGCCTGCCACGGTTGGCAATGGCGTAACGATCAGCTTTGAAGCCGCAACGCATGCGGCAGTCCATGCTTTTCACGAAGCGGCACTTGCGCTGGGAGGGCCGGACGAGGGCGCTGTCGGGCCGCGGAACTGGGCACCCCATGCTTACGCCGGGTACACACGTGATCCTGAAGGCAATAAGATCGCCGCTTATTGTTTTGCAGCGGAATAAAGCTGGCAAAGGATGCTTCCCGGTTGGTTATTTGCGAGAGACAGAAGTAAAAGTGCTGCAAATCAACTGCAAAATTGTAGATTATAGGTATATCCATTCAATTCATTTCCATACCGGTTGGATTCTATTGATATTTTATTGGTATAAAATGGCGTACTGTCGAAAGTTCGTGGATATAGGAATATTAATCAAACAGGGTAATATTTGGAAGGGTTTTGATGTTTATTGGATTTATCCCATTCCTGATCGCAACAATCGCCGTCGGACAGTCGCTCTACGATGAACGACGCGCGCGCCTGCTCTGGGGGGGCTCTGCGCTAATGTTGATCTTATGGGCTACATGGCACGGATCACATCATGGCGCGCAGCTTGGGATGCTCGCGGCATGGTGAGCAGATGGTTTCGATGGCTGGACATTGCCGCACTCGCGGGTACATGCCTGTGTCTCCTCGTCGCCTTCGTCTTCCAGCTTACGCTGGGTGATCTACCCTGCGCTTTTTGTAATCTCCAGCGATTAGGTTTTCTGATTTTTGGTGCTGGTCTGTTCCTCAACATGCGGTATGGAACCAGTCCTTGGAATTACGCGCTAAGCGCGGCTGGCGCACTGGTTGGCAGTCTCATCGGGCTATTGCAGATGTTCGTCCATGCCCTGCCTGGTACCCCGCCGACCGGCACGGCCCTTCTAGGGCTGCACATGTACTTCTGGACGTACCTCGTGTTAACCGGTGCCGTTTTCTATACCATATGTGCGCTCGTCTGTTTCGCGGCATGTCCTGGTGACCGGACGCCACGCCGCTCGACCGGCACTGCGATTGTCTCCGCCGTATTCATTTTACTTGTGGGCGCCAACCTTGTCTCGACCTTCCTCGAGAACGGCTTTCACCCCTTTAAGGCCGGTGGCCAGAAGCACTATGCGATGCTGTACGACGGCGATGTGATGAAACCTTGACCAGGAGATACCATGACCAACGTGAGAATAACCCCTTGGCAGAATGGCGAGCCAGCACCTACAGGATTAGTGGAGGGTATCCATGC
Source organism: Acetobacter orleanensis (assembly GCF_001581005.1). GTDB lineage: Bacteria > Pseudomonadota > Alphaproteobacteria > Acetobacterales > Acetobacteraceae > Acetobacter > Acetobacter orleanensis. Next base: position 10,144 of record NZ_LHZV01000030.1, read on the forward strand.
CCGCAGACCTGGAGGCAAGCTCATCGGTATAGACCGTGTATTATTGAAGAGTGTTCCTCTCGCCACCGGCTGGAACGATCTGCTTGGCCGGGTGAGATCAGAATTTGAACTGCCACTTGAGTACCGCGAACTGATCATGTGTCGCGTTGCAGTGCTCAATCGTGCGGAATTTGAGTGGAACGTACATCAGCCCGCTTATCTCGCAGCAGGGGGCACTCAGGCCAAGTGTCAGGCGTTACGGGAAGAAGGCATTGCATCCTTGTTCGATGAAGCAGAAGCCACGCTTCTGAATGTTACGGACCAGTCGACGCGAGAGATCGAAGTTGACGCAGTCTTGATCGAGACGCTCAAAGGGATGTTTGGTGAGCGTCAAACGGTGGAAGCTGTTGCAACGGTGGCGGCCTATAACATGGTGTCGCGCTTTCTGGTTGCACTGGCGATCTGAGAGTGATGGAAAAGAGGGTGGCTTCCGATCGTAACATTCGAATTCTCACCGTAGCTCAGGCGCTAGGTGGTGCTAATGCGCCGATCGTTATTTCCCTCGGTGGTCTTGTCGGGCAGCAGCTTTCTGCTGACCCATCACTGATGACGCTACCGGTTAGCCTACTCAATCTTGGTCTGGCGCTGGGCACGCTGCCTGCTGCCTCCGTAATGCGCCGGTTCGGGCGCCGTTCGGGCTATGTGTTTGGTGCCTGCATCGGCATGGTTGCTGGATTAGTCTCGACGTTCGGTATCCTGCATGCCAGCTTCATTCTGTTCTGCATGGGTACGGCAACTGCTGGCCTCTATTCGTCGTATGTACAGAGCTACCGGTTTGCTGCGGCAGACAATGTTTTCGGTGCCGAACGTCAGAAAGCCATAGCCCGCGTGATGGCGGGTGGTCTTATCGCCGCAATTGTCGGTCCGCAACTCGTGATCTGGTCGCGTAACATGCTGCCTGGTATGCCTTTTGCTGGGAGCTTCCTCAGTCAGGCAGGACTTGCTGCCTTATCTCTCCCCGTGTTGCTATTGCTGGATCGTTCGTCCCCCTCGAATTTAAATGAGGCGACTAACGTGACAGATCGGCCTCTTCTCGCGATCCTTGCTACTCCTAAGTATTTAATTGCCATTGTCACGGGCATCGTTTCTTACGGTCTGATGACCTTCGTTATGACGGCATCGCCAATTGCCATGGTTGGTCACGGTCTCAGCATTTCGCAAGCAACACTTGGTATCCAGTGGCATATCTTGGCGATGTACGGCCCTAGCTTTATCACCGGTCGGTTAATGGCGCGCTTTGGTAAAGAACGGTTGGCAGCAATTGGACTGCTTCTCATGGCAACTTCTGCTGTAGTGGCGCTCAGCGGTACCAATCTTGCTCACTTCTGGGGCGGATTGGTGTTGTTGGGGGTGGGGTGGAATTTCGGGTTTCTCGGTGCGACAGCAATGGTTGCAGATTGTCATACGCCTACCGAACGGAGCAAAGTTCAGGGTGCTAACGATTTTCTGGTGTTTGGCACTGTTGCTACAGCATCCTTCTTTTCAGGTTCGCTATTACATAGCGGAGGATGGCAGACGATTAACTGGATAGTAGTGTTAACAGTCGTACTGGTCTTGATACCTTTGGTGTGGACACTGACACGTCGCAGTTCAAGCTTGCGTTTGGAAAGGTAATTCTATGAAAAATATAATCTGGCGGATACTTGTCTGTCTGTTGGTTGTGGAAGTTGGAAGCGGTGTCGCCCACTCGCAAGCAGTTGGGAAGGTGGTTCAGGCTGACCAAGGCTTTGCGAACCGTCCTGATCCGTCGCTACGCTATCGCGTGGTGTTCGAAACGACGCAGGCGGCGAGTGATCCGACACATATCAACCCAGCATTAGAACGAATTGCACGCTTCATGAATCTTCTTGCATCTGACGGAATACATCCCAAAACTAACGATGTAGTAGCAATGGTTTATGGACCAGCCACCCTATCTATTCTCTCTGATACAGCATATCGGGCACGCTTTGGCCAAGACAACCCTAATACGCAGTTGTTGCGTTCATTGCGTAAGGCTGATGTTTCAATCGAGGTTTGTAGCTATGCTCTATCGAACAAAAAAATATCGACAGATGCTGTCGCTGACGGGATCCAGATTGATCTGTCCGCTATCGTAACTTTGGCCAATCTGCAATTAAGAGGCTGGGCTATGCTTCACGAGTGACGGCGCCTGCTTAAACGTGGTTACGCGATCGTCTATGGTGCAAAACAGAATATTCGGTTTGCAGATAAATTGTCGTTCTGATGGAAAATTACGCAATCAAGGTGCTGCAACCTTTTTACGATTGCAGCAGCTCAGATTATAGTTCTTCTCACTTGTTCGCTGAGAGTTGAACTATCGTCTTGTAGTTATCATTTATTACTTCGGTAATGAATCAATTGCGTCAAACACTCGCGACGTATAAACAAGGGCAGCGCCCGCATTTAGGGCAATAGCCGTGCCTAATGCTTCAGCAACTTCATCACGAGAAGCTCCCAATTCAATAGCCTTTTGTGCATGAATAGAAATACATCCATCGCACCGCGTAGTCACGGCAACAGCCAGAGCGATCAGTTCATGAATTTTAGGTTCGAGTTTCCCCATTTTGACAGAGCCGCTATCGATTGTCTGTAATCCACGCATTGCTTCCGGGTTTAAGGCTGCGAAATCACCTACTCGGGCGACGAGAGCTTCGCGGTAGGCGTTCCAGTTCTGCATTGTAGCCATCGTTATCTATTCCTTGATTTCGACATTTAAGAAATTTTTTGTGTAATAGTAACGTCAAACTCTGCCCGCTGTGACGCCACCATCAACAGGCAACACGACGCCAGTGATCCATGAGGCGTCTTCTGAAGCTAGAAATAGAATTGCTTCTGCAATATCTCGCGGTTTTCCGTTGCGCCCCAGCGGATGAAACGCATCGAAAGTTGGCAGAGTCTTTTCGACCTGTTCTTCCGTCATGAACGTGTTGTAGATCGGCGTTTCTACTACGGCAGGAGCCACTACGTTCACGCGGATCTTGTAACGTGCCAACTCGATAGCAAGATTGCGAGCCATTGCATGAACGCCGGCGTTGGCGGCGGAATAGGCTGCTGATGGGGTCGCACCGATTGCCTGAATGGCCCACATTGAACCGGTTTGCACAATCGCGCCGCCTGTCTCTTTCATGGCTTTAGCGGCGGCCTGCGCTGTAAAAAATTTCCCTTTTAGGATCGTGTCGAGATACCAGTCGTATTCTTTTTCGTTCAGATCAAGAAAAGGCTTAGGGTTGAATACCCCAGCGTTATTGACCAATACATCCAATTTCCCAAAGCGCGAAACGGCAAGGTCGACCAATGCTTGTCCAGTTGCGAGCAAGGCAATATCTCCGGCCGATCCGATCACTTTTTGTCCCGTGGGATCAAGGTCGCGCACAGCAGCTTCAAGTTTAGCAGGATCTCGGCCGTTGAGGACAACAAATGCGCCTTCAGCGAGGAACCGGGCTGCAGTCTCTTTCCCTATGCCCGAACTTCCTCCGGTGATGGCGACAACCTTTCCTTCAAAACGCATGACATTCTCCTGCTTTAAAACTATCTACCGGTAGATAGGTAGGTTTGTGCTATCATTTGCTTGTCAGATAGGCAAGCTCTATCTTTATTCACTCAGCGAGTTATGAATGATCGAATGATGGAGCAATTTAATCAAACAGCAGAAGCGATCATCGTGTCGGCGGAGCGTCTTATACGAGAGGGTGGCTACAATGGATTCAGTTTTAGAGAAATCGCAACTGAAGTTGGTGTCAAAAGCGCAAGCGTTCATTATCACTTCGCGACCAAGTCCGATTTGGCCGCTACTGTTGCTCGCCGCTATACGGAGCGTTTTATGGTGGCCATTGACGATGCAATGAAATGCGAGACTAACGTCCGGATCGTATGGATAAATGCTTTTCGACGTGCGTTAGTTGAAGACGGAAAAATGTGTCTTTGTGCCGTTCTGGGCACAACATCCAACTCATTGCCGGTTAGTGTTCAGACTGAAACGCGTAGATTTTTCGAATGTGCACTAGATAAATTAAACCTTAGCGGATTAACGGAAACTCAATCTGTGCATATTTTGTCGACGTTGGAAGGTGCCATGTTGCTGTCTTTAATATTCTCAAAAACCTCTGTTTTCGACCAAGCGGTTAAAGAGTTAATGTAATCACATCTAGGTAGGCGATATTTATAGGTAGCCTACCTAGATAAAAAATATATTATTCGTATTATATTATCTATTAATTTCAATTTTTCCATTCATATGGATCGACCGGAAAAAATTAGCGTAATTAGGCGACGTCTTGAGAACAGCTTGATGAATTTCTTCGATTTGATCATTGCTCCCGTTACTACTAATGCAAACGATATATTGCACTTCGTCATAGCCATGATTGATATTACGATCTATACCGAGAAAACCTCGGATATCTAATTTTCCAGTAGTTTCTATTTCAAATTTATATATTTCTACATTCCTTATTGAGGTATTAACTATGTATCCCACAGTAAGGCAGGCATTCAAGGCTGCCATTAAAAGTTCCTGCGGGTTGGGCGCTGTGTTATCTCCAAGCAACTCCAATGGTTCGTCAGCCAGAATAGTAAAATCTCTTTTGTAATTGACGTGCCCCCCCGGAAATGTAGCCATTTAAAAACAGAGTCCGATCGAGAAGGATACGGACGAATGAAACGCAGTCGTTTTACGGA
>NZ_LHZV01000021.1:0-2500 GCF_001581005.1 Acetobacter orleanensis
GACTGGAAGACCTGGCGGCGACCGACTTTCCCACGACTTAAGCCGCAGTATCATAGGCGCTGGGGGGTTTCACGGCCGAGTTCGGGATGGGATCGGGTGGATCACTCCCCGCCATGGCCACCAGGTCATCCAGTCCACCCGGAGTGGGGTGGTGTGGATGCGGTTGGTGTTTGTTTAAAGAGAGTTTTTTGTGTGTGACGCGTGCATGGATGATTTCTGTGCACGGGCTGTCCTTTTAAGGGGACAGTATGAGAGTGAGCCTATAGAGCGATTAGGACCAGTTAGCTGCACGCATTACTGCGCTTCCACACCTGGCCTATCAACGTGATGGTCTATCACGGCTCTCAGGGAGATCTAGTTTTGAGGTGGGTTTCCCGCTTAGATGCTTTCAGCGGTTATCCCGTCCACACTTAGCTACCCGGCGGTGCCGCTGGCGCGACAACCGGTGCACCAGAGGTATGTTCATCCCGGTCCTCTCGTACTAGGGACAAATCCTCTCAAATCTCCAACATCCACGGCAGATAGGGACCGAACTGTCTCACGACGTTCTAAACCCAGCTCACGTACCACTTTAATCGGCGAACAGCCGAACCCTTGGGACCTGCTCCAGCCCCAGGATGTGATGAGCCGACATCGAGGTGCCAAACCTCCCCGTCGATGTGGACTCTTGGGGGAGATCAGCCTGTTATCCCTAGAGTACCTTTTATCCGTTGAGCGATGGCCCTTCCACGCGGGACCACCGGATCACTATGGCCGACTTTCGTCTCTGCTCGAGCTGTCACTCTCGCAGTCAGGCGGGCTTATGCCATTGCACTCAGCAGCCGGTTTCCGACCGGCCTGAGCCCACCATCGCGCGCCTCCGTTACACTTTGGGAGGCGACCGCCCCAGTCAAACTGCCCACCATACAGGGTCCCGGATCAGGCTAACTGACCGCGGTTAGACATCAGAAAAATTCAGGGTGGTATTTCAAGGATGGCTCCACAAGGACTGGCGCCCCTGCTTCAAAGCCTCCCACCTATCCTACACAGAATGTCTCTGATGCCACTGTAAAGCTGCAGTAAAGGTTCATAGGGTCTTTCCGTCTGACCGCGGATACCCCGCATCTTCACGGGGAATTCAATTTCGCTGAGCCGATGCTGGAGACAGCGGGGAAGTCGTTACGCCATTCGTGCAGGTCGGAACTTACCCGACAAGGAATTTCGCTACCTTAGGACCGTTATAGTTACGGCCGCCGTTTACCGGGGCTTCAATTCAGTGCTCTCACACCTCCTCTTAACCTTCCGGCACCGGGCAGGCGTCAGGCCCTATACGTCGTCTTTCGACTTCGCAGAGCCCTGTGTTTTTACTAAACAGTCGCTACCCCCTGGTCTGTGCCACCCGCCAATGGTTGCCCACTAACGGGTCTCGTTTATCCCGAAGTTACACGAGTAATTTGCCTAGTTCCTTCAGCATCGTTCTCTCAAGCGCCTTGGTATTCTCTACCAGTCCACCTGTGTCGGTTTCGGGTACGGTCTATATGCCAGAGCTATTTCCTGGAATGCGCCAAAAGCCAGTCCAATCCGTTAAGGACTGACAACATCTTGCATTCGTCACTTCTGGCAGGTTCAGGAGTATTCACCTGATTCCCATCGACTACGGCTTTCGCCCTCGCCTTAGGGGCCGACTAACCCTGCGTGGATTAACCTTGCGCAGGAACCCTTGGACTTTCGGCGACAGTGTTTCTCGCACTGTTTGTCGCTACTCATGTCAGCATTCGCACTTCCGATATCTCCAGAGGGGGTCACCCCGCCTCCTTCACAGACCTACGGAACGCTCCGCTACCGCGCATACATAGTATGCACCCACAGCTTCGGCACGTGGCTTGAGCCCCGTTACATTTTCGGCGCAGGGTTTCTATTAGACCAGTGAGCTATTACGCTTTCTTTAAAGGATGGCTGCTTCTAAGCCAACCTCCTGGTTGTTTTGGAATCCCCACATCCTTTCCCACTTAGCCACGATTTAGGGGCCTTAGCTGGTGGTCTGGGCTGTTTCCCTCTCGACAATGGACCTTAGCACCCACTGTCTGTCTGCCAGGCTAATACTTCCGGGTATTCGGAGTTTGGTTAGGTTTGGTAAGGCTTTGGGCCCCCCTAGCCCATCCAGTGCTCTACCCCCCGGGGTAAATTCCTGACGGTCTACCTCAATAGATTTCGCGGAGAACCAGCTATTTCCGAGTTTGATTGGCCTTTCACCCCTAGCCACAGCTCATCTCCGACTTTTTCAACAGGCGTGAGTTCGGCCCTCCAGTGCGTGTTACCGCACCTTCAGCCTGGCCATGGCTAGATCACTCGGTTTCGGGTCTTCTGCCAGCAACTATGCGCCCTATTCAGACTCGCTTTCGCTACGCCTACACCTAACGGCTTAAGCTTGCTGCAAACAGAAACTCGCTGACCCATTATACAAAAGGTACGCCGTCACCCCATAAGAGGCTCCGACTGCTTGTAGGCATTCGGTTTCAGG
>NZ_LHZV01000046.1 GCF_001581005.1 Acetobacter orleanensis
GGGGGGGGGGGGGGAGGAGCAAATAACATCCCCAGCATCACGGGGTCGCGTCCAGCATAGTGGGCGTCATACCGGAACTCTTGGTAAGGTTGAGCAGATTTTCACACGATTTGGAGGCATGTGGACCACGTCTATACTGAGCATGATCAGTCTTTTCTGGCGGCGGTGGCGTATGGAGTGTGATTTACATTGCTCCTACCGTGCGCCGCTTTCCTCGGTTCTGTCAGGGGTTGCGCCGATGGGGGCGATTAGTGCTCTGGTGGCGGTTATTTGCTGCAACGGCACTATTTTCTGCATTGATCTGGCATTTATGGGGGAGTTGTCTGTTCTATTCATGGCTCTATCCAGAAAACAGCCAGTTCATTAACGTCGTCGAATCATGTCTTGTGGCTTCGATATTTTCTGGAATGGACTGAGGTAGATGGCAAAGCACACCAGACTGAAGCAGGTTTCTCTGGCTTCTTTGCTGTTGATGGGGTGTGGAGGGTGTCCTTCACTTGTCCGCGCGGAAACGTCGGCACAGCCTGCTGCTGCTATACGCACATCTGTCCCTAAAAAACGGGTGCAGCCGGGTAGCGTGCAAAAGCCCGCGCATCTGCCGCTCAACGCGCAAAAGCCTGAAGGTGTGTCCCCTGCGGAAGAACTCACCGTGCCCACAAGCACAGTCACTCAGGATGATATGCCCAAGCTGCAAGCGGGTAATCTGTTTCATCCGGAGGGCGGGCATAAGCTGAGCTACTGGGATGGGCTGCAAGGCCATTTCAGTATCGAAGCCGGGATTGCCGGGAACCCGTGGACGCGCTCGGGCCGGAACTTCGCGCAATATTATGCCGATCGGGCCAATACCGTCACGCTGAACCAGATTATGGGGTCACTTTCTCATCCGGTTACAAGTGTGGGGGGCGGGTATGGAATCGGCTTTGTGCTGGAGGCTATGTATGGCTCGGATGCACGGTTTGACCCGACGATTGGCATGGCGTCAGACTCGCTCCATAGCCTGTATCAGTGGGCCCCTACACAGGCGCATCTGGACGTCCATATGCCTTGGTTGTTCCGCCACGGGATAGATGTGCAGATCGGGCAGATGTACGGGCTGATGGGGGTGGAAGGCACACCGGCACAGGCGCGGCCATTCTATACATTCAATTATGCGTCCGACTACATCGTGCCGTTTGAGACGGTTGGTATTGTCGCCACCATGCATCTGGCAAAACATGCGGACTGGATTGTCGGGATTGATACCGGGAATTCCGTGACCTTTGGAAAATACGGCAATAACAACAAGCCCAAAGGCTATTTTGGATTTACGTTTAACCATCTGCTGGATGGTAAGCTGGATATGCATGCCATTGGCCGTTTTGGGCCGCAGGGCAATAACGGCCGGACCCTTATCTCACCGGATGGCTTGGCAAGCGCCGGGGTGGGGCCGGAAGCCAACCGGAAAATGCAGTATAATGGAAACATTATGGCGGCATATCACGTGAACAAGGCCGTGACGGTGACGGTGGATGCCGTGTACCTCCATGATGATCTGACCCGTGATGATGCCTACGGCATTACCACTTATCTGGCATGGGCCATCCATCCATGGCTGACGCTAAATGCCCGTGGCGAGATTTACCGCGACAATACCGGCGGGATTACCGCGCAATATGCGAGTTTGACGTCCTATACGCGTTCTCTCAGCAACAAGCCTTATCCTTATTATGTCGCCCCGCCGACAACATATGGGGAACTGACCGTTGGAGCAGCATACCAGCCGCAATTTATCAACAGGCGGCTTGGCCTTGGTGCTCTGACCATCCGGCCGGAAATCCGTCTGGATAAGTCGTTGAATGGCACACATCCCTTTAATCAGGCAGGCACGGTGTCCAACCCGGTTGTGAATAACGGCACCAACAATATGCTCTGGTTCAGTTGTGATGCTACGTGGGCGTTTTAAAACGGGAACAGTTAAAGCACAGGCAGAAAACCGGACCTCACGTATTGTTTTGGCCTGCTCTGAGTGCATTGTCCCTTGCAAGCAGACTATATTCACCCCATCATAACAGACACGGTTGCTGTCTATGCAGCCGTGACGTTCTCAGGGCAGGGTGAAAATCCCTACCGGCGGTAAGTAACGGTTTTCCGTTATAAGCCCGCGAGCGCCTGCTTCGGCAGGGTCAGCAGATCCGGTGTAATTCCGGAGCCGACGGTTACAGTCCGGATGAGAGAGAACGGTGCAGGCCTTTGGGTCTCCGCGTCCATGCGGGGGCACAAGGGGTGTTCTCTGCTATCTGCCCTGAGTCTGTCTGGTTATGTTTTTGGCAGATGGGTACAGGGTGTGATGCAAACCCCTTCAGAATTGATACCGGACTGTGTCGCGCGGGCCTTTGAGGCAGCGCTTGCGGAGGCATGGCAGTTTGTAGGCCAGACGGCTCCCAATCCTGCCGTGGGCTGCACGTTGCTGGATGAAGCTGGTGAGGTGCTGGTTGTGGCGGCACACCATCGCGCGGGACAGCTTCATGCGGAGCGGCTTGCGCTGGAAGAAGCAAAGCAGGTCGGGGTGTTCGCGCGCGTGCATACGGCGGTTGTCACGCTGGAACCCTGCAATCACACAGGCCGGACGCGCCCCTGCACGGAGGCGCTGCTGGACTCTCCCGTTAAAACTGTCTGGATTGGATGCCCGGACCCCAACCCGCATGTGGTGGGCGGCGGCGCGGCGGCACTGACAGAAGCGGGTGTTACGGTGCGCTGGCTGGCGGATGCCCCGAACGCGGCCGTTCTCGCCGCCAAGTGCAGTGCGCTCATCGCACCGTTTGCGATGCGGATGGTGCAGGGCCGACCGTGGATTACCGTCAAACAGGCGCTAGACCAGCATGGCAGCATGGTGCCTCCTGCCGGGCAGACCACGTTTACAACACCAGAGTCCCTTCGCTTTGCACATGGCCTGCGCCGGGCGACCGATCTGGTCATTACCGGCATGGGCACGGTGCTGGCGGATAATCCTTCTTTTACCGTGCGGCATGTCCCGGACCATGCTGACCGCCGCAGAACGTTGGTGGTCTGCGGGCAGGAAGCGCATGTGCCGTTACGCTGGCGGGAGCAGACGCATGCGCGCTTTGACGTGACATTCTGCCCCGATATTCAGGAACTTCCCGCTCTGCTGGCTGAAACCCCAGCGCTGTGGGCCATGGTGGAAGCTGGCCCGACTTTGCTGGCTGCCCTGCGGGCGCAGGGGCTGTGGGATGACTGGCTTACCATTCGTCAGGATGCGCACGGCGCAGACCATTTTTCCGTTTCAACCCGTCATGCAACAACGCCGCTTGCTCTGTTCCCAGAGTGGGCACGATGCGCTGAGGAGTAACCATGTTTTCCGGAATTATTGAATCCCTTGGCCCTGTGCGCAAAGTGGAGCCCGGTGCTCAGTCTGTCATGCTGGAAGTGGAGACTGGCCTGCGAGATGTGGCGGAGGGGGAAAGCATTGCGGTTAATGGTGTGTGTCTGACGGCGACAGCCCCATCCGCAAACGGTCTGGTGCAGTTTTTTGTCAGTAGCGAGACACTGGACCGCACCACACTGGGCGCGTTGCGGGTCGGCAGCTTTGTTAATCTGGAACGGGCCGTCACACCCGCCACCCGGTTGTCCGGCCATATTGTGCAGGGGCATGTGGATGGCACCGCGACATTTGTGGAAAGCACGCCGTCGGGCGATGCACACCGCGTGGTGTTTGAAGTGCCCGCCAGCCTGCGCCGCTACATGGTGGAAAAAGGCTCCATCACGCTGGATGGTATCAGCCTCACGCTGAATGAACTCAGCGCTATGCAGGGCGATACGTTCCGTATCGCGCTGATGATTATTCCGCACACATGGACACATACCAACCTCGGTAAACTGGTGCTGGGGGATGCGGTGAATGTGGAAGTGGATGTGATTGCCAAATATGTGGAGGCTCTATGTCAGAACCAGTGAAAAACGCTCCGGTCGGGGCGGCTCAGCCGTCTGATACCTTGCGTCGCGCTGTAGAGGCTCTGCGCGCGGGCCGCATGGTGATTATGGTGGATGATGAAGACCGCGAGAACGAGGGCGACCTTGTGATGGCGGCGGAATTCATGACGCCAGAGGCCATGAATTTCATGATCACCCATGCGCGCGGCCTGGTGTGTTTGCCGCTGCCACCCGCACAGGTGGAGAAGCTGCAACTGCCCATGATGGTGCGGGACAATACCGCCCGGCACGGCACGGCCTTCACAGTCTCTATCGAGGCGCGGGAAGGGGTAACAACCGGCATTTCCGCAGCGGACAGGGCGCATACCATTCTGGTGGCGACGTCCGAAGCTGCGCAGCCGTCCGATCTGGCAACACCCGGCCACATCTTCCCGCTGCGGGCGGCTCCCGGTGGGGTGCTGGAGCGCATTGGCCATACGGAAGGCTCCATAGACCTGCTGCGTCTGGCTGGCCTGCGTCCTGCGGCGGTCATCTGCGAAATTCTGAATGAAGATGGCACTATGGCCCGCCGTCCGGCGCTGGATGTGTATGGCCAGCAGCATGACATGCCGATTATCTCCATTGCGGAACTGGTGACGTGGGTCAGCACACACGGCCTGACGCCGCTTGCGCAGTTTGAAGCAAAATCAGCGGATGTTTCTGCCGAAGCTTCGGCAGAAGAAGAGATGGAAGATCTCGCAACCGCCGCCCTGCCCAGCGCCTATGGCGGGGAAGACCTTGCTATCCATGCCTTCCGGGATTCCCGTGGGGTGGAGCATGTGGCGCTGGTAAAAGGAAATCCCGCAGCGCCGGGTGCGGTGCCTCTGGTGCGGATGCATTCTGAATGTGTGACGGGTGACGCCCTCGGTTCCTTGCGGTGTGATTGCGGGACACAGTTGCATGCAGCTCTAAAAGCCATTGGGCAGGCGGAGTGTGGCGTGCTGGTTTACGTACGCGGGCATGAAGGGCGCGGCATTGGTCTGGTGAATAAAATCCGGGCTTATGAATTGCAGGATGCCGGGCTGGATACGGTAGATGCCAACCATCGGCTTGGATTTGCCACGGATGTGAGGGACTGGGCGGCAGCGGCTGGAATCCTGCGTGATCTGGGCATAGGCCAGCTTGATCTGCTGACAAACAATCCAGACAAGGTACGCGCGCTGGAAGCCCGGGGTTTTCAGGTGCGGAAAAGACTCGGTCTGGAAACGCCGGTTAACCCGCACAACCGCGCCTATCTGCATGCCAAGCGCCAGCGGATGGGGCATAGCCTGAGTCACTTTTCTGTGAGTGACGCCCCAGCCACCGTCACGGTCTAATTTTACAAAGTTTTCTTTAAGGATAACGCCATGAGCACACGCAATCCCGTTTCTCTCCCCAACCTCAACCTGACGCCCATGCCGCGTCTGGCGCTGATTGTCAGCCGCTTTAATGAGGAGGTCACGGGTGGCCTGCGGGATGGCGCACTGGCATGGCTGGGCGAGCACGGCATTACGGTGGCGGAAGGAGATGTTTTTGCAGCCCCCGGCGCGTTTGAAATGCCTTTGCTGGCACAGACGCTGGCCAAAACCGGCAAATTTGAAGGCGTGATCTGCCTCGGCTGCGTCATTAAAGGCGATACAGCTCATTTTGAATTTATCAGCCTTGGCACCACGGTCGGGTTGATGCAGGCCTCACTGGCTACGGAAACACCAATCGCGTTTGGTGTGCTCACAACCTACACGGATGAGCAGGCCACCGTGCGTTCTCGCGATGATGTGCACAATAAAGGGCGGGAAGCTGCCGCAGCCTGTGTGGAGTCTCTTGCGTTGCTTCGTCAGATCAGGGTCTGATGCATAAGGGCGGCGGGATGGAGCCAGCGGCCCTGTAACGCAGGGGGAAGAATGAAGCGGGTTACCGTCATCGCAGGTCTTCTGGGGCTGGGGCTGACAGTCTGGATGCTGATGCAGTTCGGCGCGCGCTCCATCCTTTCCCTCATCATGACAGGCGGCTGGGGTATTCTGGCCGCCATCCTGTTTCATACCGTGCAGGTGGCGCTTTCAGCACAGGCGTGGCGCACCATTGCCGGGAATAGTCTGTCCCCTTCTCTGCCATGGCGCGACTATTTTCTGCTGCGCTGCGTGCGGGAAGGGATCAACAATCTCCTCCCCGTGGCGCAGGTGGGCGGGGAGGTCTGGTCCAGCCGCCTTCTCGCTCGGCGAGGCCTTGGCACCCGGCATGCCGCGGCGGCCACCATTTGTGACCTCACGCTTGAACTGCTCAGTCAGGTGATCTTCACCTTTCTTGGGCTTGGTCTGCTGCTGTTTCTGGTCAAACGCTCTCCCATTACCGATGAATTACTGGAAAGCGCCCTGATTGCTCTGGCTGTCGGGCTTGCGCTGTTTATCAGCCAGTGGCTCGGGGCGGTCGCGTTTGTTGAGGTGTTACTGGTTAAAATTGCCGGACATCTGGGCTGGAACGGTGTTGATGGTATTCGCGGGCTGCATCAGGCGGTTCTTGGCTTGTACAAGGTCAAGCGCAATGCCGTCATGGCGCTCTGGCTCCAGTTTATCGCGTGGGCGCTGGGAGCGGTGGAAGTCTGCCTTATTCTGCATTTTATGGGGCATGACTGCTCGCTCTCCGTTGGTTTTGTTATTGAGGGCGTGGGGGAAGCCGCAAAATCCGTGGGCTTTGCAGTGCCCGGCGCGCTGGGCGTATCAGAAGGCGGTTATCTGCTGATTGGTGGCCTATTTGGCATTAGTCCGGCACTGGCTATTGCTCTCTCCCTTATCAAACGTGTGCGGGAAATTGCGTGGGGTGTGCCCTCTCTGCTGGTGTGGCAGTGGTTGGAACATCGATGGGATGCACAGCCGCGCAACGGGTGCAAAAATCCGCTTTCCCGTTCCGGTCTGTAAGTCCGTCAGGCGTGATCTGCATATCCTCCCTTGCATCAGGCTGGTGGGTTGGTCCAAACGGAAGCAGCTTTGGGCCTTGTGCCGTGAACTTTTCAGGATCTGATTGTCAGTCATGCTCTCTGCCCTCATAGGTCGTTTCATTACAGTCTGCGCGCGCCATGCCGTTGCGGTTGTGGCGTTGTTTCTGCTTCTGTCCTGCGGGGCAGTCTATGCGGGGATGACATGCCTCGGCGTGACGACGGACACCAGCAAGATGCTGTCCGACCGTCTGGCGTGGAAGCAGCGTTCGGATGAAATGGGCCGTCTGTTCCCGCAGAAAGAAAATCTGCTGGTTGCGGTCATTGAGGCTGATCTGCCGGAAGAAGGGCGTGAGACAGCGCGCGTTCTGGCGGAAAAACTGGCAGCGGACCATACGCACTTCATTTTTGCCGTGCGGCCGGATGCCAACCCGTATCTGGTGCGCAACGGCCTGATGTTTCTGGACCCTCAGCCGCTTTCTCAGGTGCTGAACGATACTATTACAGCCCAGCCTTTTCTGTCGGCACTGGCGCAGGACCCGTCCGCCCGTGGCCTGTTTGGCGCGCTCTCTCTTATTTCCGAGGGCATTAAACAGGGGCAAGCTGACGGGCTGAAAGGCTTTCAGGCCCCGCTGGCGGGCTTTGCCAATAATCTGGAAAAGGCTGCGGCAGGCCACCCGCAACCCTTGTCATGGCAGCAGCTTCTGGGTGGGCAATTGTCTGATCTGGCTGGGCGGTATCAGTTTGTCATCACCAAGCCTAAGCTGGACTACGGTTCATTCCAGCCGGGGGGTGCTGCGTCTGATGCCATGGTGCAGGCCATCAAATCCCTTGAGTTTGTCAAAGGCGGGCAGGTCAAGGTTCACATGACCGGGCAGGTCAAGCTGGATGATGAAGAGTTTGCGACCGTTGCGGAAGGGATGATCACCGGTCTGATCGGCTCTCTGGCCCTTGTCACGCTCTGGCTGGCGCTTGCCGTGCGGTCATGGCGCGTGGTGGTGCCTATTGTCATTACTCTGGTGATCGGCCTGCTACTGACAACTGGCTTTGCTGCTGTTGCGGTTGGCACGCTCAACTTGATTTCTGTGGCCTTCGCTATTTTGTTTGTTGGTATTGCGGTCGACTTCGCCATTCAGTTTTCGGTGCGGTTCCGTGCGCAGCATGTGGAATCTGGCAATGCAGGCATTCTGGAAGCCCTGCGGGAAACGGGTGAGGAAACTGGGCATCAGATTCTGGTGGCCGCCCTTGCGACCTCCGCGGGCTTTCTGGCTTTCACGCCGACCGCATTCCTCGGGGTTGCCCAGTTGGGGCTGATTGCCGGGATTGGTATGCTGGTGGCCTTTGTGTCCACCACCAGCCTGCTGCCAGCCCTGCTGAAAATTTTTCATCCAAAACTGGACTGCCCGGATATGGGCTACAGCTTCATGAAGCCGGTGGATGTGAAGATCCGTCATCACCGCATGGTGGTGCTCGGGATATTCGGGATTATTGCAGCGGCGGGCATTGCTCTGGTGCCCCAACTCCAGTTTGACGGAGACCCGCTCCACACAAAAAACCCCAATTCTGAAGGCATGCGCGCGCTGCATCTGCTGATGAACAACCCGCAATCCTCGCCCTACAGTGCGGAACTGCTGGTAAAGTCTCTGGACGATGCGCAGAAGCAGGCGGACCGTCTTTCCAGCATCCCGCAGGTGCATGATGTTCTGTGGCTTGGGTCTTTTGTTCCGACCAAACAGGATGAAAAACTGGCATTGATTCAGGACGCCGCGTCCATCCTGCTGCCAACCCTGATTGTGCCCAACCCGAAACCGGCCCCGAATGCTGACGAACTGCGTGCGTCCGCCGCCACAACCGCGACGGCACTGGGTGGGGTGCTGGACAAGCTTTCCGCTCAGGACCCGCTGCGGCGCATTCAGGCAGCTCTTGTTAAGCTTTCCACCGCGCCAGATGCACAGGTTCTTGCGGCCAATACCGATCTGGTGCGCTTCCTGCCGCTTCAGTTGGACCAGTTGCGCACTATGTTGCAGGCAACTCCCGTCACGTTGAAGGATGTTCCGCCCTCTATTGCTAATGACTATCTGCTGCCGGATGGCCGCGCACTGGTGGAAGTACACCCGACGGGCGTTATGTCCAGCAGCGGGGCGTTGCGTAAGTTTGTAACGGCGTTGCAGCAGGTTGAACCGGATATTGCCGGGACGGCTGTTGATATTGTGGAAAGCGCGCGTTCCATTGTGCGTGCGTTTGAACAGGCCGCCGCTGCGGCGATTATCATGATCGCGCTCATCCTCTTCCTCGCCTTGCGGCGTGTGAAGGATATGCTGCTGGTTTTGGCCCCGCTTATGCTCTCGGCTCTGATGACTGTCATTCTTGTTGTTCTGCTGCCAGAGACACTGAACTTCGCCAATATTATTGCCCTCCCGCTGCTGCTCGGGGTTGGCGTGTCTTTCAACATCTATTTCGTCATGAACTGGCGCGATGGGGTGAAATTCCCGCTGGCATCCCCCACGGCTCGGGCCGTGCTGTTTTCCGCGCTGACAACGGGTACGGCCTTTGGGTCTCTAGCCTTATCGCATCACCCCGGCACGGCCAGCATGGGCCGTCTGTTGCTGCTCTCGCTGGGCTGCACCCTGCTGGCAACACTGGTGTTTGTCCCGGCTCTTCTGCCAAAGCGCCCGATAGACGACGCTTGAGAGGCTTATAGCCTTCATAGAAATAAAGGCCGCTCCGGATTGGGGCGGCCTTTTTTCTATGTAATGGGCGGCATAACGGATTGTCGAAAATGCCTGTATGAGAGACCCAGACTATCCACTGATAAGTCCTGTGGCATACAGCAGGGGCGGTGATGATAAGCGGGTTAAAGAAAATACCCCCTATGACTGGTAAGCCCTGCCCGTGTCAGGGCGTGTCAGGCATGGGCCTTATTCCACGCTGGACCGTGATCCTTAGCGTGAGTGGCAATGCTCATAAAAAACCCCCGCACAAGGCGAGGGTCTTAAAAGTTTAGTTCAGCCGGAAATCAGAGTTTAATCCACTCCGGGTGGTGCGGTATGCTAATGTCACGCCCCTTGAGCATCATGTCCCAGTAAACGCGGGGGAAGACGGTGCTTTTCAGGAACCATGCAAAACGGCTGGGTTGGCGCTGGTCGTAGGGGAAGCTGGGGGCGGGTTTGCCGCCATACAGGAATTCCGCCAGAACAATTTTGCCATATCCAACCGTCAGCGGGCAGGCACCATAGCCGTCGTAAATGCCGCTCATCGGTTTGCCGTCCAGAGATGCGAGCAGATTGGCAGTGATCACTGGCGTTTGCGCACGGGCTGCGGCCATGGTCTTGGCGTTGGAGGTGCCAACCACATCACCCAGACCGAAAACAGTGTCATATTTCGTATGGCGCAGGGTGGAGGGGTCTACATCCAGCCAGCCATCGTTATTGGCGAGCGGACTTTTCTTGACAAAGTCTGGCGCGCTCTGCGGCGGCGTGACGTGTAGCATGTCAAAATCTTTGACAACATTTTCTGTTTTGCCATCCGGGGTGGTGACTGCAAATGTCGCTTTGCGTTCCGGCCCATTCACGGCAATCAGCGTGTGCCTGTACTGGAGATTGATGCCGTAATAATCAATCGCTTCTTGCAGGGCAGGGCGATAGTAAGCGACCCCAAACAGGGCATCCCCCGCAAGGCAGAACTCTACGTTCGTGCGGTTCAGCGTGCCCTCTTTCCGCCAGTAGTCAGAGGCCAGATAGGCAATTTTCTGCGGAGCGCCCGCGCATTTAATCGGCATGGGGGGCTGGGTGAACAGCGCCGTGCCACCAGAGAGAGACTGGATGCACGTCCATGTGTAGTCCACAGTGTCTTTGGAGTAGTTGCTGCATACACCGTTGCGGCCCAGTGTTTCCGTCAGGCCGTCAATCTTGTCCCAGTCAAGCTGGAGGCCGGGGCAGACGACCAGACGATTATAGGCCACAGTCCGGCCATCTGCCAGCGTGACCTGCTTTTCTTCCGGCTGGAAAGTCTCCACAGCAGCCCGCAGCCATGTGCAGCCTTTGGGAATCAGGCCACCTTCCTGCCGGAGCGTGCTTTTCAGCGTCATCACACCCGCGCCAACCAGCGTCCAGCCGGGCTGATAGGCATGGGTGGTTGCCGGTTCAATAACAGCCACATCCAGCGTTGGCCGCTCACGCAGTAGGCGGGCGGCGACAGCAAGACCGCCGGTGCCCCCCCCTACGATGACGACTGTATAGCGAAGATCCGCGGTTTTCCCGCTTTCAGACTGGACCATGCATGCTCTCCCGGAGACTGTTTCACATCAGATTGCTGTGAGCAGTATCACAAACATCAATAATTTAATAAAGTCATTAATTATTGGGGAGGCATGTTTGTAGCGCAGGTTAGTCTTTAATCCAGGCTTCCACGGGGCCCTGCAATTTCATGGTCAGCGGGTTGCCGCTACGGTCCACGGTCTTGCCAACAGAAACGCGCACCCAGCCTTCGCTGATGCAATATTCTTCCACATTGGTTTTTTCGACGCCTTTGAAGCGAATACCAACGCCGCGTTCCAGCAGGGCTTCATTAAAATATGGGCTGGTGGGGTTGACGGACAGGCGGTCGGGGACGGTGGTATCGGTCATGAGGAACCATTCCTTACAGATAAAGGGTCTTAAACGCCGTTTTCTTAGCGAATTTTGGACGCACTGCCTATTCTGCTTTCAGGTCAATGCGCTGAGGGCGCGCTCAGGGTGTGCCAGTATGCGCTGCGTCTGTGGGGGTGTGCCGGGTAAAGCGCAGTCTGGCTCCGAGAGCGGCCCCTTTGCGCCGCACCCAGCGGCCCAGCCGGTGCATGAACAGATAGACAACCGGGGTGGAATACAGGGTTAGCAACTGGCTGGTGGCCAGCCCGCCGATTACGGCAATGCCCAGCGGGCGGCGGAGTTCGGACCCATATCCATGCCCGAAAACCAGCGGCACCGCGCCAAAGGCGGCGGCCAGAGTGGTCATCAAAATAGGGCGGAAGCGCGTCAGGCAGGCCGTGCGGATAGCCTCTTCCGGGGGCATGTTCTGGTCCCGCTCGACATGCAGGGCGAAGTCGATCATCAGGATGGCGTTTTTCTTGACGATACCAATCAGCAGAATAACGCTGATCATGGCGATGAGGGAAAATGATTCGCCGCAAATCCACAAGGTCAGCATAGCCCCCACAGCGGCGGAAGGCAGGGTGGACAGAATGGTGAGCGGCTGAATGTAGCTCTCATACAGGATGCCGAGCGTGACATACATGGTCGCAATAGCGGCAACGAACACCAGCAGTTCATTGATCATGTCTTTCTGCATATCTCCGGCCTGTCCGGAAAAATCACCGCGCAGGCTGAGCGGCGTGTGCAGCGTCAACATGGCCGTCTGAATTTCCGTGGAAGCATCCCCCAGAGATTTGCCGGGGGCGAGGTCAAAGGAAATAGAGCCGGAAATAAAGCCGTTCTCATGGCTGACCTGAAGCGGGGTTGGCGCGGTTTCCAGTTTGGCGACAGTTGGCAGCGGCACCATGACTTCGGACGAGGAAGAGACCGCGGAACCATTGGAGGCCCCCGCGCCGCCGCCAGCCAGACGGTTGGCAATCGCGTTACGGAAGGAAAGCTGGCTGAGGGAGGCTTCTCTGGATTCCGAGGCGTTTGAGGGTTTGACAACGCGTACGGTGTTGGATGCTGTCGCGCCGGAGGCTGTGCCACCCGCTGTGGAAACCCACAGGGTTTTCAGCATATCCGGATTTTCCCGGAACTGCTTTTCCACTTCCATCACCACATAATAGGTGGTGAGAGAGGTGGAGATAGCGGACGCCGTGCGCTGGCCGTATGCATCATATAACGCATTGCCGATCAACTGCGGGGTGATCAGGTACCGCGCTGCCGTATCACGCTGGATACGCACATGCATGGCCATGCCATTACCGGACAGATGGCTGCTGACGCCAGTAATCACCTTGCTTTTGCGCAGGGCTTCCGTAATGCGAGGCACCCACGTGTAAATATCCTCCGCGTTGTCACTCCGGAAAATATATTGAAACGTGCCTTCATGCTGACGGCCGCCGCCACCATTGATATCCCCGGCGTTGGAGATGCTGATGCTCATGCCCGGAATATCTTTCACCCGTGCCCGCACGCGGGCGGCAATCTGTTCCGGGGTAGAGCTGCGGGAGGCCTTGTCCGTCAACTGGGCAAAGACTTCCGCTTCATTGGGGGCATCTTCTCCGGCAAAGCCGAGAACATCGCGCACATCATGGTCCGTCATCATGGCGGCGATAACCTTTTTTGTCCGCTCGGAGGTGGACGCGAAAGAGCTTGTCTGGTCAGCGCTCACATAGCTTTCCAGCAGGGCAATATCTTCCGCCGGAAGCATTGTTTTGGGCATGATGATCAGGATGCCGATGGTCGCAAAAAAACTGGCGGGCAGAGTGCAGAAAATAAGCCACGGGTGACGCAGCGCCCAGTTCAGCGAGCGTTCATAACTGTGCATCAGCCATCCAAGAACTTTATCCGTACCATCGGCCAGCAGGTGGGCTGCGCGGGTCAGGAGTCCGTGCCGGGGCGGCGGGGCGTTCGGGTCCGGCTCATGATGGATTTCCAGCATGTAGGCGCACATCATGGGCGTGAGCGAGATGGACAGAAAGAAAGAGACGGAGACGGCTGTGGTCAGCGTCATCGCAAATTCAAAGAAGATCTTGCCCGGAACGCCACTAAGCAGCAGCAGCGGCAGGAAGACGGCAATCAGGGAGATTGTGATGGAGAGAATGGTAAACGCAATCTCACGCGAGCCAAGCAGTGTGGCTTCCATCCGCCCCATGCCTGCTTCCATGTGGCGGGCAATATTTTCCACCACCACAATGGCGTCATCCACCACAAAGCCGGTGGCGATGGTCAGCGCCATGAGGGAGAGCGTGTCCAGCGAGAAACCCAGCAGATGCATGACAGCCAGTGAGCCAGCCAGCGAGATGGGCACGGTAATGGCGGGAATAAGCGTGGACCGCCAGCTCCGCAGAAAGGCCAGAACAACCAGCACCACCAGCACGATGGAAATTAGCAGCGTATATTGCGTGTCTTCCAGCGCCCCCCGGATGGACACGGAGCGGTCTGACACCAGCCTGAACTGCACATCCGCAGGCAGCGCGTTAGCCAGAAGACCGGCCCGGGCACGGATGGCGTCCGTCACTTCAATCACATTGGCGCCGGGTTGCGGGCGGATGATGGTGATGATGGCGGACTGGCTGTTAGACCATGCGGCCTTCCGCTCATCCTGCGGGCCGTCATGGACAAAGGCCACGTCTGTCAGGCGGACAGGGCGACCCTTGCGATAACCGATAACAAGATCCCGATACTCGCTGGCCGTGCGGGCCTGATCGTTCGTTTCCAGTGTTAAGCGCTGGCCGCCGGAATCTAGAAAACCCTTGGGTGTGTTGGCGTTGGCGGACGCAAGAGCCGAGCGCACGTCCTCAAACCCGATCCCGTATTTATACAGCATCATCGGGTTCATTTCCACGCGCACGGCGGGTTTGGAAGCACCGACCATTTCCACCCAGCCAACGCCTTTTACCCCGGCCAGCATGGGTTTCATCCGGGTTTCCGCCATATCCCGCAGGGCGGTGACGGAGCGGGTGGGGGAGGTGAGCGTCGCCAGCATAATCGGGCTGTCAGACGGATTGGCCTTGTAATATTGCGGCGGCATAAGCAGCGTGTGCGGCATATCCGCGCGGGCAGCCTGCAAGGCGGCCTCTACATCCCGCGCAGCACCGTTAATGTCGCGGCTGTTATCAAAAAACAGCAGGACGAAGGCGTTGGTATCCGTTGAGTCGGAGCGCATGCTGGTCAGGCCCGCAATCTGGCCCAGATGCCGTTCCAGCGGGGTGGTGAGCGAACTGGCCATCTGCTGCGGGGAACTGCCCGGCTGGGTGGCGAGGACATAGATCACCGGCACCGAAATATTGGGCAAATCCGCGACCGGCATGGCGCGATAGGCAAAGAAGCCTGCCATGACAAATGCCATGGCCATCAGAACGGTGCCGACGGGACGCATAATAAAAAGTCGGCAGATGGACAAAGCGGTCTTCCTTACCCAGAGGGCTGGCAGGCGGGCAGGGCCAGCGCGGCGTTACATGAAGCACTAAAGAGAGTGACACACGGCACGGCTTCCGCCGGGCCTTACGGCAGAACGTTGGCCTTGTCCGCCCGCACGCGCGGCGGGGGCGCTGCGGCGTCACTGATAATCTTTCCGCTTCCGTCTCGTTCCGTTGCCAGTGCGCCAGTGACTTTGTCAACACTGATCCCGCCGCTCTGCTGAACGTGGAACAGGCCAACATCCGTCACGCCATGAAAAACGGCGTCCTTTGTGCTGGCGGAGGTAATTTCCAGCGCCTTGAGGTGGCCGGAACTGGCGGTAAAGCTTGCACTTCCGCCCAGATACAGAGCCAGAGCGGGGGCGGCGATAGAGGTGATGGTAATGGGTGCGCTCTGCTCCGAGCGGATGCGGGCGGAGTCTGCCAGTGTTGAAATGGTGATAGGGCCGGACGAGTCAGAAAACAGCCCGAGCTCCCCGGTTTTCCCCAATTTCAGGGTGCCGCTGCCAGCATGGATAAAGGTCGGGCCGGTGCGGTCTTCCATTGTGATGTTTGTCGTGCCGGCATTATCAATGGTCAGGCTGATTTCTGGCCGGACGGAGACCGTCAGAGAGTCCGCGCCTGTGCAACGGCTCTGAGCAAGCGTGGTAGCGCCGTTGTCCGCTGTTTTGAGTGTAATTGCCGCAGGCGTTTTGCCATCAATGCGGGCGGCCTCACTCTGCGCATGGTCGCTGAGGATGTGGAGGCTTTGCAGGCAAGGTGTGTGGACCACCAGTGTCGTCGTGGCTTCCGCACATCTCACCCCGCCAGAAAACGCACTAAAAAGCCCGCCGGAAAGAAGGCAGCAGAACGCGGCCAGTGTAGTGCGTTGGGAAAAGGAGTACTGTCCGGCCATGCCTCTGTTTGTGCCAGCAGCCCGCCGGGGCGTCCAGTAAAAGCGAGGGAAAAGCGGGTTGGGCATCGCACCGTCTTTGATTCGTCAGGAGGAGAGGGAGTATGGCACAAAACCTGTGTTTAATAAGTAATGTTGCGGAACAAAGAGAGAAAATAGAGCGACGAGCATATCCAGCAGGAGGGCAGCTATCTTGACCGCTTTGCCCCCTATCCCCATTCCGACCAGTTTTCACCCGTGTGGGATACGCTGCTGGCCGAGGCTCTGGCCCTGCCGCAGTCTCTATCTTAATTGTCTTAATTGCTAATTTGATTTCCGCCTGTGCCCCCCATCAGGGCGTCGTGCAGGCGGGCCAGCGTTTCAGCCAGCGTATCATGCGCGCGTTTGCCTTTACTGCCGACGATGGTGACTGTGGTGGTCATGCCCGCTGCAATCTGGGTGCCGGGGGGAATGCTGTCGATATGCACCCGTACTGGAATACGCTGGGCCAGTCGCACCCATGTATAAACCGGGTCCACGGAGGGGAGGCCCTGTGTGGAGGGTGTTGCGTTAGGCGTGGCAATACCCCGCGTAATGCTGATAACATGGCCCCACATGGGCTCCCGGAAGCCCATCAGATCCATTCTCACGCGGTCTCCCACATGGATGGCGCGGATTTTGGTTTCCTCAAAATACCCGTCCACCCAGTAGGATGAGGCATCAATCACCCGGACATTGGGCTTGCCAGCGGTTGCAAAATCCCCCACGCGCATAATTAGGTTGGTGACATAGCCTGTCACCGTGCTGCGAACATAGGTACGGTCCAGATTGATCTTAGCCTGAGAAAGGGCCGCCATCGCTTCCCCATACTGGGCTTTGGCCATATCCGCCGTGGCTTGAAAGACCTGCTTTTCCTCACGTGAGGCCGCAACTTCCGTCAGTTTGTTGCGGCGGTTCTCCTGAGAGTCTTTCAGCATCATATCCGCCTGACGCTCATTCACGCGGGCGGTGGCAGAGGCAACCGCGACTTTAAAGTCGAACGGGTCAATTTCGTAGAGAATATCCCCGGCATGGACAAATTGGTTGTCCCGCACACGCACGGCAATAATCTGGCCGGAGACACGCGGTGCAATATCGGCCACCTGCACACGGACCTGCCCGTTCCGTGTCCATGGGGCAGCAGTATAATAGTCCCACAACACAAGGCCGACGATGGCCGCAATGGCGAGAATTGTCCCCGTCGTGACAAATTGCAGGGCGCGGCGGGCGCGTTCAAACACGGTTCGACAATCCTTTATTACAAGAGAAGGGTGTAAAGGCCGATCAGGCAGACAAACAGCCCGAATTCAGCCAGAGGCAGATTCCAGATTACTCTGCGCGCGCCCACTTTCGCCAAAATGGGGGTGAGGATGAGCAGCGTGAGCAGCGCCAGCCCGGCATGGACCAGAAACGAGGAGACCAGCAGGCCATCAATATCCAGAACAGCGCGTAATTCCATGCTCAGAACGCCTTCCATTGCTGGTCGGGTACAGGAAGGATGTCGTAAAGCTGGAGGGCCGAACGGTTATGTTCCAGCAGCCGGATGGCCCCGACCATGCCGGAGACAGCAGCGAGCGCCGTCGCCATTTCACCATGTGGTAGTGTGATGGCATGATCCAGCAGGATGCGCGCCTGCCGCCGCATGCGATACAGGGCGGAGTTGATGTTGTAGACAATCGTGGCGCGAAACGCGGCCTCGGCATCCGCGCGGATGGCAGGAATGGTGGCGGCGCGTTGCAGGTGGCGGCGGGCACGGGCCAGTTCTACGTTCAACTCATCCAGACTGGAAAGCCGGTTAAATACCCGGACTTTGGCTTTGGTGTTGGGGAGGTAGCTGTTCCAGTCCAGAATTTTGCACAACCGGTCATAATGGCGGCTGATAAGCGCGGAACCAGCCTGTTCCCCATGGCCTTCCAGTTGTAGCCGCAGGTCATGCCCAATGGTAATGGCAACGCGAAAACGTCGTTTGTTGGCGGATGGCGGCAGGAGCAGCACCAGCGCGATGAAAATGACAATGGCGGCAAACAGATACAGCACATTACGGTCAATAAAGGCAGAAGGCTCGTAATTCTGTTCATTCGCCACGCCCAGAATCACAAAGAAAAATACCCCCGCGTTAAAACCCATTGTCGCGGTTTTAGGGTTCATCAGCAGCAGACAGCCCCCAAAAATGACGGGGATGATAGCCATGGCCAGAAAAGGCATATCCGCCCCATGCGGCAGGACGCGAAAATTCAGGATTGCCGCCACAATAATCGCCAGCGGTGTGCCAAGCAGCGCGCCCATGCCAAACCCACGCGCATTATAGGTTGAGGCCGCCAATGTGAGGATAACTGCCACCTGCGAGAGAGCGGTATAGGTAGAGGGAATATCCGAAATAATGCACAGCCCCGCCGCAACGGAAAATCCGGTAAGGGTACGTAATCCGGCCAGCAGGGCGGCAATGACGTCCTGATGCTGTTCGATTTTTAGTTCAGGGGCTTGGGTCCGGGCGCGCCGACCGTTTTCAAAGGCGTCTATCCCATCCGTAGCCCAGCGGGCATCGGACAGGAGCGCCATGGAGCGCTCAATTAACCACGCTTCATCCAGCGTTGGGCCTTGGTCCAGTTCTTCCGTATGGGCTTCACGCGCCAGATCTTCCAGATCCCGCACGACCTGACGGGGAGAAGCCACAGGTGTGCCATCCCCAAACGCGCTGCGGATATGGTTTAGCACCGGGCCGGAAATTTCTCCCTTGCGCAGCACGGCGGCAATGGCCCGGCTACAACTGAGCATTTCCAGCAAGGCCACCATGGCGGAGCGCGCACCCGCCAGACGAACATGGGCATCGGGCAATTCTGTCTTGGCGAAGGACACCTGCGATGTCAGCGCAATAATCTCCCCGGCGAGACCTGCGCAGGCCATATCATCGGGAACGCCATGTCCGGCCAGAGCATCCCGGCTGATGCGCTGCACCATATTGGCCACGCGGTGTAGGTTGGTGGCGAGTTTTTCCCACGCAGTGGGAGAGCCAAAAATATTATTGACCGCTGCCGTGGCGGCAATCCCGACCACAATGGAGGAAACACGGTTTACCGTGACATCAAAAACACCCGCCGGATTATCAATGCAGCTAATGCCGACAATCGCGACGGTATAGCCGGAAAGCATGGCGGCGTAGGCCCGGAAATCTTTTTCCAGTGTGCCGATAATGGTGCAGAGCGTCAGCCACAGACCGACACCGCCCAGCAGCACGACGCGATCCTGATTGAAGCAGGCTGTCAGAAACAGGGCGACAAACGCGCCGATCAGGGTGCCAAGCAGACGATAGACCGCCTTGGAGAGCGCCTGCCCCCGTAAAGGCTGGGCGAGAATCATGACTGTTACGGCGGCGGAGCCGGGGGACGAAAGCTGCAACCAGAATGCCGTGCTGAGGGCGAGTGAAGCGGAAAGCCATGTGCGCAGGCAAAACTGGAACCAGCCGGGCGGGAAAATGGAAGCCGGGAGGGCGGGGCGAAAGCCCTTCCAAAAGCGGATAGGTGAGGCGGCTGGGGTGTTCAGGCTCATCCTTTCCGTTGTCCTTGCCGCTTGAAAGCTTTTCCAGAGTACACAGTGTCAGGAGGCACCGCTTGAGCCGACTCCTGAGATCAGTAAGTCTATTAAAATAAAATATAATTCTGTGGGGGAATTTTTCCGCGCTGAGCCGGGTTGCATAAAATGCGTGGAACCCTGCCGCGACACTGCAAAACATGGCGGATGGTCCATGTAAGCAGGGGTTTGAGGGTATGATACATCCGGGGGATATGCTGAATTGAGGCAGACTTTCTCACGACTGTGATCGGGTTATGAAATTTATCCACACTTCAGACTGGCAGATTGGCCGGACTTTCCGCTTTGCGGATGATGATACGCTTGGCGCTTTGCAGGCCGAGCGGCTGGAAGTCATCCGGCGGCTGGGTTCTCTGGCCCGGCAGGAAGGGGTGACCCATGTGCTGGTGGCTGGGGATGTGTATGAGCATGAAACACCGGGGGACCGCACCCTGCATCAGCCCGTTGAGCGGATGCGGGAGTTTGCGGATGTCCAGTGGCATCTGATTCCCGGCAATCATGATGCGGACCAGCCGGAAGGTGTCTGGGCGCGTCTGACCCGCAGCGGTCTGCCGGAGAATGTTACGCTGCACAGGGAGCCGGGCCCGGTCCTGCTGGATGGGGCGCATCAGGCGTGGCTGCTGCCTGCCGTGCTGAAACGGCGGCATGTGCTAACGGACCTGACAGCCTATATGGATGAGGCTGAAACGCCGCCGGACGCCCTGCGCATTGGTCTGGCGCATGGGTCCGTGGTGGGGTTTGGCGGGGAGGCTGAGTCCGAGCATAATCCGGTTGCGGTGGACCGCGCCCGGCGGGCGGGGCTGGCTTATCTGGGGTTGGGAGACTGGCACGGCTTCTGCCGGATTGATGCGCGGACCTTCTATTCCGGCACACCGGAGACAGACCGTTTTACAACGGGTGGGGGCGGTGGCGGTGAGGCCGTTGTCGTTACGCTGCCCGGCGTACGGGCGGAACCGGAGATTACACGCCATAGAACCGGGCGCTATATCTGGAAAAAGCTGAATGATGTGGTGCTGACATCCGGGCAGGATGTTCAGGCTCTGGAAGCGCGTATCCGCAGTATTGCGCCTGATAACCCGGGCGCGGTGCTGGTGTGGGCAGCGGTATCTGGCCTGCTCTCTGTGGAGGATATGGCACTTTATGAAAATACGGTGCTCAAGCGCCTGAGCGGTGCGGTCGCCTGTTTGCGGCTGACCGGCGCGCCGTATCTCTCAGCAGGGTTGGATGATCTGGATCGGTTTGGAGCCGGTGGGGCCGTGCGCGCTGCGGCGGAGCAGCTTTTGGCGCGCTCAGAGGCCGGAGGGGCGGAAGGACAGCTTGCATCGGAAGCCCTGCAACGGCTGTTTCTGTTCTGGCAGGAGAGGGGAGCACAGGCAGGATGATCCTGACAGATTTGCAGATTGAAGGCTTCCGGCGTTTTGCTTCTCCCGTGAGGCTGGACGGGTTAGGGGCAGGGCTGAATGTGCTGGCCGCCCCGAATGAAGCTGGAAAATCCACGTTGCTGGCGGCTCTAAAGGCCGTTTTGATGGTGCGGTCCAGTTCCAAGGCAAAGCTCGTGAAGGATTTGCAGCCTCATGGCGGCGGTGCCCCGCATGTTGCTGTTTCCTTCACGTGGAGGGGCGTGGATTGCCATCTGGAAAAGCAGTTTCTTTCAAAAGCCTTTACGCGCCTGACCCTCGGGCCTCAGCGGTTTGAGGGCGATCAGGCGGAAGAAGAACTGCGTACACTTCTCGGGTTGGAAGAGGCCAGCAAGGGTGAGGCCGCAGGGTTATGGAACGCGCTGCTGGTAGGGCAGGGAGAAAGCTTTACGCAGCCTGACTTAAACCAGACCGGGCAGGACAGCCTGCGCACTTGTCTGGAACAGGGCGTGGAACAGGTGACCGGTGGGGCTGCG
Source organism: Acetobacter orleanensis (assembly GCF_001581005.1). Lineage (GTDB taxonomy): Bacteria > Pseudomonadota > Alphaproteobacteria > Acetobacterales > Acetobacteraceae > Acetobacter > Acetobacter orleanensis. The sequence continues at coordinate 21,362 of NZ_LHZV01000046.1, forward strand.
GCCAGTGCTGTGCTCAGCCGCGTTCGGGAGCGGCTTTATCTGCTCCAGACAGCAAAAAGTGCCCAGCCCACAGGAAAATACAAGCAGGCGCTGGAGCAGGAGGCACAGGCGCAAACTGACGTGCAAGAACTTGAACGCAGACGCGCTGTGTTGGAAGAGGATCTGGTTGCGCTGGATCAGGCGCGCCGTGCTTTGCGGGAGCAGGAAGACCCAAACCGCAAAGCGGAGGATGAAGCCGACCTTCTGGCCCTGCGCCAGTTGCGGGATACGTTGCGTGTTGCGGATGCGGAGGAGCAGGCCGCCAGAGCGGCCCTCGCGACAGTAACACAGACCCGCAACAGCATCCGGGATGAGCAGGAGCGGCGGCAGGAGCGGCAGACGGCCCAGCAGCGGCTAGAGCGTGAGGCAGCGGAAATGCAGCATGACCTGCACGCCCTCACGCACCGGACGGCACAGGCGCGGCAGCGTTATGAGGAAAGCCGGACCCGGCGTGAGCAAGCCGAGCAGCGGCAGCAGGCAGCGCGGCAAGCCCTACTGGCGGTTGCACGGCGAGCCGAGGTTTTGCAACAACGAGCGGCGTTGGAACGGGACCAACAGGTGCTGCACCGGGCTGAAGCGGCCTGCGCCCGGTTGGAACAGGCCCGCGCCGCGCTGGCGGCTCTGCGTGTTGATGAGGCAGCAATTCGCCGGGTGCGGAAAGCCGTAAGGGAGCAGGACGCAGCAAAGGCGGCCCTGAGTGCCCGCGCCACACGACTGACCATAACGCTGCTGCCTGAAGCAGCGGGCCGCGTGATGCTGGACGGAAACCCCTGCCCGCAGGGGGAGAGCGTTCTGACGCAGGCGGCTGATTTGCGCGTTGAGGGCATTGGCCAGTTTCGCATTACACCAGCGGTCAAAGACCATGATGACGTGTTGGCTACAGCAGACACCGCCCGGCAACAGCTTGAGGCGGTCTTGCTGGCTGCCGGGTGCCAGAGTGCGGAGCAGGCTGAACATCTGTTTGAAGAACGACGACAGGCAGAAACCCGTATTGCGGAAGCGCGCGCGGGCTTTGTCGCCTCTTTGCCCGCAGCGTCAGATGAGCGTGACGCCGCTCTGTTCGCGGCTCTGGCGACGTTGCGGCAGACCGTGCAGGATAACGCTGCCGCACTGGCTCGAGAGCAGGAGGCTTTCGCGCAAGCGTGCGGGGCGGAAACAACAGGCGCATTCGGCCACGGTATCGAACAGACTGACCAGAGCACACCAGATGCAGCAGTTCCGGCAGGGCAGGACAGCACCTTAACGGCTGAGCAGACAGACGCCGCTGTTCAGCCGCTACAACAAAGAGCCCGGCAGGAAGAAGATGAGGCAGCGCGCGCTGCCGATGCGGCCCGGCAGGCGGAACGTGACAATCAGGCAGCCTCTAACGCGGCTCAGACCGTGCAGGACAAGGCCCAGACGGCCCTCCGGCAAAAGCAGGCCGAGCGCGAGCAGATTGGGCGGGAACTGGCTGTCAGTGCAGCGCGGGAGAGTGATGAGGCTCTGGCAGCGCGGGCCATAGAGGCGGCGCACGCGCAGACACAGGCGGAAGCCCATATGCAGGCGCTCCGGGCCGGGCGGGAGACGGAGCAACCTCTTTCCGTTGTGGAGGCCCGGATTACACGCCGGGAGCAGGCGCTGGAGAATGCGCGCAGTACGATCACGCGCCTGCGGGAAGATATTCGGGAGCGAGAAACCCGGGTGCGTGTGGCCGAAGGGGAAGGGCTGGACGAAAAAATTGCCGAAGCCGGGCGCAAGGCCTCCCGCCTCAGACTGGAGTGTGACGGGTATGAGCGGGAACGTGCCGCACTGGCGCTGCTGGACCAGACGTTAAGTGAGGCTGAGAAAGCGCAGACAGAACGCTACCTCGCCCCGCTGGTGCGGACCATGCAGCCCGCATTTTCCGCCGTCTTCCCCGGTGCGTCTCTGGAACTGAATACAGAGTTCGGCCTGTCTGGCCTGACACGACGGACGGCGGAAGAGTTTGATAAATTATCGGACGGTACGCGGGAGCAGATTGCCGTGCTGGTGCGGCTGGGCTTTGCGGAACTGCTCCATGCCCGGCAGTCTCCCGCCATTCTGGTGCTGGATGATGCGCTGAGTTTTTCAGATTCTCAGCGGCTGGAACTGATGTTTGACGTGTTGGCGGACGCCGCAACCCGGTTCCAGATCTTGCTGCTCACCTGCCATGCGGAGGCTTTTGCCAGACTAGGCGGCAGGGCTCTCACCCTGCGGCCCATTCCGGAAATTACAGAACGACGTTGAACTGGAGCGCCATAACGGCGGCATCATGGAAAGTCGTCGTCCCACCGGGACGGTTAATATACTGGAAATCCGGCTGAAGAGTCAGGCCGTTTGCTACGTGGGCGTTGTAGAAGACCTCATAAATATTTTCATGAGACTGCACACCCCAGACCTGCCCCCACTGGTTAGACTGGAAATCCTGCCCCGCAATAATGGAAGCTTCCTGTTGCAGGGCGACCGTGCGACTCATTTGTAGCCACTGATACATGACGCCGATACTGTCATTCGGTCGGCCCCATGGTTTGCCGGTTTCCAGCATACCGCCCCAGAGATGGTGAGCCATGGCGGTGGTCTTGCCGTCTGTCCACATATAGCCGCCCAGAGCAATCAGGCCGTTTGTCGGACCATCTCCATTGCGCACAAGCATCTGGTCCGCCTGTATCCATGCGCTGGCGCGGCCTGCGTGATAGCGGGCGGGTTCCCCTGTCTGCACCCAAGGGTTGCCGTTAATGTCTTCGTACAGGTCTTTATATTTGGAGTTATCGTAGCTGTAGCCAGCCTTATAATGGCCAACCAGATGGTTTCTGCCAAAGGACGGCAGCCAGCCGATCTCAACTGGGGTTGAGAACTTGCCCAAACCATCCTGCGCCCAGGCCCAGCCGGAAATGCCGCCGTTAAAGGCATGCGGGGAAACAGCAAACAGGCCCGCCATAATATAGGTATTGTTGGTGGGCATGACACGCGCTACGGCGCCAAGGTTGCCTGATGGCCAGTCACGGTTGCCTTCCGTGTATTTGTTGGGGGCCGGGTTCCCGCACATTGCCACGTTCATATACATACAGAACAGTGGAGACGCGGCGAAGAAGCTGCCCACCGGAATCCAGCCAGCGCTGATGTCCACATGGTTGTTTAGAAACGCATGCTCACCATACAGATAGACAAGGTGGGCCACCACGTTACCACGGGCACCGTAAATCTGCTGCACACCGCCAATGGAATCCCCGATAAACCGGGTGCTCAGATTTTGGCCGTGGCCGTTCACCACCATCATGTGGGACCAGAAGCCTTTAAGCAGATCAAGGTCTGTCAGCTTGCCCCAGTCCACATCCAGTTCCACCCCAACCTGCCCGGCATTGGTCACACCTTGGCGCATACCGCCGCGGAAGTTACCCGCCAGTTCCTCATGCACGTCGGCCAGAATGTGAATGCCGTGGTCCAGTAGCCAAGGCTGCGCACCCCACCAATCCCCGAAAAAATGGTTTTTCCCATAGGGCGCTGAAAACAGCGGACCGGGGTCTTCCACCGGGTTGGCCTCATTATTGGCTTCCAGACTAGGCCAAAGGCCTGCAGCACTGTTTCCGCCTGTCAGCAATTGCGCGGATGCCTTGTGGGACAAGGCAGGCGTTAGAACACAGGCAAAAGAGAGGGCGCAAAGGATGGAAAAACCGGGGGAGATTTTTTTCATGTTTCTTTTTGTTTTTGTTGAAGGTGCATGAGGCAAGTGTTCATATTGTTTCAAAGCGGCATAAGAATGTCTAAACTTTTTTTCACTCTTTGGACGTTTTAGAAGCTTTTAGTGACTTTTTAACGATAGTCCGCCGCAGGACACGTCCCGGAATGCGTTGACGCCTGTGGCGGCAGATGATGAAGTCCGTCTATGACAAAAATCGACACAAATCGTCCTTTCCTGCCCGTGCGGATTGCGGTCATGACCGTATCCGACACCCGCACTCTTGAAACCGATACCTCCGGTCAGGCGCTGGTTTCCCGCCTTGAGCAGGCGGGCCATGTTCTGGCGGACCGCACGATTGTGCGGGATGATGTCGGGCAGATTACAGAGCAACTCACCCGCTGGATTAAAGACCCGCAGGTTGATGTGGTGATCACCAACGGCGGCACGGGTGTGACCGGCCGAGATGTGACGCCAGAAGCCTTTGACCGTGTGCTTGAAAAGCGCATTGAGGGCTTTGGCGAACTGTTCAGAATGCTGTCCTACCGCAAGATTGGCACGTCCACCATTCAGTCCCGCGCTATCGCGGGCGTTGCGGACGGCACCTATCTGTTCGCGCTTCCCGGTTCAACCGGCGCGGTCAAGGACGGCTGGGATGACATTCTCGTTTTCCAACTCGACAGCCGCCATCGCCCCTGTAACTTCGTTGAACTCATGCCCCGGCTGCGTGAAGGACTGAAGGAGGATCATGACCATGACTGAAGATGTCAGACTGCTGATGCTGGCAGGCGATTATGTGGAAGATTACGAGATCATGGTGCCGTATCAGGCGTTGCTGATGCTTGGCTATAAGGTGGATGTGGTCAGCCCCGGCAAGAAGGCGGGGGATAAAGTTCTCACGGCCATTCATGATTTTGAAGGCGCTCAGACCTACAGCGAAAAACCCGGACATGCGTTTGAACTGAATGCGACGTTCGATGAGATTGATACGGATAATTATATCGGCCTGATTGTCCCCGGTGGCCGTGCGCCGGAACATCTGCGGCTAAACCCGCGGGTGATTGAGATTGTCAGAGCATTTGCTGACCGCCCTCTGGCAGCCATCTGCCACGGTGCGCAACTGCTGGCCGCTGCTGACATCATCAAGGGCCGCAGGGTTTCCGCGTATCCGGCCTGCCGCCCGGAAGTGGAAATGGCGGGTGCGACTTACGCCGATATTCCGGTGACGGATGCCGTAACGGACGGAGAACTGGTGACAGCCCCGGCATGGCCCGCGCATCCGGCATGGCTCGCACAGTTTCTGAGCGTGCTTGGAGCAAGTGTGACCATATAGGGCATTGGCAGGTGCCTCCTGTTGTGCATCATATGGAACGATGTTCAACAGGATGGAGCCTTTTATGAGACGTCTTACTGTCCATTTTATTCCTGCGGTGCTCAGTCTGGCCTGCGCCATGCCGCCAGCCGCAGCATGGGCACAGCAGGCCACATCCTTGCCGCCGAACGATGCGCCAAGCCCGGCACCCGCAGGGGCGCATCCGGACCAGAAGCTCCCTGCGCTGAACACGCCCGTAAAAGTTGAGGACATCAAGGTTTACGGCAACAAGCAGATCGGCACAGGTGCCATCATGGCGGTGGTGCCGTTCAGCGTTGGTAGCATGGTGACACAGGCGCAGATAACGCAGGGCCTACAAGACATCATGACGCTGTACCAGCGGCAGAATATTGGTGGAAAATTTCATCAGACCCTCAAGCTGGACGGCAAAAGAGTTCAGATAGCGTGGACGATTGAGGAAACAGGCGGCCCGGCCCATTTAAACACGCCACTTGTTCTGGAAAGCGTTGCGTTTGACGGCAATCTGCACATCGCAACCTCTGCCCTGAAAGAGGCCGTACGTCTTCATCCGGGTGATGAGGTTACCCCCGCAGCCGTGCTGCAAGATGAAAAAGCCATTCAGGCTCTGTATGTGAAGAAAAATATCGGTGTGACCATCGTGCCGGAAAGCCGCGACCTCCATAAAGATGGGCACGTGGCACTCACATATCACCTAACGGAAAAAGCGACTGACTAAAAAAGCGACCGACTAACGGATATTTTTCCGGCGCAGAAAATCCTGACTGTCTGTTTCAGGGCTATCTGCGCCGGAAAACTGCCATTTAAAGCTCTCCGAGTATCCGGAGGCGGGCTGGCGTTTTTAGTATTCGCTGGCCGCCGGGCGGTTCAGCATGGCCATCAGTTCCCGCCGTGTGTCAGAGTTGGTGCGGAAGGTCCCCAGCATCTGGCTCGTCACCATGGACACGCCGGGGCGATGCACGCCACGCGTTGTCATGCATTCGTGGCTAGATTCAATAATGACCGCTGTGCCATGAGGTTGCAGAACATCATTAATGGTGTTGGCAATCTGGGCTGTCAGCCGTTCCTGAATTTGCATACGGCGGGCATAGGCATCCACCACACGCGCCAGCTTGGAAATGCCGACAACGCGCTGGCGCGGCAGGTAGGCCACATGCGCGCGGCCAATAATGGGGGCCAGATGATGCTCACAGTGGCTTTCAAAACGAATATCGCGCAGCAGCACGATTTCATCATACCCTTCCACTTCCGAAAACGTGCGCTCCAGAAGGGTTTTGGGATCAATTTCATACCCCTGAAAAAACTCTTCATACGCACGCGTCACGCGGGCAGGTGTATCATGCAGGCCTTCACGGTCCGGATCTTCCCCGGCCCAGCGCAGCATGGTGCGGACGGCGGCTTCCGCCTCCTCACGTGTCGGGCGGTCAGTTTTGGGCAGAGGGTCACTCATGCCATTCTCCTGCGATCTGCATGATAGTAAAGCGGCTGACGCCGCCTCGGGTTAGTGGGGCTGGCGTTAATGGATTTGGCGTTAGTGGATCTGGCGGAACTGGAACGGGCTATCAAGACTGAAAGCCGGGATAGCGATATCAAACCGCTTGCCGGAATTGACATTCCACATCTGGTAAGACCCACGCATGAAACCACCCGCAGTGGTGAGGGAAACGCCGGATGTGTAATCAAACCCGTTCTGCGGCCGGATAACAGGCTGTTCACCCACAACGCCTTCCCCATGCACATATTCCGTACGGCCAGCGCCATCGGTAATCTGCCATGTGCGTTCTTTAAGCTGGATGGGGGCCGTGCCGCCATTTTCAATGCGGATGCGGTAAACCCAGCAATACATGTCCTCATCAGGCTCAGACTGTTCTGGTAGCCAGAACACCTGAACGCAGACGCGCATATCTCCCGTCACGGCTTCATACATTGGCGCGGAAGCGAAGAGTTCGCTCAGCGCGTCATCATGGTCGGGGGACATGGGCGGTGTATCCGGCCAGTCAGGCATGGGATGTTCTGCTCCTGCGTAAAAATAACAAGGCCTGCTCCATGCCCCATGCAGGTCGGGTGAGGGGGAAGGTCACAGAGCAACAGTCCGCAGGCACTATCACGAAGCCATCGGGTAAGGGAAGCCGCCTGTCTGATCTGTTTCTCTTGTGAGACAAAACAGACAGGCGGTGGTCCGGCTTTAGCCTTTGGCGAGGGCTGCAACTCCACGAGCAAGATCATCAATCAGATCAGCACTGTCTTCCAGCCCGACGGAGAAGCGGATAGCCCCATCGGAAATGCCCAACTTGGCGCGTTCTTCCGCACCAATTTTCATGTGCGTTGTGGTGGCCGGGTGCGTGACGAGGGAGCGCGCATCGCCCAGATTGTTGGAAATGGCAATGAGACGCAGAGCGTTCATGAACGCAAACGCGCCTGCCTGCCCGCCAGCCACTTCAAACGCCACCATTGTCCCGCCAGCGCTCATCTGGCGTTGCGCGAGGTCATACTGCGGGTGGTCCTTACGGTCCGGATACCGCACGCTGACAATGCAGGGGGCGGAGGCAAGATAATCCGCAACAGCTGCGGCATTCCGCGTCATGGCGTCCACACGCAGGGCTAGTGTTTCCATGCCCTTGAGCATGACCCATGCGTTGAAGGGGGAGAGCGCATTGCCGGTATTGCGGACGAAGGGCTGGAGCGTGTCCTTAATCCAGTCTTCCTTGCCCAGCACGGCGCCACCCAGCACGCGGCCCTGTCCATCAATATGCTTGGTGCAGGAATAGACGACGACATCCGCGCCCAGTTCCAGCGGCTTCTGGTAAAGCGGGGAGGCAAAGACGTTATCGACAATCACCAGTGCCCCGGCTTTGTGGGCGCGTTCCGCAATGGCGGCGAGGTCCAGCACGTCCAGCATCGGGTTGGAGGGGCTTTCCAGCAGCACCGCGGCGGTGGGTTTGCTAAAGGCGTCATCCCACGCGGCAAGGTCTCCGCCATCGACAAAAACAGTCTCCACGCCATATTGCGGCAGCAGATTGGCGACAATCCAGTGGCAGGAGCCAAACAGCGCGCGGGAGGCCACAACGCGGTCCCCGGCCTTGACGTGGGAGAGTAGCGCGGCAGAGACAGCGCCCATGCCGGTGGAGGTCGCCACGCAGGCTTCCGCACCTTCCAGATCCGCCAGCCGGCGCTCAAGCGCAGCCACGGTGGGGTTGGCAAAGCGGCTATACTGGTAGTGTGAGACCTCGCCCGTAAAGGTTTTGGCCGCTTGCTCGGCATTGTCGTACACAAAGCCGGAGGTCAGAAAAAGCGCCTCACTGGTTTCACCATATTCGGTGCGCTCCAGCCCGGCGTGCAGCAGGCGGGTGGCGGGGCGCCAGTGGGGAGAGGAAGAGATTTTGCTGTCACTCATCACGAGGTATCCGGTTCTTTTGCCGCTGTGCAGCGCAGTGTGACCGTGGAAACCGTGGCGACGGCAGAACGTCGCCATGGCCTCTTTAGCGCGTTTATTTTACCTCGTCGCAAGCCGGCCGTACAAATCACGAGGTTTCAGCGTGCTTTGGCACACTGGAAGGCTTTTGTTATGCGGAGGCGCGTATTGTTCGTCAAGCGCCGATCCGTTTTGCCGTCGCGGTTTCCAGTTCTGTCAGCCGGGAGGGACTGTTACAGCAACTCCTGTAGCAGCGGGATAAAAGGAATATCCGCGTCTGGCATGGGGTAATTCTGTAGGTCTTGCGGTGCGACCCATGCCAGTGTCTGCCCTTCTTTTGGCGTTGGGGTTCCGGCCCAGCGGCGGCAGAGGTAAAGCGGCATCAGAAGATCAAAGGCCTTGTAGGCATGGGAGGCAAAAGTAAACGGGGCGAGGCAGGCGCGCGAGACATCCAGCCCAAGTTCCTCTTCCAGTTCCCGCATCAGGGCGGCTTCCGGTGTTTCTCCGGGTTCCACTTTGCCGCCGGGAAACTCCCACAGGCCCGCAAGGCTTTTCCCCTCCGGGCGTCTGGCCAGCAGAAGACGCCCCTGCGCATCAATCAGCGCTGCGGCGGAAACGAGCACGAGTTTGCGGGGGGGCATCCTTCCTTCTGCTTCAACAAGAGGCGGCGTATCCAGATCATCCCGCGTGGCTTCATACACCCTTACGGGGTGCTCTTTGCCACGGGCCACAAACATCTGCTTGTCCACCCCGATGGCCCGGAAGCCAATCTGCTCAAGCACTCGGGCCGAGGCGGCGTTATCATCCGCAACCGTGGCGCGCAGGCAGGCAATATCCAGATTGGCGAGTGCCCAGCGGGCCAGCCGTCCTGCCGCACGTGTTGCAATCCCGCGCCCCCAATAGGTGCGGCCTACCCAGTACCCCAACATGCCAACGCGCCCGACCTGCGGTACTGTTTGCACGCGCAGCCCGACGCAGCCGAGAAAAGTGTCATTTTCATCCAAGATAGCGAAATGACAGCCTTCTTTGGCCCGATGCATGGACAGCGTTGCGGCAATCCAGTCATCGGCCAGTTCCCGCGGGTAAGGGAAAGGCAGGCGGCTGAGCATCCGCACTACTTCCCAGTCATTAACCAGATTGTGCAGGGCTGGCGCATCATCGGGCAGGAGGGGGCGCAGCCGGTAGGGCGGAGCTTCCAGAACCAGAGAGGTGATGTCAGGCATTCACAGCCGGTTCGGACACGCCGCATTCTGCCAGAAGAGCGCGCAGGGCGTTGATAACGGGGAAGACTTCCACATTATGGTCGCCGCCCAGTTCACGCCAAGCATTCTGCTCCAGTTCCACAATTTCCCGATCTTCGGCAAAAATCCGCTCGGTGAAGGCGACAAGGAACGGCCACGCCAACTCCAGCACACCCGGCACCTTGGGGCGTTTGACGGAGAGCAGGCCAAAAGTCCGATTGGTCAGTTCTTCCGCATCCTGCGGCACATAGACAATCCACAAATCCATCACCGGGTCTTCATCCCCTGTCTGGATACGTAGTGTCTGATACGGATATTCCGTGCGGATGGTCATGACGTCACGATGCTGGAATTTTTCCGAGGAATCGCGGCGTTCACCAAAAATCAGGGCTTCACCCAGCGGCTGCTTGCCGCTTGTGCGGGCGAAGGAATACTGAGCCTCTACCAGACCGGGCTCACGTTTCTGGCCCAGAAAGCGCGGGCGCATCTGGCCCATCTGCTTCATGTGCATGAACTGATGGTTCATATCCATCAGGTTCTCATGCATGAAGCTGTAATGGCATTTGACTTCCTGCCCAAAGAAGCGGGTCTTGTAGGCCGGGTCTCCCACACGGGCCAGACGCGGGGGTAGCGGCACGGTATCCGCTTTATCCGGGTCTCCGGGGAAGATGAAGATCAGGCCGTCCTGCTCACGGCAGGGGAAGGTGCGCACCCCGTTGGGCAGTTTGCCCTTGCCCAGATACGGTACGTCAATGCAGCGGCCAGAGCGACCATAGGCCCAGCCATGGTAACAGCACTGCACGGACTGACCGCACACCTTGCCTTTGCTGAGAGGCACCTGCCGGTGGGCGCAGCGGTCTTCCAGCGCAAACACGGTGCCTTCTGTGGGGCGCACCAGCGCAATGGGTGTGCCCGCATAGCGTGTGCCAATGGTCTTGCCGGCCTTGAGTTCCTTTGACCATGCAACAGGGTACCAGAAGTCTGGATTGGAGCGGATGCGTCGCAGATCGGTAGAGTTAGTGTGCCCCGCGCCAAAAGAGGGTGTGTCGTCTGGTGTGTCAGTCTGAACGGTCTGGTCCATCTTGCCTCATGTCATGACGTTCGGGGCCGCGTCACCCTGACACCGCCTGTTAGTGAATGCATGCAACCGTATATCACATAAAGAGGCAAGACGCAGAGCGCATGGAGGGCCGGGTTAGCCTCTTTTTATTTGCAACTTATTTGCAAATTGAAAATCAGGCCGTCTTGGGTGTCGGTCTGGGCATAGGTCCCTCACGCTTCAGGCCATGCCACGCGATCAAGCTGTCACCCAGAAACAGCGCCAGCGCCCCGACCGTGCAGCACAGCGCCAGCCCGAACATGATCACCAGCCATGTCGCGACGGAGGAATCCCGCACGCCGCCTAGAAACAGCACAAATGCCGCCCCGCAGGAGGCCGCCCCACCAAGGCCTCCTGCCAGAATGGCTGTGTCCAGCATCAGGGTGCGGCGGTGCAGGCGCACCAGATGTTTTTCCAGTGTGCGGTTGCGCTCCGCGTCATCATTGTCATCCGTCAGCAGGGCGCTGGCCTGTTCAATATGGTCAGACACGCGGGCCAGACGGGTATTGAACAGGTTCAGCAGTGTGCCGATGCCCGAGAGCATGAAAACCGGAGTGAGTGCGACTTGAATAATATGCGCAACACTATCCACCGGTTCAGCCGAAATGCCTGCAAAAACGGGAAGAGTCATAAAGCGGAATGTCCTTGCTGCCGTAAAGGGGAGCGAGCGGAGGATCTAGCGGCTGGACGCCAGTTCTGCCGTCAGATCTTCAATGAACTGGAACGCCACCCGGCCGGAGCGGCCACCGCGTGTGATGGCCCATGCATTGGCGCGGGCTGCCAGATCCTCATCGCTGAGGGGAAGGGCGCGTTCTCTCGCATAGGTCCGCACCATGTCAAGAAACACATCCTGCGGGCAGGCGTGAAACCCCAGCCACAGGCCGAAGCGGTCGGAGAGGGAGACCTTTTCTTCCGTCGCCTCGGAGGGGTTTATGGCGGTGGCGCGTTCGTTCTCAATCATCTCACGCGGCATGAGGTGCCTGCGGTTGGAGGTGGCGTAGAACAGGACATTCTCAGGCCGCCCGGCAATGCCGCCATCCAGCACGGATTTCAAGGCTTTGTAATCCCGGTCTTCCTTTTCAAAGGATAAATCATCACAGAACAGAATAAAGCGGCGCGGGCTTTGGCGCAGCATGGCCAGCAGGTCGGGCAGGGTGGCAAGGTCTTCCCGCTGGATTTCCACCAGCGCGACCCGTCCCTTACCGGGCGCGCAGGGTTTGCCGTCCACCTGATTGACCAGCGCGTGGGCACCCTTCACCAGCGAGGATTTGCCCATCCCGCGAGAGCCCCACAGCATGGCGTTGTTGGCCGGCAGGCCACGGGCAAAATGCTCGGTGTTGTCCATCAACGTCTGGCGCTGCGAGTCCACGCCCTGCAACAGCGTGGCAGGCACATGCGCCACATGCGCCACTGGCAGCAGCCGCCCGCGTTCGGGGAGCCAGACAAATGCATCAGCCAGATCGACCCCCTCCAGACTTGGCGGCGGGGGGGAGAGGCGTTCCAGTGCTGAGGCAATACGCTCAAGGACAGAAAGAGAAGCTGTGACCATAGGGGCAGGGTCCTTGGTTGTGCTGCCGGTCAACTCCGGCAGAAAGGCAGGGTTGAAAGACTGGGTGGAAAGACAGGGTAGAAAGACTGAGCAGAAAGGCGGGGTCGATAAGGCAGCGCAGGAAAAGGGAGGAGGAAAACAGCGTAGTATGCAGGCTTATCTTCAAGGGATGCTTGACGTGTGAGCCTTTAAAATTATGGTCACGCATCCCAATAGCGCAACCAGCCTTTCAGGAAGTCCTGTCATCATGTCCAATTTCCTTATTCCCGCAGCCTACGCCCAGTCCGCCGGTGGCGGGGGGGCTGGTTCGAGTCTGATGTCGTTCCTGCCGTTTATCGGCGTGTTCGTCATCATGTATTTCCTGATGATTCGCCCGCAGCAGCAAAAGCAGAAAAAGTTGCAGACTGAGCTGAAGGCCCTGCGTCGTGGTGACCGCATTGTTACCGCTGGCGGCGTAATTGGCATTGTGCAGAAATCGCGTGATGACAGTCAGGAAATTGAAGTGGAAATCGCCCCCAACGTTCGCGTCATGGTGCTGCGCAGCACGGTAACCACAGTGCTGACCAGCACGGCCAAACCGGCCAATGATGCGGTGGAAGCCAAAAAATAAGAGGCTGTGCCTTCAGGCGGCGTAAGAATTTACGCCACGGGAGAGAAGCGGGCTTCGGCCCGCTTTTTTTATGCGAAGAGGACTCAGGGTGAGGAGAAATCACCCGGTTTCACCGGACAAGGTTCGCCGCTTTTGCCCTCCGCAATCTCTTCAGTGACATCCAGCGCCAGAACTTCGCCCATCATGATAATGCCGAGGAGAGCCAGAATCTTCAGGCCCAACGTATCGTTGGTTTGCGGGTGTCCGTGCAGAATATCCACGATAAGGGGTGTGAGGGCAGGGAACGGCAGCAGCCAGAACACCGCGCGCCAGATCGGTTTTTGAATACGGGAGCGGTAGAACGTGGATAATCTCCGCTCCTTTTTTAGCACAAATTTCATGAACAGAACGATGGCTGTTCCAATAACCAGCGAGATGAGCGGCATAAGAACCACGGTGGACGCGACCTCGTGCCAGTTACAATATATCAGGCCGAGCACTGCCACGCCGACCCATGATGAGAAATAAATGGCTAGGCCAATCAGTGAGTAGTGCTTCACGGGCGGGGTCCTCACAGGTCATGTCTCTGCGTTCGTGCTGGGCTGGTCGAGTGCTTTGTGCGCAAAAGAGCAACGGCACAGACCCATTCCGGCATGATTTTACGCTAAAACGATACTGAGCCGTTATAAATAAAATATGACAATCCGCTTCCGCAGAACGCTCTGTAAGGGTGGGGCTTACAGGAAAGAAACCGGGTCTATATCGACATCCACCCGCACCTGACGTTCCAGCTTTACCAACCCCAACCAGCGGCGGAGAATGGGCTGCACAGCAATGGTTTTGCGGGTGCGTAATAGCAGCCGCCGCCTGTGTCGCCCACGTAGAATGGCCATGGGGGCAGGGGCGGGGCCAAGCACCTGAATGCCGTCTCCATACGGTGCGACGCGGCCAAGGGCTGCGGCTGCGTCATCCGCAGCAACGGCGCTGTCCGCGCTAACAATCAGGGCGGCCAGCCTCCCGTAAGGGGGCCAGAAGCCGGGGCGTCTCTGCTCGGCTTCTTGCACCATGAACGCATCAAAATCGCCCGAGAGCAGCGCCTGCATGACCGGATGTTCCGGCGTATAGCTTTGCAGCAGGACACGCCCCGGTGTGCTGGCCCGCCCGGCACGACCAGCAACCTGATGCAGGAGCTGGATGGTGCGTTCCCCAGCCCGTAAGTCGCCCCCGCCAAGGCCAAGGTCCGCATCCACAATCCCCACCAGAGTCAGATGAGGGAAATGCCAGCCTTTGGCGACAATCTGCGTGCCGATCACCAGATCGACCTCTCGGCGGGAAATCTTGCCCACCGCCTCCGCCGTAGCGGCTGGGCCGCCCAGCGTGTCACTGGCCATGACCAGTATCCGCGCATCGGGGAAGAGGTGGCGCGCTTCCTCCGTAATGCGCTCAATGCCCGGCCCAATGGGGGTCAGGCTTTGCTCTGCCCCGCAGGAGGGGCAGGTTTCGGGCATGGGTTCAGTATGGTCGCAAAAATGGCAGGAGAGGATTTTGCGATTACGATGCTCGACCAGCCATGCCGTGCAGTGCGGGCATTCCATCCGGTGCCCACAAGCGCGGCACAGGGTCAACGGGGCATAGCCGCGCCGGTTGAGGAACAGCATGGCCTGTTCCTTGCGCTCGAAGGTCGCGGTCAGCTCTTCCGTGAGGGCGGCGGAGAGAAACAGACCACGGGGCGGCGGGTGGTCCCGCATATCCAGAATCCGGGTTTCCGGCAGCGCCGCTCCGCCATGGCGAGAGGGGAGGACCAGATGGCGGTATCGCCCGGCCTCCACATTGGCCAGAGATTCCAAGCTGGGTGTGGCGGAAACCAGCGCAATGGGGAAGCCCGCCAGCCGTGCCCGCACCACTGCCATATCCCGCGCGCTGTAGATTACGCCTTCCTCCTGCTTAAACAGGGCTTCGTGCTCTTCATCCACAATAATCAGGCCGAGGTCTTTAAACGGCAGAAATAGCGCAGAGCGTGCCCCGACAACCACCGTCGCACTGCCATCCGCCGTTCCGTGCCATGTTAGACGGCGGGCGCGCTGGCCAACTTCCGAATGCCAGATGGCAGGCTGGGTGCCAAAGCGTCGGGTGAAACGCTCCATCCACTGCGCGGAAAGCGCGATTTCCGGCAATAAAACCAGTGCCTGCTTGCCCTGTTCCAGACAGGCTGCAATGGCTTCCAGATAAATCTCGGTTTTACCGGAACCGGTGACGCCTTCCAGCAGCGTGACGGAAAAGCGTCCTTCCGCCACAGTCTGGCGCAAGGCGTCTGTCGCCTCGGCCTGCGCGCCTTCCAGCACGGGCAGATTATGGAATGGGTCCGGGGCGGCAAAGGCGCGCTCCGGCCCGAGGGCAACAGCCGTTAATGCCCCGGCATCGGCCAGCCCTTTGACAACACCGGGCCCAACACCGGCGGCCGTAGCAAGATCTGTCGTGGTGCGGGCCGTGCCATCGGCCAGCAAGGCCAGCACTTTCTGGCGGGCAGGCGTGAGCCGCAATCCGTCCGGTTGCGGAGAAGTCGCCAACCATCCGGTGGACGGTGTGGGCACACCGCGCATATGCAGTCGCAACGTCATGGCCAGCACCATGCCGGGGGCAGAAAGCGTATAGGCCGCCACCCAGTCCACAAAGCGCCTAAGTTCCGCCGTCAGCGGTGGCAGGTCCAGCCGTTCCGCAACAGGACGGAGTTTTGCGGCGTCCACCGTGCGGGTCGGTGGTGGCGTAAATTCCGGGGGGAGGGAGGAGGCGGCATCCCATACCACACCCGTTTGCCTGCGGTGGCCGAGAGGCACCGTGACAATGTCGCCGGGCTGGAGCGGTATGTCTGTCGGGGCGGCATAATCAAATGGGCCGGGGAAAGGCATGGGCAGCAGCACGGATACTCTCTGGCGTGCAGCTCCGGCAATAGAAGCCGGAGATCGGGCAGGCCGAGAGGGATGGGAGGATGCAGACGCCATGAGGTTCTATGTAAGCGGAGGACCGGTTAAAGAACAGTGCTTGCGAAACCAGAAAAAGTCTGAACAAGTCAGCACAGCCATTAGAGCATCCTGAGCGATGCTGGTTTATATGAGGGAGCGTGATGACAGCAGAAGACGCCGTCCAGAAATTTCTGGAGTGGATGGCAACGGAAAAGCGCGCCTCTCCCCTGACTATTGAGGCGTACCGGGCTGATCTCGCGCGTTTTCTGAGCTTTATGGCGGAACATCTGGATGGCTTGCCGGATATGGCCGGGCTGGCGCGTATCAGCCTGAGAGACTTCCGGGCATGGCTGGCGCAGGAGCAGGCGCGCGCCACAGCCTCCCGCCAGCGGCAGAGCACACCGGACCGGGCTGCCCGCACACGGGCCCGCCGTGTTTCCGCTGTGCGGTCCTTCTTCCGGTATCTTGCGCGTAGGCAGGGGGTGGAAAACCCGGCGGTTGCCCTGCTGGCCACGCCGCGCAGCAAAAAACCGCTCCCTCGACCTCTGAGTGTTACGGACGCCAAAGCCGTGCCGGAAGATATTGCGTCCCTTGCGCATACTCCCATGGCGCAGCAGCGGGATGGGGCCTTGTTCCTGCTTCTTTATGGCTGCGGATTACGTATTTCCGAGGCTCTCAATCTGAATATTGCGGATCTCGGCACACTCGCCAGCAGCGGTGTGCTGCGTATCCGGGGGAAGGGCAACAAGGAGCGGCTGGTGCCTGTGCTGCCTGCCGTGCGGCAGGCGTTGGAGGTCTGGCGCACGCAACATCCGTCGCCGCAGCCAGAAGAGCCGATGTTTCCCGGCGTGCGGGGCGGCCGGTTACAGGCCGGTGTGGCCCAAAAAGCCATGCGGGAATGGCGTGCATTGGCTGGACTGCCGGACCATGTAACGCCGCATGCTCTACGCCATTCTTTTGCAACGCACCTGATGGAAGGCGGCGCGGACTTGCGCGTCATTCAGGAGTTGCTCGGGCATGCCAGCTTGTCCACCACACAAAGATACACTCTTGCAGATGAAGCGCGCCTGCTTGATGTGTGGAGCCGTGCGCATCCGCGTGCGCAAAAAACTGCTCAGCCGAGAGAAGGAACACGAGACTGATGACCGAGGCCCTGCGCGCCCCTTGGCCCGCTATAGACCCTTACGCCCACGGCTATCTGGATACCGGAGAAGGGCACGAGATTTATTGGGAAGAATGCGGCAATCCGCACGGTATCCCTGTTGTGTTCCTGCATGGCGGCCCCGGCGGCGGGTGTTCCCCCGCGCAGCGCCGTCTGTTTGATCCGTCCCGCTATCGGATTGTGCTGTTTGACCAGCGCGGCTGTGGCCGTTCTAAACCCCATGCCTCGCTTGAAAACAACACCACATGGCATCTGGTGGCGGATATTGAGCGCCTGCGCGTGTTTTTCGGCATTGATAAATGGGCGGTTTTCGGCGGCTCATGGGGCTCCACACTGGCGCTGGCCTATGCCCAGACTCACCCGACGCGCGTAACAGCCCTGATGCTGCGGGGCATCTTCACGCTGCGGAAGGCGGAGTTGCTTTGGTACTATCAGGAAGGTGCTTCTTGGTTGTTTCCCGATAAATGGGAGGATTTTCAGGCTCCCATCCCGCAGGCAGAACGTGGAGACATGATGGCGGCGTACCGCAAGCGTCTGGTGTCGGACGATGTTGCCGCCCGGCAGGAAGCGGCGTTGGCATGGAGCCTGTGGGAAGGGCGTACACTTACCCTCCTCCCCGCGCCGGAGATTGAAACCCAGCACGAAGAGGCCGATTACGCGCTGGCGTTCTCCCGCATTGAAAACCATTATTTCGTGCATGGGGGATGGCTGGAAGAAGGCCAGTTGATCCGCGATGTGGACCGCATCCGGCATATCCCGACCGTTATCGTGCAGGGGCGCTACGACATGGCAACGCCGGTGCGCACCGCGTGGGACCTGCACAGGGCATGGCCGGAAGCGGATTTCAAGCTGATTAATGCTGCGGGCCACGCGCTGTTTGAACCCGGCATTCTCAGTGCCCTGCTGGATGCCACAGACCGCTTTGCGCGGGAATTAGGCTGACGCTATGCATAAACGGGCAGTCCAGACAGCACTTCTTGCCGCACTCTGTTCCGTTGCCGCATCCCTTGTGAGGGTGCCGGTAGCACAGGCTGCGGAAAGCATGTGCCATCACGAACGGCTGGCCCGTATCCCTTTGCATGATGATCAAGGGTTTCTAAACATTCCGGTCCAGATCAATCGGAATGCCGTGAGTATGATCGTTGATACCGGGTCGGAGGGGAGTCTGCTCTCCCCCGATGCGGCTGAGCGTTTCAACGTCCTGCTGGACCCGTCTGTTCATACTGTCATGAGGGGAACTGGCGGAATAGGCCGCACGGTGCCAAATGTCGTTGTGCGGTCTCTCATGCTGGGTGGATTGGAAACTGGCCCGGTTTCCATGCCCGTAGACGATCTGCCGGGAAAGCCCGTTACGCAACCTCCGGTTGAAGGTCTGGTCGGAGGTGATCTGCTCTCGCATTACGATGTAGAATTCAACGTCGCGGAAGGCTGGTTGACCTTCTGGGCAGTCAAAAGCGGTTCCGCAGCCTGTGCAGGGCCAGTCGACTGGCATGTGATTTACCGTGCCGTGCCTCTTCAGTCTGCTGGACGGCGCGTGATCGTTCAGGTGCTTCTGGACGGCCAGCCCTTGCGTGCATTGGTGGATAGCGGGGCACGGTCCCGCATCCTGTCAGACAAAGCAGCAGAAAAACTGGGTGTAACGGCCCGCACGTTGGCGGCTGATCCGGGTGGCTTGACGAGCGGTGTTGATGGCCACCGGCAGGTCTATCACTGGCATCGTTTTCACACGTTCCAGATTGGGCAAGAGCAGGAACAGGCTCCCGTGCTGACGGTAGCACCCATCCATGACTCGGTAGATATGTTGTTGGGGTCAGACTGGTTTGCGGCCCATCGTGTCTGGATTTCATACCAGACGGGAACGCTTTATGTGATGCCCGCACTTAAGCGGCAGAAATAAGGGTGCTGACAGAGATGTAGCTTTAAAAAACGCCCAAAACTCAGTCTTGCGTGTCTTTTTGCACCGATCTCACCGTATCGCGGCAGCAACGCGGGTTGTCCGATAAGCAACAAGGTTTGGTCAGCCCGTAACTCAAAACTTCGGAAGTCGCTGCCTATAAAAAAGCCGGGACCCTTTAAATAAAGAGCCCCAGCTTCCTGATCAGCCTGCTTTCAGGTGGGTGTTGCACTGGCTGTAATAGCCGCCACCTTTCTGAATCCACTTCAGGTTACCGTTGCCGGTACCGCTTTTATTGGTGTTGTACTGGTCAAGACACGTTTTCATGCGGGCCTTGCCAGCGCTCAGCTTGGCATATTGCGGCGCAACAGCACTCGGGAAGACAACGCCAGCAGTGGTGGCGGCAGCCGGAGCTGCGGGTGCCGCCGGAGCCGGAGTTGCAGCGGCGGTCGGAGCCGTTGCCGGAGTGGCAGGCGCTGCGGCCTCTTTCGGTGCTTCAGCGGGAGCCGGTGCGGTTGTTGCTGCCGGAGCTGCCGTAGCGGCTTCACACTGAGCGGATTTGAACTGCTTGTAGCTCTGGCCGTTCAGCGTGCCTGCCTTGCGGGCAGCAGCAAAGTTTGCATGACATTCCTTGGCGCTCAGGGCATGAGCAGCCGGAGCGGAAAGGGCAGTGGCACAGCTCAGGGCAAGTGCGGCAAGCGCAAAGCGAGCGGAAGATGTCATAAGGAAAAACCTCATATCAACATCAGGGCGGAAAGATACAACACCATGTCGCACTGCCCTGATTATCTCAGCATCATATGCCGAATAAATGTGTTTGGAAAAGGGTTATCCCGGCACGGATTTATGGCCGATGGTTTGTTGCCATAAGGAGCGACTCTTGCCGGCTTTTGTAAGAGTTATGCGACCTGAGGCTCATGAAAAACCCCTCTCCCAGAGGAAGAGGGAAAGGGGTGAAAAGAGCACTCTGTCTTTATTGCAATGACGGACCAACGTGTTAGTTGATCCGTTCTCCATGCAAGGACATATCCAGTCCTTCAAGCTCTTCATCCGGCGTCACACGTAGACCGAGAGTGAAATCAATAGCTTTCAGAAGAATGAAAGAGATTACGCCACACCAGAGAATGGTAACCAGAACGGCTTCTCCTTGAACCATAAACTGATGCAAAGAGCCGGTAATGCCAGAAGGATTGGCATCCGTGGCTGAAAGAGGGCCATAGGCGAACAGACCTGTCAGCAGCGCTCCGACAATACCGCCCACACCATGCACACCAAAAGCATCCAGACTGTCATCATAGCCCATCAGGTGTTTGAGGGATGTCGCACTCCAGTAGCAGACCACTCCGGTAATCAGACCGATAATCAAGGCGCTGCCCGGCAACACAAATCCTGCCGCTGGTGTAATGGCAACGAGACCACCCACCGCGCCAGAAATTACCCCGAGAACCGTAGGCTTTCCGCTACGTAGCCACTCAACCAACATCCATGCGACGCCAGCTCCGGCGGCGGCAATCTGTGTGGTTGTCATCGCCATAGCGGCACGACCATTAGCCCCAACAGCCGATCCTGCATTAAAGCCAAACCAACCCACCCAAAGCAGAGAAGCCCCGATAATAGCGTAGGTCAGGTTAAAGGGAGAGAGATCGTCATGCCCGAAGCCTTTACGCTTGCCCAGTACAAGAGCGCAGACAAGGCCTGCAATACCGGCATTGATATGCACAACAGTGCCGCCCGCAAAATCCGCAGTGCCCAGACCGGCCAGCCAGCCCACGGGGCTCCAGACCCAGTGTGCGATAGGCGCATAGACCAGCAGAGACCAGAGGATGGAGAAGACACACATGGCACTAAATTTCATGCGCTCTGCGTAAGCACCGGAAATCAGGGCAGGGGTGATGATGGCGAATGTCATCTGGAACATCATGAAGAGGCTCTCAGGAATCGTCATTGTCGTGGCATTGGGAGAATCCGCCCCAAGCGTGAAGGCAATGTCCGAGCCATTATGAATATGAGCGCCTAGACCATTCAGGAACATACGGGAAAGCCCGCCAATCCACGGCGTTCCAGTGGTAAACGCCAGAGAATACCCTGCGACCATCCAGACGATAGACATAATGCAGCACAGTGCGAATGACTGCATCAGCGTTGCTAGAACGTTCTTCTTACGCACCATACCCGCATAAAACAGCGCCAGACCCGGAATGGTCATCATCAGCACAAAAGCGGTGCTGACTAGCATCCACGCGGTGTCACCGGTATTAATGGCTGGGAGGGTATCAGCTGCGAGTGCTGTGCCAGTGTTCAAAAAAAGCATAATGCCACCGGCTAAGACAGGTAACGCTGTAAAAGACCGTGAGCTCATAGTTTGGTGTCCCTTGATAGGTCAGGCATTTGGATTCTTTGTAAAAAATATTGAGATATCAGAATACTGATAATCGATATCGTAGACAGAGTGGAATGATTATTCTGAAGGAATGCAACTTAGGTGGTTCAAAAAAGCCTCTTGTTTTTGAGGTGTTCCCCTGTGATTCTATCTTGCGGTGATGGAGAGAATGGATTGTGAAGTCGTCTGGCAGGACGTGTCATGATGTAGTTCTGGACCATGAGTTATCTGTTGAATAGCACTGTGTTCGTGGTCCAGACGGCTTTTCCAATGGAGTACGAAATGGCACGTCTGCGGAATGCGGATTATCTGCCGATGTCAGGCCAGATCATGGATACCACGCTGGTGGTAGCTCTCAAGCAACGCAATACTAACGCGGAGAAGGCGGCCCTGCGTGAAGGACGGATCCTACAAGATTGGTAGGAGAAGCCCTCAAAGCTGTCCCATAAAGATCGTCATGTGAGATGGACACTGAAGTTTACCAAAGCGAAGCGGCAGGATGATGGAAGCATGCCAGCCAACGATCCCGCCATTCCGTTCTTTGGCTACAAATGGAGGGTTCGAACAACCCTCTAGTTTTGGGTCTTTCTCTGTCATTCCCTCTCTTGTGTGATGACTGGAGGAATGGCTCATGACGCAGTCTGGTTTGAAGAGCGGCTTG
>NZ_LHZV01000027.1 GCF_001581005.1 Acetobacter orleanensis
ACGCTCATCCGTGACTTTTCAAACAGGCTCTAAGGACTTGTCTGGTCTTAATTCTCCCGTTCTTTCCGATACCTCCCGCAAAATCACAGAGGAAGGCCTAACGCAAGTTTCTTCAGGGCTTTTACCTTCTGGCTCTGTGCTTCTTTCGTCACGAGCACCAGTTGGCTATACAGCAATCACAACAGTCCCGCTTGCCATAAATCAGGGCTTTATCGGAATAAAATGCACGCAAAGCTTATCCGCTCCGTTCATCTTACTTTGGTTGAAGGAAAGTATGGAACTGGTTTTGCAAAATGCTAATGGCTCTACATTCCAAGAGATCAGCAAAAAGAATTTTCGTCCTCTACCTATCATAAAGGCATCACTCGACCTGCTAAAAGCGTTTAACACCCAAAGTCAGGGAGTCTTTGATAAGATTATTGCAAGTGAAGCAGAATCTCGCACCCTCGCCCAACTCCGAGACCTGCTCCTCCCCAAGCTCATGTCCGGCGAAATCAGCATCCGAGATGCCGAAAAAATGGTGGAAGACGTGACATGAGCTTTCTGTCCGAAAACGAGATTGAAGACTGGGCCTGCGATATTCTGCGTGAATGTGGCTACGCCATTGTCTGGGGGCCAGATATTGCCCCCGGTGGCAAAAACCCCGAACGCACCTCGTTATCGGATGTCATTCTGGAAAAACGCCTGCGGGCAGCGATAGACAAGCTAAATCCACACCTTCCCCGAGCCTCACGCGATGAAGCCCTGCTGGCCCTGATCCGTGAAGACACGCCCGACCATGTAGACGAAAACCGTCGCCTGCATGACTATCTGGTCAATGGCGTGCCGGTGGATGTGGTGCGCGAAGATGGCACCCAGTCTGGCGACCGGGTGCTTTTGTTGGATTTTGAGACCCCGGAGAATAATGACTTTCTGGTCGTGCGCCAGTTCGTCATTGAAAAGGACGAGGCCAACCGCAGGCCAGACCTTGTTCTGTTCATTAACGGTATGCCGCTTGGGGTGATTGAACTCAAAAGCCCCAGTTCCGAGAACGCTACACTGGATTCAGCATGGAACCAGTTCCAGACCTACCGCAGCCTTATTCCCTCTCTGTTCCGCTTCAACGAAGCGTTGATGATTTCGGATGGCACAGAGGCACGTATTGGCTCTCTGACTGCCGACCGTGATCGCTTCATGCCATGGCGCACGATCAACGGTGAAGACCTGATCGCCAAAAACCATGAGGAAATGGAAACCGTGCTGCGGGGCGTGTTTACCCCCCGCTGGTTTTTGGGTCTGATCCGTGACTTTGTGCTGTTTGGCGAGATAAACGGCAGCCCCATCAAGGTTCTGGCGGGTTACCACCAGTTCCATGCCTGCCGGAAAGCCGTCACGCAGACTGTGCGGGCCTCCGCCCCGGATGGAGACCGCAAAGTCGGGGTAGTCTGGCACACGCAGGGGTCAGGCAAGAGCCTGCTCATGACCTTCTATGCAGGTGTGATTGCCCGCCACCCGGAGATGGAAAATCCCACCATCATTGTGCTGACAGACCGCAATGATCTGGACGACCAGCTCTTCGCCACCTTCTCCGGCGCTCAGGCTTTGTTGCGCCAGACACCGGAACAGGCGGACAGCCGGGAGGACTTGCAGAAACTCCTCCGGCGGATCTCAGGCGGTGTCATCTTTACCACCTTGCAGAAGTTCCAGCCCGAAGACGGAGAAACCAGCCTGCCCATGCTGACCGACCGACGCAATGTGGTGGTCATGGCGGATGAGGCGCACCGCAGCCAGTATGGGCTGGAAGCCAAGTTCAACCCCAAGACCGGCAAAATGACCTATGGGTTTGCCAAATACCTGCGCGATGCCCTGCCCAATGCCTCCTTTATCGGCTTTACCGGCACCCCCATTGAAAATGCCGATGTGAACACACGCGGGATTTTTGGCGAGTACATCGACATTTACGACATCGCACGGGCCGTCGAGGATGGGGCAACCGTGCCCATCTATTACGAAAGCCGTCTTGTGCGTATCGAACTGGATGAAGACCTCAAGGAAGAGTTGGACGACGAACTGGCCGATATCGTCGAAGGGCTTTCCGAAAACGAGGAACACAAACTCAGCCAGAAATACTCTCGCGTAGAAGCTTTGGTCGGCTCGGAACCCCGCCTGCGCCGGATTGCCGAAGACCTTGTGATCCATTTTGAAAATCGCCTGACTGCCCTTGAGGGCAAAGGCATGATCGTGGGGATGAGCCGGGCCATCTGTGTGGCTCTGTATAACGAGATCATCCGCTTACGCCCCGCATGGCATAGTGATGATGACAACGAAGGAGCCCTCAAGGTGGTCATGACCGGCAGTTCATCCGACCCTGCCGGGTTCCAGCCCCATATTGGCAAGAAGTCCAAAGCCCGACGTGAATTGCTGGCAAAGCGCATGAAGGACAATAATGACCCGCTCCGGCTGGTCATTGTGCGCGACATGTGGCTGACGGGTTTTGACGTGCCTTCCATGCACACCATGTATGTGGACAAACCGATGCGCGGGCACGGGCTGATGCAGGCCATTGCCCGCGTCAACCGCGTGTTCAAGGGTAAACCCGGCGGTCTGGTGGTGGACTATATCGGTCTTGCCCAGAACCTGAAGACAGCTTTGGGCGAATACTCCGCCGGAGACCGTGAACAGGTTGGCATTGACGAAGGCGAGGCCATCCGCGCTTTGCAGGAACGCTACGAAGTTGTGCGGGCCATGTTCAACCCCGGTCAGGCTGGTGGCTTTGACTACCGTCCAGCCTTGCAGGATGGCGCAACACCCAAGGCCAAGCTGTCCATCATGGCAGGAGCGCTTGACCATATTCTGGGCCAGCAGCAACGCGCCATGGCATCCGCCAAAAATGACGAAGAGCGTAAGGCCGCCCAGAAGCGCTACCCTGATGCCGTCAAGGCACTCTCGGTTGCCTTTGCGCTGGCTTCTGCCAGCGATGAAGCCGCCAGATTGCGCGATGAAATCGGGTTTTTCGAGGCCGTCAGGGCGGCTCTGGTCAAGAGTGTGAGCAATGGCAGCGATGGACGCAGTGCGCAGGAACGCGAACTGGCTATCAAGCAACTGGTCAGCAAGGCTGTCATTTCAACCGATATCATCGACATTATGGAAGCCGCTGGCATTGGAAAACCTGATATTTCCATCCTCTCGGACGCCTTCTTACAGGAAGTGCGGGAAATGCCCCAACGTAATCTGGCCATTGAAGCGCTCAAGAAGCTGCTGGAAGGCCAGATACGCAGCCGGACACGCTCCAACATCACGGAAGCCGAAGCCTTCTCACAAAGGCTGGAACAGGCCGTTGCCCGCTACCATGCCAACGCCCTGACGTCCGCCCAGATACTGGATGAACTCATCCGCATGGCCCGAGACATGGCCTCCGCCCGCGACCGTGGCGAGGAACTGGGTCTGACACAGGAAGAAATCGCCTTCTATGACGCACTGGCCCAGAACCAGAGCGCCAAGGAGGCCATGGGCGACCCGAGCCTGCGGGTTATCGCGACAGCACTGGTGAAGACCATTCGAGAAAATGCCACAGTGGACTGGACCGTCATGGCGCAGGCCCGCGCCAAAATGCGGACTTCCGTCAAACGCCTGCTGCGTCACTATGGCTACCCGCCGGATATGCAGGACGAAGCCGTGCAGCACATCCTGCGTCAAGCGGAGCAGTTTGCTCCTCTTTGGTCTAACAAAAGAGAATTACAATCATGAACTACCTACCGCTCTGGATATTTCATAAAGCAATACTGAAATAGGATACTTATGCTTATAAAGGTAAATTTTATTTCTCCTTCAGGGGAAATAACGAAATCTATAGACTTTAATGCTCCAAAAACTCGTGAAAAAATTTTGAAACCTCATAAAGCTTTCAAAATTGTTAGAAATGATATTCTGGCAGGAAAGCCGTCTACAATTTTCATAGAAGCACTTGCGACCATATCTCACAAACACCTAAAAAGAGCATGGATAATCGCTTCAGAGCACAATTTAAGAAATACCGATTTTTCTTGCCTATTTAGAACAGAATGGACCACTCGCTCTCATCTTATCCGAGAAGCTTTCGCCGACGACAACTTGCTCAAGGCAGTTCTATGGAATGTATTACCTCCTTACAGGGGTAATGACCTTATTATATGGCGGGGAGAACAGACAGCACGTTTTAATGCTGGAATAATCGGGTTTAACTGGTCCACTGATAAAAATAGCGCCGATATCTTCGCTTCTGGACTTTGCACCACTTATTCTGGAGGAGGAATTCTTCTAAAAGCCAAAGTAAGTGCTAAGGGTGTCATATCGGGATATGGCAATCACACTATTGACCCTTCGGAAAAGGGAATTGTAGTTGATCCAGAACATATCATTGAAATTGAGGAAATAGCGATATACCCGGAAGGCGGTATAGATGAACATAATTAGTATATCTTTTATTTTAATCTAGAATTTTTAATCAGAGACTAAATCAAAAAAGCGATCTGAATAATTTTTGCGATTGCCTCTCACGCAATTGAGTAGACATAGGAATCTCCTCAAAACGGAAAATGCTTGCCTCAAGGATATCCATATATTATGTTTGTATATCCAAAAAGGAGGTTGTCATGCAAGTTTCTAAATGGGGTAACAGCCTTGCTGTGCGTATTCCCTCTCATATTGTCAAACAGCTTGGCTTGCAGGAAGGCGATAATGTGGATGCAGTTTTCACACGCCTGAAATCCCGCGAAGAAGCACTCCGCTCCTTGAAAGAGATCGGAAAAAAACTGCCTTCCGGCTTTCGGTTCGAGCGCCCTAAAGACTGATGTCTCTCTTTCTGGATACAAACATTCTTCTCTATGCCATGATGGAAGAAGGAACAGAGAAGGCTAGTATCGCTGACAGCATTCTTCTGGATCAAGATTGTCATATTTCTGTGCAGACGCTCAACGAAGCGACCAATACGCTAAGACGCAAGACTAAGCTTTCACTGGACGATATCAAAACACTTATTACGGACTTCCGGGGACTGGTCACTATTCACCCTATTACAGAGGCCGTTTACAGTCGGGGTTGGTCCATCATTGAACGCTATAGGCTCCAGACGTATGATGCCATGATTTTAGCCTGCGCCATAGACAATGGTATCGAAACCCTACTGTCCGAAGATATGCAGAATGGTCAGAAGATTTTCGATATAGTGACAATCATTAACCCCTTTCAGAAAGCTACAGATTAAGGTTAAACTTATTTCCTCACGTTCCCAGATTGTTTAACCAGCACTGGGAACAAAAACACTAACCGGAAGACAGCACGTCGCATTCTTTTCGCTGTTTCAAGGGGTTAGAAAAGTGTCACTGCGGGTTGATGCAGGTTCGAGTCCCGCAGTTCGCACCACAGACACCTGAAATAGCACGATTTTTCGGCTGAATGAGGGGCAAAGGCTGTCTTTGCTCCATCGTCCTTCCCCACTGAGGGAAGATTTTATGCTCCGAGTTAGAGGCACCACTTACCACTTCCGCCGTATCGTTCCCCCTACCCTGAGAGCAGCCTTAAACCGGCGGGAAATCTGGGTTTCTTTAAAAACTGGCTATCAAAATGAAGCCCGTAAACGCGCTTCTTTGCTTCATGCCAGAACAACAGAATTATTCTTTCAGACTCATCTGGCCCTCTTGGAACCAGATGCTTTAAGCAGGCTTGAGGGACTGCGGGTTTCACTGCGGGATTTGCAGAGCGTGAACCTGCCTTCATCTGCTCAGGAAACGGGGTCCGGGCCAGTTCCAGCAGCGATGCCAAAACCCCGAACAATGAAGAAAACGGCCAAAGCACCCAAAGTCCAACCTTTAATGCTCTCCGGTGCCCTGAAACGTTTTGTTCTGGATAGCCCTCATGCCAGTGCTGACACCAAGAAAGCTACACAACGGGCGGTAGAACTATTTCTACAAGCTTTCGGAGATGCGCCTGTGTCCATCATAGGGGGCGAGAAGGCTGGAGCATTCCGTGACCTCCTGTTTTCTCTTCCTGCGTCGCTGGGTAAACGCAAGAGCAGCCTTACACTTGAAGACGAGGCTCAGAGAGCCAGAAAGGAAGGTCTGCCCACCTTGAGCGGGAAAAGCGTCAAGAACCACATGATGCGCCTCTCTGCCCTGTGGAACCAGCTACACCAACGGGAACTGGTCACGCGCAACCCATGGACTGGCTGGAATTTTGAGAATGGGCAAAAGACCATACGCAGAAGCTGGACAGCTAAAGAATTAACACTCTTGGCCTCTGCTTCATGGCATAGCACTTCGGTGCCAGACCCGACCTTCCGGCAGGTCACACTGATTGCTGCTTATTCAGGCATGAGACTGGGTGAAATCTGTACCCTGCGCAAGGAAGACCTCCAGAACGTTGATAACATCCCCTGCTTCCTTATCCGCCCGCATACCGAAACCGGCTGGGCACCCAAGACAGAAGCAGGCACCCGCATGGTGCCCATCCATTCAAAACTCATTGAAGCCGGTATTCTGACTCTTAAGGATACTACAGACGGCCCATACCTCATTCCCGGTCTGGAAACCTCGAAACAGGGTACAAGGGGCGCAGCATTGGGACGGGCTTTCTCTCTACTCAAGACCCGCATTGGCCTACCAGCAGAAATTACGTTTCATTCCTTCCGGCATACAGTCTCAACCCAACTCAGAAACGCAGATACCAACATCCGGGAGGTATGGATAGACCGCCTGCTGGGTCATGAAGCAACCCACAAAAGTCAGGGCACCACAACCTACCTAACCGGCATCTCTACAGCCAATTTGCAACAAACCGTAGAGGCAATAAGCTACTCCGAAACAGCCTTTGCAAACATGACGATTTAAAAGGGAGCCAGCAGTGTCGAATGGCTACCCATTCGACATCTGGCAAGGGGGAGTGACCTCCCCCGTTGACCCCCCAATAAAACCTTAACGACCACTTACTCACTCACATGAGGTATAAATATTTCGCAAGAAAATTTCCGAAAAGTGCTATTCGGGTGCAGTAATCCGCAAAGACTTTATAGCAAAAAAAAATCGTTTAGTCAGCTATCTCACTGCCTAGTTGCCGTTCCAAAGATTGCCTAACCAGTCCAATCACATAACCTAGGTCATTGACTGTACTTAACTGAATTTCAACGTCTCCGTTTCCCCATTTACCAAGTCCAGTCACATCCCGGCACATCCCTTTTGGGTCGTTGATTTCGGCAAAACGTAAATTGAGGGTGAGGCGAAGCTGCTTCGTTTGTGGAACGACATCTACAAAGTTAGTTTCGGCTTTATAGGCTACATAAAGTTTCAGGAAATCTTCTGTTACGCAGGGATCGAGGGCCAATACCTCACGCCGAAACGCTGCAAACAAATGCGACATCTGGCCTGAAAGCAAAGATTGATGGTCGCTGATACTGTAACTATCCCGCGACGCGGGCACGGGTTTATAAGCTTCAAGAATTTCCATAGAAATCCCTGGAGAACCCCAGACTTTCACAACCTCCTGAGCCAGCCTCTCAGCACGCGTCTTGATAGAACTTTCGTCCCAGACATCAAGCTCTCCTAACCCTTTATTTACCTTAAGCGGACTTTCTTTGAAACCACCAACGATATCGCGTTTTTCTATGAACGGTTTATCGCTGTATTCGGAATTATATCCTGTAAGGGTGAGGTTTCCGAGCGTATGAAGGTATGTTTCGTGAATACGTTTCCACTCTGAGCCCAGCATTGCACGCCAAGCCTGAGGTAAGGCGTCGTTCTGTGGCATGATATGCTCAATGGTATATTCATCGACCGGCACACGCTCTTTTCTACCATAATTTTCAAGTCGACGCAGCCAGTAACTACGGCTCCGAAAATTGTAGAGATCACGAGTTTGCACATCACGCCAAAATTCGTCATCGTTGGGGAAACGACGATATGAAGGCAACAAAAGGAAGTGTGCCTTAATACTTTCAAGGTAGCGATTTTTCTTCAGCGCCTTTGTGAAAGTGGCAAAAGTTTTATTTAACGAATTGGTCGGGATGTTACAGACTGCACGGCGGAAAACGTAGGATTCGACTAGGCGGACCGCCTCTAGAAGCTCCTCCTTGTGAAGGATGTTTTGTTTGTAGTCCGCATAAAGCTCCAGCAAAAAGGGATATGCCACGTCGACCTTCAGTTCTCGTAAGTCAGAAAATGCTAACTTGAGGTCGCTGTCCTCCTCCGCTCCCAACGCCATTGCGCAGTAATAGCGAGAAAAATCAAGAAGTTCTTTGACAAGTAATTCGACGGCAGGTCCCGTCGCATTCCGTGATCGTGCATGGTCCTTGAAGGCCGCATATACCTGATCCTGACGCGGAATATCACCCGTACGTAGGGTCAAGTAGTGACGCATAAATGCGTCAAAATCTGATGTGTATGCCTCTTGTCCGAAGGCAAGTTCCATAGGACGCCAAAATTCTTCATAGAGCCGCGTTTGCAACAGGGGCTCCAGCCCCATGAGAACGAAATTCCGGATCAGATCCGCTTGACTCAATTCACGACCTGTTGAGTTCATGCTCTCAAAAATAAGCTGTGGATTATCCTGATCCCGACTGAGGGCTATATCAACAACCATGAGCTTTGCTAGCCCATTGCAAATTGGTGCTAATTCACCATGACAGTCTGCGATTAGATCTTGAAACTGTCTAAAATTTTCTTTCACACGCAGCGAATAGTCTTGCGGAAACTCTTTCTCATCAACGATGGCTTTGAGAGTTGTTTTATCCGTTTGAGACAGAAGTAATTTGAAATGGCGTTCCCCATTTTCCTCGGGATTCAGAAGATAATAATTGCGTAGTTTCCTCGCCGAAAATCCATCAACAGGCTCACCACCCCCGAGTTCTTTGGATAGAGCGGCAAGGAGCAGCGTTATAGTAGTCAAACGTTGCTGCCCATCAATAACAAGTAGTGGTGATTGATGGGAAATCTGAGACTGCCTCTCCTCAACATACACAATCGAACCGATGAAATGCACCGAGATTTCTTGATTTTCGCCAGCACGAATGACGTCGTCCCAGAGTTGGCGGCACTCTCGCTCCGTCCAAGAATAAGTCCGCTGATAAATTGGAATAATAAATTGGGGGGATTTTTTGAGGAAACCTAAAAGCTGAGCTTCTGTCGCTTTCATAATCCATTATCTCTCATGACTAAAAACACTCTCGATCAAGCTATTAAGCGCATGCCTAAAAGTAGTCCATTTCACGTAAGCTCACCATATCCTTGACAAGTTTTCAAACATCCCTTTTCCCTTAAGTTCTTGACTGCCCCACGGGTTTGCCCGCAGAGTGAACCCGCAGTCACTATATGAAGGATGATTTCGTCTGAAATTATCGTTCTATTTCAATAACTTGTCTTTTTGGTTGCGACCAATGCGAGCGGGTTCGAGTCCCGCAGTTCGCACCACTAACCTTTTGAAATATAACAGTAAAATGAGAATTTGACGGGTCTGCGGGATTCTCCCGTTTGTCTTCCCATAATGGGAATTCGTCATGCTCCGCCTCATAGGGTCACACTACCATTTCCGCCGTGCCATCCCTCAGGACCTCAAGGTCCTCCTGGGCCGGTCTGAAATCTCCCTCTCCCTACGCACCGATAAAAAGTTGATCGCCCGCGAAAGAGCTGCTGATCTGTATGCGCGTACAGGTGACTTCTTTCATAAGGCCCGGACTTTGGACGAACAGGCTTCCCCACCCCTTCTACAGGAGCTTTTGACGCTCCAGACCCAGATGATCCGGGATCAGGAGACCACCCTGTCACTGGCAGAAGAGTGCCACGCACTGGAGCAGAAGGCTGAAAAAGCCCGCCATGCGATGGAGATGCTGGAACAGGTTCAGAAAGAGAGCACCTTTCTCCAGCAGAGCAAAGATCACCTTTCATCTATCCAGACACGGCTGGAAGCCTTGAGCCAACGTCTCAAAACAGGCTCAGCCGTAAGTGCCAAAGAGAAAGAAATGCTTCGGGGGGAGGCAAACAGACTGGCGGCGATGATTGTCGACATTCGCAGCAATCAGACACTGGCCCAACAAGCCGGAAACCTTCCGGCATCCTCTCTTGAGCCATTGGAAGATGTGGGGGCAGAAGAAAAGCCTGTTCCTGTTAAACCCTCCTCGCCTCGCCTGTCCGTCATAGCGGAAAAATTCATCTATTCTGACACCACCAAAAGCGCAGATACGCTCAAAGCCACCCGCAAGACCATTGATCTGTTCATTGAGGCCTTCGGCGATAAGCCTATTCGG
>NZ_LHZV01000002.1 GCF_001581005.1 Acetobacter orleanensis
CTGTTCATTGAGGCCTTCGGCGATAAGCCTATTCGGCAGATTACTGGCACCGTGGCTGGCGAGTTCTTTGATCTTCTGTCATCCCTGCCTGCCACGCATGGGAAAGGAAAAACTGTTCTCCCCTTACGCATGGTGATCGCTCAGGCACTGGAACAAGGTCAGGAAACGGTCAGTGGCAAAACTGTGAAGAACCATTTCTCGCGTATGTCTTCACTCTGGAACCATCTCGTTCAACGTGACCTTGTGGACAAGAACCCATGGGCAGGCTGGGACTTCAATGTCACCAAAAAGATCACGCGCCGAGGGTGGACTGATAATGAACTATCTTTGCTTGCTCATAGCAACTGGTCGGGGACTGCGGTCTCACCTCATACTTGGGCTGGCATTATCGCCATAGGCATGTTCACCGGGATGAGGCTGGGTGAAATCTGCAACTTGAGAAGGCAGGACATTGAGGTCATCGACAATGTTCCTTGCTTCCATGTCAGACCTCACATTGAAGACGGCTGGTCACCAAAGACGGCAGCAGGAACGCGCATCATCCCCATTC
>NZ_LHZV01000062.1 GCF_001581005.1 Acetobacter orleanensis
TGTGCCTGTGCCTGTGCCTGTGCCTGTGCCTGTGCCGCTTGCGTTTGTTTGCCGCACAACGCTGGCCGGTTGGGCCGGAAGTTGCGTATGAGGCTTCCAGCCGCCGCCCAGAGCACGGTAGATGGTGATGAGGTTCTGGTATTTGGATACCGCGACCGTAATCTGCGTCTGTTGTGCCTGAAGGTAAGAGCGCTGGGATTCCAGCGTGGTTAGGTAGGAATCAGAGCCAGCGTTAAAGCGCATTTTCGCGAGGCGGAAGGCATCGGCGGAAGAGAAGACGAGATCATCCGCCTGCTTTTTCTCATCCAGATAGGCTTCCCGCGCGGCCAGTGAGTCAGCCACTTCCCGGAAGGCGGTCTGCACGGTTTTCTCATAGGTTGAAATCTGCACGTCACGGGCTGCTTTGGAGGCTTTGAGGTTTCCGCTGTTCATCCCCCACGTCCAGAGTGGAATTTGCAGGGAGGGGTTTAGGCCCCATGTGGTGGCGGCTGCGGTAAACATTTTGTGGAACTGAAGGCTGGATACGCCGTCTGTCGCGGTCAGTGTCAGACGCGGGAAGAAGGCCGCGCGGGCCGCGCCGATATTGGCCTGAGCAGCCAGCAGGTTGTGCTCGGCGGAAACAATGTCCGGCCGCCGTTCCAGCAAATCAGACGGCAGGCCTGCGGGCAGGTCCGCCAGAAGAGTCTGTTCGCCCAGAGAGCGGGGCGGCGGCAGGTCTGTCGGGATGGGGGCACCAATGAGCAGCGCAATCAGATTTTCATCCTGCTCCATTTTCCGGCGGGAATCAGCCCGGAGGGCGGCGCTCTGCTGGACCTGCGTTTCTGCCTGACGGACGGTGAGCAGGTTTTCTTCCCCATGCTCATATTTGGTGCGTGTCAGGTTCAGGGTGTCCTGCTGGGTGGCCAGCGTTTTTTCCGCCAGAGCCAGTGTATCCCGGTCTCCGAGCCAAGTGACGTAAGCCGTTGCGACCTGCGAGACGATGCTGATGAGCATACTGCGCTGGGAGGCTTCCTGCGCCAGTGCTTTTTGCCCGGCTTCCTGCGTCAGACTGCGGATGCGGCCGAACAGATCAATCTCGTATGAGGAAAAGCCAATTCCGCCCTGATAGTATTTAAAGACGCGCCCCCCGCCAAAGGCCGCGTCGCTCCTGTTCGCGTCGAGGCCCGGAGCGAAGCTGAGGCCGGAAGCACTGGCTGGAGCCTGATAGATCGGGCCGCCTGTGGCTGAAATTGTAGGAAAAAGGCCCGCATGTTGCACATCATACTGGCCCTGTGCCTGCATGATGTTGGCGGCTGAGATGCGCAGATCCCGGTTTTCACGAATGGCGATGGTAATCAGGGCTTTCAGCCGGGGATCGGTAAAGAAATCCTCCCAGCCGATGTCATACGCCGCCTGAGCCAGACGCGGGCTTTTGGTGGCTTGATACGCTGGCCATGTGGTGGCCAGCGGTGGTGCGGGCCGCGTATATTTCGGGATCATGGTGCAGCCCGACAGCAGGCCAGCGGCCAGTGTCAGGCCCAGAACCCGGAAGCGGCGCGATGGGTGAGACGAAAAATGTGAAGACATGCGCTTACTCGTTTCCGGGGGCTGACGGGGCGGAGGACGGGGTTTCCTGACGTTCACTGAGGCGTTTGACCTTGAACAGACGTAGCACCACCACAAAGAACACCGGCACGAAGTAGACAGCCAGCAGGGTGGCTGTCGCCATCCCGCCAACCACCGCTGTGCCAATGGCAATGCGGGAGGCGCTGCCTGCGCCGGAGGCGATTGCCAGCGGGAACACGCCCACCACCAGCGCGATGGAGGTCATCAGAATGGGGCGGAGTCGTTCGCGGGCGGCTGTCAGCACCGCATCACTCAGGGACTCGCCGCGCTCGAAGGCCATTTTTGCGAATTCTACAATCAGAATGGCGTTTTTTACCGCCAGACCAACCGTAGTCAGCAATCCCACCTGAAAGTACACGTCGTTATCAAGGTTACGCCACAGCGTTGCGGCAATGGCCCCCAGAACGCCCAGCGGAATAACCAGCATCACGGCAAGCGGGATGGCCCAGCTTTCATAGAGTGCGGCAAGGCAGAGCAGGATAACAATTATCGCCAGCGCATAGAGCGGACCCGTGGAGGAGCCAGAGGCTATCTGTTCAAAGGACAGGCCCGTCCATTCATAGCCCACACCAGCCGGAAGTTTGGCCAGAATGCTTTTAATGGCGTCGATGGAATCACCCGAACTGTAACCGGCGGCTGGCTGGCCCAGAATTTCAAAGGCATTCAGGCCGTTATAGTTTTCCACTTTCTGCGGGCCGACGTCCCAGTGCCCGGATGCAAAGGCATTCAGCGGCGTGAGGGTTAGCATCGTGTTGCGGATGTACCATTTGTCCAGATCGCTCGGCAGCATGCGCGCTTCGGGTATGCCCTGAATATAAACCTGCTTCACACGGTCATTCCGGGTAAACTGGTTGACGTAGATAGACCCCAGCGCCCCCTGAATGGTGGTGTTGATGTCATCAATCGTAATGCCTAGCGCGTTGGCTTTTTCCCTGTCGATGTCCAGATGGTACTGCGAGGCATCTTCCATGCCGTTCGGGCGCACGGCCATCAGGCGGTGGTCTTTGGAGGCCATGCCCAACACCATGTTTCGGGCTTCCAGCAGCTTCTGGTGGCCTAGATGGCCGCGGTCTTCCAGCTCAAGGTCAAAGCCGGTGGCGTTGCCCAGTTCCAGCACGGCGGGCGGGTTGATGGCAAAAATCTGCGCCTTGGGGCTGGACCAGAAATGCATCATGATCCGGTGCGCAATGGCGGACGATGTCTGGGAAGCCAGAGGGCGTTTTTCCCAGTCTTTCAGGCGGATAAAGAATGCGCCGGAGTTCTGGCCCTGCCCGGCAAAGTTAAAGCCGTTAATGGCATAGACGGATTCAACCAGAGAGCCTTCGGCCTTGAGGATATAGTCAGTAATCTCGCGGTTGACGGCCTGCGTTTCCGCCATGGGCGTGTTGGGCGGCATGGTGACCTGCCCGAAAATCAAGCCTTGATCCTCATCCGGCAGGAAGCCGCCGGGTAGACGCATGAACAGGAACACGACCAGTGCGGTAATGACGACAAAGCCGAGCATGGACAGCACGGTGCGGCCAATAAGGAACTGCACCCCGTGCAGATACCCTTTGGTCAGCCGGTCGAACTGCCGGTTGAACCAGCCAGCGGGGCCGGTTGTTTTTTCATGGCCACCCGCCTTGAGCATGGTGGCGCACAGGGCTGGCGTCAGCACCATGGCGACCAGAACGGACAGCCACATGGCGGCAACAATGGTCACGGAGAACTGGCGATAAATCACCCCGGTGGAGCCGGAGAAGGCCGCCATGGGCAGGAACACGGCTGTCAGCACCAGCACGATACCCACCAGAGCGCCGGAGATTTCATCCATGGAGACACGGGCGGCTTCCACGGGGGAGAGCCGCTTTTCCGTCATCACACGTTCAACATTTTCCACCACCACAATGGCGTCATCCACCAGCAGACCCACGGCCAGAATCATGGCCAGCATAGTCAGGGTGTTGATGGAGTATCCGAGAATATTCAGCACCCCGAACGTGCCCAGCAGCACAACCGGCACGGCAATGGTCGGGATGAGTGTGGCCCGGAAATTTTGCAGGAAGATCAGCATCACCACGAACACGAGCGCGATGGCTTCCAGCAGGGTTTTGACAACTTCCTCAATGGAGAGAACGATAAACGGTTCGGTATCCAGCGGGTAAACGGTTTTCAGGCCCGGCGGGAAGAACTTTTCAAGCTGGGCGATCTGCGCCCGGACAGCGGCTTCCGTCTGCATCTGGTTGGCACCGGGGGCGAGCTTCAGCGCCATGCCGGACGCGGGCATGTTGTTGTAGAAAGAGTTGGTATTATAGGTCTGCGGACCCAGTTCCACTTTGGCGATATCGCTAATACGGACCTGAGAGCCATCAGGCTGCACCTTGAGCAGAATTTTCTCAAATTCTTCTGGTGAGGTCAGGCGCGTGGGGCCAATGATGGTGGCGTCCAGCCGGATGGCTTTCTTGGCGGGCAGACCGCCGAGTTCACCGGAGGAGACCTGAATGTTCTGTGTCTGGATAGCGGTCTGCACATCCTTGATGGTCAGGCCGTAGCTGAACAGCTTGCCGGGGTCCATCCAGATACGCATGGCGTATTCGGACCCAAAGAGGGTGTGATCCCCCACGCCGGACACACGGCTCAGCGGGTCGGAAATGCTGGAGGCCACGTAATCGGCAATGTCACTGCCGGTCATGCTGCCATCGGTGGAAATAAAGGCCAGAACCATCATGAAGTTCTTGACGGCCTTGGTGATGCTCAAGCCCTGCGCCGTGACTTCCGGCGGCAGTTTGGGCTGTGCCAGTTGCAGCTTGTTTTGCACCTGCACCTGCGCAATATCCGGGTTTGTCCCCTGTGCGAAGGTGAGGTCAATTTCCATCGCGCCAGACGCGTAGGACTGGGCGGAGACATATTCCAGATGGTCCAGACCGAACATCTGCTGGAGGATGGGGCGTACGACCGTATCATTCACCGTATCGGCGGAAGCACCGGGATAGGTGACGGCAATGGCGATCTGCGGCGGTGCAATGCTTGGATACTGGGCAATAGGCAGCTGGAAAATGGACAGGCCGCCGACCAGCATGATGATCAGGCTGATGACCCACGCGAAAATCGGGCGGTCAATAAAGAAACGCGAGAGAGACATCCTCTTACTGTCCTTTGTTCTGGCTGGACGTGTCGGATGCTGACGGCGCGGGTGCGTCTTCCATGGGTTTCACTTTTGCACCGGGTTTGATTTTCTGGAGGCCGACGGTCACGATGCGTTCACCAGCTTTCAGCCCGCCCGTGACGAGCCAGTCTGAGCCGATGGCCTGACCGATCTGGATCTGGCGCAGTTCCACAGTGTCATCGGGTTTGACAACCCAGACCTGCGGGTCCCCGTGTGTATTGCGTGACACTGCCTGCTGCGGCACGAGCAGCCCGTTGGGGTCCGCCCCTTCATCCAACTGGGCGTGGACATACATGCCCGGCAGCAGGAGCTTGTCGGGGTTGGGCATAATCGCCCGCACCACGACGGAGGCCGTGGATGTATCCACGTTGACTTCGGAAAGCGCCATCCGGCCCGTATGTTCATACGGGCTGCCGTCTTCCAGCGTGAGGGTGACGGGCACCTCCCCATTGGCCTGACGGGTGATACGGCCTTCCGCCAGTTCCCGCTTGAGGCGCAGGAGCGTGATGGCAGGCAGATTGACGTCCACATAAATGGGGTCGAGCCGTGTAACAACGGCGGTATTGTCGGTCTGGTTGGCCGTAACAAGCGCACCCACGGTGATGATGGTACGGCTGATGCGCCCGGTAATGGGGGCGTTCATGCGCGTATAACCCAGATCAACCAGAGCGTTTTCCACCTGTCCTTTTGCCGTCAGAATCCGGCCCTGTGCTTCTTTTTCAGCCGCCAGTGCGTCATCATAATCCTGATGGCTGACGGCATGGGCCTGCACCAGAGATTTAAAGCGTTGCAGCTTGGCGCGGGCGGTCACTTCTGCCGCTTCCGCTTCCGCCAACTGGCCGCGGGCGGTATCATACGCGGCTTGATAGCGGGATGGGTCAATCTGGTAGAGTTGCTGCCCGGCCTGCACATCGGCCCCTTCGGTAAACAGCCGCTTTTGGATAACGCCCGTCACCTGCGGGCGGACCTGCGCGATTTCATACGCATCTGTGCGGCCCGGCAGGGTGGTATGCACAGTGACGGACTGCGGATGCAGCGTAATGACGCCAACCTGCTGCGGAGGCATGGCGGGCGGAGCGGCTTTGCGGTTACAGCCCGAGAGCGCCAGCAAAGCGACAGCAGAAAGCAGGACCGGGCGGAATGGGAGGGTGTGCATGGTCACTCTGACGGATCCTGTTTTTGGAAAACAAAGAAAAAACGAAGGGTAATACGCTAAGCGTTCTGGCGCGCCGGGTAAGGCTTGAAGAAGGCCCTGACTCAGGGGCGCAGAAGGAAAAGCGTATCAGAAGACAAACTGAGGAAGTGTAAACAGTACTAAACGTTACCGTTCAGTGGGTAAGCTAAAAGGCGGTAACAGGCTAGTCAAGCCACGTAGGAAAACATTAACGGCCGATGTCACGCAGTTTTTTCCCGGCCATGAGATTTTGCTCAATCTTTTCAAGGGAGACACCGCGGGTCTCGGGAACCAGCAAGCGGGTGAAGACAAAGAAGACGGCGTTGAGTGCGGCAATCAGGCCAAATGTCATCGGAGCCCCCAGCGCGTTGAGCAGGCTGAGGAAGGAGACACCGACAATCATGTTGGATACCCAGTTGGTCAGGGTGGACAGGGTAATACCCAGATCACGCCCCTTGATCGGCTGGATTTCCGAACACAGTACCCATATCAGCGGCCCTGCGGACATCGCATGGGCGGCGATGAAGATCATGATGAGGAAGACGCACAGCACCTTGGCCGCCTGCCCGTCCAGCCCGTGAGAGTTGAGGAGGGCGAGTGCTCCCATGGCAACCGTCATGGTGCTGAACCCTGCATAGAGAATGGGTTTGCGGCCCCAGCGGTCCACCAGCCCGATAGCGGCCACGGTAGCTAGCACGTTTACAAAGCCAATAATGGCCGTGCACCACATCTGCGCCGTGCCGACAAACCCGGCCAACGCGAAAATCTTGGGGGCGTAGTACATCACCACATTAATCCCCGCGAACTGCTGCATCATCTGAAGCAACATGCCTAGCAGAATGGAGCGCCGGAAATTGGCGTTCTGCCAGAGCAGACCAATGCCGCTCTGTCGCTGCTGGAGCTGTTCATCAATCGCGCGGATTTCCGCATGGGCTTCATGCGGGGTAGGGCGGAGGTCTGTCAGCACTTCCAGCGCTTCCTGCCTGCGTCCCTTCATCATCAGCCAGCGTGGGCTGTAGGGCAGGAACAGCACGCCAATAACAAACAGCACGCCGGGGATGGCAATCACGCCAAACATCCAACGCCACTGGCCGTGGTAACTGAACAGGGTGTCACTGATAAAGGCCAGAAAAATACCCACCGTAATCATCAACTGATAGGTGGAAATCATCGCCCCGCGTGAGTTTTCACTGGCAATTTCGGAAAGGTAGAGTGGGGAGGTAAAGGCGGCAATCCCAATAGCCAGCCCCATGAGCCCGCGCCCGCAGATCATGCTGGAAACGGACCATGACAGCGCACAGCCTACAGAGCCGATGATAAACAGCACCCCGCCAATCACCAGAGCCCATTTACGCCCACCCAGCCGCGCCAGCCACCCGGCCATAATGGCCCCGATGGCAGCGCCCGCCATCATGGCGCTGACAATCCATTCCTGCGCAAAGGTGGAGGCATGGAAAGCCTCTGCAACAAAATCCAGCGCGCCGGAAATAACCCCAATGTCTAGACCAGACATAAGGCCACCAGTTGCGGCAAGAATACCAATAATAATGGTACGGAAATGAGCGGACGAGTCTGTTTCTGTCTGTAGTGAAGGCTGGTTTGGCATCGGGTTAACAGGTTTCCGTGAAGAAAATTATTATTATTAGCGTATTTATGTTCGGCACGACCTTGCCGGAACGGCTTTTTAGGCTTGCCGCTATCCGAATAGTCTGGGTCATGCCATAAAATGACCCAGAAACCTATCTTTTACGTTCGGTTGGTTAGGCTGCGTCCTGATTTTCATTCTCGCCAAAGCGAGAATCCCGGTGCACCCATGTAGACAGCAGCAGCCCAAATCCCAGCATGACATTCAGCATGGCCGAACCGCCGTAAGAGACAAGCGGCAACGGCACGCCGCCTACTGGAATGGCCCCCATCACCATGGACAGATTAACCAGACAGTAGAAGAAGAAGTTCATGCTGATTCCCAGAGCCACCAGCCGCCCGAAGCGGTTGCGACTGCGAATGGCCATCAGCATGCCGCCCAGAATCATCAAGAGCAGCAGCCCGATGACAGTCACTGCACCGACATAACCCCATTCTTCCGCAATCATGGTGAAGATGAAGTCAGTCTGTTTTTCCGGCAGGAAGTTCAACTGGCCCTGTGAGCCATGCAGATAGCCCTGCCCCCACATACCGCCAGAACCAAGGGCAATTTTGGACTGAATGATGTTGTAGCCAGCACCCAGCGGATCACTTTCCGGGTTAAGGAAGGTTGTAATACGGGCGCGCTGGTAGTCATGCAGGTGGGCGTAAGCAAATTTTGCCAGATAGGGCACCGGCAGCAGGAGCAGGGTAATGAGCCATAGCCGCATGCCTGCGGCAAAAAACATGGCCGCGCCAATTCCGCCAATAATCACGGCGGTGCCTAGATTAGGCTCCTTGAGCACCAGCACGACGGGCAGCAGCACCAGAAAAGCGGGGGGAAACAGCCATAGCGGATTACCCATCCGAGCGTAGCTGATGCGATGGAACCATGAGGCCAGCACCAGCACCAGAGCGACCTTGGCATATTCGGAGGGCTGGACCTGTAATCCGCCAATCATCAGCCAGCGTTCCGCGCCTTTGCCCACATGCCCCATGCGCAGCACGGCGACCAGCAGAATGATGGACAGCACATAAAGCGGGCCGGAAATCCGCACCAGTATTTTGGGGGGGAGCATGGCCACGGTAATCATGAGCACCAGCCCCACCGCAAACCGAGCAGCCTGCGGGGCCGCGAAGGGATACGGCGTGCCGCCCCCGGCGGAATAGAGCGTGACATAGCCCACGCCAGCCAGTGTGCAGATCAGCAGCACATACAGCCAGCTAATCCGCCAGAGCTTGGAGAGCAGGCGGAAGCTGGGTTCGGCGCGTAAAAGGCGTTTGTGAAATTTCATGACTAGTCTGACGTGGCCGCCGGGGGGGCATCGCCAGCGGGCGGCGGGGCCTCCGGTTGCTCCGCCGTGGCCACGCTTTCTGGCGGCGGAGTCTGGTGGTTTACCGGGTCTCGCAGCAATGTATCGGTCATGATCTCGCGTGCCAGCGGGGCGGCGGCATCGGCTCCGGTATTACCGTGTTCAATTACCACCGAGACGGCATAGCGCGGCGCATCATACGGCGCGAAGCAGATAAACAGCGCGTGCGGGCGATATTCCCACGGCAGAT
Source organism: Acetobacter orleanensis (assembly GCF_001581005.1). Lineage (GTDB taxonomy): Bacteria > Pseudomonadota > Alphaproteobacteria > Acetobacterales > Acetobacteraceae > Acetobacter > Acetobacter orleanensis. The sequence continues at coordinate 9,111 of NZ_LHZV01000062.1, forward strand.
TGGCGGAGTTGAAGTGCCCGCTCTCACGCAGCGCACGGGAGACGCGGCGCACCTGCGCGGAGCCTGTTTTCCCCGCCATGGTGATGCCGGGCAGGTTCAGCCGGGCCTTGGGGGCTGTGCCATGCGGTTCATTCACCACAGCAAACATGCCCGAGCGCAGGGCGGAGAGATATGTGTCCGGCATACCCAGTTCTGGCCAGTGGTCCGGGGCCGCCTGTGGCCCAAGGTCCCCGTTCATGGTACGGACCAGATGGGGCTGCACGGCCCGGCCTGTAGCAAGGCGGGAAGTATAAGTAGCCAGTTGCAGCGGCGTGACCTGCACAAATCCCTGCCCGATGCCGCTGACAATGGTATCGCCCCCGTTCCAGTGGTGATGGTGGGCCTGCCGCCATGCGGGGGTGGGGATCAGCCCCGTGCGGGTATGTGGGAGTTCAATATCCAGCGCGGTGCCCAGCCCGAACTGGTGGGCTGTTTCGGCAATGCGGTCCATGCCAATCCGGCGCGCCATTTCATAGAAATAGACGTCACAGGAATATTTCAGAGCCAGATGCAGGTCTACCGAGCCATGCCCCCAGCGGGACCAGCAGTGGAAGCGCGTTCCGCCCACATCCAGATGACCGGGGCAGAAAACGCGGTCTGTTGGCGAAAACAGGCCGGATTGTAGCCCAGCCATGGCCACGGCGGGTTTGAATGTGGAGCCGGGAGGATACACACCAGCCACGGCCTTGTTGATGAGCGGGGTGCGCTCGTTATTGGTCCATTCAATCCACTGGGCATGGCTGACGCCACTGTCAAACAGGGAGGGATCGAAGGAGGGCGTGCTGACCATGGCCAGCACTTCCCCGTTGCGGCAATCCATGACCACGGCGGAGGCTGTCAGTTCCCCGATACGGTTGAGAACTTTCTGTTGCAGGCCGCGGTCAATGGTCAGGCCGATTTCCGTGCCCGGCACCCCTTCCACCCGGTTCAGTTCGGACATCACACGGCCGACGGAATTGACTTCCATTTCCACGGAGCCCGCCGTGCCGCGCAGCTTTTCGTCCTGACTCTGCTCAATACCGGCGCGCCCCACGCGCATGCCGGGCAGGGCCAGCAGAGCGGAGCGGGCAACATCCCCTTCATTCGGCGGGGCGACATAGCCAATCAGATGCGCCAGCAATTCCCCTTCCGGGTAGGCCCGCCGGGTGCCGACATCAATCAGTACGCCGGGGAGGGAGGGCGCGTTGAGTTCAATCCGCGCCATTTCCTCCCATGAGAGGAAGTCCCGCAGCATAACCGGGATAAACCTGCGCTGGTGGCGCATTTCCCGCGCAATGCGTGCGCGGTCACGGTCATCCAGCGGAATGATGGTGGAAAACCGCTCAATGGTGCCGCTGACGTCGGTCGTTTCCTCCGGCATCAGCAGGGCGCGCCAGTTTTCCTTATTGTTGGCCAGCGCCACGCCGTAGCGGTCCACAATCCGGCCACGTGGGGGGGCCAGATAGCGTTTGCTGACACGGTTACTGGCCGCCATACGGGCGTAGCGGTCCCCATCCTTGATCTGAAGCTGGTAGAGCTTGTGTGCGAGCTCCCCTAAAGCGCCAACCTGCACGGCCATGAACAGGAGAGCCCGGCGTGTAAAAACGCCGCGGCCGGGGTCTTTCTGGTTCTTGATGGGCATCAGGCGGTTGCTCTCCCGCCTGCGACGTCTCAGCCGCATGACACGCCTCCCGCCAGCATCAGATATCTTCCTTTTCGTCCAGCCGGTGCAGAATCCATGAGAACAGGGCGGAGAGCGGAGGATAGACCCCGATTGTCAGAAGAGCCTCGAACAACGCCGGGGCAATGTCCAACATGGACAGCCGGAACAGACAGGCCAGCCCCCATTGCAGCAGGCAGGCTGCTGCCGCCACCAGAGCAAAAACACCCCAGACCAGCAGAAAATTCAGGCGCATCAGGCCAAAGCGGGAATAGAACGCCACCCCATGCACCAGCAGCAGGATAAAGGCGCTCACCCCAAGGGGCGTAAAGCCTACCAGATCCATAAAGAGACCGAGCAGGAACACGGCCACGCCAGACATGCCGGTGGGCCGCCAGAAGGACCAGAAAAAGACGGTGGCGATAACAAGGGCTGGCAGCAATTCAGCCGCCCCCGGAATGTTCAGGGGGGCGGAGAAAAAGATAATGATGAGCGCAATAAAAAGAGAGGGCAGCAGGCGGCGCGCCCCGTGGTCAAGCCGTTGCCATACAGTCTGGCGGGGCCGGATTTCCGGCTCCCATGCGCTCATGGAAGGGTCTGGCATCATCCCGTTATGCCCTCAGCCCTGACCAAGCAGGGTCTTGAGGGGCAAGGTGAGTGTCTGGCGGGGGTGGGCCAGGGGTACATGGCCGGGGGCTTCGGGCGGGTCGATCAGCGCCTGACCAAAATCAAACACCCGCAGCATGGTCAGGTGGTCAAGCTGGGCAAACGGCACGACCACAGGCTGGCCGGGATGCAGGTAATGCACCGTCCCGATCGGGAGCCCTGCGGGAAAAGCGCCTGCCTGATCACTGGTCACGACTCGTTCACCTTCGATAGGCCGCGTATCCTGCGCGTAATACATCAGCCGGGGGAGAGGCGTATTATCTCCCCCCATGATGGCGGTAGCATGGCTGGCGTCCAGCATGACGGGCAGGCGGCTGGCAATATCGGTAATCAGCAGGATCCGGGCGGAGCGCGCGCCGGTTTCCGTCACGCGGCCTGCCAGACCATTGGCGGCCAGCGCGACGTTGCCTACACGCACGCCGCTGTCCGTACCGGCAACCAGCAGAACGGCGCGGGCGTAAATCCCCCCGCTATCCGCCACCACACGGCCGGTGACAAAGGCTGGTGTAGGCTCGGGAATCCAGTGCAGGGCGGTTTTCAGCGTGTCATTTTCCCGTGTCAGGGAAACGGCGACATCATACCAGCGGCGCAGATTGTCATTTTCTTTCTGGAGTCGCGCATTTTCCGACGCCATGCGCCCGGCTTCCCGCAGGCTGGAGCTGATGGCCTGCGCCCGGTTCTGCGCGGCGGTCATCAGCCCCCATAGCGGGGCGAGACCATCGGCCACGGTCATACGGGCTTTGTCCGCCAGTTTGCGGTCGGCTTGACCGCCGATGATAATGCCAATGGAGAGCAGAACGAGCAGCGGCAGCACCAGCTTGCCCAGTGCCTGACGCATCTGAATGGAGACAGGAATCATGCAGCCTCCATGACGTTCAGGGAGTCAGTTCCCGTGTCGGCGTTCAGGGCGTGTCGGCGTGGTCTCCACATGGAGTTGCATGCATCCTTTTCATCAGCCGGGCTGACGTCTTGTGCCGCGTTCCTCCTTGTCCGGACGGAAGGCGTCTCATTTTATGATAAAAACATGACAATTAATACATGGTTGTCAGGACGTTGCGCAGGCGCTTCATTTCTTCCAGCGCGCGCCCGGTACCCAGAGCCACGCAGGACAGGGGATCTTCCCCAACCGTTACGGGCAAGCCGGTTGCCCGACGCAGCACTTCGTCCAGACGGTAGAGCAGCGCTCCGCCGCCCGTCAGCACAATGCCTTTATCCACAATATCCGCCGCCAGTTCCGGCGGTGTGTTTTCCAGAGCCGTGGTGACGGCATCCACAATCTGGCTGACAGGTTCAAGCAGACTTTCGGCAATCTGCGCCTGAGAAACCTGAACCTCACGCGGGACACCGTTAATCAGGTCACGCCCTTTAACATCCAGCCATGGGCCGGGGTCTTCCGGGTCATCCGGCATCATGGCGGACCCGAGATTGATCTTGATGCGCTCGGCGGAGCTTTCACCAATCAGCAGGTTATGGGTGCGGCGGATGTAGGAGATAATGGCTTCATCCATCTTGTCCCCGCCCACGCGCACGGATCGCGCATAGACAATGCCGCCCAGAGAAATAACGGCCACTTCCGTCGTGCCGCCACCGATATCAACAATCATGCTGCCGGAGGGTTCCGTAACAGGCAGGCCCGCGCCAATGGCGGCGGCCATAGGCTCTTCAATCAGGAAGACGCGCCGTGCCCCGGCACTTTCCGCACTTTCCTGAATGGCGCGGCGCTCAACGGCGGTAGAGCCGGAGGGCACGCACACAATAATCTGTGGGCTGGTAAAGGCGCGGCGATTGTGGACCTTGCGGATGAAATGCTTGATCATTTCTTCCGCGACATCAAAATCGGCAATCACGCCATCCCGCATCGGGCGGATGGCGGTGATGTTGCCCGGAGTCCGGCCCACCATTAGTTTGGCTTCATCCCCCACAGCCAGAAGCTGCTTCTTGCCCCGTACCTCGGCAATGGCCACCACAGACGGCTCATTGAGAACAATGCCGCGTCCTTTGACATAGACAAGGGTATTGGCGGTACCCAAGTCGATAGCCATGTCGGCGGACATGAGACCGAGCAAACGAGAGAACATCCAGCACTCCTGGCTTGAGAGGGTACTGCGCACGCCTCAGACGCAGGCGCGCAAACAACTACACTCAGGTAACGAGCTTCCTATATGGGGGCAGGGCTTACCGGGCCGCAACCACACAGACAAGACCCTGAGGCAAGAAACAGAAGAAAATTCTTCCGGCCCGGTTCTGCTATAATAGAACCGGACCAGAACGCTGTTTTTTAAACGGTAAGAGCTTCCGGTTCCGCACGGTCCCGCTTGACCAGCAGTTTGTTCAGCGCATGCACATAAGCGCGTACGGCGGAGACAACCGTATCCGCGTCCGCGCCCTGACCGTCCACCAGCTTCCCCTCTTCTTCCAGACGGACGGTGGTGCGGGCCTGTGCATCCGTTCCTTCCGTGACGGCTCCAACGGAGAACAGGGCCAGACGGGCCTCATGCGGGAAAGCGATGCGCAGCGCGTTAAAGGCCGCATCCACGGGACCGTTGCCGGTTGCGTCGGCTTCAACCACCTGACCATCCACCGTCAGAGACAGCGTGACGCTGGAGGGCTTGCCGGAGCAGGAGGTCAGGCTGAGCGTGCCAAAGCGGATATGCTCATTATCCCGCACTTCATCATCCACCAGAGCCACGATGTCTTCGTCGTAGACAGATTTTTTCTTGTCGGCCAGATCCTTGAAGCGGGCAAAGGCATCATTCAGCTTGGCGTCATCCAGATCGCCATAGCCCAGAGCTTTCAGCTTATCGCGGAAGGCCGCGCGGCCGGAATGTTTGCCCATAATCAGGGAAGAACGGCTCCACCCCACGCTTTCCGGCGTCATGATTTCATAGGTCGCGGCGTTTTTCAGCACGCCGTCCTGATGGATGCCGCTTTCATGCGCAAAGGCATTCCGGCCGACAATGGCCTTGTTGGGCTGTACATCAAAGCTGGTGATGGTAGCCAGCATCCGGGAGACCTTCAGCAGGCTTTCCGTATGAATGCCGGTGGTGAAGGGATACTGGTCATGCCGCGTGCGCAGCGCCATGACGATTTCTTCCAGCGCCGCATTGCCTGCCCGTTCGCCAATGCCGTTGATGGTGCATTCAATCTGCCGCGCCCCACCGCGCACGGAGGCCAGCGTGTTGGCAACACCCAGCCCGAGATCATTATGGTTATGGGCGGAGAAAATGACCTGATCCGCTCCGGGCACTCGCGCCAGTAGCATGGAGAAAATCCGCTCCATGTCTTCCGGAGTCGCATAGCCGACGGTGTCGGGAATGTTGATGGTCGTGGCACCTGCCTTGATGGCCGCCTCCACACAGCGGCACAGGAAGTCCGGGTCCGTGCGGGAGCCATCTTCCGCGGACCATTCCACGTCATCCGTCAGGTTACGGGCAGCGGTATTGCCGGTGGTGATCAGGTCCAGCACCGTTTCCGGCTCCATCCGCAGCTTGTATTTCATGTGCAGCGGAGAGGTGGAGATAAAGTTGTGAATCCGCTTGCGCTCAGCCGGGGCCAGAGCCTCACCCGCTGCCGCAATATCTTTCGCACCGCCAGAGCGGGCCAGTGCGCAGATCACTGAACCTTTGGTGTGCTGCGCAATCTGATGCACGGATTCAAAATCCCCCTTGGAGGCAACGGGGAAGCCTGCCTCGATCACATCCACGCCCAGTGCTGCCAGCGCTTCCGCCATGCGCAGTTTTTCCGCCAGATTCATGGAAAAACCGGGGGATTGTTCGCCGTCCCGCAGGGTGGTGTCAAAAATAATGACACGGTCGGCAGTCATGCGGCCAAAGGAGGGATGAGTGATGGTGCTGGATGAGGCTGACATGGGAAACTGTCCTTGAAATCGGTCTTGTCTGGGGTCTGGCATGCGGAGGAGGCACGCCGGTATCCGTTGAGGGATACAAAGGGCTCGTTCGTCTTTCCCCTAAGCGCGACGGCAGAGAGCCGCCCGGATCGCTCAGGGGCAGATTAGTCGAAGAAGGAGGTCCAGACGCGTGGCCACGCCGCCCGCTTGCGCCGCAGAGCGGCACAGCAGAGACTCGGACGTGAACCAGACGGAATTCATACCGAGCACAATACAGGCGGATTTTCTAAAATCAACCCGCACGCTGCCCGCGCAGGCAATGCAGCGTGTAAAGCATGACCCCCAGCAACACGGCAGCAAACGTCTGGTGCACAGCCCCAGCCCAGACGGGCACGACGAGCAGCAGGGTGGTGACACCCAGCGCATATTGGATCAGCACTGCCCAGCCCAGCAGCATGATGGCGTTATGCGCCTTGTTGCCAAGGTTTGTGCTGCGCAGACCCACCAGCAGAATTGCGCCAATGCTCAGGGCCGTCAGGGTGGCCAGCAGGCGGTGGTCAAACTGGATGGCGGCCTTGTTGTCCACCAGATTCATCCAGAAGGGGGAAAGGCGGGCGTAATCCGCCGGAATCAGGTGCCCGTCCATGAGCGGGAAGGTGTTGTACACAAAGCCAGCATGTGTGCCTGCGGTAAACCCACCCGCGATAATGGTTATGCAGATCAGGCAAAGAGCCAGCCAAACCAGCCGCTTGGTGCGGGTGCCATTGGCGGAGGGGGCCACCACCTGCGGCGTGGGCCAGCGGATGGATAGGGCTGTCCACAGAATAGCCAGATACAGGGCAAGGGCCGCGCTCAGATGCAGCACCAACCGCACCGGCTCCACTGCTGTGCTGTCCGGACGGAAACCAGAGGCGACCATAAACCAGCCAATGGCTCCCTGCATGGCGCCGAGGATGAAAAACACAAACAGACGCACTGCCAGCGCACGGGTAATCATGCCGCGAATGGTGAACCAGATGAGCGGCAGCAACAGCACAAGGCCCATCAGGCGGCCCCAGAAGCGGTGCGTCCACTCCGCCCAGAAAATGCGCTGGAATCCTTCCAGCCCGAAGCCTTCATGCTGGAGGTGATATTGCGGGATGGTCTGATACAGCGCGAACAGCCGCTCCCACTCCGCATGGGAGAGCGGGGGGATAAATCCGCTGACAGGCTGCCAGTCCATAATGGACAGGCCGGAGCCAGTCAGGCGGGTGACACCGCCAATGGCAATCATGCCCAACAGCATGAAACACAGCAGAAACAGCCAGTTTGAAATCAGGCGGCGATGGCTGGGCGTCATATCAGCATAACGCGGGAGAGAGGAGGACATGGCACCCTTTTGCGTGTGTTGTGTCTGGTACAACGGGGTTTAAACCCTGCTTGCGGCTGGCGGCAAGAAGATGGTACCAGCCGAGGGGATGGAACAGACATCTCCTGCCGCTTCCCGCCCTGTTTTACGGTTTTTACGTCCTGCCCTGATGCTGGCCTTGCTGGTGGCAGGGGCCGTGCTGCTGCGTGCCGTCCCGGGCCTGCGGCATGTGCTGCAAAGCACGGACCTGCTGCGGGATGGCGTGAGCGGTCGCATGGTGTTTCTGGCCGGAGCCTCTGTCTGGTGTGCTTTTGGGCTGCCCCGACAGGTGGCGGGTTTTGCCGCCGGGCTGGCTTATGGCGCACTGGAAGGCATCGTGCTGATTACGGTTGCCTCCACAGCCGGGTGTGTGGCCGGATTTTTCTGGGCGCGCTGGGGGGGGCGGCAGTGGGCGCAGGCCCGGCTTGGTACGCGTTTTGCAAAGCTGGACACCATGCTCACCACCCAGCCGTTTCTCAGCATTTTAACCCTGCGGCTGTTACCTGTCGGCTCCGCTTTGCTGCTGAATCTTCTGGGGGGGATTTCCGGCGTCGGGGTCTTGCCATTTACTGCGGCGACTGTGCTGGGCGGACTGCCGCAGAATGTGGTGGCGGTGCTGCTTGGCTCCGGTGTGCGGGTTGACGCTCTCTGGCAATTCGTGCTTGGCGGAGGGCTGTTTCTTGCATCCGGTGTGCTCGGTGTCTGGTTGCTGCGCCGGGCGCAGATAGGCCATATCGTGCAGCAGGCAGGCCAGAACGGCCAGTCAGAACCATAAGGGGCCAGAAACACAAGGGAAAAGTCCCGCACGGAGCAGCATGGTGAAGGTGCTGCATTTCTGTTCTTCAATTTTACCTCTGTCCCGCCGGGGCAGGGTCCTGTTCACTCCCTGATCTGCCTTTTTTCTTTCTGGAGCGCTACGATGGCGTCTGCCACCGTCTCACGAGAGCCTATTTCTGCCATTTTCCCGCAAGGAATTCCGGGGTGGCTGCCCCTCCTGCTGGGGTTTCTGACGGCCGTTGGCCCCATTTCCACGGATATTTATCTGCCCGCTTTTCCCGCCATGGAGCAGTCTCTGCACACCTCGGCGGGCAATGTGCAGATGACGTTGTCCATCTGGTTCGTGGGGCTTGCCATCGGGCAGATGACCATGGGGCCGCTGTCGGACCGTTATGGGCGGCGCTGGCCCATGCTGGCCGGAAATCTGATTTATGGTCTGGCCTCAGCCGTCTGCGCGTTTGCGCCGGATATCATCACCTTCTCCATCGCCCGTTTTGTCGCTTCCATCGGGGCATCGGCCAGTCTGGTTATTCCCACGGCTTGCGTGCGGGATATTGTGCCGGACCGGAATGCCGGGGCCAAAATGCTGTCCCAACTGGTGATGGTGATGGGTGTTGTGCCGATTCTGGCCCCCATGCTGGGTGGGTTGGTTGTGGCGGTTACATCATGGCGGATTATCTTCTGGGCCTCGGCTGTGTACGGTCTGCTGTGCGTGGTGCTGGTGCTCTGGGTGCTGCCTGAAACCCTGCCGTATCAGAAACGCGTCTCCCTTTCCCCCATGACTCTCGTCACGCGGTATCTGACACTGCTGCGGGATAGGTCTTTCAGTGCGCATGCGTTGATTACGGGGTTTTCCACCTTCATGCAGTTCAGCTACCTGACTGCGGCCTCTTTTATCTTCATCAAGATTTTTGGGTTCACGCCGTTCCGTTTTTCCATGCTGTTTGGCGTTTTTTCTGTCTTCATGATTGGCGCATCGCAGTTGAACGGTGCACTGGTAGGGCGCATCGATTCGGGTCGTCTGCTGCTGGGGGCTGTGCTGGTTGCCGTTGTGGGGGGTGCGCTGGTGGTGGCTGTCAGCCTGTGGGGGGCTTGGTATGCAAGTCCCGCATGGCGTAACCAGTATGAAGTGTGGTTCCTTATTGCCGCAATGGTGCTCACTCTTGCGCCGACGGGCTTTATCTTTCCCAACGGCATGATGGGCGCATTGGCCGACCACCCCAGTCTGGCCGGGGCAGCAGCCGCGTTGGCGGGCACCATGCAGTATGTGCTGGGGGCGCTGGCCGGAGCTGTGTTGGGGATGTTCCCCACAACATCGGCTCTGCCCATGGCAGGCTGCATGTTTTTTGGTACAGTAATGATGTTAGTTATGTGCGCGTTCCGGCCCGGTGGGCTGAGCGGCACAGGCAGCCACTAGAGCGACTGAGGCCAGGAGGGGTGCTGTACCCTGATGCCGCAGACCGCGTGAGACGGAGCTAGGACGGCATGGCACGGCATCCCGCAAGACGGGCCCATATTCTGGCACTGATTGGTGCCGGTCTGCTTATTGTCACCTTCGGGACAATGGGTATCGAGCTTGGGAATGAAATGGCCCGCCACGGGGACCTTGATCGCCAGAGTACGGCGGCGGGCAGTTATCTGCGAACCCTGCACCATGCCACCAGTGAGGCCCGGATCTGTCATTACGCATGGCTTGCCAAAAGACAGGAGCGCGATCAGGCGTGTTACGAGCGCGCCATTACCCAGCTCGGTTCCGCCCGGCAGGAATTTACAGCCTTCCGGCTGGTTCAGCAGCGTGAGGGGAGCGAGCGGTCCGAACCGCTGAACGGTGTGGATGACGGGCTGAAGCAGATTGCAGGCTGGCACACAAACGGTGGCGCCATGCCGGAGGGTGGCGAGCAGGTTCTGGCGACACTTGATGACAACCTCTCTGTCCTCAGCCGAGTCAGCACGCTGGATCAGGCCGACCGCGTGGCCAATATGCTGCGTAATACCAGTTGGCAGCGGCGTCTCGGCCTTCTGGGGATTATAACGGGTGTGCTCAGCCTGATTTCCGCAGGCTGGGTGCTGGACCGTTCCTCACTGGCGGCTGCGCGGGCGGAAGCGTCCTCGCGTGATCTGGCTTTGCGTCTGCGCGCCACACTGGACAGCCTCAGTCTGGGCGTTGCGGTGTTCGGGGCGGATGGCCGCCTGTGGCACTGGAATGAGCAGCTTGGCACCGTGCTGGGGCTGGAAAAGGACTTCCTGAAACTCGGCCTGTCTTATGAGGAACTGAGTGCGGTCTTGGTGGTGGGCGGTGTACCCCTGCTGGAGCCGTTCGAGCATATTGAAGCCAGCCTGCTGCGAGGCGAATCCGCACCGCCCGTGATGGTGGAATGTCACGGGATTAATGGCGCGGATCTGGAACTCTGCCGCACGCTCTTCTTCGCGCCAGATGGCGCTGCGGAGCGGCGGGGTTTTGTGCTGACGGCTGCCGACATTACCCTCCGTCTGCGGAGTGAGCGCGCTCTGGGTGAAGCGCAAAAACTCCGCGCCCTAGGCCAGTTGACCGCTGGCATTGCGCATGATTTCAAAAACCTGCTGACGGTTATTCTGGGGAATCTGGAACTGGCGGCGGACCATGACCAGCCGGACCATGTGGAACAGCGGCAGGAATATCTTTCCGCCGCCACCCACGCTGGACGGCGCTCCGAGGCGCTGACAGGCCAGTTACTCTCCTTCATGCGTCGGCAGAGCACAGCACCGGATTCATCGCTTTCCCTGTCTGATCTGTTTTCTTTCCTCAGCGGCCTGCTGGGGCGGATTATCGGCTCCCGCATTGTGGTGGAGTGTGGGGATGTCTCGGGCGTGTGGTCCGTGCGGGCGGACCCGGCCCAGCTTGAAAGTGCTGTGCTCAATCTGGCTATCAATGCGCGGGATGCCATGCCCAAAGGGGGCCGCCTGCGCGTTGCGGCGCGGAATGTGACCTTCTCTGTCAATGCGGACCTTATGAGCCTTCCGGTGGAGGAAGGCCGCACCATGCGCGTGGTGTCTGACCCGACGCCTCTGACGGCGGGGGACTGGGTACGGCTGGACGTGATTGATAGCGGCTGCGGCATGACAAAAGATGTGCTGGCGCACCTGTTTGAACCGTTCTTTACCACCAAGGGGGAAGGAGCGGGGACAGGGCTTGGCATGGCGATGGTTCTGGCGTTTTCTCAGCAGGCGCGTGGGCGCGTGGTGGTGGCGACTGGCGCATCCTGCGGCACGGAGGTTTCCCTGTGGCTGCCCCGCGCGGTGACGGATGTGAAAGAGGTCGTGCTGCCCAAATGTCAGCCCGCGGCACAGCGACAGGAGCGACAGATGCAGGTTCTGGTGGTGGAAGATGATGCGGCAATCCGGGATATTGTTGTCACCATTCTGAGCATGGCCGGGCACCGGGTGCTGGAAGCGGGGGATGGTGAGCAGGCGTTTGACGTTGCCGCTGCGGCCAAGGGGCGGATTGATCTTTTAGTGACGGATATCCAGCTTCCCGGCCCGCTGGACGGGCTGACACTCTCCCGCGTGCTGGCCGGACGGGATGCGGGGCTGGCCGTTGTCTATATGTCGGGTGAGCTTACAGTGGATAGTCCGCCGCCGCCCGGCGCGCTGGAAGGAGCCCGGCTGCTGCCCAAACCGTTCCGGCGGGATGGTCTGATGGATGCGGTTACCGCTGCACTGAGCGCGCGTGCGGGTGTCTGACCTGATTGCTTCTCTCTTGCGGAAGGGGGAGGGGCGGGCTAGAGCGAGTGCCGCAAAAAACCATCGGAAAGGACACCACGGGCTATGACGCAGCACGAGGATATCGACCTGAAGCGTTATATTCGGAATATTCCGGATTTTCCGAAACCGGGTATCCTATTTTACGATATTTCTACCCTGATGCGGGAGCCGGATGCTTGGCAGATCGCCATGGGCCGTCTTGCCCGCCAGATTGCACCGTGGGAGCCGGATATGCTGGCCGCCGTGGAATCCCGTGGGTTTCTGACAGCCGCTCCGCTGGCTGACCGTCTTGGCTGCGGGATGCTCATGCTGCGTAAACCGGGCAAGCTGCCGGGTGCGACCATCTCCCACACCTATGATCTGGAATATGGGAGTGACACGCTGCAAATTCAGGCAGACGCCATTAAACCCGGTCAGCGTGTTGTGGTGATGGATGACCTGCTGGCAACCGGTGGTACGCTCTCGGCCTCCGTCACGCTACTGCAAAAAGCCGGAGCCACGGTGGTGGGCGCCTCTGTGCTGGTGGAACTGACCGGCCTTGGCGGACGTGCAAAAGTGAATGCACCGGTGAAAACCCTGCTCTCCTACGAAGACTAAAACGTTACGCTTGCTCTGCCCGCGTGACGCCTGCCTGTCAGGCATAGCGGGCATAGTAAAGCTGTGAGTACGTTTTTGGGTTGCCTTACGCTATGAAGGCGGCATGGCAGGTCTTTCCTTACCCACCGTCTGGCTGTGTGCTGCATGAGGCGTGCAGCGCTTTCCGCTGGCCAGTTCTGGCTCGCACTTGCGCAGAGTGCGCGCCAGACTCTGCTTGGGTCCGGGCCACCGCGTAAGCTTGACCATTTGCGCTGGCTGTATGCGCCAGACCTTCTATCATTCGGATACGCGCTGCGGACCACTATTTCCGCACTGATTGCCCTTGGTATTGCCCTGTGGTGGGAACTCGGCAGCCCGCAATGGGCCGCGCTGACAGTCTGGATGGTAGCGCAGGGCACGCGCGGCAAGTCCATTGCCAAGGCGCGCTGGCATATGTTTGGCATGGTGGTAGGGACCATCTGCGCCATTGTGCTGGTGGCCTGTATGCCACAGGCACCGCTGCTCTATCTCTTTTCTCTGGCAGGCGGCATCGGGGTGTTCTGCTTTATCGGCACTCTGCTGCCCGGCCCTGCCGCCATGACCAATTACCGTATTCACGGGATGCGCGCCTCTGGCTTTACCTACGCCATTATTGCGCTGGATGGGGTTTTAGCGCCCGACCATATTTTTGAAATTGCCATGGCGCGCGCCACCTACATCACGCTTGGCATTGTGGTGGAAACCACCATTTCTTCCCTGTTCCAGTATCAGCTTGAAAACCGCGCCAAAAACCGGCTTGCGAGCAATTTTGTGCAGGCGCTCAATGGGGTGACGCGCGTTTTAAGCCGCCTTGTGCAGGGAGACCGAGGGTCCGTCACCAACTCGCCCGAAGTCTTTTCCACGATTCTGACTCTGAGTGATCAGGTGGAGTTTGCCGAGATTGAAATGGGCAAGCACCAGCACGAAGGAGACCATGCACGCGCGGCCCTTGCGGCCATGACGGTGCTGATGTCTCGCGGGCTGGATCTCGCAGCGCTGTTGCAGGTGCCGGATAGTGAGGGCGGCCATTATCAGCAGACAGCCGCCGATGTCGCGCATTTTTTGCAAACTCTCCCGCCGCGTCTTGACCAAGGGCAGCCCATTGAACCCGTTATGCGGGATCTGGACGAGCTCTGTGCCGTCTGCCGCCAGCTTGCGGCCTCCTGTCTGGATGAAGAAATGGTTGCGGCCCTGCATGCGCCTGTTGACCGGGATCAGGAGCGTGTCATCTCCCGGCAGGGCCAGCTTCTGCACAAGATGGGAGAAATGATGGATGAACTGCGGCTGGCGCTTGAACAGTTTGAAATGAGCCGCAACCCGCAGCCGCATGACCGTTTCCGCTATGCCATGCGGACGTATCGAGACTGGCGGATGGCGTTTACCAACAGTCTGCGGGCGTCCGTCACCATTTTCTGCTCCGGGCTGGTCTGGGTTGCCACCGCATGGCCTGATGGCCTTACCTTTATGATGTTCGTCTCCATTGTCTGCGCTCTGTTCTCCACTCTGGAGCAGCCCGCCATGGCGACAAAGGCGTTTCTGCACGGTACCATCTGTGTCATTGGCATGTGCGGCCTGCTGGATCTGTGGGTGCTGGCGCAGCCCACCACCTATGAGATGCTGGCCATGTGTCTGGCCGTGCCCATGCTGGTAGGCGGGCTGGCCTTTGCCTATCTGCCGATCATTCTCGCGGCGGTGGCGTATAATCTATTTCTGCCTATTCTGGTGGGGCCGCTTAATCAGGGCAGGATGGACGAACTTTTGTATTTCAACACCGCTCTGCCGCTCCTGCTGGCTATGGTGTTTGCCATGTGGATGTACCGGGTGTTTCTGCCGTTTGACCCGGCAGGTCTGCGCTGGGACATACGGCTGACCATTCTGCGCTCCTTACGGCGGCTGGCCACCCAACGCGAGATGGAACGGCCAGCGGAGGTTGTGGGCCGGAGTGTGGATGGCTTTGTGCGCCTGTCCAGCATGACACCGGATAAAAACTCTTTTGTGCTGAACCGGTATTTGAGCGGCGTGCTCTCCGGCATGACCATTGGGCTGAACGTGTTGCGCCTGCGGGCCATTCTGGCGCAGGGTGTGCTGCCACCGGGTGCTCAACGCGCCACGCAGGCCATGATGAATCGGATGCAGCGATTTACAGGCCGTTACGGCGGTCAGTATGGGCGTACGGCCCGCGCTACCCGTCTGGCCGTGGACTATCTTGTGCAGCGTGAGCAGGTGGAAACCAACCTTTCCGTGCGGGTTGAAATGCTGCGGGCGTTAGCCAGCCTGCGGGTGATTGAAACGGAGCTTGAGCAGAACCGGGATTTCTTTGATGCGTCCTCCCCTTATCTGGACAAGGCGTTTTCCTGACCGTGTTTTGACTCACCCTGCCTCGGCTGGCATGGAAAATTTCTCCCGCACGTCTTTGGTGCGTCCCGGTAAAGAGATACTGTGCTCTCTTTCTGTTTTTAAGACGGATACTGCAAAATGACCGCCTCCCTTCAGATGTCATTCTGGCAAGAGCAGGCAGACAGCCTATACCCACGGGTCAGCCACGTTATTCCAGCCATGGAGTGGCCCGCGTTTTCTGAAGATATCGCAGCCATTCTGGCGCTCAAAGAAAAGCATAACGCGGTTATTCTGGCGCATAATTATCAGACACCGGAAATCTTCCACTGTGTAGCGGACGTAAAGGGAGATTCCCTCGCTCTGGCGCGTAAGGCGCAGGAGGTGGAGGCCGATGTGATTGTGATGGCAGGCGTGGCCTTCATGGCGGAAACCGCAAAGCTGCTGAACCCGTCCAAAAAAGTGCTGCTGCCTTCTGTTGAGGCCGGATGCTCTCTGGCGGATTCCATCACAGCGGCGGATGTCCGTCTGCTGCGGGCCCGCTACCCCGGTATTCCTGTGGTGACTTATGTGAACACCTCGGCGGATGTGAAAGCGGAAAGCGATATCTGCTGCACTTCCGGCAATGCGCGCAAGGTGATTGAAAGCCTTGGCGTGGAGGAAGTCATTATGATCCCCGATGAGTTTCTGGCGCAGAATGTCGCTCGGGAAACTGGCGTGAAAATCATCACATGGAAAGGCCATTGTGAGGTGCATGAACGCTTCACGCCGGAAGAAATCCGCCAGTGGCGGGCTGCGTGGCCGGGTTTGGTGGTGCTGGCGCATCCGGAATGTCCGCCCGAGGTCGTGGCGGAAGCGGATTACTCTGGTTCGACGGCCGGAATGTCGGATTTTGTAGCCTCTGGTAAAGCCGGGCGCGTGCTGCTGGTAACGGAATGCTCCATGAGCGACAATCTGGCTGTGGAGCACCCGGAGGTCGAGTTTGTCCGCCCCTGTAATCTCTGCCCGCATATGAAGCACATTACGCTTTCCGCCATCCGCAAGGCGCTGGAGCGGATGGAGGTTGAGGTGACGGTGGATGCCAGCGTGGCAGACCGCGCCCGCCTGTCTATTGAGCGGATGCTGGCTGTTTAAAGCTCTGCTCCCCTTATCTGGAAGAGCCCCTTATCTGAAAGAGAATGAGAGTGTCTATGCTGCCTCCCCTGCCTGATATCATGCTGGAACCGCTTGTGCGGGCCGGATTGCTGGAAGACCTCGGGCGCGGGGGGGATCTGACAACCAACGCCGTACTAAAAGGCTCGGAGCGTATCCGGGTTTCTCTGCGCTGCCGGGAAAAAGGCGTTCTGGCCGGGCTGGATCTTGCCAGACTGTCCTTTCATCTCATGGACCCTTCGCTGCTTTTCGAGCGGCTGAAAGTGGAAGGTGCTCATCTGGAGCCGGGGGATGTCGTGGCTGTGGTGGAAGGTTCTGCCCGGTCCATTCTGACAGGTGAGCGGGTGGGGCTGAATTTTCTCTCGCATCTGAGCGGAATTGCGACAGCTACGGCGGATATTGTCGCCAGTATGGCGGGCACAAAAGCACGTCTGTGCTGCACCCGCAAAACACTGCCCGGCCTGCGGGCAGTGCAGAAATATGCTGTGCGGGCGGGGGGCGGTATCAGCCACCGTATGGGGCTGGATGACGCCATTCTGATCAAGGACAACCATATCGCACTGGTGGGCAGCGTGCAGGAAGCCGTGGCGCGGGCCCGTAAGGCCGCCGGACATATGGTGAAAATTGAGGTTGAAGTGGATACACCAGACCAGTTGCAGGAGGTTCTGGCGGGGGAGGCGGTGGATGCCGTGTTGCTGGACAACATGCCGGTGCCTGTACTGCGCACGTGCGTGGAGATGATCAATGGCCGCCTGCTGATGGAAGCCTCTGGTGGCATTACCCCGCAAACGGCAGCGGCCATTGCGCAAACGGGGGTGGATCTGCTGTCCGTCGGCTGGCTGACGCATTCCGTCAGATCGCTTGATTTTGGCCTCGATTTTGAAAAGACGCTTTGAGCATCCTGTCTCTCACAGGAAAATGACTATCGGCAGAGGGTTCAGTTTTCTGAGTATGCCACCCTCGGAGCAGGTTGCGTGTTAAGTTATAACGCGTAATCCTGATCCCCTGAGTTCATCGCCAGAACGTCATGGCCAGAACGGCGTGGGATGATGCTCAAGAAAAGAGGGGCAGCCTTTATGTCAGAATCGTTTAACCCTGCATCGTCCCGCCCGGCGGAAGACTGGTCGGAAACACGCGTGCGGGTTTTCCTGCGTGAAATGTTTGATGCCGCCGTGGCCAGCGCCAGCCCGTTCCATGTACTGGCGCGTTTCCTGCCGGAAAAGCCTAAAGGCCGTTGTGTGGTGGTCGGCGCAGGGAAGGCGGCAGCCTCCATGGCGGCGGCGCTGGAAGCCGCATGGCCCGATGTGCCGCTGGAAGGCGTCGTGGTCACGCGGGATGGGCATGCCATGCCCACACACTCCATCCGCGTGCTGGAAGCCTCTCACCCCGTGCCGGATGAACGCAGCGAACAGGCCGCGCGGGACATTCTCAAAACAGTCAAAGGCCTTCGGGCCGATGATCTGGTCATTGCTCTGATTTCCGGCGGTGGCTCGGCGCTTCTGGCATTGCCTGCGGAGGGCATTACGCTGGATGAAAAAAAGCAGATCGCCCGCAAGCTTCTGCATTCCGGCGCGACTATTACCGAAATGAATACGGTGCGTCGCCATCTGTCCGCTATCAAAGGGGGCAGGCTGGCACAGGCGGCCTATCCCGCACGGGTGGTGACGCTCGTTATCAGCGATGTGCCGGGGGATGACCCCGCCGTTATTGCCAGTGGCCCGACCGTGCAGGATGAGACCACGGCGCAGGATGCGCTGCGTATCGTCCAGAAATATGATCTGACTTTACCCCCCGCAGCGCTGGCCCTGCTGCAACGGGAAGCCGATGCCACCCGTCAGGCCCGTCCCCCTGTGGCGGAGGGTTCGAGCCTGACGCTGATTGCAACGCCCTTTTCCGCGCTTGAAGCCGCAGCGGAGGTTGCGCGGCGCGCTGGTATAACACCCGTTATTCTGGGGGATGCGCTGGAAGGCGAAAGCAGTTCAGCCGGGGTTGTGTTCTCGGGCATTGCTCGGTCTGTCAAACAGCACGCCCAGCCTGTGGCGGCTCCGGCTGTTTTGCTGAGTGGCGGAGAAACTACCGTGACCATCAGGCCGGGCGAAAAGCCGGGCCGAGGCGGCCGTAATACGGAATTTTTGCTAGCCTGTGCGCAAAGTCTGGCAGGTGAGCCCGGAATATGGGCGATGGCCGGGGATAGTGACGGGATTGATGGCACGGAAGACGCCGCCGGAGCCTTGATCGGCCCGCAGACATTGGCGCGCGGAGCCGAACAGGGGTTAAGTGCAGAAGATTTCCTGAAACGGCACGATAGCTACAGCTATTTTAAAAAGCTGGATGATCTGGTGATAACCGGGCCAACTCTGACAAACGTGAACGATATCCGTCTGATACTGGTTTTGTAAAAACCCCTTAGTCTTCCAAAGCGTGTCTGACAGCATCACGCAATGCGGGAATGATGACGTTCTGAAACTCTGGTGTTTTCTGCTCCCATGCGCCGGTGCGCCATGAGGGGTGTGGGAGCGGAAAATACTGGGGAAGGTACGAGCGGAAACCCAGAACGCGCTCAAAAACCTTTCCTTTTCCCAAAGTATAATTCTGCGCGTAAGAGCCCACCAGCAGCGTCAGCCGCAGGTTGGGCAGGAAAGACAGGATGCGTTGCCGCCAGAGGGACGCACATTCGGGCGGTGGTGGCCGATCTCCGCCTTTTGGCAAAACACCCGGGTAGCAAAAACCCATGGGAATAATGGCAATTTTCTCTGTGTCATAAAAAACATCCGGGCTCATATCCAGCCATGAACGCAGGCGTTCGCCTGAAGCATCGTTAAACGGAATCCCGGTGTTATGAACATGCGTGCCCGGTGCCTGCCCCGCGATAAGGAGCCGCGCGCGTGGGGAGAGCCTTACAACGGGCCGTGGCCCCAGCGGGAGTTTATGTGCGCAGGCTGTGCAGCCGCGCAACTCTTTCAAAAAACAGCCAAGAATTTCGTCCTGCTGTTCTGAAGTGCTGCCTGCGGGAAAGCCGGAAGTCTGTGTGGAAAAGAGAGACGCCATGCCATGGATATGTGGTGGCGGCGTTCATTTCACAACGGGCATTTTTTCAAGAATGTCGTACATAAAAAAACACCGCGCGGGTAAGACCTGCGCGGTGTTTTATGCTCTGCCCCAATTAAGGGGCAAAGTGAGAATAGAGGCGGCTTATTGAGCTGCGTCTACACCCGTGTGGGTCTGCGGAGAGAATGTCCAGCCAGCACCGTAAGGCTGCGGATGCATGACACCCCATGTCGCTGCGCCATCACCACCAGAGCCCCATGCGGACGTGGAGATCGGAGTATGATCGACACGCAGCTTCTGGATGTCGGCAGCCGTGACGTTTGCCGGAGCCTTGTTGCCCCAAGACGTGCGGATGAAGTTCACGACATCAGCCATCTGCTGGTCGGACAGAACGCTCTTGTAGCCGGGCATGGCCACAGAAGACGGAGCCCAGTTGGTCGGCGGCAGAACCGCACCGTCCACCACAATGTGAGCAACGGATGTCGGGTTTTCAGACACGACAATCGGGTTGCCTGCCAGAGGCGGGAACATACGGGCAACACCACCACCATCGTTACGGTGACAGATGGCGCACTGTTCAACATACACGCTGGCACCGGGGGTGCCGGACGTGTTGTTGGAGTCCAGAGCCTGTGCCGTGGAGGCATCATACGTGTAGTCACCCCGTGCCGGCGGAACCGGAGGCAGGGACTTCAGGTATTTTGCCATGGCGTGCAGGTCAGAATCCGTGAAGTACTGGGTGCTCCAGCCCACCACGTCTGCCATGCCACCAAAGACGGCGGAATGGTCGATACGGCCAGATTTCAGGAACTGGTAGAGGTCTTCTTCAGACCAGCGACCAAGGCCCAGAACCGGATCGTTCCGCAGGCTGGGAGCAATCCAGTTATCAATCGGGGCACCACCACCCAGGAATTCAGGACCACCAGCGGCGTCCAGAGCTTTTTCCTGCATGCCAAAGCCGCGCGGCGTATGACAGGCTCCGCAATGGCCCGGACCCGTTACAAGATATTCACCGCGGGCAATATCAGCATCCGTGCCGGGAGCCGGGGTAAAGTCCTTGGGGGTCGGCGCAAACACGGACCGCCAGATGGACAGCGGCCAGCGCATGGACAGCGGCCATGAAATGCCGACAGGCTTGTTTGCCTGCGCAACCGGCTTCACGCCATGCATGAAGTAGGCATACAGTGCCTTCATGTCGTCCTGCGTCATCCGTGCAAAGGACGGATACGGCATGGCCGGATAAAGCGTGCTGCCATCCTTACGGATGCCATGGCGCACGGCCTCATCAAATTCCTTGAACGTATAGGTGCCGATCCCGTTGGTGGGGTCCGGCGTAATGTTCGTGGAATAGATGGTGCCAACGGGGGTCTTGATGGACAGACCCCCAGCATACATCTGGCCATGCAGCGCTGTATGACAGGCTACGCAGTCACCCAGACGGGCAACATACTCACCTTTTTTTACCAGTTCATCATCAGTGCTCTGGGCATGGGCCAGAGAAGTTCCTGCCAGAAGCCCGACAGTGACCGCCCCTAGGGCGGCTTTCAGTCCTTTGATCATCGTTTTTACCACTGTATCGCTTGTGTACCGAATGACGTCATGACTCTGCCGGACCATTACGGCGTAATGCCGAGGGTCGCGTTTTCAGGAATGCCCTTGTCATTCTTACGAGCATCCACTTCACGCTGGTAGGTTTCGTTCGCGCGTTTGATGATGAACTGGCGAATGCTTTCGATCTCATCAGGCTTAACGCTCGAGTCAAAACGGTCCATGCCGAAGGCGGTCAGAGCACCACGACCAACAACATTGTAGAACGCGTCCTGATGACGGATTGCACCAGACCAGCGCAGATCAGGCAGCACACCACCGCCTTCTGCGTTGTCGCCATGGCAGGCGGCGCAATAAGTCTGGAACAGGAAGTAGCCGTTGTCTGTCACCTTGGTGTCATACTGTGCCGGCGGCTTGACGGGCACGAAACCCTTGTCGTTCTGCGGCGGCAGAACAGCATTGCCATCTAGAGAGAAAGCGACAACGCGGGAGTGGTTGACTGTCCAGCCAGATGTACGGGCCAGACCACCAAGGAAGAACGGATAAATACCGCCCCAGCCCACTTCTACAGCCACAAACTGCTTACCGTTTGCCTTATAGGTAATCGGCGGAGCAATAATGCCGCTCTGTGCGTCAAAGTGGAACAGGTCCGTGCCGTTTGTGGCGTCGTAGGCGTGGAATTCACCGTTTGCCAGACCCTGGAACAGGAGGTCACCGCCCGTTGCCAGAATACCGCCGTTCCACGGACCTTTGTGGTCTACAACCCATGCAGCTTTCTGTGTCTTCGGATCCCAGGCAATAATCCAGCCCTTCAGATCTTTCATGAACGCCGTGCGGGCTTCCGGTGTATCCGGCAGACCAGCTTTGTTCATGTCCAGACCGAGGTTCCATGAATCCGGATGGGCTTTAAAGCCACCAACCTGACTTTTATACAGGAACGGAACCTGCTGGCCCGGAATGTAGACCAGACCCGTTTTGGGGCTGTAGGCCATGGCGGCAAAGTTATGCCCGCCCAGATCACCCGGAATGCCGTACCATTCCTTGCCGTTCAGGGTGTAGAGCGCATCAGGGTTATAGATCGGACGACCGGTTTTGGGGTCCAGACCCTGTGCCCAGTTCTCATACACATAGTTATTGCCGGACAGGAATTCACCCGTTTTGGCATCCAGAATGTAGAAGAAACCGTTTTTGGGCGCATGCACAATCACATGGCGCTTTTCGCCATTAATCGGCAGGTCAAGCGTCATGATCTGCTGGACAGAGGTGTAATCCCACTGGTCCATCGGCGTTTCTTGGAAATGCCAGACATATTCGCCAGTTTCAGGCTTGACCGCGACGATGCTGCCTAGGAACAGGTTATCGCCAATCCCGTCGGAACGGTATTTGTAGTTCCATGGGGAGCCGTTCCCGACGCCCAGATAGACCAGATCAGCTTCCGGGTCATAAAGGATGGAGTCCCAGACCGTGCCGCCGCCGCCCTGCTTCGTCCAGGCGCCCGTGGGGCTCCATGTCTTGTAGGCTTTGCTCATCAGCGCAGAGTCAGACGCTGCGTGGTCAGGCTGATTCTTGTTGTTGGGAACCGTATAGAAGCGCCAGTCCAGCTTGCCGGTTTCCGCATCGTAAGCGGACACGAAGCCACGGGCACCAAAT
Organism: Acetobacter orleanensis; assembly: GCF_001581005.1. GTDB lineage: Bacteria > Pseudomonadota > Alphaproteobacteria > Acetobacterales > Acetobacteraceae > Acetobacter > Acetobacter orleanensis. The sequence continues at coordinate 31,554 of NZ_LHZV01000062.1, forward strand.
TCGGAACCACCGTTCCCGATCAGAACGCGTCCTTTTGCAATGCGGACAGCGCCGTCAACCGTATAGGAACGCTGCTGGCCCAGAGAGGCGTCTTTGGGGATGGTGTTCACGCTCCACACCAGCTTGCCGGTTTTGGCATCCAGTGCGATCAGGCGACCATCAAACGTCCCGAAATAGACCTTGCCGTTCCAGTATGCCGCACCGCGGTTTACTGTGTCACAGCAGCCCTTGTCGGCGATGTTGCCGGGGGTGCGCGGGTCATAGGCCCACAGCAGCTTACCGGTCGCGGCGTCCAGCGCCTTCATTTTGGACCAGTTGGTGGTGGCATACATCACGCCATCTACAACCAGCGGCGTACCTTCCTGTCCACGGTTTGTGTCCAGATCGTAGTACCAGGCCAGCTTCAGGTTACCAACGTTGGACCGGTTGATATCCTCTAGCGGGCTGAAGCGCTGTTCCGTGTAGGTACGGCCATAGGAAAGCCAGTTTTCAGGGTGATCATCCGCATGGATAATTGCTTCCCCTGTGTTGCTGCTGCTTTGGTCGTCAGCGTAAGCAGGCACCGCCGCATACGGCAGTGATGCGGCGCAGATCGTTCCAGCCGCGAGAATTCCTAGCAGCGAACGTCTCTTGGCGGAGGCGGGGCGGGTCATACGTTAGCGTCCTCGACTGATATTAAGGTGAGGAAAGAAGAAAAAAGCCGGCAGGCCGGTTTCGGACACTCAGCCAAGAGGCCCACTTTCTGTCAATCACACCAGATGAATAGCTGCCTCCATCTTCCGGGCTATTCTATAGCTGTTACAGCAAGGTAAGGGCGGTCAATCCTGCTGTAGCTGCATGATCACGGACTGTAATGATTTATGTTATAACGCGTGAGGACAGGACTTAAAACACCCCGCCAAAAGGATATTCCTCCTCTGGAATAATGAGAGGGGTTTCCTCGTTTTTCCAAGAGCTGAAAAGGGTAATTTCGGAAACGTACTGGGTGGAAAATGTCTGTGGGTGATGCATCTGAATCCACTGGCTCACGGCAGGGGGCGGAACGTCCGTAACCTGCGCCAGAGGAATGGTAAGGGGGCTGTGTGCTCTGGGGTTCAGCATGCCTGAGCGTTGCATGGCGGCACGGATTTTCACGGAAAGGTGATCAATCTGTGGCGCCTGTATCTTAACCCCGAGCGTGATTCGCCCAATGTGGTGTGAGAGTTCAAATCCATCTGTCGTGTAGGAAAGCGGCGCAGATGGGCAAACGTTCCGCAAAGCATGATCAATTTCTTCCAGAACCGCAGGATTGGTGACGTTGCCTACCGTGCAGAGTGGCAAAAAGAGGTAAGACTCCGGGGTCCAGCTTTTGTCTGGAAAATGCGCCTGAAGCCCGAGTAGGGTTGTTCTCTGTTCCGCAGGAAGTGTCGCGCCAATTATAAGGTACATCGTCAGGCCCTCATCAACTCTCAGGCTGGTTATGAAATAGGCCTTCCACCCTTGACGCAGGGGCAGGGCAGCCACAAGTATAAAACAACCCCGGCATGTCCGGACAAGGAGAGGAAAAAATGTCGTTCAGTAACGACTACCGTTCACCCACAGCAGCTTCTGGCTGGAACGCTCAGGCTGGCGCGTTGGATGCAGGCCTGCGCGCCTACATGCTGCGTGTTTACAACTGGATGGCTTCTGGCCTGCTGCTGACAGGCATTGTGGCCTATGCCGTCGCCTTTACCGGCCTGCGGAACCTGTTTTTCCATCTGGTGCCCATGGCGGGCGGTCTGGCTCTGCGCCCCACGCTGTTGGGTGATCTGGCCATGATTGCGCCGCTGGGCTTCGTGTTGGTGATGTCTTTTGGAGTGAACCGCCTGTCCAGACAGGGGGCTCAGGGTCTTTTCTGGGCTTTCTGCGCCACCATGGGTGCCAGCATGGCCAGCATTTTTCTGGTCTATACCGGCGTTTCCGTTGTGCGTGTGTTTCTGGTGACAGCCTGCACCTTCGGCGCAACGTCTCTGTGGGGTTACACGACCAAGGCGAACCTGCTGCGGTTCAGTTCCTTCCTGATGATGGGGCTGTTCGGTCTGGTGATTGCCGGTCTGGTCAATATCTTCCTGAAAAGTTCTGCGGTTTATTTTGTCTACAGCATCATCGGGGTGCTTATCTTCACGGCGTTCAGTGCGTTTGATGCGCAGCGCATCCGCGTGACCTATCCGCAGTATGCGGCGTATGAAGGGCCGGATGAAGCAGCAAAGCGCAGCGTGTATGACGCGCTGAGCCTGTATCTGAACTTTATCAACCTCTTCCAGTTCCTGCTCCAGTTCATGGGCGTGCGGAGTTCCAACGACTAAGGTTGGAAAGACAGAGGGCAGACTCTTCGGGAAGAGGAGTCTGGATCAATCTGGAAAGCCCGGTCTGCAAAGGCCGGGCTTTTTTGTGTGACCAGCTATGCAGTGACGGAAAGGGCTTCTGCTCATTCGGAATGCGTTCAAAATAAGACTTATGTTGAACACGATGAAGTGGCTCACACCTCTGTGATTTGGTGTCGCACAACATAACACATTGATTCAATTAAGAAAAAAAATCAGGACATTTTCAGTATGAAATATTCTGTAATAAATAGTGAAGTCTTGTCACCCTCGAAATTCAGGGAAATAAGACAGTAACGAAATGTTCCTTAGGGAATAGATCGACTGTGACGAAAGGCTGATGGAACTTTTCGGACATTGAGAATCTGCGCTTTAGGAATAGAGTAGGGCGCAAGGCGTTTTCGCTGCCCGAGGAGCCTGTTGAACTGTCGTTCCGGTTCGGATTTCGCTCATCTCTTCATTTTGAGGAGATGAATGGTCCGGGTGGGGTTGCCGGCACTTTGGCACCAAGGGAGCCGGAGCGCGGTTTCTTGCTGTTGTCGGGCTTCTATGGCAGCAGGAGCGAAGAGTCTTTGTGAGGCTAAGTAGATGTCAGAACCAAGAGGCGTGCGATGAAAAACAAGTTACTGGCGAGAATGGCGCGATTGGGCGGCCTATCGTCAGCGTTGCTGCTTGCCGGGTGTGAGATGGATGTCTTGGATCCGAAGGGCCCGGTTGGCGATGGGGTGAAATCACTGATTGCCACCTCTACAATCGCAATGCTGATTGTGGTCGTTCCGACCATCATTCTGTCTCTGGCTTTTGCCTGGCATTACCGCCAGTCAAACACCAGTGCGGAATACCTCCCCAAGTGGTCCCACTCCAACAAGGTCGAGCTGATCATCTGGGGCGTTCCGTCCCTGATCATTCTCTTTCTTGCGGTGATCACCTACCAGACGAGTCATTCTCTTGACCCGTACAAACCGCTGGAAGCCGAAGCAACAACCAAGCCACTGCATGTGGAAGTTGTGGCGCTGGATTGGAAATGGCTGTTTATCTATCCGGAACAGGGTATTGCGACCGTCAACCAGCTGGCTATTCCGGTTAACACCCCCGTCGATTTCGTAATCACCTCTGATTCCGTGATGAACTCTTTCTTCATCCCGCGTCTTGGTTCCATGATTTACGCAATGGCCGGTATGCAGACCCAGCTTCACCTTCTGGCCAGTGAGCCGGGTGACTATCTGGGTGAATCCGCCAACTACAGCGGCCGTGGCTTTTCTGACATGAAATTCCGCACGCTGGCTGTAAGCGGTGATGAATTCAACGCATGGGTTGATAAAGTGAAGTCTTCCTCCGAGCAGCTGGATGGTCAGACCTATCCGAAGCTTGCTGCCCCGAGCGAAGCAAATCCTGTCGAATATTTCGCACATGTTGAACCCGGATTGTTCAACACGATCGTGGCCAAATACAACAACGGCATGGTCATGGACAAAAGCACTGGCAAAATGCTTCAGGTGCAGCAGTCCGCGATGTCCGACATGAATATGAAGGAATAGGATCTATGCTAGGGAGACTATCGTTCTCGGCCATTCCGCTGGATGTGCCGATTCTCGTCGGCACGTTCTTGGGCGTTGCCATTATCGGTCTCGCGGTACTGGGGCTGATTACCTATTACGGCAAGTGGGGCTATCTCTGGAAAGAGTGGTTTACGACCGTTGACCATAAGCGTCTGGCTGTCATGTACGTCGTGCTGGCGCTGGTTGCTCTGTTCCGCGGCTTTGCCGACGCCATCATGATGCGTACCCAGCTGGCCATGGCCTATGCTGGTAATCCGGGCTACCTGCCTCCACATCACTATGATCAGATCTTCTCCGCTCACGGAACGATCATGATCTTCTTCCTGGCTATGGCTTTCATGACCGGGCTGTTCAACTTCGTTGTGCCGCTTCAGATCGGCGCCCGCGACGTTGCCTTCCCGTTCCTGAACAACCTCAGCTTCTGGATGACGGCCATTGCCTTCATTCTGGTGAACGTCTCCCTGTTCATCGGTGAATTCTCACAGTGTGGCTGGCTGGCCTATCCTCCGCTGTCTGAAACGCAGTTCAGTCCGGGCGTTGGCGTGGATTACTATATCTGGGCCATTCAGCTTTCCGGTGTCGGCACGTTGCTGACCGGCGTGAACTTCTTCGTGACGATCGTGAAGATGCGCGCTCCGGGCATGACCTGGATGCGTATGCCGGTTTTCACATGGACAGCTTTCTGCGCTTCCATTCTGATCATGGTGTCCTTCCCCGTGCTGACGGTTGCCGTCGCTCTGCTGGGTCTGGACCGTTACTTCGGTATGCACTTCTTCACCAATGATGGTGGCGGCAACCAGATGCTGTATCTCAGCCTGATCTGGGCTTGGGGTCATCCTGAAGTTTACATTCTTGTTATTCCCGCCTTTGGCGTGTTCTCTGAAGTTGTTCCTGCCTTCTCCGGCAAGCCGCTGTTCGGCTACGGCACCATGGTTTATGCAACCTGCTCCATCATGGTTCTGTCCTTCATCGTGTGGGTTCACCACTTCTTCACCATGGGTGCTGGTCCGGACGTGAATGCGTTCTTCGGCATTGCAACCATGATCATCTCGATCCCGACAGGCGTGAAACTCTTTAACTGGATGTTCACGATGTATAAGGGTCGCGTCCAGTTTCATGCCTGCATGTACTGGGCCGTTGGCTTCATGGTGACCTTCACCATCGGTGGTATGACCGGTGTGATGATGGCCATCCCGGGCGCTGACTTCGTTCTGCATAACTCCCTGTTCCTGATTGCTCACTTCCATAACGTGATTATCGGCGGTGTGTATTTCGGTTACATCTGTGGCATGAACTTCTGGTTCCCGAAGGTCATGGGCTTCAAGATGAACGAGACATGGGGCATCCGTGCTTTCTGGTTCTGGTTCGTCGGCTTCTACTTTGCGTTCGTTCCGCTGTATGTGCTGGGCTTCGACGGTATGACCCGTCGTATGAACCACTACGACAATCCGCAGTGGCACGTTCTGATGCTGATTGCTGAAGTTGGTGCGGTGCTGATCCTGCTCGGGATTGTGTGCCAGTTGACCCAGCTTTACGTGACAATCCGTGACCGCAACCTGCCCGCAAACCGTGATGTCACGGGTGATCCGTGGAATGGTCGTGCTCTGGAATGGTCCACGTCTTCTCCGCCGCCGCCGTACAACTTTGCTATTGTCCCGCACGTTCATGAACTCGATGCGTTCATGCATGACAAGGAAAACGGCATTGATACGCGTGGTGCCGGTGGGCCGTATGCTCCGATCCATATGCCGAAAAACACGGCTGCCGGGTTCCTTGTCGGTGCGTTCAGCTTCATCTTCGGCTTTGCTGCAGTATGGTATATCTGGTGGCTGGCAGCTCTCGGCCTGATCGGTGTGATCGGGACGATTATTGCTCGCAGCGCCAACAAGGATATCGATTACTACATCCCTGCTGAAGAAGTTGCCCGGATCGAGAACGAGCATTCCCGTAAACTCATGGCACAGGCAGCTGAGTAATGGCGCACGACACAACTGTTCAGACCGCAGGCCACGACGAACACCATCACGAGTCCCCGGTGGTGTTCGGGTTCTGGGTCTATCTGATGACCGACTGCATTATCTTCGGCTCACTGTTTGCCGTGTTTGCAGTCTTGCATAACCAGGTTAACGGCGGCCCGAGCGGTCGTGACCTGTTTGAATATAAAGGACTGGCAGAGGAAACCGCTCTGCTGCTGATTTCTTCCATTACTTATGGGTTCGGCATGATTGCCGCCCATAAGAATGAAATCAGTAAAGTCATCATGTGGCTGGGTGTTACCTTCCTTCTGGGTCTGGGCTTTGTTGGTCTGGAACTGAGCGAATTTGCACACATGATCCATGAAGGAAACGGCCCGGACCGCAGCGCGTTCCTGTCCTCCTTCTTCACACTGGTGTCTACGCACGGTCTGCACGTAACGTGTGGTCTGATCTGGATTGTGACCCTCATCGTTCAGCTGATGGGTACGACCGAGATTCCGGAACGCATGATGAGCAAGCTCACCTGTCTGAGCCTGTTCTGGCACTTTCTGGATATCGTCTGGATCTGCGTCTTCACCTATGTCTATCTGGCGAGCATGATCTGATGAGCGATCTTCATACATCCCCCTCGGGTGAGAGCCACGGTAGTGTATCGTCTTACATTATCGGGTTTGTTCTGGCTGTTATTCTGACGGTGGTGGCTTTTGGCGTTGTTATGAGCCATAGCCTCTCTCCTTCAGGCACGCTGACAGCACTTGCAGTTCTCGCTTTTGTTCAGGTGCTCGTGCATCTGCATTACTTCCTCCATATGGGGAGCGGGTCCGAACAGCGTTGGAACAACATGTGTTTCTTCTTCGCTGTTGGTTTCGTCGTAATTCTGATCATCGGCACCATGTTCATCATGAACAACACCGCCATGCACATGATGTCCCGCTAAAAAGGGACAGCTCTGCCGGTTTTGCATCGGCAGGGTCTTGTTTTTGGTAGGAAAAAGCCCCGGAAGAAATTCCGGGGCTTTTTTTGTGCTTCGGTTTTTGTCGTCCTGACCAGCCCTAGGCAAACTGCTGAGCCGGACTATCCTGCCGATGCCGATGCCGATGCCGATGCCGATGCCGATGCCGATGCCGAGGTGGAGGTGGAGGTGGAGCTCGTGAGAACCGTCCAAAAAAAACGGCGCGGACCACCCGACTGGGGGTCAACGCGCCGTTTTTTAAACCATCCCGAACGGGAGGTAATTAGCCTTTATGCGGCTCCGGGGAGAGCAGGCCAGCCTTGTCGGGCTTGTCTTTCCACTCTTCCGAATCAGCCGGGGGTGTGCCCTTGCGGGTGATGTTCGGCCATTTGGTGGAATAGGATGCGTTGAGTTCTGCCCAAGCTGTCGCGCGATCATCACTGTCGGGGAAAATCGCTTCTGCGGGGCATTCAGGCTCACACACGCCGCAATCGATACATTCATCCGGGTTAATAACCAGGAAGTTTTCACCCGCGTAGAAGCAGTCAACAGGGCAGACTTCCACACAGTCCATGAATTTGCAGCGGATGCAGTTTTCAGTGACCACGTAGGTCATTGCCATCTCCGAAGGTTTCTGGGGGATCGGAGCACCTCCGGTCCCGGGACAAATGGCATGGTCATTCCGGGCCATGCCACCAAGGATGGCGAAGATATGAGGGGCTTTTTGTTCCGTGGCAACCCGCTTCTACGACGTATTACTGTTTCTTCCTGAGCAGGGCTGTATCTAACGACGTTTTTGCAACACTGCGAGGGCTGCAAAAGGGCCCGTTGCGGCTGGCACGGCCTGCTTGTGTGCACGAGGATGATTTTTCCGGCTCTTACGGTCCGGGAGGGCTGAAAGGGCAGGCAGCAACAGGGCCGGGGTGGCGGGGCCAAAGTGTTTTTTGTGCAGGACAGAGGCTTTTTGTACCCGCAGGCCAAGCTCCGTCAGAACAAGCGGTAAATCCGCCGCCGGTATGCCCAGACGGGATGCCATATTGGGCTGGAGCGGGCAGCCGCCGGTGCGGGTGGCAAGCTCGGACAGGGTTTTGTGCGTCTCCCACCCAATATCCAGTCGGATCAGGAAGTCAGCGGCAGACTGCCAGCCAATTTGCACCAGAAGGGCACGATCCTGCGTGGAAAGGATGGTTTCCGGCGGCAGACGGCAGGAGACCGCACCCGGTTTGGGGAGCGGCGGGATAGGGTGCCCCGTATAAAGCTGCACCAGCAGCGCACGGAGCATCATGGGGCGCGGACGCAGGAGTTGCGGGCAGAAGAGGATACCATTCCCGGCCCGCAGACCGAGCTTGTGCAGAAAAGTGCTGTCTTTCCGGCTGATCTGAGTGGTGGCAGGTAGCCTCATCACACCGCCCTGTTCCGTCAGGCCATGAATAATGCCTCGGAGCGTGGGTGTGTCCGCAACGGCCTGTGTCGCACGGAAAAGGGGGGCCAGATCTTTTTGCAGTGTGGCCGTCAGAAACGCGGCAAGTCGCATTCGGATACGTTCACGGTGAGACGGCTCCAGAAACTCCGCCGTGGTGACATGGACCGCAGGCCGCAGCAGATCTTCGCCTTTTTGCAAATGGCCAATAGCATCGCCCTCCCACAGCAAAACGCCGGTGGCCGGGTCCAGTGTCAGACTGTCATCCGATGTTTGCAGAAACTGCGTCACACGGCGGGGGATTTCACTCCGGGCGGCTCGGCGGGCGGCGCGCATCAGCAAGGGTTGGTCGGATCTGGCGGCGTCCGGGTCTGGAATAAAAGCAAAGCCCTGCATGTGGCCCACGGCGTGGCCTTCCACACTCACTTCTCCGGTGCGAGTAATGGCGGACAATAGGGGTTTGCTATCGGCTTCTTCCAGCCTGCGGGCCAGACTGGTGGCGCGTTTATCAACAAAGCGTGCCGCCAGCCGCTCATGCAGCAGGTCGGAGAGGGTGTCTTCAATCGCGCGGGTTCGGCTGCGCCAGAGTTGCGGGTTTTCCACCCAGTCTGACCGCGTGGCGACGTAGGCCCAGATCCTGATCCCCATCAGCCGCTGCATCAGGGCTTCAATATCGCCCTCGGTGCGTTCCAGATTGGCCAGCCGGGGTTCCAGCCAGCTTGAGGGCAGGTGGCCTTCTTTGACCAGAACCGTGAAAATCTGGGCACATTGGCGGATGTGGCTGTCTTCTCCCAGCTTGCGGAAATCCGGTATCTGGCAGACTTCCCACAGCAGGCGGGTGCGTCCCGGTTCCTTGGCGAGACTCTGGATGGCAGTGTCCCGCATCAGCGCGCTGAGCACGATGATGTCGGACGCCGGTTCCGCCGCCCGCAGGCCGGGATAAGGGGGCTTCTGGCACAGGCTGGCATACAAGGCGCGAGGAGAGGAATACTCCAACGCGCTGTTGCGCCAGTAAAGATGGTGCAATGCCTCGAACTGGTGGTTTTCCACGGCCTCAACAGAGCTTTCCGGCAGAGGCGGGCAGTCACCCGTCGTGCCAAAGGTGCCATCCTGCGCGCCGCGCCCGGCCCGGCCCGCAATCTGGGCAATTTCAGCAGGGGCGAGCATCCGACGCTGGGAGCCGTCAAACTTGGACAGTCCGGCAAAGGCCACGTGCTGAATATCCATATTCAGCCCCATGCCGATGGCGTCCGTGGCGACCAGATAATCCACTTCCCGTTTCTGGTAGAGTTCTACCTGCGCATTACGGGTGCGGGGGGAAAGCTGACCCATGACCACGGCACAGCCCCCGCGCCTGCGGCGGATGGCCTCGGCAATGGCATAAACCTCGCCAGCGGAGAAGGCGACAATGGCGGTGCGGGGTGGTAGCCGGGAGAGGCGGGTAAAGCCGGTATAGCTGAGCTCTGACAGGCGCGGCCGAGAGTCAATTTCAATCCCCCGGATGAGCGAGCGGAGGAGGGGGGCGATGGTTTCCGCGCCCAGAAACAGCGTTTCCGATTGCCCGCGCGCGTTTAAAAGCCGGTCCGTAAACACATGGCCGCGTTCCGGGTCCGCACAGAGCTGGATTTCATCAACGGCGATGAAATCGACCGGACGGTCCATAGGCATGGCTTCCACCGTGCAGGAAAACCAACGGGCACCTGAGGGGATGATTTTTTCTTCCCCCGTAATCAGCCCCACGGATCGGACACCCTTCAGCCTGACCATGCGCTCATAATTTTCCCGCGCCAGCAGGCGGAGCGGAAAGCCCATAATGCCAGAGGAGTGCGCCAGCATCCGCTCCAGCGCCAGATGGGTCTTGCCCGTATTGGTTGGCCCCAGTACAGCGCGAACGGGAGCATCCTCGGAACTGGCGGGAGGCCTCAGGCGCATAGCCTGACGGCTTGGGGTATCCATCATCCCGCCATGGTCCGCTGGTATGCGTTCAAAAGCAACCCGTTCCCTTCTGCGGGGGCATTGCGCCGGGTGTGTGCCGGGCGCAGGTTTGAGTAAGGAGGAACTGCCATGTCCGTTCGTGAACCAGACTGTCTCGTCGTAACCCGTAGCCGCCGCAAAACGGGTGAAAAAGCTGTTCGTACCGTGCAGGGTGTGCGGGGGGCTGACCCAAAAGCCCTTAGCGCGCTGGTGGGTGCGGACGGGGCCGCCTTCGCGCTGGCCTGTGGCTTTACCGGCAAGCCGGGCCAACTGGTGCTGGTGCCCGATGCGCATGGCGTTCCGCTAGGGCTATTTGGCCTGCCGCCGCTGACGCAGCGTGACCCGTATCTGTTCGGCACGCTGGCGCAGGACCTCCCTGCGGGAGACTGGCAGGTGAAAATGCCCGTCGAGAGTGCGCGGGAGGATGTGATCCTTGGCTTTTGCTTGGGGGCTTATCAGTTTTCCCTGAAATCTGACGGCAAGGCGGCCGGACAGGCAAGGCCGCGTCTGGTGGTGACAGAGGCTGAACAGAACGGTCTGGCTGTAGAAACAGCACTTTCTATCTGGCTGGCGCGCGATCTCATCAACACGCCCGCCAACCTGCTGGGGCCGTCTGAGCTTGCGCGGGCCGCGCGGGCGGCACTGCTGCCGTTTGGCGCGGAAGTGGACATTATCAAAGGCACCGCGCTGGATAAGGCGTACCCGCTTCTCGCCCATGTGGGGAACGGGTCCGACCGCGGGCCGCGCGTGGTTCTTGCCCGCTGGAAAGGGAGCAAGGCAGGAAAATCCGCGCCGCTGCTGTCGCTGGTCGGCAAGGGTGTGTGCTTTGATTCCGGCGGGTATGACATCAAACCCTCCTCCGGCATGTTGCGCATGAAAAAGGATATGGGCGGGGCCGCCAGCGTGCTGGCGCTGGCGCGGTTGATCATGACGCAAGACCTGCCTGTGCGGCTGGAAGTGCGGCTGGGCTGCGTGGAAAACAGTGTGTCTGGTCATGCCATGCGGCCACTGGATGTGGTGACAAGCCGCGCGGGTTTGACAGTGGAAATTGGCAATACGGACGCCGAGGGCCGGCTGGTGCTCTGTGACCTGCTGAGTGAGGCCGGGGAACATGCGCCGGACCTGCTGCTGGATATGGCGACTCTGACCGGTGCCGCCCGTGTGGCGCTGGGGCCGGATCTGCCAGCCCTGTTCTGTAATGATGATGCCGTAGCGCAGTCCATTTTGGCCGCGGGCGTGCGGCAGGCGGACCCGCTCTGGCAGTTGCCGTTATGGCAGGGTTACGCGGGGTGGCTGAAAAGCCCGGTGGCTGACCTGAACAATATTTCCTCCAAACCTATGGCTGGAGCAGTAACGGCTGGACTGTTTCTTGAGCGTTTTGTAAATGCAGGCCAGCGGTGGGCGCATATCGACAGCTATGCGTGGAACGATAGCACCCGTCCGGGACGGCCTGAAGGCGGGGATTCTCCGGGGATTCGCGCAATTTTTGATGCGGTGTGTCGAATTTTTGAGACAAATACCGACGCGGTATCGTAAAGAAATGTCACACTTCTGGAACTATTTTTAGAGTATCAGGTTTTAAAACGTACACCGGCGCCTATATAGGCATCATCAAGTATGCCGGAAGTAAAAGTGAAAGTCCGGACAGAGCCCTTCGGGGGGAATGACCGGAGTTTTTGAAAGGACAAGAGTCTGATGGCACACACTGCCGCCAAAGCCGAAGAGCTGGTTAAAACTCTTCGCGATACCGTCGTCTCGCTGGTGCGTGGCGAAGGCCCCGATCTTTCTGCAAGACAGCTTGCGGTCTTCCTGACCTGCTATCTTGATGAATCCGGCCACACCGTGCGTGGTCTGGCTGCCAGCCTGAACGTCTCCAAGCCCGCCATTACCCGTGCGCTGGACCGTCTGGGTGAACTGGACCTCGCGCGCCGTAAGGTGGACCCGCTGGACCGCCGCTCCGTTCTGGTACAGCGCACCCCGAAGGGAGCTGCTTACCTGAAGGAAATCCGCTCCATCATGGGTGATGCTGCGGATGAGGAAGCCAAGAAGGTGCGTCAGGAAGAAAAACCTGCACGTCGCGCCCCGCTCCGCCGGGCAGCGGCTGCCTGAGAGCAGCTTTTACGGGCCTGTCCATCGTTTTTCTTGTTACAGAAAACGACAGACAGGCCGGTTGTAAGAAACTTTTAGCAGGATAGGGCGTTTTTTTCTCACGACTTCCCCAACACCTTTGGCCTTCCGCCGCAGGGAGAACCGGGAAGAAAAACGAGATAAGGAACGTTCCAATGCGTTTTGCTTCTGTCGCTTCCGTTGCCGCTGTTGCGGCGCTGACGTTCTCGTCCATCAGCACCATGCCTGCGGCGCATGCGGCTGATGCCATGGGCTCACCCACCGCAAAAATTACCATTAGCGCAAAATCAGCCGATGTCGGCATTGGCTATACATGGGGTGATGGCAAGCTGACCTATGGCGGCCATACCTACAAATTCTCTATTACCGGCGGCACGATTGCAGCCGTTGGTTTTTCCAAAATTGAAGGCAAAGGCACGGTCTATAACCTGCATCGCCTGCAGGATTTTAACGGCACTTACGGCGCAGCGCATGGTGAGGCCACGCTGGGCAACGGCCTCGGTGGTGCGGTTCTTGAAAACAAGAACGGTGTTCGCATCAAGATTGAAACCGCGACAAAAGGTGCCCGTCTGGCCAGTTCTGCTGAAGGTCTGACGCTGACGCTAGAAAAATAAACGGTCAGACGCTTAAAGTCTGACGCCTGAAAACACGCCGCTTACCACGGGCCAACCGGGTGGCGGCGTGCCTGTAGAGCGGCAAAGCGCGTCCACAGGAGTTGCGGGGCCAGAAGGAGTGCGACGGCACAGGCAAGGCCGGGCAGAAACGCCATGGGTGCTACCCAGAACGCGACCCCACAGCCCCAGACCACATAGGCCCATTCAGCCAGCGTGATGAGTGCCGGGGAAACGCCGGTGCGATGCAGCACCTGATATAAATGCCCCCGATGCGCCTGCACCAGAGACTGTCCAGCCAGTTTGCGGCGGGCCAGCGTAAACAGCACATCATAAATCAGCGGAAACAGCAGACACGGCCCCAGCCACCAGCCGGACGGGAGCGTGGTTACTTGCGCCACATGCAAGGCCGCCGCACCTGCCAGCAGGCCACATCCCTGACTGCCCACATCCCCAAGAAAAATGCGGGCTTTGGGATAATTGAAGGGCAGAAAACCGCACAGGCAGGCGCATAGTAGCAGCGCTGGCCAGAATAGATCCGGCACACCAAAGCTCGGGCCAACCAGTGCGACAAGAACGCACCCCACAGCCAGAGATCCCGAAATCAGCCCGTTCAGCCCGTCCATGAAATTGATGGCGTTGGTGATGAACACCAGCCACAGCACAGACAGCACTGCTCCCGCCATCAGACCTCCCCAAGCAGGAGGCAACGGTAGGTTGGTACCCCCGGCAACGACCATCACCGCAGCAAGACACTGGGCAGCAAACTTGATGGATGGTGGCCACTGGTACAAGTCATCCAGCCAAGACACCCCGGCCAGTAGCGCTGTGGCAAGGGCGGTCAAAAGCACCGGGGCGGTGAGGATCGGCTGGCCAGTAACCCCCTGAATGACGGGAAATAGCACGAAAAACGTTGCCATCACCCCAACGCCGCCGCCTTTGGGTGTGGGGCGTTCATGCGCGCTTCTGTGTCCCGGATGGTCCAGCACGGCCACGCGGATCATCAGCCTCACCAGAAAAGAGGTGAAAAAAACGGCACTGATCAGGCAGAAAACCGCCAGAAAAGAAGAAGAAGGGACGATGGACATAATCTCGGCTGGTTGTGCTGCTTCTAGGATGGCAGGTGCTAGGCTATAGGTGTAAGGTAATGGTACTGCAACGCTCTGAGTCTCTGCATCGTAGCCCTCGGCTGCGCCCGCTCAATAGAATCATCGTCAATATCCTGCTGGACGGGATACTGGCTGCTCTGGCCGCGCCGTTTGCCCGGTGGCTGGCCGCGCCGCAGGACGGGCTTTTGCACCCGCTCTGGTTTCTGGCCAGCGGGGCGATTACGCTGGTAATTAGCGGTTTGCCGTTCAGAATGCCGCAGCAATACTGGCGGTTTTCTGGGGTGTCTGACCTTCTGGGGATTGCCGGGGCTTCCGTTGCCAGTTCGGTGCTGTTTTCCACCGGGCTGGTTTATGCGGGCTTCAAACTGCCCAGCCCGACGTTCCCCATTATTTACGCGCTGGTGTTGCTGATCATGCTGGGGGGGCTGCGGATTGGCTATCGGCTGGTGCATCGTCTGGCCGCCCGCAGGGCCGACCAGCGGCGCGTGGTGCTGGTGGGGGCGGATACGGAAGCAGACCTGTATCTGCGTGCTTTGGAGCGCATGCCTGCGGCGGGTATCCGTGTCGTGGGTTTGGTCGCCCTTGGCACGCATCAGGCAGGCCGCAGGCTGCATAATGTGCCCATTTTGGGCCACGTGAATGATATTGAGGCCGTGCTGGATCGGCTGGAAAAAGCTGGAACGCTCCCCGAGTCGCTGGTGGTGACGGAACCCTCATTCCGTGGTGCGGCGCTGACAAAGGTGCTGGATGCCGGGGCCGCGCATGGTCTGTCCGTTCTGCGAACTCCGGCCATGACGGCTCTGACACCCGCTGAGCGCGTGGAACTGCGGCCTGTCCCGATTGAAGACCTGCTAAACCGCCCACAGGTGCCGCTTGACCGCGCCGGAATGGAGCGGCTGGTCGGGCAGAAAACCGTGCTGGTGACGGGCGCAGGTGGCAGCATCGGGTCCGAACTGGTGCGGCAGATTGCCATGCTGGAGCCGGAGCGGCTGATCCTGCTGGACCATGGCGAGTTTGAACTCTGGCAGATTGATACCGAACTGGCCGAATGTGCCCCCTGTGTGCCGCGTGAGGCCGTGGTTGCGGATGTGCGGGACGAAGCCCGGATGGAAGAGGTCATGGCCCGTTTCCGGCCGGAACTGGTGTTCCATGCGGCAGCGCTCAAGCATGTGCCGATTGTGGAGGCCAACCCAGCGGAAGGCCTGCTGACCAACGTGCACGGCACCCGCGTGGTGGCGGATGCGGCTGCGCGTAACGGGGCGCGGGCCATGGTGGTGATTTCGACCGACAAGGCCGTGAATCCCTCAAGCCTGATGGGGGCGGCCAAACGCGCGGCTGAGATGTATTGTCAGGCGCTGGACATCAAGGCCCGGACATCTGGCAACCCGGACGCCATGCGCTGCATTACAGTGCGGTTTGGCAATGTGCTCGGGTCCACAGGCTCGGTCGTGCCGCTGTTCCGGCGGCAGCTTGAACGGGGCGGCCCGCTGACTGTGACGCATCCGGACATGCGCCGGTATTTCATGACCGTGCCAGAGGCCGTGGGACTGGTCCTTCAGGCGAGCGTACGCGGCACTTGCGGTGTGAACGGCTCCGGCACGGATGCCCTGCTGCGGGATGGCGGGATTTTCGTGCTGGATATGGGCGAGCCGGTTAAAATTGTGGACCTCGCCCGGCAGATGATCCGCCTTGCGGGCCTGCGCCCGGAAGAGGATGTGGCCATCCGCTTTACCGGCCTGCGTCCGGGTGAAAAATTGTATGAAGAACTGTTTCATGGGCGGGAGGCTCCGGTGCCGACAGATGCGCCGGGCCTGCTGATGGCCACCCCCCGTGTGGTGGACCTGACAGACGTGACACAGGCCGTGGACCAGATTGCAGCCTATGCGCGCAAAGGGGAGGTGAAGGCAGCCCTGCGCATTCTGTCATTGCTGGTCCCGGAATTCGATCATAACCCCACAGGAGAAGTGCGGTCTGTTGCTCCGCCGGGAGCGGCAGACCCCGCAGCCCTCTCCGGGGAGAGACAGGCTGGAAGCCCCGGAGAGGGGGCGGACGGCAGCAGGAAACAGGTGGCATCATGACCGATAAGACAGCAGATAAACCGATAGCGTTTCTTGATCTTCCTGCGCAGCAGAAGCGCCTTGGCCCCGCTCTACGCGCCCGCGTGGACGCCGTGCTGGACCATTGCCGCTTTGTGATGGGGCCGGAAGTGGCGGAACTGGAACAGCGTCTGGCGGACTGGTGCGGCGCGAAGGAGTGCGTTGGCGTTTCTTCCGGCACGGATGCGTTGCAGATTGTCATGATGGCGGAAGGTATTGGCCGGGGGGACGCCGTGTTCCTGCCTGCCTTTACCTATACGGCCACGGCGGAAGTGCCGCTGGTACTGGGGGCTACCCCGGTTTTTGTGGATGTGGACCCCAACACGTTTCAGATTGACCCCGCTCATTTGCGCGCCCGTATCCGTGCCGTGAAGGCCGCCGGGAAACTGACCGCTCGCGCCATTGTGGGGGTGGATTTGTTCGGCCAGCCTGCTCCGTGGCCGGAACTGCGCAAAATTGCGGAAGAGGAAGGTCTTTTCCTGCTGGCTGACTGCGCACAGTCCTTTGGGGCTGTGCTGGATGGGAAACCGCTGGGACGGGAAGCCACGGCAACAACCCTCTCCTTCTTCCCTTCCAAGCCGCTGGGTGGCTACGGGGATGGCGGAGCTATTCTGACGGATGACCCGGAACGCGCAGCACTCTATCGCTCCCTCCGCACCCACGGGGAAGGTGGCACACGCTATGAGGTGCTGCGTACGGGCATGAATGGCCGTCTGGACACGTTGCAGGCCGCTGTGCTGCTGGCCAAGCTGGATGGCTTTAAAGAGGAACTGGCCCGGCGGGATGCCATTGCGCAGGCGTATGATGCTGGTTTTGCCGATGGTGTTCAGGTGCCTGTGCGTGTACCGGGCAGCACGAGTGCGTGGGCCATTTATGCCATCCTGCTGAAAGACCCGGCGGACCGTGCGCCGCTTCAGGCCCGCCTGAAAGAGCGCGGCGTTCCCTCCGCCATTTACTATCCGCTACCGTTGCACAAGCAGCCAGCGTATCAGGACCACCACGACGGCACAGCATTGCCGGTTTCAGAAGATTTGGCACAGCGTATTCTCGCACTCCCCATTCATCCAGAGTTGACGGATGATGAGGTCGCCCGCGTAATTGCCGCTGTGCGCGGTTAAGGAGAGATAGGGGAATGAGGAAAGAAACCGCGTTTCTCATCGGTTTTCTGGTGCTGACTATTGGTACGGCATCGTTAATCTGGATGGTTGCTCTGCCCAATTTCAAGCCTGTGGACTTTCCTCAGGTTGCCAGTGGCGAGATTGAGGTTGGCCCCATGCGGCACAAGCGTGTGCTGACGACTGCGGAAGTAAAATCCGTCAATGACTGGCTGAGCCAGCATAAAAGCGGTTGGGGTCCGCTGGGCCGTACCCCGCCCTCCTCTGGGGATTCGCGCATCATGCTGAAAGACGCCAGTGGCAAGGATGTTCTGGCCCTCACGCTCTGGACAGGCATCAGTGCCGCAGACTGGAATGATACCGTGTTTGTGGAAGCGCCAGACGGCTCCAAAGTCCATACAGAAAGCTTTTCTGACACAGCTTTCGCGCCCCTGCGGGCGCTGGTGGATATGCATGTTTTTAAACGCTCTGCCTTTCCGTGAAAGGCTGTTTCAAAAAATTTGAGATGAGGACTGGCGGCATGGTTTGTGACTGAACAAACGGCGAGATATCTGCACCTCTTGCTATATGTCTGGATTTTTCTCTTCCTAAAAATCCAGAAGCCGTTTTGTCTGTTATTGGTCCAGAGTTGATTTCGGTTGAACGGGTATGCGGAATGCCCATCATTGAAGATACGGCAAAAGACCGTCATGCCTATAAACAGCAGGCTCTTGCAGCAGTTAAAGAGAATCATGATCAGGCTTACGTGGTCCAAAAGAAAGCCTGCATTGCCAGACTCGCGGCCTCCTATTGAAGCCGGATATTTTTCTTCCGATCGTATAACCGCCTGAGCATTAGCTTATCGACTACCTTTTTGGTGACTTTCCGGGCGTAATCAGTCTTTCTTTCTGGCCGCGTTCGGGCCGTTGTCCTACAGCTAGAAAAATGCTTCAGGCGGCGCGACCTGACATCAGCGCCAGCCCTTCCGCGACGGAGACAAATTCGCCACCGGCATCCACGCGGTCTTTCCCAAAGCGAGTGATGAACAGGTTGCGCACCGCAGGCACAAAGGAAGTGCCGCCGGTGAGGAACACCCGGTCAATAGCGGAGGCCGCAAGACCGGCGTTTTCAAGCGCTTTGTCCACCGCACCCGCAAACTGGGCGAGGTCCGGCGCAATCCATTCTTCAAATTCCTGCCGGGTGATGGTGCGCTCCACAGTCAGCCTTTTATGCTGGAACTTCAGCACGGTACTATCCGCGGAAGAAAGTGCGCTTTTGGCCGCGCCTACGGCGCGATAGAGCGCCTGCCCCTGCTGATCATTAACCAGATCAAGCAGGGCACGGAGCTTTTCCGGCTCGGCGGCGGTGCGGATGACATCCTCAATATCGCGCAGGGTCTGCGGGGTGCGCATCAGCGCCAGACGGTGCCAGTGGCCAAGGCTTGCATACCATTCAATGGGCACAGGTAACGGCTGACCACCCATGATGCGGTAGGTGGTGTCCCGCCCCAGAAGGGGGGCGATGACGGTGTTGATAATGCGGTAATCAAACTGATCCCCCGCAATGCCGACGCCTGCGTGGCCGAGCGGTGTGGCGTAGCCAGTCGCAGGGTCAAACCGCAGAACGGAAAAGTCACTGGTGCCGCCGCCAAAATCACCCACCAGAATGGTTGTGGGGTGTTCCAGCCGCTGGGCAAAGCGCCAGCCTGCGGCTTCTGGCTCCCACGCAATGCCAATCGGGCCGAAGCCCGCGGCGGCAAAGCTGTCCCGCAGGCGCTGCTCGCCCAAGGCATCATCCGCGCGATCTCCGGCAAAATGCACAGGCCGGCCGACCGTGACCTGTACGGAGGCGGGGTCAATCCGCACCGCCTGCATCAGATGCGTCAGGAACCGGGCAATCAGCATTTCCAGCGTCATACGGCGGTTGAAAATCTGCGTCTCGCGGAAAGATTTCTGCGCGAGGTAGGACTTCATAGACATAATCATGCGGCTTTCCGCAGGATCTTCCAGATAGGCATCGACCGCCCCAGCGCCAATGGCCTCATGCAGTTTCAGGCGGCTGCCTTCTTCCTCATGCCAGAAGCAGAGCAACGTGCGGCAGGTGTCGGACTCGCCATGATGCGGGAAGGTAAAGCGGGCGGTTTCCGTCCGTCCATCCGGGTGCGCCAGCACCACCACGCTGTTGGTGGTGCCGAAATCAAGACCAATTTTCAGGCTGTTGGAAGGCGTCGTCATGTTTCAGCGGGCAGCCTGCGGTCTGTCGGTTGCGTCAAAACGTAGGGGTTCGCCAAGGGCTTTATCCGCCAGCGTGCCTTCCCACATCACCTGATTGCCCCGGATGATGGTGCCCACCGGGCGGCCTGTCACGGTCTGGCCCGCAAAGGGAGACCAGCCACAGCGGGAGGCCATCCAGTTCTGCTCCATGGTCCAGCGGGATTTGAGGTCCACAATGGAGAAATCAGCATCATACCCCACAGCAATGCGGCCCTTGCGCACCAGCCCGAACAGGCGCTGCGGCCCGGCGGAGGTCATATCCACAAGGCGGCGCAGGGTGAGGCGGTTGTTGGCCACATGGTCCAGCATCAGCGGCAGCAGTGTCTGCACGCCCGGCATGCCGGAGGGTGAGGCGGGGTAGGGCTTTTCCTTGGCGGAGAGCGCGTGAGGCGCGTGGTCGGAACCGATAATATCCGGCATGCCCTGACTGACCCAGTGCCACAGGCCATCCCGGTGCGCACCGGAGCGGATGGGCGGGTTCATCTGCGCCAGTGTGCCCAAACGGGGGTAGGCTTCCTCCCCGGCCAATGTCAGGTGCTGCGGGGTCAGTTCACAGGTGGCAATGTCCCGGTTTGCCGCAATCAGTTCCAGCTCCGCAGGCGTGGTGATGTGCAGGATATGCACCCGCCGCCCGGTCTTGCGGGCCAGATGCAGGGCGCGGGTGGTGGCGCGCAGGGCGGTTTCATCATCCCGCCAGATGGGGTGGGAGGAGGGGTCACCCTCCACGCGGTAGTCCATGCGTTCCTTTAGGCGGGCTTCATCTTCCGCATGAATGGCCACACGGCGCATACCGGACCGCAGGACACGCTCAAGCATGTCATCTTCCGAAATCAGCAGGTTGCCGGTGGAAGACCCCATGAACACCTTGATGCCTGCTGTACCGGGCAGCTTTTCCAGTTCCCCGCACTCGTCAGCGTTGTCCACGGTCGCACCCACGTAAAAGGCATGGTCACACCACATGCGGTGCTTTGCGCGGGAGAGTTTGTAGGCCACCGCTTCCGGCGTGGACGTGGGCGGGCGGGTGTTGGGCATTTCAAACACACCCGTCACGCCGCCCAGAACAGCGGAGCGGCTGCCGGATTCGAGGTCCTCATTGGCCTCGGCGCCCGGCTCACGGAAATGGACCTGCGTATCAATCACGCCCGGCAGAATGGTCAGGCCGGTACAGTCCACCGTGCGCCCGGCGTCAGCCTGCCCGCCAATGGCGGCAATCAGCCCGTCCCGCACATACACATCCGTCTGCACGGTGGCGTCAGGCAGCACAACGGTGCCGCCTTTCAGAACCAGATCGTAAGACCCACGGGCATGCGCGGCAACGCTGCCCGCAGTAGGGCCAGAAGATGTGTGGGGAGCGGACATGGCGTTTTTTCCTGTTCTGGCGGCTGGCAATAAGGAAAAGGCAAAAGGATAAAGGGGAAACGACGAAAGAAATGGGAAGAGGAAGCAAACCGGGAAGGCAGAGAAGGCCGAGCCGGGGCGCGGCCATAGTGTTCAGGATACGGCTGGGGTTTCCCGTGTGCGGGTGCGCATTGTCACCAGTTCCTCGGCGGAGGTGGGGTGGATGCCAATGGTGCGATCAAAATCCTGCTTGGTCAGCCCGGCGGTGACGGCCACGGCTACGCCCTGCAACATCTCCGGAGCATCATCCCCCAGAATATGCACGCCAACCACTTTCTGGCTGCTCTGCTGCACCACCAGTTTCATAACCGTCTTGCGGTCTTTACGGCCGCTCAGCGTGTGGCGCATGGGGGTAAAGCGGGTGACGTAGATGTCCACCACGCCATGCTGCGCGGCTTCCTCTTCCGAAAGGCCAACAGAGGCCAGCGGTGGTGAGAAGAAGACGGCCTTTGGCGTGGTGTCGAACGCCCACTCACGCGGAGCTTCCTTGCCGAACAGGCGGTCGGCAAGGTTATGACCTTCAGCAATGGCGACGGGGGTCAGGTTGATGCGGTCCGTCACGTCCCCAATGGCGTACACGCCGGGTTCCGTGGTCTGGCTGCCCGCATCCACTTTAATCTGCCCGTGTTTGCCGATTGCGATGCTGGTCTGATCCAGTCCAAGCTTTTCAATCTTGGGTTTTCTGCCGGTCGCAAAAAATACGCAGTCCGCTTCCAGCGTCTGGCCGTTATCCAGCGTGACGGTATAGGTCTCGCCTTCTTTGCTAATGCGGGTGGGAGAGGTGTGTGGGTGCTGCGTAATATCGCGTACGGCAATGGCCTCGGCCATAGCGGTGCGCATATCCGCATCAAACCCGCGCAGAGGCAGATCCTGCCGGTAAACCAGATCAACCTGTGAGCCGAGACCTGCAAAAATCCCGGCAAATTCCAGCCCGATATAGCCGCTGCCCACAAGCACCACGCGCTGCGGGCGGGCGGGCAGATGGAAGGCGTCATCGGAGGTAATGGCCAGTTCCGCGCCCGGAATATCCGGGCGGACAGGGGTGGAGCCCGTGGCAATAACGATATGTTTCGCCGTGACAGTGCGTGGCACCTCATCCGGGGCGAGCGGAGAGGCTTCAACACGCACGGTATGGGCATCCACAAAGCGGGCATGGCCCGTCAGCAGGGTGATGCCTGCCTTTTCCAGCATGGAAACGTAAATGCCGTTCAGGCGGGTAATTTCTTTATCTTTGGCGGCAATCATGGTGGCCCAGTCATGCGTGCCACGGGTGGAGGACCAGCCAAAGCCGTGGCTGTCATCCACCAGATCACCATACTCGCTGGCCTGAACCATCAGCTTTTTGGGCACACACCCCAGATTGACGCAGGTGCCCCCCCAGTGGCGGCTTTCCACAATGGCGACGCGCGCACCATATCCTGCGGCAATACGGGCGCAGCGCACCCCGCCGGAGCCTGCTCCGATGACAAGAAGATCAAAATCATGCGTCATGGCGCAGCCTCCGTTTGGTCAGTGTTGGGGCGCTGGCAGCCCGAAGGCTCCCAACGGGCAGAGAGCCTCAGCGTTCAGCGAAGGCCTTTTCCACCACGTAGGAACCGGGGTTGGACATATTGCCTTCATCAAACCCGCGGGCCTGAAGCAGAGCTTCCGTATCCGCCAGCATTTCCGGTGACCCGCAGATCATAACGCGGTCATGCTCGGGGTCCAGTTCCGGAATGTTCAGGTCCGTGAAGATTTTGCCGGATTCGATCAGCTTGGTGATGCGGTCGGTCACGGCAAAGGCTTCACGCGTCACAGCCGGATAATACAGCAGCTTGCCGGAAACATCCTCACCCAGAAATTCATGTTTCGGCAGTTCATGGCGGATGTGGTTGGCATAAGCCAGTTCACCGGAAATACGCACGGTGTGGCTCAGGATCACATGCTCGAACCGCTCATAGCAGTCCGGGTCCTTGATCAGGCTCATGAAAGGGGCAAGGCCCGTGCCGGTGGACAGGAAATACAGGTTCCGGCCCGGACGCAGGTTGTCCAGCAGTAGTGTGCCGGTGGGTTTGCGGCCAATCAGAACCGTATCGCCCACTTTCACGTGGCGCAGGCGGGAGGTCAGCGGGCCATCCGGCACGGCAATGGAGAGGAACTCCATCTCATCCGCATAGTTGGGGGAGGCAATGGAGTAGGCGCGCAGCAGGGGCTTGCCGTCCAGCTCAATGCCGATCATGGCGAACTGGCCGTTTTCAAACCGCAGACCGGGGTCCCGCGTGGTGGTGAAGCTGAACAGCCGGTCCGTCCAGTGATGCACCGTCAGCACCTTGGCCGGATACAGGTTGCCGTATTCTTTGGTCGGGGGGGCGAGGTGCCACACACCGTCCTGACCTTCGACCGGCAGAAGACCGGTCGGGACTTCAGAGGCCGTCATTTTCGGCAGAATGTCGGACAATGTTCCGGTTGATGTTTCAGGCATGGTTTCAGACGTGGTTGCAGACATGGGCCGCTTATACTCCGCTTGCAGCAGATCGAGAGGATATACCCCGTAGCCGGCCTGTGGTCCCGGTGCGGACTCTTGAACGGCACGGAGGCGTGCTTCTGGTCGTGGCGCGTTTCTAAGGGGCAAGAAAGCAGGACGCCAGTGCAAATTCATCACGCGTTGCTTTCTGGCAGCGCACAGGTCGGTTTTATTCCTGTTACAACCATTGTTCCGCCCGCGAGGATGCCGCATGAATACGGCATGACATCAGAGACTTTTGCATCCCCCGCCCGTGAGGCCTTTGCCCGTGTTTCCGCCCGCACGGGCCTGAACATCGAGCCACGGGAAGAGCAGGACATTCTGCGCCGTATTGCGCGCGCGCTGGAACCCGGAGCGCGGGATATTGAGGACAAGACCTACCGCGACATTCTGTGCGTCTCCCGGCGCAAAAAGCGCGTCTCCCGCCTTGTGGACATCACGCGGCGCAGCGGGCGCATCTGGATTACGCGGGATGAAATTGAAGACGCTGTCGCGACAATAGAAGATCCGGAAGCGGATGACAGAGGGCTGGAGCGCGCTCTGGCCCCCGTGACCCGCGCGCGGCTCCGCTCTTACGGTGCAAACCCGAAGGCGGTGTTCGAGACGGTTCAGGCGGATCTGGTCGATACCGGGCGTGTGCTGTCCCCACCCCAGACCGACCTGCTGCTGATGGCCATTGCGCTGGCGTTTGACCTGCCGGAGGGGGACCCGTTTCTGGACACAGTCCGGCGGGAGGAAGCCCAGCGCCAGAAGGTTGCCAGCACCATTGAGCGCACGGCGCGGGAGAAGCGCGAGAAAGAAGAATCGCGCCTCCGCACGTGGGAAGAAAGCCTGGTACAGTTTGATGAGGTGCCGCGCCTGCTGCGCTGCTCCCACAAGGAAGCGCTGCGCTGGATTGCGGAAAATCGTCTCCCCGTGGCGCGAAAAGTGCGCGAATCGGGCGATCGGGAACGTTGGGAGTTTGATCCGGCGGAACTTATTGCCCTGCGCGGCAAGCTGGGTGAATGGCGTAACGGGGGTGTTCCGGCAGTTGTCGGGGCCGGGGGTAAAGCCCCGGACATGGGCCGCAAGGTGGCCAATTCCGTTATTGCCCGCGTGGCAGCGCTAGACCGGTATGTTGCCCATTTCCGGACAGCGCGCGCGTTGAACCGCCGCATTACCCTTGTGACTGGCCCGACCAATAGCGGCAAATCCTACACAGCGCTGAATGCGCTGGCGCAGGCGGAAAGTGGTCTGGCGTTGGCCCCGCTCCGCCTGCTGGCGCATGAATTCCGCGAGGCTCTGGCGTCTCGCGGGGTTGAGGCCTCTCTCGCCACGGGGGAAGAGCGGATTCTGGTGCCGTCCAGCCGCCATCTGGCCGCAACGGTGGAAATGTGCCCGTTCCATAATCCGGTGGATGTCGCGGTGATTGATGAAGCACAGATGCTCTTCGATACAGACCGTGGTGCGGCATGGACCGCCGCCATCATGGGGGCTCCGGCCCGCCACCTGTATGTGCTGGGCGCGCCCGACTGTATTCCCATGGTGCGGCGTATTGCCGAACTGTGTGGGGACCCGCTGGATGAGATTTCACTGGAGCGCAAAAGCCCCCTGAAACCGGCCTCCCAGCCCGTGCGCTTGCAGGATCTTCAGACCGGGGATGCCGTGATTGCGTTCTCCCGGCGTGAGGTGCTGGACCTGCGGGCCACGCTCATGCAGCAGGGGCGGCGCGTGGCGGTGGTGTATGGGGCGCTCAGCCCGGAAGTGCGCCGGGCCGAGGCGCAGCGTTTTAACTCCGGGGCTGCGGATATCCTGATTGCCACGGACGCCATTGGCATGGGGCTGAACCTCTCCATCAAGCGCGTGGTATTTGCAGCGCTCAAGAAATTTGATGGCAAGCAGACGCGTGACCTCACGGTGCAGGAAGTCAAACAGATTGGCGGCCGCGCCGGGCGTTACGGCAAGCATGAAGTGGGCGTGGTGTCTGTTCTGGCAGGGGCGGGCAGCCCGTCCTTCATCCGTCGCCAGTTGGAGGCGGATGCGGAAATACCGGAAGACCTGCGCCCGTTCGTGCAGCCGGATGCGGATATCGTGAAGGCTGTTGCAGCGGAAATCGGGTCAGAAAGCCTCTATGGCGTGCTCTCCCGTATTCATCGCGCCGTGTTGCGCAAGGATGACCCGAATTACCGTCTGGCGGATATGGAGCAGGCGTTTGCCATTGCCTCCGCGCTGGAAGGGGTGGAGGGGTTGGATCTCACTACCCGCTGGTCCTATGCCATGTGCCCGGTGGATGACCGGGATAATGGCATCAGGCGGCTGGTTGGCTGGGCAGCGGACCATGCTGCGGGCCGCCGGGTTCTGCCGCCGGGCACCGGGCGTCTGCCCCCCAGTGAACGCGCCAGCCGTGAAGAACTGGAACGCGCCGAAAAACGGCATAAGCGGCTTGTTGCGTGGCGTTGGCTGGCGCTGCGTTTTCCGGAATTTTACCCGGACCGCGAGGACGCGGAGGAAACAACGCGCCGCCTGAATGAATGGATTGAAAGCGTCCTGCGTCAGCAGAGCCGCACCCGCAATGCGGCTCCCGGTGGCAGTTCTCGCAGGCGAGGTTAAGGGAAATCCCGTACCGTTCGGCGGGTATGAAAGTGCGATGGATGTCCTCCTTGGCCAAATCTCTCCCAGTGCAGTCGTTGTAAAGGAGCGTTTGTCACCATGGAGGCTTTGGGCGCAATATCGGCTCTACTTCGGGCAGACCCACTCCGCTGGCGTCTGCTCGGCATGGTGCGTGACCTGAGGTTGCCAGATGCGTGGATTGGTGCTGGCTTCATACGGAATGCTGTGTGGGACCATCTACATGGTCGGGCAGGATCCGGGTTGCACAGTGACGTGGACGTAATCTGGTATGACCCGGTACAAACTGACCCCGAAATAGATCGAACTTATGAGACCCTGCTTCTGGCAGCAGAACCCGGCGTTGCATGGTCCGTCAAAAATCAGGCCCGAATGCACAAGCGCAATGGTGACCCGCCTTATTCTTCCACCATGGATGCAATGCGCTACTGGCCTGAAACCGCGACCGCTCTCGCGGCCCGGCGCGATTTGAACAACGAATGTCATATCGCGGCTCCTCTGGGGGCAGAGGATTTAATGAATCTTGTTTTACGGCCAACGCCGCATTTTGTCCGCAACCGCATGAGGGACTACCACAAACGGGTGCAGGAAAAAGGCTGGACCAGCGTCTGGCCTCGCCTGACGCTGGTGGCCAAATAACGTTCCGAGACGGCGAGTAACGCGCTACCAGGCAACCCCCGTCAGCCGCTCGGACACATCCCACAGGCGGGCCGCCGTGCTGACTTTCTGTGCGGCGGGTGGCACTTTAGCTGGGCCGGGCGGGCCGCGCCGTTCGCCTGTGCCTTGCGGGCCGTAATAATCACCATCCCGCGCCGCCGGGGAAAGGGCTGCGTAAAGCAGCGGTTCCGCCCCCCGTGCCGCAGACTGGCCCATGACGCGTAGAATAGCCGTGCCCAGTACCCGCTCCGCTTTGCCCACAGCATCCGGCAGGCTGGACGCCGGACCATTGGCAATAATGGAGGTGGAAGACCAGCCGGGATGCGCTGCGCGGGAATGAATTTTCCAGCCATTCTCCCCGGCGCGTCGGGCTAGTTCCCGTGCAAACAGCAGGTTGGCCAGTTTGCTTTGCTGATACGCGCCAAAGGGGCTGTAGCGGTGGCGGGACTGTAAATCGTCAAACTGAATGGTATTTTTGCAGGCTGCCAGACTGGCGACAGTCACAACCGTACCGCCACCGGAAGCCGCTTCCAGCAGAGCGCGCAGGCGGGTGGTGAGCGCAAAATGGCCCAGATGGTTGGTGCCAAACTGCATTTCAAACCCGTCCGCCGTCTCCTGCCTGCGGGCAAGGGCCATCACCCCGGCATTATTCACCAGAAAATCCAGAGTGCCTGTGCGGTTGGCAACCTCCGCAGCGCAAGCGGCGATGGAGTCTAGGGACGCAAGGTTGAGGGTAAGCAGTTCGGCCTCCGCACCGGGGCACCGTGCGCGAAGGGCTGTCAGAGCGGCTTCCCCTCGCTCCATGCTCCGGACTGGCAGCAGTAGTCGCGCGCCACGTGTGGCCAGCCCACAGGCCACTTCAAACCCAAGGCCGCTATTGCCGCCTGTTATCAGCGCTACACGGCCTTTCAGGCTGGGCTGGCGGTTGGTCACGGACCATTCGTGTTTGCCGATCATGAGGGCATAATCCGCAGGCGTTCGTCTTTTTCTGCTGCTGCCAAGGCTTCCTCCGTCAGACGGTGTTCATTGCGTTTCAGGAAAAGGAATGACGTGAGGATGACTGTCACGGCGCACACGCCAAAAGCAATTCCCAACGGTACGGACAGCCGCAACACTTCACTCCCCAGCAAATAGGTGCAGATGGCATAGCCACCCGCCCAGCAGATGCCGCCCAACGCATTATGCCAGAGAAACGTATGCCACGGCATATGGTTCGCCCCGGCCAGCAGTGCGACAAACATGCGCAGCACGGCAATAAAGCGGCCAAAAAAGACCACGGACCCACCGTATTTGAGGAACACATACCGCCCCAGCAGCAGGCGGTTGGGTGTCAGGCCAAATTTAGGGCCATATTTTTGCAACAGCCGCAGGCCAAGGGCCCGGCCAATCAGATAACCAAAATTATCCCCCATGATTGCTCCGACCACGGCGGCAATCACCACCCCGCTGATATTAAGCTTATGGGTTGTGGCGCAGAAAAGTGCTCCGGTTATGATCAGACTCTCGGCAGGCAGGGGCAGCCCCATGCTTTCAAGCATGACCACCACGCCAATCACAGCATAGCCGTAATGGGAGAACAGGCTGTTCAGGTAATGCAGTGAAAAAATGGATTCGAGAGAGTGTAACAGGACAAAAATCCACTTCAGGCTGAGCGTGTGGTAAAGGATGCAGCAGGAACAGTGTCCGTCACACGCTGTCAAGTCTTGCGGGGTTACGGTATCTGAGCCTTCACAAACGGTGCGATGGGCCTAACTGTTCCCTACGTACCATCTGTTTTGCGCAGCTTTTCCTGCCCGGTGTCTGTATCTGCTGCCGGAATTACGGTTTGATAGAGGCTCTGTCTGTTAGCCCGGAGCGCCTTGCCATGTCCGATCTGCCGTCTTCCCTCACAGCCCCAGCGGAAGGTCCCGCGCCCATGCCGTGTGGCACATGGCCGTCCCGTGTTACGGCGGCTCTGGTGGCGGGGAAAACCCTCTCGCTGTCAGAGGTCAACACGGATGGCAACGCGGTGTTCTGGCTGGAACGGCGCCCGGCTGAAAAGGGCCGTTCTGTTCTCATGCGGTGGACACAGGGGCAGAGGGCTACGGAAGCCCTCCCAGCCCAATGCGATGTTGCTACCCGTGTGCATGAATATGGCGGCGGAGCCTACGCCGTGCGGGGTGGATGCATTGCGTTTTCTGACAAAAAGACCGGCTCGGTCTGGCTGGTGCCGCAGGAAGGCGCTCAGCCCGTGCAGATCGCAGGAGAAGACGGCCTGCGTTATGCCGACCTCCGGTTTGATCCTACAGCCACAACTGTTCTGGCTGTGCGGGAAGATCATCGTGCGGAGGGGGAGGCTAAAGCTGCTCTGGTCGCTCTCAAAATGCCGGTCGGCGCCGCGCGGGCGCAAGAGGGTGTGCTGTATAATGGCCCGGATTTTCTCTCATCGCCCGCTGTCTCGCCAGATGGCACACGCATGGCGTGGGTGGAGTGGCAGCATCCCGATATGCCGTGGGATGCCACGCGCCTGTGTCTGGCGGACGTTGAGCGGGATGCGGAAGGTCGGATAACCGCTCTGCGCAACCGGCAGGTTCTGACGGGTGCCACGCAACGCGAATCGGTTCTGGAACCGCGCTGGACCGAAAACGGCACGCTGCTGGCGATTTCTGACCGCTCCGGCTGCTGGACCCTCTGGCGTGTGCAGGCAGACCATACCCCCCCTTCTCTGGTGCCCTGCACCATGCCCGAGGGTGAGATTGGTCAGCCCGCATGGGTGTTTGGGCAGAGAAGCTACCAGCCTTTGCCAGAGGGCGGATGCGTGGTGTTGGCCGTGCGTGACGGCCGTACAAACTGTCTCATTCAGCCCGCGCAGGGGCAGGCTCTGCCCTGTGCGGCCCACCCGGACCAGTGCCCGGTGCCATTGGCGGATGGTCGTTTTGCATGGCTGGAGGTGCCGGAGGATGCCCTGCCTGCTGTTGTTGTTGGCAGCATGACACACGGGGCGGAACAGGTCCTGCAACGCGCAGCCACGCTGGACCTCGCACCTGCGGACATTGCTCGTGCGGAAACCGTACGCTTCCCGGTACCGGGGCTGGAAGGGGCTTCGGGGCACGCCCTGTTCTATCCGCCCGCCAATAGCCGCGCCTGTGTGCCGGAGGGCACGCTGCCCCCCATGATCGTGCAGGTGCATGGTGGCCCCACGGCGCGGGCTAATGAGGGATTTTCCTTCAAAGTCCAATGGTGGACGTCTCGCGGGTTTGCGGTGCTGGATGTCAATTACGGCGGCTCGACCGGATTCGGTCGTGCATGGCGTGAGCGGCTGAATGGCGCATGGGGCGTTGTGGATGTCGCGGATTGTCTGGCCGCCTGCCGCCATATGGTGGCCACGGGGCGTGTGGACCCCAAGCGCCTTGCCATTCGCGGTTCCAGTGCTGGGGGCATGACTGTGCTGGTCGCTCTTGCCGAATCGGATCTGTTTGCTGCTGGTGTCAGCCTTTATGGCGTGACGGATTTGCGGGCCTTGGCGCAGGAGACGCATAAATTCGAGGCCCGTTATCTGGATGGTCTTATCGGCCCATGGCCGGAGGCCGAGGCCGTCTATCTGGCTCGCTCGCCCCTGTCGGTCGCGCACAAGATCAAGGCTGCGGTGCTGCTGCTTCAGGGCGCTGACGATAAGGTTGTGCCGCCGGGGCAGGCACATGCCATGGCCCGAGCACTGGAAGAAGCAGGCTCGCCATGTACCCTGCATGAATTTCCCGGTGAAGGGCATGGCTTCCGGCAGGAGGTGACCATTCGCAAGGCGCTGGAAGAAGAGTTGGCGTTTTATGGCCGTGTCTTTGGATTTTAAGGGGAGATTTTAAGAGAATCCCCAGAAAACATACGCTTTCGTGATCGCTAAAAATGGTCCGGTTGGGAGACGTTTTCTGACCTGCCGACGTTATGCCCTAAAAAAGAAAAAGGCCGAATCCTCCTTCCGGACGATTCGGCCTTTTTGTGTGCGGCACTTAGTCTGTGTAGCGCGGCGTATAGGTCAGGCTTTCAATCCATGCCCGGATATCATCCGGGCGTTCCACCGTGGCCGCGCCCTGATCGAAAATGAATTCGGCAATGCGCGTGGCGGAGGTAATGGAGACTTCCAGAATCTCGCTCTGTGGCGGGAACAGGCGGCCCCGTTCCTGAGACGCCAGATCGACCTGATCCGCCAGTGCCTTGGCCGCGGTAATCACCATGTCATCGGTAATCAGATCCGGACAAGTGGCGTAAACGGCCAGCCCCAGAGCCGGGAAAATATAGAAATTGTTGGCCTGCCCCGGATAGAAGGTTTTCTCGTTCAGCGTCACTTCCGGATATTGCAGGCCCGCGGCAAACAGGGCGCGTCCATCGGACCAGCCATAGGCCTGCTCTGCTGTGCATTCCGCGTTTTTGCCGGGAAGAGAGAGCGCGAAGATGATGGGCCGCTCATTCAGCGCCGCCATTTCTTCCACAACCGCTTGCGTAAAAGCGCCGCCACAGGTGGAAACGCCGATCAGAATCGTCGGCTTCACGGCTTTGATCGTCGCCAGAAGATCGCGTGACGGCGGCATGGCCTTCGCAAAGCGGGCCTGTTGTGGGGAAAGATCAGTGCGAGCTGTCTCCAGCAGGCCGTCCACATCCATCAGCGTGATGCGGGAGACGGCTTCCGCTACCGACAGGCCTTCTTTCTGCATGGCGGTGGCGAGCATGTTGGCCGTGCCCAGACCGGACGAACCTGCTCCGAGGAAGAGGACGCGCTGCTCCGTCAACGGCTCGTTCTTGATGCGCAGGGCCGTTATCAACCCTGCAAGGGTTACAGCGGCTGTGCCCTGAATATCATCGTTGTAGCAGCGGATGCGGGGGTAGTATTTTTCCAGATACCGGATGGCGTCCGTGCCCTTCCAGTCCTCAAAATGCAGGCAGCAACGTGGGAAGACCGTCTGCACAGCCTGCACAAATTCTTCCACAAACTCATCCAGCACGTCCTGTGTCGGCGGGTCGCGTCGCAGGCCCAGATAGAGCGGGTCGGCCCGCAGGGCTTTGTTTGTGGTGCCAATATCAAGCTGGATGGGCAGCAGCACTTCCGGCGGCACAGCCCCACAGGCCGTATAGAGATGTAGCTTGCCAATCGGGATTCCCATCCCGTTCACGCCAATATCGCCAAGGCCCAGAATACGCCCCCCCGTGGTCACGCAGATCACCCGGACATCCTCTATCGGCCAGTTGCGGAGGACCTCTGCAATGCGGCCCTTCATGTCCAGACTGATGTACATGCCACGCGGGCGGCGGTAGATATGGCTGAACTGCTGGCAGACCAGAGCCAATGTCGGCGCGTAGATAATGGGTACGTATTTGGCCGGGTTGGACATCAGAACCCGGTAAAATAGGGTTTGATTCTGGTCCCGCAGGCCACTCAGATAAATATAGCGCTCAAGGTCGCTGGGTTTGGCGTCCAGATGCCGGTGGATGCGCTCAACCTGTCGGTCCAGACTTTCAACATGCGTGGGCAAAAGCCCTTCCAGCCCATACTGCCGCCGTTCCTCAGCCGTAAAGGCTGTGCCCTTGTTCTGAGTGGCATCATTCAGGAGGGACATGCCCCGGAGGTGCGGGATGGAGGCTTTTGGCATTCTAAACCCTTCAAACTTGTGAGACCAACACAGAGTGTTCTTCGGAAACGGTAGAAAACTGCGGATTCTCTTATTGGAGCCTGAAAGTAACAAAAATTTCAGCGCGTAAGCCTGAGAATTTCAAGAGGGAGCTATGTTTCACGCAAAAACTAGACCATTGCGCAGCAAATGCCGGGGCAAGGGCTCTGGGCCTGACCATTCTGCTCAAAACGCGGGACCACGCGCACGGTTCAAAAGCGCCGCGTATAAAAAAAGGCGGCACAAGGCCACCTTTTTTAAACCGTCTCAGACCAAAGACCGGATAAGCTCAGAGCTTTTCGACCTGACCATATTCCAGATCGACCGGGGTCGAGCGACCGAAGATCGAAACGCTGACTTTCAGACGTCCCTTTTCTTCGTCAATTTCTTCAATCACACCATTGAAGGAGGTAAACGGCCCATCCGCCACGCGAATCTGCTCGCCCACTTCAAAGGTAACAGCAGAACGCGGATGCTGGATGCCATCCTGTGCCTGCTGGATAATCCGTTCGGCTTCCGCAGCGGAAATCGGGGTCGGGCGGTTCTTGGTGCCGAGGAACCCCGTAACTTTGGGAGTATCCTTGACCAGATGCCACGACTCATCCGTCATTTCCATCTTCACCAGCACGTAACCGGGGAAGAATTTGCGTTCAGCATTCACTTTCTGGCCGCGACGCATTTCGATGACTTCTTCTGAGGGAACCAGAATTTCATCAATATGGTCAGCAAGACCCTTCTGTTCTGCCTGTTCGCGAATATGCTGGGCGATTTTTTTCTCGAAGCCCGAATAGACGTGGACCACGTACCAACGTTTGGCCATGTCGTTTCCTCAGCCTCCCAGCCCGAACAATTGACGCACGCCGAGACCAATAATCTGGTCAACGACAAAGAAGAACGCGGATGCAAGGCCCGCCATGGCCAGCACAGCACCCGTTGTGATGAGGGTAGCACGTCGGGACGGCCACGTGACCCGTTCGGCCTCGGCACGTACATCACGCAGAAACTTACCGGGACTGACCGACACGAACTATCCTCTCTCCGCTGCCCGGCCCGAATCTGATCAGACAGACGGCGCAGCCAATAATTTTCTGTCGGAAAACACCGCAGGCTTTGCGAGGCTCTCCAGCCAGTGTTGTCTGGCAGGGGTGGAGGGTCTCGAACCCACAACCTCCGGTTTTGGAGACCGGCGCTCTAGCCAATTGAGCTACACCCCTGCAGTGCGACAAGCCAACGCGGAAAGCAGGTATAACGGAAATCCGTCAGCCTGACCACCCATACGCGGCCCTTGCAGGAGGCGGAACAAAATATGTTGTGGCTCTAAAGTCAAGAGGCAGAAGACAATATCCTGTCAGATTGTGAAAAGAAGGCACAGAAAGTCCCCTCGTCAGGGGGTTGCGAAGTGCTGCCTTTTGGGGTTAAGAGGGTGCCCAGAGCGCGGGCGTAGCATAGTGGTAATGCTGTAGCCTTCCAAGCTACCGAGGAGGGTTCGATTCCCTCCGTCCGCTCCAAAAATAAATTTTCCCGAAAAATAAAATTTTTATGTCAGATCAAAATTTTGATCGCGCGCAAATGCTTTTTGTCGGGTTAATCCCTTTGGTTGGCGTTTTTGATCGCGTAAGCCGGAGCGTGTTGGGCCGGGTTACGGTTAAAAAGCCGCATGCTCTCGCCTGCTAAGACATTCGCATCGGGAACGGACCTAAAGAATGTTGGTTGGTATGAAGCGGCCGCAAACAGATTTTCTCGGTTTGTGGATTCGCATCATTCCAGTGACGCGTGCCCTGTAGGCAAAGAAAAGGGCTCTGATATTCCGGCTGTCATTGGCCGCAGAGTGTTTTCCAGAAAGATTTCCAGAAAGATTTATAGTGTCTCTTTCTGGTGCACGTTGCCGTGGAAACACCCTCCTCAACTATGTCTTCCGTGATGTTTTTATGTCGGAAAGGTCTTTTTCCCGTGGGGTGCCGTATGAAAAGCGGGGGTGCCGGGTGATTTTGGATGATGGTGCCGGTTGCGTGGGCTGTATCAGCATGCTAGAGGCCGCGCCGACGCATGCTTGTGGCTTCTATGCAGCCAGAGGCGGAGTCATGTATGTGGAATGCCGGCGCGCACAGAAGGAAAGAGCCTAAAGAGTGGTGGCCTCGGGCGTAACGACAGCACAATCGGTTGCTTTTGCTTCCAACGGTCTTGAAGGCCGTTACGCAACTGCGCTTTATGAACTCGCAGCGGAACAGCAGCAGCTGGATGCAGTGCTTGATGAATGTGCGGCACTTGCCCGCCTGATTGATGAAAGTGCCCCATTACGCACTGTTCTGGGTGATCGGCGGCTTGATATCACTGTCTCCCGCAAGGCTGTTCTAGCCGTGCTGGATGCACAGGGTTTTTGCCAGACTCTTAAGAATTTCGTGGGTGTCGTCGCTGATAACCGCCGTCTGCCGAATTTGCGGCAGATTTTGGCGGCAGTCGATGCCCTCGCCTCCGCCCGCCGGGGTGAAGTGGTTGCAGATGTTACATCTGCCCAACCGCTGACTACCACGCAGCGCGCCCAGCTTCAGGTCCGTCTGGCTGAAGCCGGTTATTCCCGCATTACTATTCGTGAGCGTGTCGATTCTTCCCTGCTCGGCGGCCTTGTCGTCCGTGTCGGGGCCAAGCTTTATGACGCCAGTCTTCAGACCCGCCTGTTTCGTTTGCATTACGCCATGAAGGGAGCCGCGTGATGGAAATCCGTCCCGCAGAGATTTCGGATATCCTCAAGCAGCAGATTGCTTCGTTCGACAAAGAATCCGATGTTGTCGAAACCGGCACTGTCCTGTCTGTCGGCGACGGCATTGCCCGTGTGTTCGGCTTGCAGCATGTGATGGCCGGGGAGCTCGTCGAGTTCCCGGCTTCCGGCCAGAAAGGCATGGCGCTGAACCTTGAGAGCGATAACGTCGGTATCGTTATCTTTGGTGATG
This sequence comes from Acetobacter orleanensis, assembly GCF_001581005.1. Lineage (GTDB taxonomy): Bacteria > Pseudomonadota > Alphaproteobacteria > Acetobacterales > Acetobacteraceae > Acetobacter > Acetobacter orleanensis. The sequence continues at coordinate 66,836 of NZ_LHZV01000062.1, forward strand.
ACACCAACATTCGTGAAGGTGACACGGTCGCCCGTTCCGGTGTCGTGGTTGAAGTCCCCACAGGGAAAGGCCTGCTGGGTCGCGTTGTTGACGGTCTGGGTAACCCGATCGACGGCAAAGGCCCGCTGTCCAACGTTGAAATGCGCCGCGCTGAAGTAAAGGCGCCCGGCATCATGCCGCGTCAGTCCGTCAGCGAACCGATGCAGACCGGCATTAAAGCCATTGACGCCCTCGTGCCCGTCGGCCGTGGCCAGCGTGAACTGGTGATTGGTGACCGTCAGACTGGTAAAACAACCATCCTGACCGACACGATCCTCGCGCAGAAAACCGTCAATGACGCGGGCGACGATAAAAAGTCTCTCTACTGCATTTACGTGGCAGTTGGTCAGAAGCGTTCCACGGTTGCACAACTCGTGCGCCTGCTGGAAGAAAAAGGCGCGATGAAATACTCCATCGTCGTCGCGGCAACGGCCTCCGATCCGGCTCCCCTCCAGTATCTGGCACCCTATGCTGCCTGTGCCATGGGTGAGTATTTCCGTGACAACGGCATGCACGCACTGATCTGCTATGATGACCTGTCCAAGCAGGCTGTGGCGTACCGCCAGATGTCCCTGCTGCTGCGTCGTCCGCCGGGCCGTGAAGCGTATCCGGGTGACGTGTTCTACCTGCACTCCCGTCTGCTCGAACGCGCTGCAAAAATGTCTGACGCCCATGGCGGCGGTTCTCTGACGGCTCTGCCGGTCATTGAAACGCAGGCTGGTGACGTGTCCGCCTATATCCCGACCAACGTGATTTCCATCACCGACGGGCAGATCTTCCTTGAGACCGATCTGTTCTACCGTGGTATCCGTCCGGCCGTGAACGTTGGTGGGTCCGTGTCTCGTGTAGGCTCTGCCGCACAGATCAAGGCGATGAAGCAGGTTGCTGGCAAGATCAAGCTGGAACTGGCTCAGTACCGTGAAATGGCTGCCTTCTCTCAGTTCGCGTCCGATCTGGACCCGGCTACGCAGAAGCAGCTTGCCCGTGGTGCCCGTCTGGTTGAACTGCTCAAGCAGCCCCAGTCTTCCCCGCTGACGGTTGAAGAACAGGTTATCGTGCTGTTTGCTGGCACCCGTGGCTTTATTGACGGTATCGCTGTCGATAAGGTTGTGCCTTGGGAACACGCTCTGCTGGCCGACCTGCCGAACGGTGGCAAGGATATTCTGGAAACCATCCGTAAGGAGCAGCAACTGTCGAAAGACACGGAAGCCCGCCTGACGGAATATCTGACCACCTTCAACCGCAACTTCGGCGGCTGAGGAGCAGGACCTAATCCATGGCTTCCCTCAAGGAACTCCGCGCGCGTATCGGAAGTATCAAGTCGACACGGAAGATCACTAGCGCGATGAAAATGGTCGCGGCCGCAAAATTGCGCCGCGCTCAGGTCAGTGCTGAGGCTGCTCGTCCGTACGCTGCCGCTATGCGGCGGATGCTGGGTGAACTTGCTGCTGCCACGAAGGGGGAAGAGGGTGCACCGCGTCTTCTGGCCGGAACGGGGCAGGATAAAGTTCATCTGCTGATCCCGATCACCAGTGATCGCGGTCTGTGCGGTGGCTTTAACTCCAACGTGCACCGGCTGACGCTTCAGACCATCAAGAAGCTTCAGGCTGAAGGTAAAACCGTCAAACTGTTGCCGGTTGGCCGTCGCGCCCTGAACTTCTTTAACCGCGAACATGCTGACCTGATTGTTGATAAGGTCATCGGGTTCAGCGGCAAGGATGTTCCGTTTTCTGTTGCCAGTGACCTTGGTGACAAGGTGAACGCGCTGCTGGAAGCTGGCGAAATCGACGTCTGCACGCTTGTGTTCAACAAGTTCCAGAACGCGATGACGCAGACACCAGCCTGCCTTCAGCTTGTGCCCATGGTGATGGATGAGACATCGGTGAACACCGGTGCTGCCTCCGTCAAAGCAGAAGATGCCGCGCAGTATGAATTTGAACCGGATGAAGCAACGCTGCTGGCAATGCTGCTTCCGCGGAATCTACAGGTTCAGATCTACGCTTCGCTGCTGGAAACAGCCGCGGGTGAGAACGGTGCCCGTATGACGGCCATGGATAACGCGACGCGCAATGCAGGCCGGACCATTGACAGTCTGAGCAAGGTCTATAACCGGACCCGCCAGACGAATATTACTAACGAACTGATCGAAATCATTTCGGGCGCACAGGCTGTCTGAGCCCGCTCGTTTGCCCCGCAGGAGCTGACCCATGTCGGATACCACAACCCAGACCCAGGCCCCTGCGGCCACAAAGACCAATTCTGTTGGCCGCATCACCGAGATTAGAGGGCCGGTTGTTGATGTGCAGTTCGAAGGTGAACTGCCGAAAATTCTCAACGCCCTTCACGTCAAGCTGGGTGAACAGACTCTGGTGCTTGAAGTGGCCCAGGAAATTGGCGAGCACGAAGTGCGCTGCATTGCCATGGAAACCACCGACGGTCTGGTCCGTGGTGCAGAAGTTGCCGATACTGGCACGCAGATTTCTGTTCCGGTCGGCCCCGAAACGCTTGGCCGTATCCTGAACGTCATCGGGGAACCGATTGACGAAAAAGGTCCGATCAAGACCGCACGTCGCGCCCCTATCCACCGCGATGCGCCTTCTTTTGAAGAGCAGGCTGCGGCTTCTGAAATCCTGATGACGGGCATTAAGGTTGTTGACCTGCTTTGCCCGTACCTCAAGGGCGGTAAGGTCGGTCTGTTCGGCGGTGCTGGCGTTGGCAAGACCGTTATTATTCAGGAACTCATCAACAACATCGCAAAAGCCCACGGCGGCGTGTCCGTGTTCGCGGGTGTTGGTGAACGTACCCGTGAAGGCAACGACCTGTATTACGAAATGCAGGACGCTGGCGTTATCAAGCTGGACGAAAACAACAACACCGAGGGCTCCAAAGTGGCTCTGGTGTTCGGCCAGATGAATGAACCGCCGGGTGCCCGTGCCCGTGTTGCGCTGTCTGGTCTGACGCTGGCTGAATACTTCCGTGATGAAGAACATCAGGACGTTCTGTTCTTCGTGGACAACATCTTCCGCTTCACGCAGGCTGGCTCTGAAGTGTCCGCTCTGCTGGGCCGTATCCCGTCCGCAGTGGGCTATCAGCCGACACTGGCTACGGAAATGGGTGCATTGCAGGAACGTATTACGTCCACCAAGCAGGGCTCCATTACGTCCGTTCAGGCCGTGTATGTTCCCGCGGACGATCTGACCGATCCGGCGCCTGCTGCAACCTTCGCGCATCTTGATGCAACAACCGTGCTGAACCGCTCCATTGCTGAAATGGGCATCTACCCGGCTGTTGACCCGCTAGATTCCACGTCTCGTTCTCTGGACCCGGCTATTGTGGGCGAAGAGCACTACAACGTGGCGCGTGACGTGCAGCGTATCCTGCAGACCTACAAGTCCCTGCAGGACATCATCGCCATTCTGGGTATGGATGAACTGTCTGAAGACGATAAGCTGATTGTGGCCCGTGCACGCCGCATCCAGCGCTTCCTGTCTCAGCCGTTCCATGTGGCAGAAGTCTTCACTGGCGCGCCGGGCAAGCTGGTTGCCATTGCTGACACGGTCCGCTCCTTCAAGGCGATCTGTGCCGGTGAGTATGATGACCTGCCGGAAGCTGCGTTCTACATGGTTGGCACGATTGAAGAAGCCGTTGCCAAGGCAGAAAAAATGAGGGAATCGGTCTAACAGCCGGTTTCGGGAAGGAACAGCATTCATGCCGATCCAGATCGAGATCATCAGCCCTGAAAAGGTTCTGGTGTCGCGTGAAGTAGATATGGTTGTCATGCCGGGTGCGGAAGGCGATATCGCCGCCATGCCCGAGCGTGCCCCTATGATGCTTCTGCTGCGTGGTGGTGTTGTCTCACTGTACGAAAATGATACCGTGACGGACCGTTATTTCGTCGGTGGTGGCTTTGCGGACATGACGGCAACCCGTTGCACCATTCTGGCTGATAAAGCCGAGCCTGTGAGCGCAATCTCTATTGATAACGCCACGGCAGCGCTTGAAGCTTTGACGGAAGCTTGGGATAAAGCCGACAAGACCGATATTTCACGTCTGGACGTTCTTCAGGATAAAATCCTGTCCGTGCGCGCTGAAATTGATGCCGGATCTTCTTCTCTCTGATTCAAAATTCGGTTTAACCCGAGTTTTGTAAGAGAGACGGTTACGACACGACTTTAATTTAAAAAAGCCACCCTTGCGGTGGCTTTTTTTATGCCCGATCTTTGAGCCTCAAAGCCTCAAAGCCTCAAAGCCTCAAAGCCTCAAAGCCTCAAAGCCTCAAAGCCTCAAAGCCTCAAAGCCTCAAAGCCTCAAAGCCTCAGCCGCGCCCGCGATAGGTGGGGACATCCTGTGAGGGAATCCAGACATCTGCCGGGGGTGCGCCAGTCTGCCAGAACACATCAATCGGCATGCCGCCGCGAGGGTACCAGTAGGCGCCAATGCGCAGCCAAACCGGGTTGAGCCGTTCCACCAGTGTTGTGGCAATCTGCACGGAGCAGGCTTCGTGAAAGGAGCCATGGTTGCGGAAACTGGTCAGGAAGAGTTTGAGAGACTTGCTCTCCACAATCCACTGGTCCGGCACGTAATCAATCACAAGATGCGCAAAGTCCGGCTGGCCAGTAACAGGGCAGAGGGACGTGAATTCAGGTGCTGTAAAACGCACGAGGTAATTCTTGCCGGGGTAAGGGGCCGGTACACGTTCCAGAACAGCCTCTTCCGGGCAGGTCGGGGCCGGGGTTGCGCGGCCGAGCTGGGTGAGGGCGTCACTGCCGTCATCAGGGCGGGTCATGGCGTTTCTTTCTGTTAGGGACTCTCTTCGTGCTTCATGTCGAAGCTGCGGGGGCTTTCGTCAAGCTTTTCAGAAAGACGGGCAGTGCTGTCCGCTTCTTTTTCCTGACAGGTGGTGTATGAAGGCAGACATGGCCAGAGCTTCCTCCCCCGCATTTTCTGAACCCCGCCTCATTTCCACAACGGACGATCTGGCGACCACTCTTACCCGCCTGCGTGCAGAACCGTATCTGACGATTGATACGGAATTCATGCGTGAGCGCACCTACTGGCCGGAGTTGTGTCTGGTGCAGATTGGTGGCGTGCAGGAGGTGGTGCTGATTGACACCATGGCGGATGGTCTGGACCTCGCTCCTCTGGCGGAGTTGATGGCGGATGCGTCCGTCCTGAAAGTTTTTCATGCGGCCCGGCAGGATCTGGAAATTTTCCTGCATCTGTTTGATGCTCTGCCCACGCCGCTGTTTGATACACAGGTTGCCGCCATGGTGGCGGGGTATGGAGATCAGGTGGGGTATGACAGCCTTGTCGGGTCCATCACTGGCCACGCGATTGATAAGAGCCACCGTTTTACTGATTGGTCTGTGCGCCCGCTTTCAGCGGCACAACTGACCTATGCCGCAGGCGACGTAACATGGCTGCGCCGTGTGTATGAGCAACTGATGAAAAAGCTGGAGCAGGAAAAGCGTCTGGATTGGGTGTCTGCAGAAATGGCCGTGCTGACAGACCCGTCCACTTTCCGGGCAGACCCGGAAAAACAGTGGGAGCGTCTGCGCGCCCGCACAACCAACCGGCGGATGCTTGGCATTCTGCGCGCTGTGGCGGCTCTGCGTGAGCGGGAAGCGCAGCGGGTGAATGTCCCGCGTCAGCGTTTGCTGAAAGATGAAAGCCTGCTGGAAATTGCAGCCACCGCCCCAACCACGCAGGATGCGCTGGCACGGGTGCGCGGTGTGTCTCGCGGATTGGCGGAAGGGCGCACAGGGCAGGGTTTGCTGGATGCTGTGGCGCAGGCACAGGCGCTCCCGGATGCGGAATTGCCGCGTCTGCCCAAAAACAGGAGCAAGGATGCTCCCCGTGCGTCGGCCGCCCTTATGGCGTTGTTAAAAGTTTTGCTGACCAGTTGTTGTGAAGAGCACGACGTTGCGCCCAAACTGGTTGCCTCCATGGAAGATCTGGAAGCTCTGGCGCTGGACCCGTCTGCACCCAACCCGGCCCTTTCAGGTTGGCGGAAAGCGGTGTTTGGGGATGCCGCTCTGGCCCTGTGCAAGGGTGAGATTGCGTTGGGCGTAAAAGGCGACAAAGTCGATATTCTGACGCGCTGAGATCTCTGCCTTTCCTATAACAGGAAAGGCAGAGCGTTCTCACGAACAATGGGGAAAAACGGCTTTTTAGAAGCCCATTTCCTGCCAGAGATTGGCCAGCGGACGTGCGCCGACGTGTGAGATAATTTCAGACGCGGCGACAGAGGCCAGACGCCCACATTCCGGCAGCGTGCGGCCAGAGGTCAGACCAGCGAGGAAGCCCGCGGCATAGGCATCGCCCGCGCCGGTTGTGTCCACCACCTGCGTGGGAACAGGGGCCACGGTTGTCATCTGCCCATCATGGATCACCACGCTGCCCAGACCGGAGCGGGTCAGGGCCGCGAAGGTCGTATCCGCCAGCGTGTGGCGGGCTGCTGTTTCAAAACTTTCCGTTTCATACAGCGCGCAGATTTCATCTTCATTCGCGAAGAGAATATCGACATGCCCTTTCACCAGATCCAGAAACGCCTCGCGGTGGCGGCCAACACAGAACGGGTCAGACAGGGACAGCGCGACCTGACGGCCATTCTGATGCGCAAGCGTCGCCGCGCGGCGGAAGGCTTCCTGCGCATGCGGCGGATCAAACAGATAGCCTTCCAGATAAACGATTTTGGAGGCGGCAATAAGTTCCGGCAGCACGTCGTCCGGCGTGAAGTGCGTGCACGCGCCCAGATAGGTTGCCATCGTGCGCTGGCCGTCCGGTGTGACCATGACAACGCAGCGTGCTGTCGGCAGATTTTCGGAAATATGCCCATCCAGCGGCGTAGAGGGGAAGGTGATGCCGTTGTCTTGCAAATCCTGCGCAAATTTCTGGCCTGCCGTGTCATGCGCAACCTTGCCCAGATAGGCAACGCGTGCGCCAAACTGCGCGGCCACAACACAGGTATTGGCGGCGGAACCACCGCCCATAACCCGCTCCACTTTCAGACCTGCGGTCAGGCTATCCGCCCGGTCGGCATCAATCAGCGTCATGCTGCCGGGGGTCAGATTCTGTTCAAGCAGAAATGTCGGTTCAACAGTGGCAAGAATGTCGGTAATCGCATTGCCAATGCCGAGAATATCGTATTTTGCCTCAGAGCCAGTCATGACGGTCTTTATTTTCCTGAAAAAATGAGCAGATCGGCTCTTTCGGTATCGCGCTGCCATAAAAAGGGCAACAGCAAGCGGTAACGGATGCTTGTCGCATGACCTGTCCGTTGTATAACAAATTTAGGCTGTCAGCTTGATAGAACGACGCGGGCAGGTACAACGTATAACCGCTGTCGCAGAACGGCAGCCAGCATGGCGGGGGGATTCTTGTTTAAACGACGCAAGCCCGAAGATAACCGACCGGCCGGGCAAAATGCCGGTCAGAGTACCAGTCAGCCGGGCGCGGAGCGTCCTGCCGGGGCATTTGGTACGCTTTTTCCTTCTTCCTCTTCTCCCACGGGTTCGCCTCCGCCTTCCGGCAGCGGTCAGGCACCTGCTCCCCGTCCAGACGCAACAAAGGAGACCTCAATGGGTCGTGCGCCTCTTCCCCCCGGTTCCCCTCTTTCTCCTAACGCTGGTATGCCGCCCATGCCGGGTGCCGCTGCGGCGCGTGGTGTTGCGACACCGCAGCCCAAAAAGGAAGGCCCGGAACAGCGGACCCTCGTTGTTGGCCGTGGTATCAGCGTTCAGGGCACCGTGCAGGATGCCGAGCGTCTGGTTGTGGAAGGCACCGTGGAATCCAGCATGATTTCCGCCAAGGAACTTGCTGTGATGCCGGGTGGCCTGTTCCGTGGTGGCGTGGAAGTTGAGAACGCAGAAATTGCCGGAACGGTTGATGGTTCCCTGACCGTGCGTGGCAGCCTGACGGTGCGTGCAACAGGCCGCCTGCTGGGTAAAGCGGCCTGCCGTCGCCTGAAAGTGGAAGATGGCGGCCAGATTACTGGCCAGTTGGAAATGCTGGGTGATGATAGCAGTGTGCCGAAGCCTGCTCCGGCTCCGGCTGCAACACCGGCTGCGGATGCGCCGGTTAAAGCGGAAGGCTGAATTTTCCTGCAGGCGGGGCATAAGCTTCCGCCTGCCAGAAGAAACAAAAAAGCGCGCCCTTTGCAAAAGCAAAGCGGCGCGCTTTTTTGTGGCGAATGTTTTGGTCTGCCCTCAGGCGACGTTATCGCGCCGATCCCGCAGTTTGACGTAAGCAATCTGCGCATGTTCCGCGCAATAGGGCTTACCCGGCAGCGGCGTTGCCCCGCAGAAATGGAAGCCGGGGGTGCCCGGGTCACCAATCGGCCAGCAGCAGGAAGGGCCGCGGCGTTTCTTGGTTTCGGGATCAGAAATATTGCGCAACGCGGTTTTGGGTTTCGCGGGGGCGCGGGGTGCTGCCGGTGCTTTTTCCGGCTTGGCCGGTTTGGCTTCCGCTTTAGGCTGAGGGGCCGGTTTGGGGGGCGGAGCGTCCATAACAGCAACAGTGACCGGGGCCGGCTGGGTCTCTGCGACAGACTCGGCAACGGGCTGAGGTGCCTTTTCCATGGCGGCTGGCGCAACAGCGGCCGGGGGCACCTGAGCAGGGTTTTCCGCTACAACGGTTTTAGATTTGTCGCTCCGGCGGATGGGAGACGGGCGCGGGGGCAGACTCAGACGATGCGCTTTGCCCACCACAGCGTTTTTTGTGATGGAGAGCCGACGGCCAATTTCTGCAGTTGAGAGGCCTTCCGCCCAGAGCTCTTTGAGCCGGGCGATCGTTTCATCGGTCCACTCCATGCACAGGCACCTTTTCGTATTGTCATGTGTCAGTGAAGCCAGATGCTTCAGTGCCGGGCATATTACGGCCAGAGCAGGGGTATCTCAAGCAGGAAGGCCAGAAATTCTTGAAATCAGGCCGGTTTTCAGCCTGCATTCAGCGTCTAGTGCGTTCCGGCCTCCATCATCAGCGGGTAAAGGGATGCCACCAGCAACGCCGCCATGGTGAGGTTGAACCCGCGCAGAAGAGCAGGTTGGCTGAGCCAGCGGCGCATGATGGCGCCAAAGCTGGTCCAGAGGCTGACGCAGGGGAGCGTCATCAGCCCGCAAATAAGGCAGGCCAGAATGAGGCCATAGAGGAAATTTTCGTGCGGCAGATAGGCTGACACAATGCCAATGGCAATAATCCACGCCTTGGGGTTGACCCACTGGAACCCGGCAGCCTGAAGAAAGCTGATGGGCTGCCCCGCGGCGGATTGCGCAGATGCGGGGTGTGCTGTTGCAATTTTCCATGCCAGCCAGAGCAGATAGGCCGCGCTCACATATTTCAGCCAGACGTAGAGCAGGGGAAAGCGGTCAAACACCACGCCGAGTCCGAGCCCCACCAAACCAATCATCAGCACAAACCCGAGTGTAACGCCCAGAATATGTGGGATAGAGCGCCTGAAGCCGTGGTTCAGGCCGGACGCCGCCAGCATGGTGTTGTTCGGGCCGGGCGTAATGGAGGCCACCAGAGCGAAAGCGGTCAGGGGGCCAAAGCTGCTCCAGAAGGACATGCCGGGTAAAACTCCGTTTGCAGAAGGCGGAATAGTCCCACTATTCAGGAAAAAACCGGAACACGCCCGGTACGGTTTGCGCAACAGTCTTCAAACTGTTCTGGAGGAATTACCATGCCAGTTTCAAAACACGGCACGCCCGCGCTCATGCCCCGTTGGGAGCCTGTGCGGGGGAGCGATACCACCTTGGTTGTGCAGCTTGAGCAGGAACTGGCAAGCCGTATTGCAGACCATACCCTGCGGGCTGGCAGCCGCCTGCCCTCTGTGCGGCGCATGGCGGAGAGCGCCGGAGTCAGTCGCTTTACCGTGCTGGAAGCCTATGACCGGCTGGTGAGCAAAGGGCTGATAGAGCCCCGGCCCGGCGCAGGCTACTTTGTCAGGCCTATAGCCTCTGCTGCTCCACTGGCTGATATGGCGGCACCCCCAACGGCTCTGCCACCCCAACTGGACGTGGCATGGCTGCTGCGCGGTATGTTTCCGGAGAGCGCAGCGGTAGAAATTTCGGCCGCCGCCGGATTACTACCGGCGGACTGGATGAACCCGGATATGGTCAATGCTGCCATACGGGCCGCCGGACGGAGTGCGCCCGCCGCCTGCCTTGGATATGGGCACCCGCAAGGCTACACGCCCTTGCGGGAACAGCTTGCCACGCAGCTACATAGTCAAGGTATTGCGGCTAACCGGGACCAGAACCTGATGCTGACAGCGGGTGTTACCCACGCGCTGGACCTTTTGTTCCGTCTGTTGCTCCAGCCGGGCGATACCGTGATGGTGGAAGACCCCGGCTGGTTTCTGATTTTCGGGCGTCTTGCCGCCTGCGGAGTGCGGATTGTCGGGGTGCCGCGTGGGCCGGACGGGCCGGATCTGGGCATTATGGAGCAACTTGCCGTCACGCATAAACCGAAACTGTTTCTGATTAACAGTGCGGTACATAACCCAACCGGGCACACCCTGTCCGCCGCTGCCGCGCATGACGTGCTGAGGCTTGCGGAAAAGCATGATTTTCTCATTATCGAAGATGATACTTACGCGGATTTCCACCCCGGTGTTCCAGTGCGTCTGGCCTCTCTGGACCGTCTGAGGCGCGTAGTTCTGGTCGGTGGTTATGCCAAGACGTTGGCCGCAGGACTGCGTGTCGGGTTTTTGGCGGCGTCTCCCGAACTGATATTGCGGCTGACGGATTTAAAATTGCTGGCCGGGCTGACAACCTCCAGTCTGGGGGAGAGTGTAGTGCATCGGCTTTTGCAGGAAGGGCAGTATAGGCGGCAGGTCGCGCGGTTGCGTCAGCGGGTGGATCAAGCCCGGCAGCGTTGTCTTGAGCGGATGACGGCCTGCGGTCTGACAGTCCCACATTTACCCAGTGCCGGAATTTTTGTATGGGCGGATTGCGGGCGAAATTCCGAGGTTCTGGCCCGTCAGGCGGCAGAAAGAGGCGTGCTGCTGGCTCCCGGCGTTCTGTTTTCACCCGTGCAGGCGCCATCCTCCTGCATCCGGTTGACCGTCAGTATGGCGGACCATCCAAAATTCTGGTCGGTTTTACAAAAACTGCTTTCCGCCTGAACAGAAAGGCTTGGAAGTTTCCACGGCTAGTCCGCTAGCTCAAGAATAGCGGCCTCTGTTTATTCCGAACCCGATATAGATATACGGTGCCGGAAAAGGTGATGTGACCAGAGAACACAGGCTGCACGGTAGCCCACGGGTGCTGCTTGGGGTTATTCTCCTTGAAGGAGACCGGACCGTTTAGCCGGTGCGCAGAGAGCAACGCATTCTTATAGGGGATGAGCATGGACGTACGGGCAGCCGTAGCTTTTGAAGCGGGTAAGCCGCTTGAAATTGAAACCGTACAGTTGGAAGGCCCGCGTGAGGGGGAAGTTCTGGTGGAGATCAAGGCGACCGGCCTGTGCCACACAGATAAATACACCCTCTCTGGTGCGGACCCCGAAGGCCTGTTTCCAGCTATTCTGGGTCATGAAGGAGCCGGGATTGTGGTCGAGGTCGGCCCCGGTGTAAGGCACCTGAAGCCGGGTGACCACGTTATTCCGCTCTACACGCCTGAATGTCGGGAGTGTAAATCCTGCCTGTCCCGCAAGACCAACCTGTGCACGGCCATCCGTTCTACGCAGGGTAAAGGGCTCATGCCGGATGGAACCTCACGTTTTTCTTTTAAAGGTCAGCCAATTCACCATTACATGGGCTGCTCGACCTTTGCGAATTACACCGTGCTGCCAGAAATCGCTCTGGCGAAAATTCGAGAAGATGCCCCGTTTGATAAGGTTTGCTACATTGGCTGTGGGGTGACCACGGGCCTTGGTGCGGTGCTGTTTACGGCCAAAGTTGAAGCGGGTTCGACCGTGGCGGTGTTCGGGCTGGGCGGTATCGGGCTGAATGTCATTCAGGGCGCCAAAATGGTGGGTGCTGATAGGATTATCGGCATTGACATCAACCCGGAGCGGGAAGCGATTGCCCGCCAGTTCGGGATGACGGATTTTGTTAATCCGAAAGACCTTGGCCCGAACGGGGATCTGGTAGGGTATCTGATTGAACTGACAGACGGTGGGGCGGACTACACGTTTGAATGTGTGGGTAACCCGACCCTTATGCGTCAGGCACTAGAATGCGCGCATCGTGGCTGGGGTGTGTCCACCATTATTGGTGTAGCCGGAGCAGGGCAGGAAATCAGCACGCGCCCGTTCCAGCTTGTTACTGGCCGCCGGTGGATTGGTTCAGCTTTTGGCGGTGCACGCGGGCGCACAGATGTTCCAAAAATTGTTGATTGGTACATGGACCATAAGATCAATATTGATGATCTTATTACCCACAAGCTGCCCTTGGAAAAAATTAACGAAGGCTTTGATATGATGACGCGCGGAGAAAGTATCCGTACCGTTGTAGAATATTAAAATCAGTTTCAGCCCCGGCTATAGACGCCGGGGCTTTTTTAACAGTGAATTCAGGGTAGCAGGCGCAGTACTGTCTCGGCTGGGCGGCACGCAGCAGCCCCCTTTTCTGTCACGACAATCGGGCGGTTGAGCAGAGCGGGATGCGCGGCAATGGCGTCCAGAATTTCCGCATCCGTGATAGCAGGTCCGTTAAGCCCCAATTCTTCATACAAGGCGCCTTTCTGGCGGAGCAGATCACGGGCGGTGAGGTCCGTCTGGTCCACAAGGTCTGCCAGCTTTTCCCGGCTAAGGGGTGTTTTCAGATACAGCACAACCTCTGGCTCAATGCCGGTCTCCTGAATAAGGCCCAGCACCGTGCGGGACGTGCCACAGGCGGGGTTGTGGTAAAGTGTTACAGACATGAACAGTCTCCTTCGGAACGGGTGAACAATACGAGCGCCTTAGACGGGTAGGGGGCGATTATCAGCAATCGCTTCCATCGCCATGTATGAGGTTACGGTATCGATATCGATTTTTTCGATCATTTTGCGATAAATGGCATCAAAGGCATTCATGTCCCGCGCGACCACTTTCAGCATGTAATCATATTCCCCGGCAATCCGATAGAAATCGACAATATTGGGAATGGAGAGAATGATCTGCCGGAAATTTTTAAGCCAGTCCTGTGAATGATGCCGCGTTTTGATCAGCACCAGCACAGTCAGGTCTAGTTCCACAGCGGCACGGTCAAGCCGTAGTGTTTGCCCCTGCATGACCCCCGAGGCCCGTAGAGCCTGCAACCGCCGCCAGCAGGCGTTTTGAGACATCCCGACACGCTCTGCCAGATCTCGCTGTGAAAGAGAAGCATCCTGCTGCAAAGCTCGCAAAATCGCGCGATCAAAATTATCAAGTTTATGGCTCATAGCCGATCATATGACCCAAAATTAAGAGTTTCAATCATAAAATAGGGACTCTTTTCTCACAGAGTTTTTTTTATGATTGCGGAACAGTTTTCCCAGCATCCGTGGTTTCAGAATATGATGACATCTTCTCCAGAAAACATTTTTTCCCGTTTTATAGAAAGCGTGCAGGGTGATGATGTTGTTGCCCGTCTGCGGGAAGATCTGATTGGTGACACCCTGACCATTCCCGGTCCTTTTGGCCCTAAAAAAATGGTTTATGCGGATTATGTCGCGTCTGGCCGCGCTCTTGGGGTGATTGAACACGCGGTGGCGACGCAGGTGCTCCCGTACTACGCAAACAGCCATACGGAAGCCTCGTTCTGCGGTCAGGTCATGAACCGGATGCGGCTTGAAGCGCGGAAAATTATCGGCCGCTTGTGTGGGGCAGAGCAGGGCTTTGCAACTATTTTCACGGGCAATGGGGCAACCGCGGGCCTTAACCGGCTTGTGCATCTGCTGGGTGTGCGAGACGCCGTGCGGGCAGGCGCGCGTCCCCTTATTCTGATTGGCCCGTATGAACACCACTCCAACATCCTGCCTTGGCGGGAAAGTGGCGCGGAATTGATTGAAATTGCGGAAGCTCCTTCAGGTGGCCCGGACCTTGCGCAACTGGAAGCACATCTGGCCGCTGCGGAGCCGGGACGCCTGATTATTGGCGCGTTTTCCAGTGCCTCTAATGTGACTGGAATTGTAACAGATACGGATTCTGTCACAAGACTTCTCAAACACTATGGTGCAAAATCTGTTTGGGATTATGCTGGCGGTGGCCCCTACCTGCCGATTGATATGAAGGCCGGGACAGACGCGGAAAAAGATGCCGTTGTAGTGTCCACTCATAAGTTTATTGGCGGCCCCGGTGCATCCGGTATTCTGATTGTGCGGGAGGCGGCTGTTACCACGCAGGAGCCAACCCTCCCCGGTGGCGGAACTGTGCGGTTTGTCTCGCCATGGGGGCATGATTATTCAGAGAGTGTGATAGCGCGGGAAGAAGCGGGCACACCGGATGTCGTCGGGAATATTCGTGCGGCACTGTGCTTTCTGGTCAAGGATGCCTTGGGCGCAGCCTTTATGGCGGAGCGTAATCAGGCTTTGTATCAGCGGGCTTATGCAAGCTGGCGTGCCAACCCACATCTGGAGCTACTGGGTAACCCGCAGGCAAAACAGCATCTTCCAATTTTCTCATTTCGTGTGGCAGATGCGGAAGGAAACCGTATTCACCACCAACTGTTTACCCGCATGCTGTCAGACCTTTATGGCATTCAGGCACGCGGGGGCTGTGCCTGTGTGGGGCCGTATGCGCATCGGCTGCTGTCTCTGGATGAAGCGGAGTCCATGCGGATGCATGAGGCCATCCGTGCCGGGCATGAAGTAGAAAAACCGGGCTGGGTAAGGCTGAATTTCAGTGTTCTGATGGACGACGCCAAGGTGGATTATATCCTGCATGCCGTCAATGAGCTGGCCGAAAACGCTAGCGCACTAGCGCAATCTTATGTGTGTGATGCTGCAACGGCACGTTTCCGGTATCAGGGCACTGTAGCCGCGGAATAAAGCCAATCAGGCAGCGGCTAGTTTTTAGCCGCTGCCGAGGCAGAAAAATTTTTTAGAGAGAAAACCTATTCAAATTTCAAAATAAACTATTATAGAAAACGTTTAAATATAATGTTCTTTCTAATAACGTTTATTGGATTGGAAAAATTTATTAAATGACTCTGATGCCGCGAAAAATTATAAAATTAAGAAAATCATATTTATAATAATGAATAGAACAAAAATTATAAAAAAGGCTACAAAAACATAAAATGGTTGCCATGTCTTGATGCGCAGCATCAGGCCGATTCTTTCGTTGGAAGAGGCAGAATTACAATGGGCCAGCATACTGGCACATGGTTTTCTACGGATTGATCGTGAGTTTTATACAATAAAATGTAAAAACATCATGATATTTTTTCTATTTAAAAAAATACTTTTAATGATAGTTTCAGAAATAGACAAAATAGCGTCTACCATGACATTCGTGTCCAGCAGGTTCACTGCAACAACCACAGATAAAACTGATCGTTCTTCTGTCCTTATTCATATATTTGCTCCATTATCTCAAGCAGAACAATAAGGCCGGGTCGGAAGCTATGCGTCAGCGTGCAGAGCAACGGGGTCTGAAATCCGTTCTGGCCCAAAGGAAAAATCATTCCGGTGTGATGGGAATCACAAATGATGTTGTGCCTACGCTGCTGCCACCTCAAGGCCATTGTCCGCTTAGGGAAAGAAAGTGGCCTACCGTGCGCGGTTACACCGACAAGCCTTCAGGATGTGCTCCCATCTGCATGACGCAAGGACAGGTTGACGCAGACTGGGAAGCGCGTCTCGCCTGATCTGGGGGCAGGAAGCAGGACTTCTCTTGCGGCTGACGCCGAGCGTGTTTGAGTGCAAAAAAAGCCATCTCGTTCCGTCCACGGAGCGCGGTGGCTTTTTTGTGAGGGCGGCCTGTCTTTTAAAAAGGTGACGCAGCATGAGATTGGCGGCAAAAAGCCCAGAGAGAAAAATAATGTAAGGTAGAGAAATGCTGAAGAGCCTGTTCGGACGGTTGGGGCAGGGGGAGCGTGTCAGCTTTATGCGTGACAGTTTGGCCGGGCTTTCCCTTGCCTGCATGAATATCCCACAGGTGCTGGGTTATGCTCGCATTGCCGGGATGCCGGCTGTTACCGGGCTTTACACGGTTTTGCTGCCGTTGGTGGCGTTTGCTGGCATCGGGTCCTCCCGGCATCTGGTGGTCGCGGCGGATTCCGCAACAGCGGCTATTTTTTCCAGCGCGCTGGCGCGCATGGCTCCACCGGGAAGCGCGCATTATATGGCGCTTGTCAGCATGGTCGCACTTTTGAGTGCCGGGTTTCTGCTGGTGGCGCGGTTGTTCAGACTAGGCTTTCTGGCAGATTTTCTCTCCCGTACGGTGCTCGTCGGGTTCATGGCCGGGGTTGGCGTGCAGGTCGGCATTGCCATGGCGTATGACATGCTGGGTTTGCAGGTGACAGCCCATAACCCTCTTGTGCAGGCGTTGGATCTGGTCAGAGGTATCCCTCATCTTGTGCCGTTGAGCGCGGCTCTCTCCCTTGGCATGTGTGTCGCTTTGTTTACGGGAAAAAAGTTCGCGCCACATAAGCCACTGGCGCTGGTTTTGGTGGTTGGGGGGATTCTGGCCAGTTGGGCGTTCGGGTTGCAAGCCCGAGGAGTTGCGCTGGTTGGCCCGCTCACTGGCGGGTTGCCGTCACTGCATTTTCCGGACGTAAGCTGGAATGACATTCTCAGTCTGCTACCAGTCGCAACCTCCTGCGTGTTCGTCATTATCGCACAAAGTGCCGCAACATCCCGTTCATGCGGCTATGAATTTCAGGAAACTGTTGATGAAAACAGGGACATTCTTGGTCTTTGTGCGGCTAATGCCGTGGCTGGCTTGAGCGGTACATTTGCAGTCAATGGCAGCCCAACGCAGACAGCTATGGCCATACAGGCAGGTGCGCGCAGTCAGTGGGCACAACTAGTTTTTTCTGCTGTTACTCTAGTTGTTTTGCTGTTTCTGACTGGCCCTCTGCATTATCTACCGCGGTGTGTGCTGGGAACCATTGTGTTCAGTGTGGCTGTGGGCATGATTGATCTGCAAGCCTTAAAGCATATTCGGGAGGAAAGCCCCGGAGAGTTCAGGCTGGCGCTGATGACAGCCGCAACCGTTGTTGGCGTTGGGGTAGAACAAGGTATTTTGGTCGCAATTGCCCTCTCTCTGGTGCGCCACGTTCGGCATAGTTATGAGCCACATACAATGGTTTTGGAGGAAGATGCACAGACAAGACTTCTGGAAGCCTCCATCGTCAAAGCCGGTGTGGAAACAGAACCCGGCCTGATTGTGTACAGATTTTGTGCAGACCTGTTCTATGCAAACTGTAATCGTTTTGCAGATGATATCCGGTTTTTGATCCAGACAGCACCAACGCCAGTACGGTGTGTGGTGGTAGATGCGAGTGCTATTACGGATATTGATTATTCCGCAGCAGCACTTTTAAGAAATGTTTTGCAGGAGTTGCAGGCGCAGTCTATTCTGGTTCTTTTTGGGCGTGTTAATCCGTTTTTACATGCGGATATGGAGCGCCACCGGATTAGTGCTGCTCTGGGCGAGGGAAATATTTATCCTCAGCTTCATACGGCTGTCGCCGCAGCACGCTCTCATGCCCGGTGCGAACAGGCATGAGAGCAGAAGCTTGTGAGGCTTGATGTCAGAACCGGCCTTAAGTGACGACATGCGCCCCGCTGGAAGGTTCTATCTGTAAAATACCATAAATCTGTATTATAGAAACAGTATAAATATTAAAAATACTATAAAATACAAAGGTATTTATGAAAGTAGTTATGGATTTCTTTAAGTATTTTTCTCAATAAAAAACCCCACGTCAGAATGCTGACGTGGGGGAGAAAGTAACTTTCTGCTGGATATGGCCCCTCAGGGAAACAGTTTTCGCACAATCCGATAGGCCACGATGTAAATCAGAAGATAGAACGCGGGGATAAACAGAATAATTCTTTCAAGATCACCCAGCATAATTAAAGCTCCGTTTCTGAAGATGAGCCAATTTTACCTTCCTGCTGCGCATCCAGAAGGATGGCACCAGCGCCGGAAATCAGGATGATCATGATTGTTCCGACCACCCAGGCAAAATACCATGGGCCCTGATCCCCTACAAAAACAGCAAACAGCAGGGAGACAACCAGAACAGCGGCCAGACCGGCCATACGTAAAAGGTACATGGTTAAACTTCCTTTTAATAGCTGTGGCTATCGTTAACAATGTCCGCTGTGCGAACCTTGCCCCGCATCACATAATAACACCATGAGGTGTAACACAGGATGATCGGCACAAAGATCAGCGCCACAACCAGCATGCAGGTCAGTCCGTAAGCGCTGGCGGAACTGTTCCAGATGGTTAGGCTCTGGTCCGGCGCGGTGGTGGAGGGCATGAAGAACGGGAACATGGCGGCAGCAACTGTGCCGATGGTGCCAATCCATGAGCCAAGGCCAATCCACCAAGCCAGAACAGCTTTATTCATGCGCGCGGCCTGTGTGCCGCCAATCATGCAGGCCAGTCCGAGTATGGGAAGCAGCCAGAGCGCCGGATGCGCCGCATAATTATGCAGCCAGCCCCCTGCGACCATATCAACATGCTGCCCATGCATGGGGGAAGCCGGCATGGCCGGGTTAACCGGGGCCGTGAACACAAAGCCTTTCATGCGGGCAATGAAAAAGCCGCCAAGACTGAACAGAACCGCTGCTGTCAGGCCACCCCGTATGGCATAGCGACGGGCGCGGTCATAAATCGGGTTTTCTGCCCGCAGCATCAACATAATGCCGCCCTGATACACGCTCAGAGCAACGGACATCAGGCCGCAGAGGATGGCAAACGGGTTCAGCAGATAGGAGAAGAAGGAATTATCCTGATAATACTGCCCGGTCCAACCAAAATGGAAGCCAACCCCATGCAGGATATTCCCGAACGCGGCTCCGTAAATGAACATGGGCAGAAAGCCAGAAATCAGAAAAGCCCAGTCCCAGCTTGCGCGCCACAGATGGGAGTCGGCCTTGGAGCGATATTCAAAGGCAACAGGCCGCAGAATCATGCTGAACAGCAGCAGAATCATCACGACGTAAAAAACGGAAAAGGATGTGGCATATAGGGTCGGGAAAGCCGCAAAAATCGCGCCACCTCCCAGAATGAACCACACCTGATTTCCATCCCAGTGCGGTCCGATGATGTTGAGAGCCGTGCGGCGCTCCCCATCATTCCGGCCCACAAAGCGGAGCAGGGTGCCAACTCCCATATCCATGCCAACCATCAGGCCAAGGCCGATCAGCAGCACACACAGCAGCGCCGCCCAGATCAGTTTAAGAAGTGTATAAAGTTCCATACTCAGGACCTTTCTTTAAACAGATGCCTCAGTGGCCTGAAGCGTGCGATGTGCCAGCAACGGCGTACTGGGCGGTATAGTCCTCGGTGCCATGAGCGGTGTCATGGGAGTCCGGGCCGAGGCGCGCGAACTTGAACATCAGATACAGTTCCGCAGCGATGAAGATGCTGTAGAGCAGCGCAAACCCCGCCAAAGAAAACACCATGTAGGACGTGCTGTGCGAGGAGGCCGACATGAAGGTGGGCAGGATATTGAACACCGTCCAGGGCTGACGGCCTGCCTCTGCGGTAATCCAGCCAAATTCCGTTGCCAGAATGGGAAGCGGGATGGACCACATGCAGGCTTTGAGGATGAGCGTATTTCTCTCAAGCTTGTTCTTCAGGCTGAGGTAAGCGGAAATGGCGAACAGCGCGAAGAAATAGAGCGCGAGAAAGACCATCAGGCGGAAAGACCAGAAGGTTACAAATACATTCGGAAGAATGTCAGGTTTTGTCTGGGCAATAACGCTCTGAAGATTTTCAGCCGGAATGGCGGCGACATCCTGATTAGGGGCATGGCGTGTCGCCAGAAAACCAAAGCCAAGGTCAGCTTCATGCGCTTTGAAAAGGTCCAGATCCGCCTGCTGGTGTGTTTCCTGATAACGATGCAGGGCAGCAACGGCCGTAATCCCGGATTCAATCCGCGGGCCTGCCGCATCTTCAAGCTCATGCATGCCGATAATCGGGGTGTTGAAATCATGCGCGATGAGCGGTGTCAGAACAAACGGCACACCGATTTCAAAATGGTTTTCCTGTTTGGCGTCATCAGGCAAGGCAGCCAGAATCCAGGGTTCATAAGGCGGCTTACTGGTGTGCCACAGGCCTTCAATCGCAGCGATTTTGGTCGGTTGTTCCATATAGTCTTCACGGCCCAGCACGTCGCCCAGCGTGATGACGGCCACGGTGGAAATAATCCCGAAAAGTGCCGCCATACGGAAGGAACGGGCTGCAAACTGCCTGTGCTGACCCCGCAGAAGGTAGAATGCGCTCACACCCATAACCAGCAGTGCTGCGGAGATGTATCCGGCCACTGATGTATGCACAAATTTGGCCTGTGCGTCCGGGCTGAAGATCAGTTTTACAAAACCGTCAAACTGGAGGCGCATGGTCTCAGGGTCAAAATGCGACCCGTGCGGGACATTCATGCCGGCGTTAGCAATCAGAATCCACAAAGCGGACAGGTTGGACCCCAGTGCCACGAGATAAGTCACGGCCAGATGGCCTTGTTTGCTCAGGCGGTCCCAGCCGAAAAACATCAGGCCAACAAACGTGGATTCCATGAAGAAGGCCATAAGCCCTTCAATAGCCAGCGGCGTGCCGAACATATCCCCAAAAAAGCGGGAATACATGGACCAGTTGGTGCCGAATTCAAACTCCATGGTGATGCCGGTGGCAACACCGAGGGCAAAGTTGATGCCGAACAACTTGCCCCAGAACATAGCCATGTCTTTATAAATTTTTCTGCCGGTTACGACATAGACTGTTTCCATGGCTGCAAGCATGAATGTCAGCCCCAATGTGAGGGGCACAAACATGAAGTGGTAGAGCGCTGTCAGCGCGAACTGAAAGCGTGAGAGATCAACAACAGTCGGGTTGATCATATCCATTTTAAAAATCCTTTATCATAGGCACTCTTAAGCGGGTTTTTGGGGGAGGGGTTATCGTGTCATGGCACCTCCTCCGCCGGGCAGATCTGGCCATCTGCCAGCGTGAGTGTCCGGTCCATGAACGGGATGAGAGTGCGCCGATGCGTAATGCACAGGATAGTGGCATCCGGCCTTGCGGAAAGCAGGCCTTGCATCAGGGCATATTCGGTTTTCTGGTCCAGCCCTTCTGTGGGTTCGTCCAGAATAAGCCATGGGGTGTTGCGCAACAGCGCCTGCGCCAGAACAAGCCGTCTGGCCTGCCCGCCGGAGAGGGCCATGCCTTCGTCCCCAATCAGCGTATCCAGCTTATGGGGGGCCTGCTGTACAAATTCGTCCAGTTGTACCGTGCGCAGAATGCCATGCAGGTGCGCATCATCAGCCGTCGGATCCGCCAGATGCAGCGTGTCCCGAATGGTGCCGTTGAACAGATGGAAATTTTGAGCGGCAACGCTGATGGTTTTTGCAAGATCTTCCGTTGAGAACAGGCGGAGATCCTGCCCGCCAAACGTGATCTCACCTTCCTGATAGGGGTAAAACCGGGTCAACAAGCTGATCAGGCTGCTTTTGCCAAGCCCCGAAGCGCCGACAAGTGCCACCCGTTCTCCCTGACGGATGGTAAAACTGGCATGGTGGAGAATAGGCGTCTGGCTGTTCGGGTAGTGGAAAGAAAGATCACGAACAGTCAGGTCCAGAGGCGTGTGCAAGGCTGGAGCCGGGGTGGCAGGGGCAGGCACGCATGGGGTGGCAGAGCAGGCGGCGTCTAGGCGCTCAGCCGCAATACGGGCGCGGGTAAAAGCCTGACAGGCGGCAGGTAAAGGTTGCGCGACATCAAACGCAGCCAGACAACCTAATGCCAGCATTGGAATTTCCGCAGCAGAGAGCATGCCCTGATGGAATGCCTGCACAGCCAGCATGACTACGGAGAGCGTCGTCAGTAGCCCGATAAAGGTTATCAGGCTGCGGGCTCCGCTTTCTAGACCGGCGAGGTACCGTTCTGTGCGTTGCAGAGTTTTCTGCTGCGCATCCAGTGCCTGAATTCTGGCATCGGCGGCTCCCAATGTCAGATACTCGCCCAAACCAGCAAGGGTGTCCGCCAGTTCGGCCTGAAAGTCACCCCGTTGCGTTGTGAGGGCACGCAGCCGTGGGGCGGAGAGTAGGCCAACGCCCAGGGAGACCGGCAGAATACAGATCAGAACGCCAAGAGCCAGCGCATATCCGGAATTTTTCAGGATAATTCCGGATATGAGGGCAAACACCAGTCCGCACAGAATGGCCCGTGCAAACGGTATAACCGTCTCTGTGTAAAACTGACCAACACGGTCTGTGTCCGACACGAAGCGGGAGAGCAGATCCCCGCCGCGTGTGTCTGTCAGCCTCGCAGGCGCCAGAGGGGCAAGTTTTGTATATGTCCAGACCCGCAGGTGGCCCGTCAGACGCAGGCTGGCGTCATGCGTTACCAGCCGTTCCAGATACCGCGTGACAATACGCAGCGTTGCAAAGAAGCGTACCCCCGTGGCGGGCAGCATCATGTTGAAGGCCTGCTGCGCGGCCAGTCCGGCTGCACCAGCGCAGGCTGCTCCAGCCAGCAGCCAGCCGGACAGGAACAGTAGCCCGAAATTGGCAAGGGCCGCTACGCAGGCCAACGCCAGACCTAGCAGGGCGGGCCACCGCAGAGCGCGTGTGAAAAGTCCCGAGAAAGTCAGCAGGTTCATGCGCAGGCCCTCTGATTTGCGGAGAAAATTTCTCCATGTCCCTGACTGATATGCAGGGTCTGGTCTGCCAGAGCGATCAGGGCCGCATGGTGGGTGGCCACCAGAACAATCCGGTGCGCCGCACAGCGCCGGATGGCCTGCGCAACGCGCTGCGCGCTGGCCGGGTCCAGATCAGATGTTGGTTCATCCAGACACAGAATATCCGGATTCCGCAGCAGCGCGCGGGCCAGAGCCAGCCGTTTGATCTGCCCACCAGAGAGGCATGCGCCTCTTTCGCCTACGGATGTTTCAAATCCCTGCGGCAGAGTTTCAATAAACTCCAAAGCATCGGCCTGCTGCGCGGCGGCACGGAGCTCGGCTTGTGTCGCATCGGGTTTGGCCAGTCGTAGGATGTCGGCAATGGTGCCTAGTGTCATGATGGGGCGCTGGGGAACCCATGCGATGCGGTTCTGCCAGTCAGCAAGAGGTAAGCCCGTATTCTCATAAGCGGTGATGCTGCCGGATGAAGGCTGTAAAAATCCGAGAATCAGGCGCAGGAAAGTTGTTTTCCCAGCACCACTTTCTCCGGTTACCACTGTCAGCAGGCCGCGAGACAGAGTGCAGGATAAATCCTGCAAGGCGGGGATGTTATCAGCATAGCCCGCAGTTAGGCCGGAACAGACAAGCTTTTCTATCGGAGATAAAGGCGTTTCGGCCTGTATGGCTATCCTGTCCGTTGTTTGCATATCCGGCAGGGCAAAGAGATCCGCCAGCCGGGCGGCTGCGGCCGTTGCATTCTGGCGAGCATGGTAGCTTGCGGAAAAAGCCCGGAGTGGCATGAAATATTCCGGGGCCAGCAAAAGAACCAGAAAAGCTGACCGGAAATCGACCGTGCCAGACAACAGCCGTGCACCAAAAACGACCGCAACCAGTGCAATGGAGAGGCTGGAGAAAAATTCCAGCACAGCAGAGGTCAGAAACGCGACTTTCATGACGGATAGCGTGCTGGCCCGATGAGCGTCCGTTGCGGCCGCCATACGGGTGATGCTGGCCTGTGTCTGACCAAGCTGGCGCAGCGTGCTGAGTCCGCGCAGCGAATCCAGAAAGCTTGAGCCTAGAACGACGAGTTGCATCCATTGCCGGTCCATGATGCCCTGTGCGCTATAGCCGACAAGCGCCATAAAAACTGGGATCAGCGGGCCTGTGCAGGCCAGAATAACAAAACTCCATCCGTCCAGATGGAATACCACGGCGAGAATAAGTGCCGGGAGGATGACCATCATGGCGGCGCGGGGGATGTACTGGGCAAAATAGGGCTCTAGCGCATCAATCCCTTCTGTCAGCGTGGTCAGAATGCGGCCTGCGGGGAGTGTCGCACACCCAACAGGGCCTACGCGGAACAGGTGGCGCAGGGCATCCTGCCGGACAAGGGCTGCAATGCGTAGTCCTGCTTGCATACCAGCGCGATCTGCCAGCCATTGCAGAAGCAGGCTGCCCCCAAGGCTGGCTGCGATCAGGATGAGGAGATGCTGCTCCGCTGCAATAGCAACGCTGTGGAACGTCAGATCATCAATCAGGCCAGCCAGTAGTGTGAGGTGCAGCACAAACAGGACTGCCGCCATGCCCCCCAGCGTGACGCTGCCAGCCAGCCAGCCTTTGGCTCGCCGGGCCATGCCAGCGGTCTGCCAGTCGTTTTTGGAGTGTTGGGACTGCATGAGGGTTTGCCTGTCTGCGGAGAACGATCAGAAGGGATATAGTTTCATAATTAACGAAAACAAGATTAAAATATTTCTGAAAGTTTTTTTCGTCAAGGAGGGCGTGCCCTGCGCGGTACGCAGGGTGAACTCTTAACATTATGAAAATTTGCAGTTTTATAAGGGAGAATGGATGCTGAGCATAAAAAAGGGAGCCCGAAAGCTCCCTGCATAAGTCTCAATCACGATGAGTATTGTTAAGTCATGTCATTAAGTGTTGACCGCTTAGTGGCCAGAGAGACTCTGCCAGATCATGTAAGTGGCCACGCAAAAGATCACGCAGGCGAAAAAGATGGTGAGAGCCCCTTTGGACTGCGCCATGGAATGTGCCACGCGGGTGCCGAGCAGGCTGCCAAGAGCGCCGCCCAGAATGAACAGCCCGGCCAGAGACCAGTCCACATAGCCGGACGCCATATAGCTGGCGGCGGTGCTGAGCCCAAAGGCTGCGACGGCAACCAGTGAGGTGCCAACAGCATTGAGAATCGGCATGCCGGTGGAGGCAACCAGACCGGGTACAATCAGAAAGCCACCCCCGATGCCGAAAAAGCCGGAGAGTAGCCCGGTGCCCGCGCCATAACCGGCCACTTTCGCAACGTTATCCCGGTTACAGCTTGCGCCGGGGCAGCCATCATTTTTGCGGCCACGCAGCATGAGAATGCCCACGCCAATCATGAGAATGGCAAAACAGAGCAGAAGCTTTTTGCCATCCACAGCTTTGCCTAGGGCTGCGCCAATAAACGCGCCGACTACGCCGCAGGAGGCAAAAACGGCGGCGCAACGCCATTTAACAGTGCGGGCACGGGCGTGCTGGGCCAGCCCGACCAGCGCATTGATGGCAACAGCGAGAGCGCTGGTGCCAATAGCTACGTGCGGATTGGCAACGCCCACAAGATAAACCATGAGCGGCACCGCCAGAATAGAGCCGCCCCCACCAATGAGTCCGAGGGTAAAACCGACCAGTGAGCCGGAAAAAATTTCCAGCCCGGTCTGCAAAAGGGGATCTGACATTTTACGGGGTGTGCCTCAGGTCAAAAACGGGAGCGGCGGTGTGTCTGGCGTGGGAGTTCAGAGCTTGTTAACGGGGATTTTGATGTAGCTGACGCCGTTTTCTTCTGGTTCCGGCATGTGGCCGCCACGCATGTTGATTTGTACAGAGGGCATGATGAGATTGGGGAGAGAGAGCGTGGCATCGCGCGTGGTGCGCATGGTAACAAACTCTTCTTCCGGCACGCCATCATGCACATGGACGTTGTGCGCGCGTTCCGCCCCAACGGTGGTTTCCCACGCAAATTCGTCGCGGCCGGGCGCTTTGTAGTCATGGCACAGGAACAGGCGTGTCTGTTCAGGCAACGTCAACAGGCGGCGGATGGAGCGGAACAGCATCCGGGCATCCCCGCCGGGGAAGTCCGCGCGGGCTGTGCCGTAATCCGGCATAAACAGGGTGTCGCCAATAAAGGCGGCATCGCCGATTACAAAGGCCATGTCGGCCGGGGTGTGGCCGGGGACGTGCAAGGCGGTGGCTTTCAGATTGCCAATCTGGAACTGGTCGCCATCCCGGAACAGGTGGTCAAACTGAGATCCATCTCGTGCAAAGCGGGTCCCGGCATTGAAGATTTTGCCAAAAACCTCCTGCACACGGACAATATCAGCGCCAATACCTAGTTTCCCGCCAATCTGTTCTTGCAGCCACGGGGCGGCTGAAAGATGGTCGGCATGAGCATGCGTTTCTAGTTGCCATTCAACCTTCAGGCCAAGCTCGCGCACATAATCGACAATTTTTTGTGCCGAGCCATAGCGTGTGCGGCCAGACGCGGCATCATAATCCAGAACGCTATCCACCACGGCGGCGGCCTTTGTTTCCGGGTCATGCACAACGTGGCTGGCTGTGAACGTCGCCTCATCAAAAAAGGTTTTGACGACCGGCTTTTGCGCCGGATGAGCCTCAGCACTCAGAATCTGGGTGGTGGCTGCGGCAATAGGGGCATCCGTCATGTGGTGCGTCCTTGTTAGTTTCTGATTTAATTTAAAAATGTATCTTCATTTTCATTAAATACGAAACCATCTTGCGTCAAGGCGGTGAACGCGCGTAAGGAATGCAGCATGAGCGATCCTACGTTTGAAGCATGTCCTCTTTTTCAGGCTCCGCCACCCCTCAAGATTGGCGATATGGCCCCGGATTTCGTGGCGCGGACCACGCAGGGCGACCTGACTTTAAGCAACTTACGCGGCCACTGGGTGATGTTGTTTTCGCACCCGGCAGATTTTACGCCCGTGTGCACGAGTGAATTTATTGCCTTCGCCAAGGCCGAGTCGCAGTTTCGGGCCATGAACTGCGCGCTGGTCGGGTTATCTATTGATAGCCTACCGTCTCATCTCGCGTGGGTGGATGCTATCCGGGCGCAGTTTGGGGTTGTGATTCCGTTTCCGGTGGTGGAAGACCCCTCCATGGTCATTGGGCGTGCCTATGGCATGCTGGATGTTAACGCGCAAAGTAGCGCGACGGTAAGGGCTGTCTATGTCATTGACCCGGACGGCATTGTGCGGGCCATTACGTGGTATCCCATGACCGTCGGGCGATCCGTCACGGAATTGCTGCGCTTGCTTGCTGCCCTGCAACGTGTGGCGGAAGGGGATGTGCTGACCCCTGAAGGCTGGGTGCCGGGGGATGATGTCGTGAGCCCCGCCGCCCAGACGCAGGACGCTGTGGCTGACGCCGGACCTGCGTGGTTCATGGCGCTGCAACAGGATGCAAAAGCATGACAGCTCTCTCATTCGACACGGCGCGGCAGCTTGTAGAACGACTAAAGCTGTTCGCCCAACCCCAGCGGTTGATGATTCTGGACGCTCTGCTTGATGGCGCTCTGGCTGTGAGTGAACTGGAGCACAGGACCGGCATTGGTCAGCCAACGCTGAGCCAGCAATTAGGCACTCTGCGCCGTGCGGCGATTATTGTGCCGCGCAGGGAATCCCGCACTATTTACTACAGTCTGGCCAATGATGATGAAGTGTTGCGCGCCAAAGCTCTGATTGCGCTTTTGCGGGAAGACAGCACGGCGTTGCCACTGTTGCAGGAAGTGTCAGAGCGTCGTGCCGCCTTTCCCGCTCGCGGAAAGATGCAGGAAGAAGGCGGTGCGCAGTTCGCGTTCATCCGTCCCGGCCTATCTGGCTCATCCACCTGAAAGCTGGTTTTGAAAGAGTAACCCCCACAGTGAAGGGTCATTCCGTCTTCCGAAGGCTGTTGTGATAGGCCCCCTTTCTGGTGGAAAAGGACGGCTTTCGGCGTGGTTTGAACCAGAAGCATTTGACTGGTATCGTCGGCGTGACACCAGTCTTATCTGGTTGTTTTTCAATGATGTGCAGGATTGATCTGTTATGCCGGATGACGATGCGAATAGAACGAGTCTCACGTCAGAGGAGGCTCGGGCTCACACGCAACCCATTTTGCTGACGGATGAGACTCCGAAAAAATTTGGAAAACTGAAAGCCAGAGTAATAGGCGTGGGTCAGAAGGCCAGCGTGCTCGGGAAAACAGTTGTGGATAAATATAGACCCGCAGTTGCGATTCCCAGAGGATTTCTGCAAAAATACCGACCCTATCTTGATAAAGCCGTTCTGATGGTCGCTGTGGCTGCTGCCGGCGCTGTTCTGAATGATCGCGAAAAAATGGAAGCGGTTTATCAGTGGATGCTGAAACTGGTGCCGTCATCTATCCGGTTGTTTCTGCCAGAAAAAATCCTGTTCAATGCGCTCTGGCTGATAAAAGATGACCTGATTAAGAAATTCTATGATTACCGAAAAAAACTGGTTTCTTCGGGTGAAAGTAAAGAAGAAATACAACGCCTGACGGACGAGGTGGATCAGTCCATTGAAGAGTTGGAGAAGACCGACGCAGGTTCCGTACGTGAGACGCCCGAAAAACCTTGAAAGAGGGGCTGAGAAAGTAGCTTTTCTGTTGGGTGCTTCACTCGTCCGTATCACGCGGCCCATCGTGAGCATTGGGCTGGCCAATATCTTCTAACCTTCTGCTAACCTTCCGCGTTGCTTGTTCTTCATGGGGTGGGTTGGCGCCGCCGCGTCGCAATCTCAGAGTCTGACTTCCGGCCGCATAAGCCGGGTTGGTTTCGGCGTTATGATCCTCAAAAGGGTCAACCCGGCAGGCTGATAAAGTATTCTCGTTCAGCGTGTAGTCAGGTGGCTCCTCTATAATGCGACTGTGTTGGCCGCTGCTGTAAGAGACAAAATTATGAATAAAGCGCATGCGCCGCAGTTTGCGTAACAGTTTAGTCATTATGATGCTTTCACCGTGTTTCTGTATTGGACGAAAATCTTTCTAATTCTGTTCCTGTTCGGGCAGGACGAGAGAGTGAGGGTTTCGACGAAATTCCTTCATGATCTCACGGTGGCCCCTCTCGGGCGGCGGGGCGTGTTCTGTCTAAGGTTGTTTTTATGCGTTTTTACTGGCAGGCGTTGGGTGCGCGTCGGTCTCTGTTCCGACTGGTAATGGAAGCAGCACTTGGCTTTGGCTGGCAGGGGAAGCACGGGACACTATGAGCTATGTGATTTTATGACGCAGCTTCCCTTCATTGGGTTTTCTCCCAGATGTGTCGGAGCATTCAAAAGCCAGTCTCCATGGACTGTGTGGTTAAGGATGGGGCTTGCGGCAGGCAATGCTGGCACGATGCTGTTCTATCGGTCTGCTCTAAAGGAAAACAGGCGGTCCAAGCTGTTGGTAGAGAAATGATTGTAAACAACCATCGTATATTTTTCAGTCAATTGAATAATATTCTGAATTTACATGAATGAATAAAATATGAAGTGCTGCAACTCTCGCCAGATTATCATGCTCCATCGATTTTTCCTTGCCGCGATAATTGTTCTTTCTGTGCTTGGGCTGCCGGAAACCTCTACAGCGCAGAGCGTGCAGCGTGAGCAGGATGGCAGTTTGGCGGTTGATCCTGCGTCACCGCTCATGTCGCGCCTTCGGGTAGATGCTGTCACCGTGCGGGCGCGTCCGTACGATATTGATGCGCCCGGTGAAATCGTGGCGGAGCCCGCCCGCAGTATCGCTCTATTGCCGCCGTTGACGGGACGGATCGCACGGCTGGATGTCGTTCCGGGTGCGCATGTTCGTGCAGGGCAGGTGCTGGCCGTCATCATCTCCGGCGATATGGCGCAGGCCAGCGCGGATGAAGACAAGGCGCGTTCAGCTTGGGTGCAGGCGCGTGAGCAATATGACCGATCGCAGCATGTCGTAGGCGTTGGCGGCGGCGCGATGAAGGATTTGCAGGCTGCGCGGGCCGAGTATGAACAGGCTCGGTCCGAACTGGATAGGGCGAGCATGCGCTTGGCGGCCCTCGGGCGGGATGCCTCGGCAGGCGGTCGGGCCCCTCAGGGAGCGAAGATGACGCTCACTGCCCCGATTGATGGGGTGATCGATACGGTGTCCGTCGCGGCTGGCATGAATGTGACCGACATCACGACAGTTATGATGACTCTGGTGGATACGCATGAACTGTGGGTTGTTGCCGATTTAGCCGAAAATCAGGCGTCTCTCGTCCGCGCCGGTATGGCCGCGAGGGCCACAGTGCCGGTTCTGCCTTATCTGCATCTGGCGGGCATTATCAATGGTTTGCGGCCGTCCATGCAGCCGGAGACACGGCGGCGCAGCGCATATTTCACACTCGCCAATCCAGATGGCACATTGGTGCCGCACCTCTATGCCCATGTCGCAATCGCAGTTCCGCAAGCGCCGGACATCACGATCCCACAAACGGCGATCCTGATGAATAATGACGCAACCACCGTGTTTGTTGAGGTGCGCCCTCACGTCTTCCGCCGTCGGGTGGTCGATGTTGTGCTGGATGACGGGGCAGACAGCCGGGTTCGGAGCGGTTTGGTGGCCGGAGATCGGGTGGTTACTCAAGGCGCGGTGCTGTTGAACGATGATTGATCGACTGATTGAGTTGTGCCTGCGCCAACGGCGGATTGTGTTCGCGGTCATGGCCGTTCTTGCATGTTTTGGCGCACTGGCATGGCGCGATATTTCCGTGGAGGCTTACCCCGATCTGGGCTCGGTGAATGTCTTGGTCACCACTCAGGTGTCCGGGTTGGCGGCAGCGGAGGTCGAACAGCAGATCACCACCCCGCTGGAGCGCCAGCTGGCGACCGTACCCGGCCTGATGGACAGTCGTTCAAGCAGCACGTTCGGCCTGTCCCTTATTACGCTGATTTTCCGGGATGGGACGGACGTTTATTTCGCGCGTCAGCGCGTGGCCGAGCAGATTGCGCAAGCCAACCTGCCGACAGGTGTCACGCCGACACTCGGCCCAGTCACGGGGCCAGCAGGTGAGATCTATCGCTACACGCTGCAATCGGACAGCCTGAACCTGATGCAGCTTTCCGATATTCAGAACTGGGTTGTCGTCCCGGCACTCATGCAGATCCCCGGTGTGGCCTCGGTAAGTAATTTCGGCGGCTTTACCAAGGAATATCAGCTCCTGCTCGATCCCGATGCGCTGAACAAGTATAATATCGGGATCAACGATGTTCTGACCGCCCTGAAAAACAACAATATCAACGTGGGTGGGGATCGTGTCACGCGCGGAGACCAGTCCTATATCGTACGCGGTATTGATATGGTGCACACGCTGGCTGACATGGGGGATATCGGCGTTACGCAGCAGGATGGCAGGCCGGTTTTTATCCGTGATCTCGGCCAGATGCAGTTCGGGCATCAGGTGCGGCAGGGTATTCTGGGTATGGACGGAAATGCCGATACTCTGGAAGGGATTGTCGCGACCCTGACAGGCCAGAACCCCTCACAGGTTCTGGCCGCAGTCCACGCGCGGGTTGACCGGCTTAATCAGCGGCTTGCACGGCACGGCGCGCGCATTGTGCCCTATATCGACCGCGATAATCTGGTGCGCGCGACTACAGACAAGGTGGCCCATACAGTGCTGGAAGGCATGGGGCTGGTCTTTGTTGTGCTGGTGCTGTTTCTGGGCAGTCCGCGCAGCGCGATTGTTGCGGCTGTCACCATTCCGCTGTCTTTGGCGACGCTGTTCGTGCTGATGACAGCACTCCATATGCCCGCCAATCTCTTCTCTCTGGGGGCAATCGATTTCGGCGTGATTGTGGATGGCGCGATTGTGGTGGCTGAAGCCGTGCTGCGTCTGCGCGAGGAGCATCCAGACAAGGTGCTGGTCCCGAGCGATGTTCTTGAGATTATGGACACGCTGGCACGGGCGATCTTTTTTGCCACCCTGATCATCATCATTGCCTACGCCCCGTTGTTTGCTTTCGAGGGCGCGTCGGGCAAGCTGTTCCGCCCCATGGCCTTTACTGTCAGTTTCGCGCTGCTGGGGGCGCTGCTTTGCGCGATGACGCTCACGCCCTCACTGGCGTTTCTGGCTTTGCGCAAGCCGCATCGTCTCTTTCGTAATCGTCCGTTGGAATGGCTGCATCATACCTATCATCGGTTGCTGGCGTATAGTCTGGACCGGCCCTTGCTGGCCTATGCTGGCGGGCTGATTGCCTTCGCGCTGACAATCTGGCTCGGGGCTTCGGCTGGGCGGGAGTTTCTGCCGGATCTGGACGAAGGCGCGTTGTGGATTCAGGTGCAACTGCCCTCGGGTCTGTCACTCGAGCGTGCGAGCGCCATGGCGGATGAAATACGTGCCGCCATTCGCTCTTTTCCGGAAACAAGCTTCGCTGTCACGCAGCTTGGCCGCAGTGATTCCGGTACCGATCAGTGGACACCCTCGCACATCGAGGTGCCGGTTGGCCTGCGCCCCTATGCTCAATGGCCGCATGGGGAAACCAAGGCCCAGTTTGTGGCCCGCCTGCGCACACGCCTTGCCGCCATTCCCGGTATCAGTTTTGGCATCAGCCAGCCGATTGCCGATAATATGAATGATCTGGTGGGCGGCGCTCATTCGCCATTGGTTTTGCGCATCTATGGTGATGATTTTCACGAGTTGCGGCGGATTGGTACCAAGGTTGTCGAGATCATGCGTCAGGTTCCCGGCACGGCAGCGGCCTCAATCTTCCAAGAACCGCCCTCACCGGAGCTTGATGTAGAGGTCAATCGCAAGGAAGCCGCGCGATATGGTCTGGCAGGTACGGACATCTTGGCGGTGGTGGGGAACATGATCGGCGATGGACCTGTGTCCAGCGTCTATGTTGCCGACCGCGTCTATAACATGACCGTGCATATGCCGCGTGCTCTCAACAGTAATCTGGATGTTATCCGCCAGTTGCCGCTCAGCACGCCATCGGGGGCGCGTATTCCGCTGGGTGTGGTGGCGAATGTGTCACTGCGCACGGGGGAAGGCACCATCGCGCATGAACGCAACCAGCGCCAGATTACAATTCGGCTCGATAACGGGCAAAGGCCTCTGTCCCAATATCTGGCGGATGCGCAGGCGCGTATTGCAGCGCAGGTAAAGTACGACCCATCCGCTTATAGTATGGAATGGGCCGGGACGTTCGAGCAGGCGCAGCGGGCTCAGGCTCGGCTGACCGTGGCGCTGGGGGTGATGTTTGCCGTCATGCTCGTCCTGCTGTTCTGCCAGTTTGGCAGGTTGCGGCAGGCGGTGCTGGTTCTGGCTGTGGTGCCGATGGCAACCCTCGGCGGGCTGATTGCCCTTCATGCACGGGGTGAAACGCTGAATATTGCGACTGCGGTCGGCTTTATTGCGCTGTTTGGGGTTGCGATCCAGAACGGCATTATCATGGTCTCGAACTTCAATCGCCTTCGCGCCGATGGAGAACCTCTGCGCACGGCCGTTCTTGACGGTGCGGGGCAGCGTTTCCGCCCTGTGCTGATGACGGCGACCGTCGCCAGCGTCGGCATGCTTCCGGCAGCTCTTGCCACAGGGATCGGCACCGATGTCCAGCGCGGTCTGGCGACTGTCGTGGTTGGTGGGCTCGGGATTGCCACCATCCTGACCCTGTTCATCCTGCCGACCTATTATTTTGAACTGGAATCCCTCTTGGAGAGGCGACGCGCCAGCCGGGATGTTGCGGAGAGCGGATTATGAGACGGTCTGCGTCCCCCCTGCGTCGCATCCTCATGGCGGTTGCGGTGACAGCACTTGCGGGCTGTAGCGTTGGTCCAGACTATCATCGTCCGGCACTCCCTGTTGATAATGCGTACGCGCCGGGTAACGCGGCACCCACCATGACCACGGGTGCCGCTGGTCCAGCCGGAGCCAGACAATCATTCCTGCCGGGGCAGGATATTTCGGCCCAGTGGTGGGAATTGTTCCACTGTGCGGCGCTGAACGGGTTGGTGACACACGCAATCGCTCATAGCCCTAATCTGGCTTCCGCTCATCAAGCCCTTATGGCGGCACAGGAGGATGTTGCGGCGCAGAAGGGGGCCTTGTGGCCGAATATCAGCGGGTCCTTCAACCCGACGCGGAACAAGATCTCGCAGGGGATGGGCGTTCAGGGGTTCAATAGCTACCTGTATAATCTGCATACATTACAGTTGAATATTTCCTACATGCCCGACGTCTGGGGCGGTATCCGTAGGCAGATTGAAGCCAGCGCGGCGCAACGTGCCCTTGCGCGCTTCCAGTTGGAAGCGGCGTATCTGTCGCTCACCAGCAATCTGGTCGTTGCGGCAATCCAGTATGCCGCGATCCGTGGACAGATTGAGGCAACGGAAGGGACGATTGCGTCAGCCCGCGCCATTCTGGCCATCAATGAACAACAGGCACGCTTCGGTGATATGGGCGAACGCGACGTCGCGCCGCAGCGCCTGCTGCTGGCTCAGGCGGAACAGGCGCTGCCCCCGCTGCATCAGCAATTGGCTGTTCAGCATGACTTGATCGCGGCTCTTTCCGGGGATGGGTCCGATGTTTCGTTACCGGATTTCCGGCTGACCGACTTTCATCTGCCAACCGATCTGCCAGTTTCCCTGCCGTTGAATTTGATAGACCAGCGGCCGGATATCCGTGCGGCGGAGGAAACGGTCCGCGCCGCGAGCGCACAGATCGGGATTGCTGTTGCGGCCCGCCTGCCGGACATTAATCTGATTGCGACACCCGGACTGGCCTTCAACCGCTTCAGCCAGCTTGCAACGCCCGGTTATGGGGCATGGACGCTGGCGTCCATGATCACGCAGCCGCTCTTTGACGGCTTTACGTTGCTGCACCAAGAACGCGGCGCGCGTGCAACATACCGGAAGGCAGCGGAGGACTATCGCAGCACCGTCGTTCTTGCTGTGCAGAATGTTTCCGATGCGCTCCATGCAATCCATAACGATGCGGAGACACTGGCCACGAGCGTGAAGGCGGATGATCAGGCGCGGCGCGCACTCAGTTTTGCGCGTACAGGGCAACGATATGGGGACGAAAGCACATTGCTGGTTCTGACTGCCGAACAGGGAGAAATGCAGGCGCGTCTGGCCGTGGTGCAGGCCCAGTCAGCCCGGTTGTCTGATACGGCAGGGCTTTTTCAGGCACTTGGTGGCGGATGGTGGAACAGGAAAAATCAGCCTCTCCCCTAGTCAGGGGTTTTGGCACTGGTTCCCACTCATTTCTGCTGCCTGATACGGTTTATTATTCTCTGGGAGCCTCGGCGAGATGTGCGGTGCTGCCGTTCAGGGAGTTGTCAGTTTTAACTGCTAGAGTGCGCGTTCTAAGGCAGTCCGTTTGCCCGTGTCAGGATATTGTACGCCGCAGGAGAACTCCAGTGACTTTCTCACCCGTCTTCAGGAAGAACTGGAGATATTTACTGTGTTCTGCTCTTGTTTTTAGCATTAGTGAGAGACCTGTATCGGCTGCTGAAGATGCGCCGGTGATCATGATGGGAGAAGCCGCGCAGAAGAACGCTGCTCTGGCTATCGCGGTCGCGACGAGCGGCACGCTCGGAAAAAGCCTCAACGCGATGGGAACCGTCATGGCGGAAGCCGGGCATGTTGTCAGCATTCACCCGGCTGGGTCGGGTAAAGTTTTAAGCGTTGCTGTTGTCCCCGGTCAGCACGTGCGCAAGGGAGAGACTCTTCTTACCTATCAGAATCATTCACTGCATCTGGTGCGTCTTGAAATGACGAGAGCGCGGGCTGGACTGATGACGGCTCAGGCCGCTTCTCAGAATGCGGCGTCCGCCTATCGCCGGGGGCGTGAACTGGAAGGCACGACTGTGCCCGCTGGGGAAACCAAACGCAGGCAAGCCGCATTTCAGGCGGCAAAAGACGATGTTGTTGCCCGACAGGCCGATGTCGATACGCTCAAACATCAGCTTGAAGAAGAGTACAATTCCGTCACGGAATCAGATAAGGCCCAGACAAGCCCACTGGATGAAACATCCGCTATTATTGCGCCTGCAACGGCGGAAGTGCAGGCCGTGTCTGTCGGTGTTGCAGATGACATTTCACCCACAACGGAGCTGTTGAGGCTGACAGATATGTCCTCGGTATGGATTGCGTCCGACATCCTGCCGCAGGACGCCGCACAGGTGGTGAAGGGCGGTGACCAGACGACCGAGCTTGCCTCGGACACCGGGGCGACCCAACTGGTGTCGAAGGTCACATCTGTCAGTGACCTTGCAGACCCGGCGACAGGGCTCGTGCGCGTTATCAGTCAGGCCCCTAATTCCAATGGGTCCCTGCGTCCGGGGATGTTCCTGACGACACACTTACCAATGCGGGAAAAGACAACGGGCATCATTGTCCCCGAAAGTGCGGTGACCGAGATCAATGGTGTCAGCACCGTGTTTGTGCCCATCGGCCCCAACCAGTTCCGGCCACGGGACGTGCATGTTGGCGCTGCGAGCATGGGGCAGTTAGCGATAACTGCCGGGCTTTCAGCAGGGGAAAAGGTGGTGACGCACGGAGCATTTGCCCTGAAGGCGGTGATGCTGACCTCGGATACGGATGGTGGGGGCTGATCTGACCATGCGTGCCTTTCTGTCTGTCTTCCAGTCACGGCGCTGGCTGGTTCTGGGAGTTTTGTGCCTCACGTTCGTTGCCTGCTGCGCCGTTGTGCGGGGTCTGCCGGTAGAAGCCGTGCCTGATATTTCGCCGCGACAGGTGCTTGTGTCCGTCGTAGCCCCCGGCCTTGCCACGGAAGAAGTGGAGCGCCTGATTACTTTTCCGATCGAGGCCAGTATGGCCGGTCTCCCGGATATGACTGATCTTCGATCAGTCTCCCGTTCCGGGGTTTCGGTCGTTTATGTCCAGTTTGCGGATGAGACGGATATCAATCTTGATCGCGCCCGTGTGGAAGAACGGATTCAGCAGGCAAGAGGCACGATATCCGTGCCGGGAGTCAGCGTAAATATCGGGCCGCTTGCCACCGGCCTTGGTGAGATCATGCAGTTGCAGATCAAAGGCGCTGGCTATTCCATGATGGATCTCAACCGACTGATGACATGGACGGTTGCGCCGCAGTTAAAGCTGGTGCCCGGAGTTGTTGATGTCAACGTCAACGGCGGGGCCGAGCAGACGTTTCAGGTCGCGCTTGATCAAGCGCGTCTGCTTGCTCTTGGTGTTTCGGTTGATGATGTTTTTCGGGCGGTGGATGGCAACAATTCCGCATCCGGAGGCGGATGGATTGAGCATAAGGAAGAGCAGCAGATTATTGTCGGGCGGGGTCTGATTGGCTCGCTTGATGATTTCGGGTCTATTCCGGTTCGGACCAATG
The DNA here is from genome assembly GCF_001581005.1 of Acetobacter orleanensis. Lineage (GTDB taxonomy): Bacteria > Pseudomonadota > Alphaproteobacteria > Acetobacterales > Acetobacteraceae > Acetobacter > Acetobacter orleanensis. The sequence continues at coordinate 104,005 of NZ_LHZV01000062.1, forward strand.
CCAATGGGTCGGCTATTTTCCTGCGGGATGTAGGGCGCATTTCCATGGGGCCGAGAACACGTCTGGGCGCGGTCACGCGGGACGGGCAGGGCGAAATCGTCATCGGTGTTGTCATGATGCAGATGGGGGCAAGCTCGGATGCCACGCTGGCCGCCATTCGTGCCGCGTTGCCCGGTATTCGTCAGTCTTTGCCAAAAGGTGTGACCCTTGAGCCGTATTATGTCCGGTCCACGCTGACAGATAGTACTATCAAAACCGTCAAAGAAAACCTTGTTATCGGGGCGCTTCTGGTTATCGGCGTTCTTATTGTTGTGATTGGTGATTGGCGGGCGTCACTGGTTATTGCATCAGTTATCCCGTTTGCTCTTGTCTGCGCGATGGCGGGAATGCGCTGGTTTGGAATTTCGGCCAATCTGCTGAGCCTCGGCGCAATTGACTTTGGCATGATTGTCGACAGTTCTCTGGTCGTGGTGGAAAATTTCATGACCCATCGTGCCCGCGATCGGGTCAGCGGGCAGACCACGCCGTTGGCGACTCTCGTCGTCTCAGCGGCCACCGAAGTCATCCGGCCTGTCAGTTTTGGCATTCTTGTCATTGTGATGGTCTATCTGCCAATCCTGACGTTGCAGGATATTGAGGGCAAGATGTTCCGGCCCATGGCGCAGACGGTTATCATGGCCTTGCTGGCCTCTCTGCTCTATTGTGTTGTCGGGATCCCGGTTCTCGCGGCTTTGGTGATGAAGTCTGTCGGGCGGCATGACGATACCCGTCTGGTCGCTTTTCTTCGTCGTGGGTATGGCCCCGTGTTGAGCTGGTGTGAAAAGCGGCCACGAACGCTGTTTGGCACAACATTCGCGATTTTTGCTTTTTCTGTCTGGGTTGGTCTGCATCTGGGTGGCGAGTTCATACCCTCCCTTGGGGAGGGCGCTCTGACAGTCACAACGACGCGCCTGCCCGGTATTTCTCTACCCGAAGCGTTGAAGGAAGTTACCCTTCAGGAGCGTATTCTTCGCCGTTTTCCCGAAGTCACCAGCGTTGTCAGCAATACGGGAACATCGGCAATCCCGACTGACCCGATGGGCGTTAACGAGACAGACAGTTTCATTTTTTTGAAACCACCGTCACAATGGACCACAGCACAGACGCAGGAAGGTCTGGTTACAGCGATGAGCCGGGTGCTGAGTGCCGAATTGCCCGGAATGGCGCAGTCATGGAGTCAGCCCGTGCAGATGCGGATGGATGATCTTCTGTCTGGGGTTCGGACGCAGATTGCCGTTTCCATCTATGGGGATGATCTCGCTACGCTGCGGCGACTGGGGGACAGGGTGGCCAGTGTCATGAAAGCCATTCCCGGTGCGGCGGATGTGGCCCCGCAGGGGGATGGCACCGTTTCTTTCATTCATATCGATATTGACCGCCGGCAGGCCGCGCGGCTTGGCATTTCCCAGCAGGAGCTTCTGAACGTGGTTGAAGCGGTGGGTGGCCATATCGGGCGGCCCGTCACGGTTGGGAATGCGCTTATCAGCACACAGGTCCGTTTTGATCCTGCTCAGGCCAGCACACGTGACCAGATTGCCGGGTTAAGAATACGGCGCGCCGATGGGCGTGGCGCTGTGCTTCTTTCTGAAATTGCAAAAGTGACGGTGGAAGACGGGCCGCCGCGCATCAGCCGGGATAATATTCGCCGTCGTCTGATCGTGCAGGCCAATGTTCGTGGGCGTGATCTCAGCTCTTTTGTTGCGGCTGCGCAGAAGGCGGTCAGCAAAAAAGTTGCTCTCCCGCCCGGTTATCGCATTGTGTGGGCTGGTCAGTTTCAAAACCTACGTTCGGCCATGGCGCGTCTGGGCGTTGTCGTGCCGATTGCTCTGGTCTTGATTTTTGCGCTGCTTGTTGTCGCGTTGAATTCGGTCTGGCTGGCGGGGCTGGTTTTCGTCAACCTGCCCGTTGCCGCGACAGGGGGTATTCTGGCTCTGGCTCTACGAGGCCTCCCCTTCAGTGTTTCAGCGGGAATTGGTTTTATAGCCCTGTTTGGTGTGGCTGTGCTGAACGGTGTGGTGCTTGTTACCGCCATAAATGCCTTGCGTGCGGCGGGTCTGGACGCCGCACGTGCCGCGTATGACGCTGCGGAAGAGCGTTTCCGGCCAGTTATGGCAACGGCTCTGGTCGCCAGTCTGGGGTTTATTCCCATGGCTGTTTCAACCAGTGCTGGCGCGGAGGTTGAACGTCCCTTGGCGACGGTCGTTATCGGTGGTTTGATCTCATCCACACTCCTGACGCTTCTTGTACTGCCAGCACTGTACGCCCGGATCATGAAAAATCGTAACGCATGAAAATCCTGATTATTGAAGATGAACCTGCGCTGGGCTCTGCGGTCAGAGACCGTGTGCGTCAGGCCGGGCATGTTGCGGACTGGTTCCAAACCTTGGCGGATGGGCGGGCCGCCCTGAGTGTTTCGTCTTATGATTTTCTGCTGCTTGATCTTGGCCTCCCAGATGGGAATGGGCGGGATCTCCTGCGGGAGATCCGGCAGCGCTCTTCCTCACTCGCCATTTTGATCATGACAGCTCAGGATCAGGTGAGTGACAGAATAGCAGGACTGTCAGACGGCGCGGATGATTACATCGTCAAGCCGTATGATCTTGATGAACTGGTTGCCCGCATTGATGCTGTTGCAAGGCGTTACGCGGCTCTGCCAGACAATGTGGTGACGGTTGGGACGACGAGGATTGACCTCGCGCGCCGTCAGCTTGAGCGCGATGGCCAGACGATTGATCTGTCCGCGCGTGAATGGGCCATTGTGGAACTTCTGGCGCGCCGCCCCGGTGCATTGTGCAGCCGTGAGCAGATTGAAGATGCTCTGTATGGCCTCAGTGACGATGTGGAAAGCAACGCCATTGAAGTTTTCATCAGCAGGATTCGTAAAAAGACCGGATCAGGCCTAATCGTGACAGTGAGAGGTAGAGGGTACAGTCTCGCTGGAAATACGGCTCGATGAAGCGCTGGAGTCTGGCGTCCCGTATTGTGTCGGGCACGCTGATTATCGTGCTTGGTGCGCTGGTGCTTCTGAGTATTCTTGTCGCAGCCTTCACACGGTATGAAGTTACGGAACGTCTGGATAATTCCTTACAGGAAGTGGCGGAACGTCTGGAGTTTGTCATCAGTGATCTGGACAGAACTGGTCAGGGCTCCACTCCCGCGGGCGGGCAGATAGCGCAGCTTCCGGGCGTCAACCGGCGAACATTGGCTTACCAGATCACGACACCGGGCGGTCGCCTTGAAGTCAGGTCGCAAAATGCGCCCGCGACGTTGTTTGTGCCAAACATTAAGTCAGGGTTTTACAATATCCCATTATTCAGGGTGTATGTTGTGCCGTCCGCATCGGGTCGCCACTACATTCTGGTGGGTGAGCCGACTTTTCACAGAAATGAAGCTGTCAGGCGCGCTATTCTCATTTCCGTTCTGCCAATGGTCATCTTTTTTCCGGCAATCTGGTGGCTGGTCCGTTGGCGCGTCCGGCGCGCCATGCGTCCCCTTACAAGCCTTCAGCACGAGATTAGGAGCAGAAGTGGGTCAAATTTGGCACCTATTCCCCCGCTCGATTTGCCTGAAGAGCTTGTGTCCATTCATTCAGCCGTCAATCTTTTGCTGGAACGTCTGAAAATGGCGCTTTCAACCGAGCGCGCCTTTGCCGCCAATGCAGCCCATGAATTGCGTAACCCTGTGGGTGCGCTTCTTGCTCAGGTCCAGGTTCTCAGAAAACTGCTCGTAAGAACGGAGTATGAGGAGCGGACCCTGACAATCATGCAGCAGGCCCGCAGAATTGGCCGGATGATGGAAAAGCTTCTTCAGCTTTCACGCGCTACATCCGGCATTGCCCTCACCGGGGGTGTGTTTGATCTGGTTCCGGTTATTCAGTTTCTGGCGCAGGAACTGGAGCGGGAAAAAGACCATGTGATTGAGCTTTCTGGCTTATCCCACCTCATGATCCGGGGCGATATGGATGTCACGGGCATTCTGTTTCGCAATCTTCTCGAAAACGCGGTTCTTCATGGCTCATCGGCGCACCCTGTCAGAGTAAGTGTTACAGAAGATCATGAAGTGCGGATCTTTAATGATTGTGAACCACTTACATCTGAAATTTTGCGGGAGATGGAAAAGCCTTTTGTAAGAGGAAAAACAGATGCTGAAGGCAGCGGCTTGGGCATGGCCATTGCACGGCAAATTTCTCAGCAGCTACATGCCGATATGGCAGTGATCTCCCCCATTCCCGGAACCACCAGAGGCGTTATGGTGAGGGTGCGTTTGCCAGCCGGTGAGGTTAAAGAAAGCGATTGCTAACCCGTTGCTTAAAATGCGCGCTTTGCCCCAGTGGTCCAAATATTTGCGGAGCGTCTTGTAACACTGTATTATGCTTCCCAGTCTCAATGGGAGTGCTCAGTTAGACGGAGCATAAGCCGCGTTTCGTTTGTTTTTTCCCAGTGCGTATCGATAGGTGTTGCGCTCTTGCGCTTGACCACAGGAGCCCTGAATGATCAGGACATGGGCCCGAACACGGGCCAGAACATGGGTTGGTCTGCTAGCCTGCCTGCTGATGCAGGTGGGGTTGTTGGTCGGTGTCTCCCCGGCTCAGGCGCAGAGGGAAGTGCAGGCGCATAAGAGCATGATGCGCGAAATGCCAGTCTCCTGTTCCGAGGCGAAAATTTTGCACAGTCATTGCGGAATGACGCACACTAAAAGTCCTGCCATGCCGCATGATGACAAATGTTGTCATGTGCATGTCGCCGCAACGGACATCCCTACTCCAGCGGATATGCTGTCTTCGGTCCTGCGGTCTGTTGTAAGAGCCCGTTCCCCCATCCTGTCTGCGCAGACGGAGTTTGTCGGCGCTGACGGGTTGCCGCCTCTTCGTCCCCCCAGAGTTCTGAACAGCTAGACGCTCAAGGCGTCATCCGGCCCGTTTTTGTCGAAAAAAACGGGGAAGTACGTGTGACTGTTTGGATTTTTTAGAATGTTTTTTTCGTCCCGTTTGCGGGGCGGTCTGACACGTCGTCGGTTTGTGACCGGGGTAGGCGCTGGGGGGCTTATGGCCGCAGTGCCACGCTCGGCACTGTCTTCACCTAACGAACGCCCTGCTGGTCTGATCCCGGCAGAGGCTTCGGCAACGTGGAACCTGAGTGTTGGCCGCACCCATATTGAAATTGACCGCAAAGCCCTGAATGCTCCCTGTATTGGCGGCACCGTGCCGGGCCCGGTGCTGCGTTGGAGGCAGGGGGATACCGTAACGGTCAATGTGACCAATACGCTCAAGCACGAGAAAACCTCCATCCATTGGCACGGTATTCGCTTGCCGTCGGATATGGATGGCGTACCCGGCCTGAGTTTTACCGGTATCAAACCGGGTGAGACATTTTCCTACAGTTTCCGGCTGCACCAAAGCGGCACATACTGGTACCATAGCCATTCCGGCATGCAGGAAGCGCAGGGGCTTTACGGTGCGGTGGTCATAGACCCCCTTCACCCGGACCCGAATGCGTGTGAGAGGGATTACGTAATCCTGCTGTCCGAATGGACGGATGTGTCTCCCATGGACATGATCAACAACCTGAAAATGCAGGATGATTATTATGTCTTCCGGCAGCGTACCGCCGCGTCTTTTCCAAAAGAGGCGAGAGCGGCCGGGGGTGCTGTGGCAGCCCTGAAAGACCGGCTGGCATGGTCTCGTATGCGGATGGCCGCCACCGATATTTCGGACGTTACAGGGATTATTTATACCTATCTGCTCAATGGCCACGCCCCGGACGGAAACTGGCAGGGCTTGTTTCGGCCCGGTGAGCGGGTGCGTCTGCGGTTTATCAATGGGTCCTCCATGACCTTTTTTGACATCCGTATTCCCGGTCTGGACATGCTGGTGGTGCAGGCGGACGGGAATGACGTGGAGCCCGTGCCAGTGGATGAATTCCGTATAGGTGTTGCGGAAACCTATGATGTCATCGTGCAGCCAAAGGAAGACCGAGCGTACACCATTTTTGCCCAGAGTGAGGACCGGACAGGGTATGCGCGTGGAACCCTAGCCCCCCGCGCCGGTATGGCAGGGCCAATCCCGCCAATGGACCCGCGCCCGGTACGCACCATGGTTGATATGGGCATGGGCGACATGAAACCCGGCGAGAGCATGAACGCCATGAACGCCATGGATATGTCGGGCGGAGGAGAGCGGTCAGGTATGGACCATTCCAGTATGGAGCACTCAGACATGCCTCGTTCAGCTATGGGTCAGTCTGGTGAGGCCGGGGCTGGTATGAGTATGGCCGGAATGGACAGGCCCGGCATGGCGCCGCACGCCATGCACCATATAATGCCCCCGATGGAGGTGGATGATCCCGGGCCGCCGCCCATCAATGTAGAAAACCAGAATGTCGCCATGATGCCGGTGGACCGGCTGGGTAGCCCCGGTGACGGGCTGGAGCAGAACGGACGCCGCGTTTTGACCTACACGCAGTTGCGTGCCACCCGGCCGGGAGCGGACCCGCGCCCGCCCAGCCGTGAGATCATCCTGCATCTGACCGGCAATATGGAACGCTATATCTGGGGGTTTAATGGCCGGAAATTTTCGGAATCTGGCCCTATTCGCCTGAAAAAAGGGGAAAGGGTCCGCTTTACGCTGATTAACGACACCATGATGGAACACCCCATCCATCTGCATGGCCTGTGGAGTGAACTGGAAAACGGGCAAGGCGCGTATCGCCCCTATAAGCACACGCTTATTTCTCAGCCGGGCTCCCGCATGAGCTATCTGGTGACAGCGGATGTTCCGGGCATGTGGGCTTACCACTGCCACCTGATGCTGCACATGGAACTAGGCATGTTTCGCACGGTGATTGTGGAATGAGGCGCGTTGTTTTTCCAGCATTCTGCCTGCTGGCTCAGGCATTGTGCCTCTCTGCGGGGTATGCGGCTGAAACTCTTTCGTCCGGAGCACCCTCTTACACAAACGGATCGCGCTACCATGCGGCGGATGCCCCTACGGGAACACCGGTTGTATATCTGGGGAATATAAAACCTGTCATGGACCAGCAGAGTTATTTTCATGGCATCATGGATGAGCTGGAGGGGCGCTATGCGCCGGGGGGTACGGATCTGCGCTGGGATGGCGAGGCTTGGTACGGGTCAGATTACAACAAGGTGTGGTTGAAAACCGAAGGCACGCTGGAGCGTGGTCGCTTGCGTGATGGCGATCATGAACTGCTCTACAGCCGGTCCATTTCGCCCTATTTCAACCTTCAGGGCGGTGTGCGGATGGATCTGGATGATGGGCCAACGCGCACATGGGGGGCATTTGGCGTGCAGGGGCTGGCACTTTACGAGTTTGAAGTACAGGCCACGGCCTATGTCAGTGATCGCGGACGTTTTGCTGCGCGGCTTGAAGGCTCTTACGATTTCCTGTTGACCAATCGCCTCATTCTTCAGCCGCAGGCAGAGTTTAATTTTTATACAAAGTCCGATACCGGGCGGCAGGTGGGGGCTGGCTTGTCAGATGTCGATGCCGGTTTACGCCTGCGCTACGAGCTATGGCGCAAATTCGCACCTTACGTCGCCGTGACATATGCCGGGTCTCTCACACAGGCGCGCCGGATTGTGCATGATCAGGGCGGAGAGAGCGGCACGCTGCGGTTTACACTGGGGCTCAGAAGCTGGTTCTGAATTTTTCTTATTAAAAAAGGATAGTCTTGATGCGGTCTTTTCTTTTGGCATTTGCCAGCCTTATATGCGCCGATGTTGCGCAGGCTGAACCAACGCGGGCAGCGCTCCGCCAGAACATGACTGGGGTAATGCAGACGCCTGCTGGGAAAATCCCGCAGGACAGTTTGGAAAATATGAGTATGGAGCAGCAGATGGCCGTATGTGGCAGGCTTGAGATGCTGCAAAAACAGGGCAAGGCGCTGACTAAGGCAGAGCAGGCGGAGAAAGCCGTTTGTGAGAAAATGCGTGGCACCATGGACATACCTGCGCAACCCGCGCCATCCGCAACACTTGAGCGTTAATTGAAAAAACGTAGGAAGACTGCTCAGCGGATCATTCTACGCACGACGCGCAGGAGTTCATCAATAGTATCTTCCCCGCCATCATCCTGCACGGCCTTGCGCACGCAGCCATTGACATGAGTGGAGAGGATTTCGGTCGCAACGCCGTCCAGTGCGGATTTTACAGCAGAAATCTGCATGAGGATATCAACGCAATAGCGGTCCTGCTCCACCATGTTCAGCACCCCGCCAATCTGCCCTTCAATACGGCGCAGCCGGTTGGTCAGGGATTTTTTATTGGGTTGCTGCACACGCTTGTCAGCGTTTGCCTGATCCTCACACGCATCACATCGGGCTGGGGCGTGTTTGTCCGGGAGCTGGGTTGCCATGTTATCCCCTTTCTCTGGGTGTTGCTTCTCCTAGCAGGTCAGACTGTCTCCCGCCACTATGGGGAGAAAGACCGCAGCAAGGGGCGAAAAAAGCGGCTCAGACTGTTTTGCGGAGGGAGAGCGTGATGGTCCGCCCCAGCGGATCCATAAAAGCGGGCTGATAGCCTGCGGGTGTGCTGCCTTTGCCATTATGAACATGGATCCGTTCATTAAAAAGATTTTCTACGGATAAAAAGAGACGAAAGTTTTTCGCCCATGTTCGTCGCTCCCAGTGGGGAAGCTGACCCAGATCAGCAAAAACTGTCGCATCCATCGTCCCAAGTGCACTGAAAGACAGATTATCCGCGGCAGAGGATGCCACGGTCGCTGTTCCTGCCTGCCATTTTCCGACAAGCCGGAGACCAAGCCCTTTGTCATAAACACCGCCCTGAAGTTCCATTTCATGCCGGGGCTGTCCACCCAGACCGCTGATGGTGCCGCCTTTTAGCAGATTGATAGCAGGCAGACCGGCCCGCAGCGTGACAGTATCTCGTAGCCGCCAGACTTGTGTCGCGACGAGATAGAGACGGCCATGCGGCTTTTCCGGTTTACCATGTTTGTCTGTTCCACCCGCATGGAGCGGGCGCGAGAAGGACAACGTGGCATTCCATTCGCTTCGGTTTTCCCCATCAGCATTAAGCGGGCGTGTATCAACACTTTCCAGAAGCCCCGCGGCATTGCGGAGATAACGGTCGGGGAAGGCGTTTTCAATGGCGGCTGTTGCTGTGGGCAGGGTGAGAATGGTGTTGTGTGTTGTGTCATGCACATAGTTCACATGCAGCAATGTGCCTGTGAGATAAGGAAGAGTGAGTATCGTGCCCAGACTTATTTCATGCCGACTGGTGGCTTTCAGGAATGGGTTGCCACCCGAAAGACTGGTAACCTGCACGGATTGTCCGGTTACATAATCATATGTTGTCACGTTAGGGGTCTGGATGGTCGGTGCCACAAGCTGGGATGCTGTTGGCGCTTCCTGACTGTTGGTGAGAGAGATCGGGAACTGCATCCATGAGAGGGGTGACCATGTCACACCCCCGCCAATGGTGCCGAGTGTACCAAAATGTGACACCTGATTAACGGCCGCGTTTATATTTCCATCCAGTTTGCCCAGAAACGACAGGATGTGTTTGCTCCTGTTGGCAAGAGGAATGTCCGCGTTAAACTGAAATATGCCAACGTCCCGCTGGATATGGCTGGAAGACCGCGTGGTTTTGATAGCGGAAAAGGTATTCTGATCTGTCAGCGCGCCGGTTAGGGAAGAACTGGTTGCAACATCCCCTGCGGGCAGCGCAAAGAGCGCTCCGGTTATCAACCCGCTGATCTGCCCGTTGTTGCTGGTGGTGTGACCGTAATTCAGCGTGCGTTGAGAAAGTATGCGGGCTGGAAAGAGAGAAAACGGGTTAAGGGTGTTACCCTCCGTCATCAGGTCCGTCTGGGCTGTTTGCAAATTCAGGCCAGTCTGACTGCTGGTGGTTGTTTCTGACCAATCATAGCTGCCGGTGCTATTCCACTTCCAGTCTCCGATATTGCCATCAAATTTAAGCCCCGCATGGGCTGTTTCCGTATGGGCTTTCTGGCGGAGCGGAGAGATATTTGTAAAATTTCGATAGAGTAAAATATTGTCTGAAAACGGAGAAAACAGGCTGCTGGCAGGGAGTGTCAGAACACCACGTGCGGGCCCTTGCAGACTGCGCTGGTCTTTGCGCGTATAGGCCAGGTTGAGGGAGGAGGATATGGTTTTAAAAATCTGTCCTGCGACAACGCCATTGAATGCCAGCTTTTGCAGGCTGGGCTGGAGCGTGTAGGCCGAGGCATCTCCGTCGCTATGGGGCAGAGTGGCGTAAGGCAGAAAATCCTGAAACGTGGGCACTTGCGCATTGCTTAAGGAGGGGGCGCCCGCAACAGGCACGGGCACGCCTGCCAGCGCATCCAGCCGTGGGTCCAGACTACCGGAGTTTATAGCCGTTACGTTGCCTGCGTTGGCGTATAGCCCGCTGGCCCGCGCAGGGACGACGCCGCGTTGGCTATCTTTCAGGTCTGCCTGAGTGGAATAACGCGCACTCAGATTGATCCGCCGTTCACCCTCCAGCTTTGTATAGCTGATGGCAGGCGCGCCCGTTTCTCCGCCGCCATCTGTGGAGGTTGTGCCCATCAGGCGGGCGCGGATAGCCCGGAAACGCTCCACTGTGATAATATTTACCACCCGCTGGCTGGCGGAATAGCCATATTTTAGAGCTTCTTCTTCCGTAAAGATTTCTACCCGTTCAATGGTTTCAAACGGAAGGTCTTGTAGCTCCTGCATGCCGGAAACTCTTTTGCCGTTCAGCAAGGTTACAGGTGCGTTCCCCCCGGCCCCTCGGCCAGAGCGTGTTTCAGGAGCAATGGCGGTCAGCAGGTCGGAGGCGGAATCCACACCGTAAGCCCGGATTTCATCCGCTTTAATTTGCATAAGTGGCTTCAGGTGCCCCAGCGCCTGACCGCGTGCCTTGTGCCCAACCACATCAATTTTTTCAGGCGAGGCGTTGGCTGCCAGACCGGGTTGAGCAGGTGCGGTGGTGGTTTGGGAATGTGCATCCGTATTGACGGAGGGGTTTTCTGTTTGCTGGGCTAAGACGGAGGGTGTTGCACCTGCCAGCCCAAGCCCTCCAGCCAGTGTCGCCCGTACAACGCGATGCATTGACAGTGACCATGGGCCAGATTTGCGGAGCAAATGGGGAGGCGGGAAAACAGACATGAACTCAAGCACAATATGGGATTGAATAGGGCGGGCCCGAGGCTGCTTGCGCGCATCGGTCAGGGCTTTATGGGGTGGGTATAAGCTTTGATGATAGCAAAAAATCAAATTTCTTTCCTTTGACTATACCGGGATGGGGTATAAAATTCACGGAAATGTCCTCAAGGAGCCGTCCGGTGTCACAGACTGTCAGTTTCCCCGTTGGTGGCATGACTTGCGCAGCGTGTGCCGCCCGGATTGAAAAAGTGCTCAACCGTCAGGAAGGCGTGCAGGCAACGGTCAATCTCGCGTCGGAACGGGCTCAGGTGCAATTGGACGGGCCAGACGCGTCTGTGGACACCGTTATCGGCGCGGTGCGCAAAGCTGGTTTTACAGTGGAGGAGAGACGTATCGATCTCGCCCTCTCCGGCATGACCTGCGCCGCCTGTGCCGCGCGGATTGAGACGCTGCTTAACAAACTGCCCATGACGCAGGCCAGCGTGAATTTTGCAACGGAACGCGCGCATATTGTTTATGTGCCGGGTATTGCAGAACCAGAAACTTTTATTGCCAGAATTGAAAAAGCCGGTTTTGGGGCAAAGCGTCTGGATAACGGCGTGCGGGAAGACCCTCATGCCCGGCGCCTGGCGAACTGGCGGGCGGAACGCAACCAGTTCCTGCTGACGGCTCTGCTTTCCCTGCCATTTTTCGGGCAGATGGTCGGCATGTTTCTGGGTGCCCTCCCCATGATGCCAGATTGGGCGCAGTTGCTTCTGGCCACACCCGTGCAGTTTTTCTGTGGTCGCCATCTGTATCAACGTGCGTGGAATGCAGTGCGGGGTGGTTCTGCCAATATGGATGTGCTCGTCGTGCTAGGCACAACCATCGCCTACGTTTTTAGTGCCATTGTGGTGCTGTTCCACCTGCCGCAGCCTGTTTATTTTGAGGCCAGCGCGTCCATCATCACCTTGATTTCCCTCGGTAAGCTGATGGAAACCCGCGCGAAGAACAGAACCAGCGCTGGGCTTGAAAGTCTCTTACAGCTTCAGCCGCAAATGGCGCATGTAGACCATGGCGCGGAGGTACTAGACCGCCCCGTTGCGGAGGTGCGCGTGGGTGACAGGCTGGTTGTACGCCCCGGTGAGAGCGTGCCGGTGGATGGCGTGGTGGTGGACGGGGCTTCTGACGTGAATGAGGCTATGCTGACGGGGGAGAGCCTGCCCGTGCTCAAGCAGAAGAATGATCAGGTATTTGGCGGTACCCTGAACGCCAATGGCGTGCTGCGCATGAAAGCGACAGGCGTTGGGGCGGATACTGCACTGTCCCATATTGTAAAAATGGTTGAGCAAGCGCAGGGCTCCAAAGCCAGTGTGCAGCGTCTAGCGGATAAGGTTTCCAGCATTTTTGTGCCTGCGGTGGTCGGTATCGCACTCGTGACGTTTCTGGTCAGTTGGCTGGTGACAGGCAGCGCCACTGGAAGCCTAATTTCCGCCGTTTCGGTGCTGGTTATTGCCTGCCCCTGCTCTCTGGGGCTGGCAACACCGACCGCCATTATGGTGGGCACAGGGCTGGGGGCAAAGTCCGGCATCCTGTTCCGCAATGCCGATGCGCTGGAGCAGGCGGAAAAACTGACAACCATGATTGTCGATAAAACCGGCACGCTGACGGAAGGCAGGCCGACCGTGCAGGATGTGCAGCCCTCCCCGCAGACAGATGTGGTCTATCTGCTGGCCGTAGCCGCGGCACTGGAGAAAGATTCTGAACATCCTCTGGCGCGTGCTGTGGTGGACTACGCTTCAGCACAGGGGGTGCAAGTGCCCGCAGTTAGTGCGTTTCAGGCTATTCCGGGACAGGGTGTGACGGCGCAGGTTGGTGAGGCTCTGGCACGGCTTGGCTCCCCCCGTTTTCTGAAAGACGCTGGCCTCACGGTGGATGAGGCACTGATTGCCGCGTTTGAGAGTGACGGAAAAACGGTGATTGGCGTTGCCCTTGGTGAGCAGACTCTAGGCTACCTCACCTTGTCCGACAGGGTGCGGCCGGATGCCGTGGCAACGGTCCAAGCGTTGAAGAAAGCCGGGATCAAGGTCGTTATGCTAACGGGCGATAACCAGCGCACGGCCTCCGTTGTGGCCGCACAGGTTGGGGTGGATGCCTATATGGCCGGTGTTCTGCCGGGTGACAAAGCAGACGCTGTTGCAAAATATCGGGCCACAGGCAGCGTAGTTGGCATGGTGGGGGACGGTATTAATGATGCCCCGGCTCTGGCTGCGGCGGATGTCGGCTTTGCGATTGGCGCAGGGGCCGCCATTGCGCTGGAAACCGCAGATGTTGTGCTGATGAAAAGTGATCTGACCAGTGTGCTGGATGCGCTCTCCCTCTCCCACGCAACACTCGCCAAAATCCGTCAGAATCTGTTTTTTGCTTTTATTTACAATATTCTTGGCTTACCGCTGGCTGCCTGTGGGTTGCTCAACCCGATTGTGGCAGGGGCCGCTATGGCGATGAGTTCTGTCTCGGTCGTCAGTAACTCTTTGCTGCTTAATCGCTGGCGGCCGCAGTCCCGCTTATAAGGCGCGGCCCATCAGAGGACAGCATAAGCCTGTTCTGATGGACGCGGCTCAGGTCGGCATGATGCTGCGCGATGCGCTACGATCTTGCTGGCAGGCACTCAGGAGGCCAGATCAAACCCCAGATCCTCAACCACATCGGCAAACTGCTGCGGTGTGACCACAGCCGGGTCATACTGCACCGTTACGGTGCCGCCTTCCAGAACAACATCCGCTTCGGAAACACCGTTCAGGGCTTCCAGAGCCTTCTTCAGCTTGCTGGAGCAGCCTGTGCAGGACATGCCTTCAACAACAAAGGTTTCTGTTTTGACCATCGTTTTTGCTCCTTGTGTTGCGTGCTGTATCAGCAAGGTTTATCCGCCAAATGCCCGCCACAGGCAACGCAGGGCGGGTTTCAGATCTGCTCAATGGTGGAGAAATCGAAGCTTTCGCCTTTAGGGTTTTCCCCCAGCCGCAACGTGGTGGGTGTTGGTAGAACATAGGGCGGCACAGGCAGATTATAAGGGGCTGGTGCGCCTTTAAACACCCGTCCGGCCAGATCAAACTGAGAGCCATGGCAGGGGCAGGCATAACGACCAGTCTGGTCTGGTGCCGCCGCCGGGGCCGTATAGGCGGGTACGCAGCCCAGATGTGTGCAGATTCCAACATACACGCCATAGTCCGGCACAAGGGAGCGGTGCCAGTTACGGGCGTAGGTGGGTTGTTGCAGTGCGTCGGACTGGGCATCCCGCAGTTGCTCAACCAGCTTGGGGTCTTGCAGTTTTGCCAAGTCTTCTGCCGTACGGCGTAGAATAAAAATGGGCTTGCCTTGCCAGACTGCCGTCATTTGCTGGCCGGGAGCCAGTTTGGACAGGTCCACATCCACAGGCAGGTGAGCGGCAGCGCTATCCTGCGGTTTCAGGCTGGCGACAAACGGAATGGCACATGCCGCCAGCCCGGTTACGGTTCCGGCGGTAGTGACCATACCAAGAAAATCACGACGGCCCGCGGCGTTGTCCTGATCCTGCCCGGTGGGGTGTGTGTCGTCTGCTGGGTGTGTCATCAGTCGTGGGTATCCTGTGCGTTCCGGTGGCGGGCGCGTTTCCAGATTTTTCTCTTCCAGGCAATGGCCAGCATCAGCAGGCCACTCAGATAGGCGAAAACATACAGGCCTATGCGGTGTCTGTCATTCCGGTGCGGGTCAGAGGCCCAGACCAGAAAGCTTGTTACGTCCCGCGCCTGCTGTGCGACGGTGGCGGGGGTGCCATCCGGGAAGTCCACAGCGCCATCCATCAAGGGGGGCGGCATACTAACCAGATGCCCGTCTGCCCAGTCATTATAGAACTTGCCCGGTACAACGGGCGCGCCGGGGGGCGCAGGCATGTGGTAGCCTGTCAGGAACGCATACAGCCAGTCCGCTCCATGCGGCTCAATGGCGGCCAGACGGGACTGGTCCGGCGGGGCCACGCCCCCCATCATAGCGGCGGCCGCGGCCTCGCTGGAAAAGGGCGAGCGTAGTGTATCATCCGGCAGACCGGGGCGCATGGTCGGGTGGCCCGCGGCATCTGGTGGCCCCGCAATCTGTTTGGCGTGCGCCAGATCCGTCATGGCCTGTCGGGAGAGGCCGATGCCCAGAAGGTCATGATAGGTGACGCTGCGCATACCATGGCAGGACGAACAGATTTCATTGAAGACGATAAAGCCGCGTTGCAGGCTTTTCTGATCGAACTGCCCGAGAGGTCCTTCAAAACTCCATTTTTGGTGTGGCGGCACGGGTGGAGTGGTGGGAGCAGCGGCAGGGGCCGCATGTGCCAGCAGCGGCAGGCAGGCCAGCAGAGCCGCACTCAGGATTGTGGGGCGGAAGGCAGGACACCGAACCATCAGGCGTCTCCTTCGGCGGAAGCAATGGAAGCAGGCAGAGGGCGCGTTTTTTCAAACCGCGAAGCCAGAGGCAGGATCACCAGAAAATATCCGAAATAATACACGGCGGACAGACGCCCGATGAGCATCCAGACGCCTGTGGCGTGATGCTTGCCTACGAGTGCTAACAGAACAAAGGCAATTACCAGCCCCAGTAAAGCCGGACGGCAGATGGGGCGGAACCGGACAGAGCGCACGGGAGAACGGTCCAGCCAAGGCAGGGCGAACAGCACAAGCAGAGAACCCGCAGCCGCAAGCAAGCCACCAAACTTGGACGGCACGGACTGAAGCAGCCCATAAAACGGCAGGAAATACCATTCCGGTTCGATATTGGCTGGCGTGTGCAGCGGGTCCGCCGGGGCATAATTGTCCGGTTCCGTCAGCAGGCCCGGCCAGAAGAACAGCAGCACGCAGAAGACCATGGCAAAAACAATCAGCCCGATCAGATCCTTGCTGGTGTAATAAGGATGGAAAGGGAGCGTGTCTTTAGGCGTTTTTGGTTCGACCCCCAGCGGGTTGTTCGATTTGGTCACGTGTACGCAGGCGACGTGCAGCCCCACAACAGCCACAACCAGAAACGCCATGAGGAAGTGCAGCACAAAAAAGCGGTGCAGGAAAATATCGCCCAGATGGTCGCTGCCCGTCAGCACATGCTCCAGTGTTCCGCCAATAACGGGCACGGCTCCTACGGCTTTGGTCACAACATCCGCGCCCCAGTAGGACATCTGGCCCCAAGGCAGAATATAGCCTGCAAAGGCTGTCACCATCACCATAACAAGCAGCACAAGACCGCTGAACCACAGGATTTCCCGTGGGGCTTTGTAGGAGCCGTAATAAAGCCCGCGAAACAGGTGGATATAGAGTGCGGCCAGAAACAGGCTGGCTCCTGTCATATGCATCCCGCGCAGCATCCATCCGCCGGAAAGCTGGCGGTCTATGGCTTCAACAGAAAAGAACGCGTCCGCACTGGTGGGGGTGTAGTTCATGGCCAGAAAAATGCCGGTTGCCAGCATCAGCAGCAGCACAACCACCAGAAGGGCACCAAAATTCCATAGCCAGTTCAGGTTGCGGGGCATCGGAAAATCCACATATTCCTTACGGAATACGGAGACAACCGGCAGCGGACGTTCCAGCAAGTCCGAAGCGCCATCCGGTGAGGAAGCGCCTGTGGCGGTTACGTCCTGTGACTCAGGCTGTTTCATGCACACGATCCACTCTTTAGTCCTTCAATGCCCGGTTCACCCGGAAAATGGGAAGCCGGTTTCCTTACAAGCGCGGAGGGTATTGTGGCACGAATGATGCGGCGCTTAAAGATTTCCCGTTCCGAAAAAGAAACGTTTTTTGGAGTATTGAAACCGGGGCATTGCTATACTTTTTGGAAAGAGTTTACCGGCTGGCGGGGATACCCGTTTCATCTGGCAGTGTTTGCCGGATTTCCGCAGAATAATCCGGGCCGGGGGTAGCACCTTCTGGCCGTTGGATGCGGCTGCGGTCATGCAGGGTGCGGAAGTCCAGATGCGTATCCAGCAGGCCGAGCTTATAGGCGAGGGACGCCGTATAGCCGCTGAGCAGAATACGCCAGTCCAGCCGGTAGCGGAGGCTGGCCTGCGCGCGTGTTAGAATCCCTGTTGTGCAGTTTGAGGTGAGGGTATTGTACCATTTGGGTGTGTGGGAGAGGAGATCGACTTCCGTCAGATAACTCCGAAACAGTCGTTCTCTGGCTGCGGGTGAGAGAAAAACCCGGTACATATAGACGCGTTCTTTGCGAATATCTGTCCGCACGCCAATCAGATCGCGCTCATCCGCCACCACGTAAAACAGTTCATAATGGTGGAAGAACCCAGCGAGGGCGGAATAGGGGAATGTCTTTTGGCGGCGGGTTTCAATGGACATGGCGACATGCCGCCCATCCTTGAACCCGAAGCTGAGAAACACATGCGCAATACTTTCTCCCGCCCAGTAGGATGTTACGATGTCAACGGAGGAGAGGTCATCCAGCGCATACTCCGCGTCATAATACTGCGGCGTGTAATCGGAGGGGGTGGTGTAAGTAAAATTGCGGATATGGTGCAGGTGTACTGTTCGCCCTTCTACTGAGACCGTGGCGGGCAGCGCATATTCTCCCGCCCAGTCTCGGTCATTCCGGGGTGGGTCTGTACCATACCAGACGGCAAATGCGGCACTCACTCCCGCCAACGCTAACCGTGCCGTCTGGCGGGCACGCAGGAAAAACGCCGTGCCCAGAACAAGTGGAAACAGGCACGTCAGCCCCAGCCGCAGAGCATCTGGTTCCAGCGTAGAATAATAAAGGGCCGGGGTGCCAAATGCACCCAGCAGAAAGGTGGCGCACCCCGCAAACCACTCCGCCCAGCGCCTGCGGGGTGCCGGTTGGACGGGCGTGGAAGAGGGATTGACGCGCGCCATCAGCGGGCTCCGTTTATTGGTTTGGCAGGAACCGCTGGGAGAGGTGTTTGCGGCGTTTCGGCTGTGCCTGTGTCCGCGCCGTTGCCGCGCGTGGGCACAAACTGCCCACCGATGGCGGTAATATCGCTCTGATTTATAACGCCATCCTTAAGAGGAACGCCCTGTGCGCGGGCTAGATGATTGCGCAGGATACGGCGAATTTCCGCAATGGTGATGGGGTTGGACTGTGTGGAATGGCCGGAATGGCGCACGACCAGTTCAGAATCCACATCCGGCACATGCGCACTGGCGTAGGTCACAACACCATCATTACAGTCTTGCAGGTCCTGATTGCCGAGGACCGGGATAATGGAGTGGGTGCGCACGTCCGGAGTGACCGGGATGGCGGCAAGAGACTGGATAAAGCGACCATGGGGGGACATGCCATACACACTCCCGACCCGCCATGGGTTCATGTTCAGGCGGGCTACATTCGGGTCACTCGCTAACACCTGTTTGGTTACTTCCCGGACGGTCAGCGGGAAGGTCACCATCCGCCCGACAAGCCGCGCCAGAGAGAAATTGGCCATATAGCTGCCGTGCTGCGGGGTGGAGATAAAAACGACCTCTTTGGCTTCCGGCAAAGGGGAGGGGAACAAGGCATCCTGCAACAGGGTGTGGGCCTCTGCGGTCAGCCGGAGATCTGACAGCGGGCGGGAGATCAGCCCGTTCCAGAGTTTATCACCGCTCTGAATCACCAGCATTTTGGCCAACAAGCCGCCCTGACTGTGGCCAATGAGCGTGATGTTCCCCAATGCCGGGTCCGCCCGGACACCGCCAAGGTCCGCCACTGCTTTTTCAATAGCGTGCCGGAGTTGCAGGGCGGAATAAGGGATGGGGTTTCCGGTGGCGTAGGAGAAAAACCAGAACTCATAATGGTTACGGATTTCCGGGTCTTCCAACAGGTCATTCACCATATTGGCCCACCGCGCCGGGCTGGAGACTGTGCCGTGGATGAGCACCACCGGCATCCGCCCCACCTGATGCGGTTCTATAGTGGCCAGTTGTGGCGTGTGGCCATTGTCAAAAAAACGACCGTCCAGAAACCCCTTATATTCTGTGGACCAGTCCATCGCATTACTCAGGCTGAGTGCGCGGGCGGCGGTCTGGTCATATTGCAGCGGGAAAGAGCGCGGCGCGGTGCTGGATGGGGCGGAGGTGCGGTCTGACAGACCTTCATCTATGGCGGTCAGATCCAGCCGACCATGCAGAGTGCTGGTCAGAACCTGTTGGCGCGGATTGTCCAGAGAGAGAAGAAGATTGAGGGGAACTCTGAGCTTTTCCGTAATCTGGAAAGAACTGCTTTCTGGCTTTTCGACATGCGGGAGAGCCCCTACCGGCTCCCCCAGCCCGGTGTGGCTGTACACATTTTCCAGCCCTCGGACGGCCAGCCGCGCCATGGGGCGAATATCCTGCAAGACATGGTCATGCCACACCAACTGGCTGGGTGTTGTGCTCAGATCCAGCGTGCCGAACGGCAGTGTCCAGCGTTGGGGCGTAAGATTAACCGGGCTGCCAAAGGCTTCTGTCAGTGCGAGCATATACAGGTCACACGCCTGTCGCACATGCAGGTTATAAGCGTCTGGCTGGTCGGAGGGCGGGCCATTGGGGTTGAGGTAAGCGTAAGCATAAAGAGCGGCAGCCATAAACTCGGCCCGGTCCGCGTGGCGGCGGGCGTGCATGTAGCTGAGTTCTGCCAGTGCAAAAAGCTGGTCGCCCAACCCCTGCGCGTAAAAACGGGCCTGCGTCAGGCGGCGCAGGGCGGCAATGGCGTCTGTTGGGTGGTTTTCCCACGGAGTCAGTAGATTGAGGCGTTGTAAAACAGTGTGTGTTGTATTGCTGAGTGTGCGGCCACTCAATGCGCTGCGACTATGCTCCTGATAAGCCTCCCCAAGGGAGAGCGGCGTCACGCTGATGGGGGATGCACAGCCGGACAGAACAAGAAACGCTGCGCTGAAAACCAGAGGCCGGGTGGCTGTTCTGATCTGCTTTGTCTGTGGTTTTCTGGAAAAAATCCTGCTCATACCCTGTCGCATAACGCTTCATGTGCCGCCTTGCGGGGAACCTTACAGGCTTTTTGATTGTGCCGAAACGATAGTCTGGAGACGCCTCCTCTGCATGACGCAGACAGAAGGAGCGTATAGGGTGGCAGGATGACACATCAAACCCCGCATACCTGCTCCTCCTCTATTTCGCGCTGTCGTTGGGCGGAGACTCATCCGCTTTTGCGCATCTATCATGATGAGGAATGGGGCATGACAGTGCGTGACAGCCGCATGCTGTGGGAAATGTTGATGCTTGAAGGGTTTCAAGCCGGTTTGTCGTGGCTGACAGTTTTGCGGCGGCGTGAGGGGTTTCGTAAAGCCTTTGCCGGGTTTGACCCCGTTCAGGTGGCGCAATTTGATGAGGCAGACAGTGAGCGCCTGATGCAGGACCCCGGCATTATCCGGGCTCGGGCCAAAATTCAGGCGACAATCGGTAACGCACGGGCCTATCTGACCATGCAGGAGCAAGGGGAGGATTTCTCCACATTTTGCTGGAATATGGTGCCGGGTGCCCCAGTACGGAATGAAACAGAACAGGTGCTGACTTGCTCCCCGGCGTCCGAAGCTCTTTCAAAAGCGCTTAAAAAACGGGGCTTCAAATTTGTGGGGCCGGTCATTGTCTATGCATGGATGCAGGCCGTTGGCATGGTGGTGGATCATGACCCGACATGCTTCCGTTATGGGGAGCGGTGAGAAGATGTTCGAAAACGTACGCTAAGCAGCATATAGGTCTATATGAAGGTAATTCCGCTTTATGGCAGGACAGTATGGTTATATGCGTGAAGTATGTCTCGCTCTGAACGCCTCTTTGATCTGCTGCATGCATTGCGGGCACACCGCCGTCCTGTCAGCGGGAAGACACTTGCCGACGCAATCGGAGTTAGCATCAGGACGCTCTATCGGGACATCGTCAGCCTACAAGCGCTGGGAGCTGCGATTGAAGGAGAACCCGGCGTAGGCTATGTCCTGAAGCCCGGCTTCTTGCTGCCGCCTCTGATGTTCACGTCGGAAGAAATCGAAGCACTCGTGCTGGGTTCACGCTGGGTCACCGATCGTGCGGACAATCCATTACAGGATGCGGCACGGAGCGCGCTGACCCGGATTGCGGCAGTACTACCAGCCGGTCTTCGCGACGAACTTGACGCCTCGGCACTCCTGATTGGTCCCGGTGCCACACTTCCGCCGGATCGTGTTGATCCTGCTTTGCTGCGCAAGGCAATCCGTGCCGAACGCAGACTATCGCTTCAATACTGTGATGCTGCTGGCATGGTGTCGGAGCGGGTCGTCTGGCCGTTTGCGCTGGCATTTTTCGACTCTGTGCGCGTGCTTCTGGCGTGGTGCGAACTGCGCCAGAGTTTCAGGCATTTCCGCACCGACCGGATCGTCTCGGCAACACTGATCGATGAACGGTATCCTAGGCGGCGTCAGGCGTTGCTGAAGGAATGGCGTGAAGAGGAGGGAATTCAATGAATAAACGACTTCCGCACTCTACTGCCGGAAACTGGCAGTAGAGTGCGATAGCGTCCGCTCCGTTCACTTCCAGACCGGAGCACCATAATGACAGAGACCAATATCCTGTTCCTCTATGTCGCTGACGCACCAGCCAGCGCGGGCTTTTATGCCCGACTGCTCGGCATCGAACCTGTCGAAGCCAGCCCAACCTTCGCACTCCTCGTCCTGCCCTCAGGACTGGCGCTTGGACTGTGGGGCAAGGACGGCGTACAACCGGCCCCGACTGCGGGAGGGGGCGGTTGCGAGATCGGTTTCAAGATGAGCAGCCCCGCCAAGATCGACGAAACGCATGCTGCTTGGCTGGCAAAGGGTGCAATGATCGCCTTCCCGCCGACCGATCTCGGCTTTGGGCGTAGCTTCGTTGCGCTTGATCCTGATGGGCACCGGCTGCGCGTTTACGCGATCGCGGAGGATATGTGAGCAACGCGGCGCGCCACTGGGTCGCCGTTGCCTCGGCCGAGCATGTTGCGCTCGGTCGATCGCTCGGCATTATGCAGGTCTGCCACGGGAAGGCGGCTCCCCTTTGCCGGATCGTGCCCGGCGATCAAGTCATCTACTATTCGCCCGTCTTGCGTTTCGGGGGGAAGGATCGCTTCCAGGCATTCACTGCAATCGGCACCGTTGTCGACACGCCGCCTTATCAGGTCGAGATGACGACAGGCTTTAGACCATGGCGGCGCGATGTGCAGTGGCATGATGCACGAGAAACACCAATCAGACCGTTGCTTGGCCGCCTCGCGTTTACCCGTGATAGCACGAACTGGGGATATCGATTCCGGTTTGGCGTGTTCGAAATCACCAGCGATGATGCTGCGCTTATCGCAACGGCGATGATGGCTGACGTCACAGGATCATCGCGGCTTTCGAGCCAACAGCTTCTCACCGTCGGGTCTGATTTGCCCCTTTGGCGTGACGTGACGGTAGAGGGTCTGCCGCGTGATGCCGAGTTCGGCGCATAGATCGGCGATCCTGATCTCTGACTTACCCATGGCAGCTTTGGCCAGTCCGGCGAAAATCGCGAAGATTAGTCTTTCGTTCGTGGTGATATCAAGTCCGGCCAACCACGCGACGATTTTAGGTCGCTTCGGCTGTAATCTGTCCCGCCAAATCCTTAGCGTACGTTTTCTAACAGAATGCCCCGTTATGCAGACAGAAACGCAATTCCATACAGATAATAACGATAGAATTTTGTTGAAATGGAGTCTCTCAAAAATTTGAAGGGGTTTAAGAGGATAAAAGACACTGATTTCTGACGTGATACTCTAAAGTTCAGTCTGAGTTATAACGCTTAACATATTGAAAAATATAATGAAAAATAAAACACATTATTGTGCACAATTATAAATTCTACATTATTAATAACAATTGTTATCGTGGTTTATTGACGCGCGTCATTTTTGCTCATACGGTTCTCTGGCCTCATTAGGGATGAGATGAGGCTAAAATTAGGGAGCGGTTTCATGATGCTGCGAATGTGCAGGGCCTTCCGATGTTGCGGGTGTATGCCGCGCATGAAAGGTCACGACGTGCAGAAGACGCACATTTTATAATCCGCCGGACGTGAAACTACCGGCGGAAGCGCCCTTCAGGGGTTTTGTTTTCGAGGTCAGTCATGATACGTACTTCAAAAATCATCGAAATAGACGGAATTTTTCTGGGAACTGCTATCCAGTTGAGCGGCGGGCAGGGGCAGCGCTTTTACGCGACGCATGACAGTGTTCGTGCGCTGCACAATGCCGTCAGGCCGGATATGGCCGTTCTGGCGCGGCAGGTTGCTCAGACGTTCCGCCAGAATCAGACGATTTCCTGCGCCGCATAAGCCGCTTTCTTCAAGAAAATATCCATTCGTTAAAGAAAGCGTTAAGTGAGGCTGGTTACTGAATGACCCGCCTCACAAGCTGGTTCAATATCCGTTCCAGAAACTCTCTTTATCAGAAAGAGCGTTTATCATCCTGACTGATAGACGGACTAGGCTCATTCTCCAGATCCGTCAGATCCAGTTTTTGTAACAGGATGAGTATATCATTCAGTTTTGGGTCTGTATGTTGCGTTGTTTCCGCAGGCGTTAGGGTTTCTGGGGCAAATTGGTCTGCCAGATGGTTATATAAGTCTGCGCGCTGCCGGATTGCTGGTGTGGGTTCGGCTGTTTTTTCCATCCACCACACGCTGGCAGCACCGGCCAGCTTCCGTAACAGGAACAGAATATCACGCGCTTTTCCAATCTGGTCCGAGCGACGCAAGCCTTCCAGACCGGCTGTCTGGCATTGAATTTCTGCAAGCGTGCTCGTGGTGCCAGCTTTGCGGCGAGCACTTTCAATCTGTGTCCAACTTAGGGTTTCCGGCCCGGTCGCAAGGGCCGCGTAGCGGATATTCGCGCGGAACGCATCCGCAATCTGTGCCGCCAATGGTGCATTGCGCTGTTCTGGCCAGAGCAGCAGGCAGCCCGCCAACCCGACCAGACTGCCAATAATGTTATTGATAGCGCGAGCCAGTGCGACATCCCACCCCAGACCGGGGCTGACCAGATCCGTCACCAGCACGAAAAGCTGCGTCATGAACATTACGCACAGAGTGTAATTCACGCTGCGTAGCGCAATGGTCGCGGCGGCCAGCGGGAAAATCAGCAGCAGGATGCTCCATACCGGCAACAGTACACCCATGACCGCCGCCAGAAGGCCACCGGCAATACTTCCAACAACACGTTCAATAGTCCGGGGGAGCGTAGTGGTCACACGGGGTTGGGTGACCACCACTACCGCCATCATGGCCCAGTAAGCGTAGGGCAGGTGGAGTTTGAGTGAAATGGCATAAGCCACCAGCACAGAAACACAGATGCGCGCTGCATGCCGGAAGCCCTGCGCAGGAGTGACAGACGCTGCCCGAACACCCCCCGGTGGGGCGTGTTGCCCGGAAGAGTGAGGATGTGCGCTGGAACCTGTCTGCCATGCGGCAATCAAATCCTGCACAGCCTGTGCGCAAACCTGCGCCCCTTTACCAAACAGACTTGAATCCTCGGCTCCAATGCGCGCCAGAAGGCGGTGTTGCCGTTGCAGCCGGTCAGGCCGGGGTTCCGGGCGTTGGGCTTCCCCCGCCATACGGTGCAATGTGGTGGTGACCACACGGAGCGTGCGCCGGGCAGCATGAGAGGTCTCGCCAGATAAGGCCGCATGTTCAAAGGCAATCAGGGCAATAAAAATCCGATCACATGCCTCTATAGCGGGCAGCAGTGTGGCGCGGGCGCGGCTGCTGACGGTATCAGCGGAGAGCACTTCAATGCGCCCCCGTGTCCGCTCAATCCGGCTACGCACCTCTCTGCGAAACGCCCCGATGGAGGTACTGTGGCGTGTGCGGCCCTGTGCGCCGGGCTTCATGACATCCAGCAGGCGGCGCGTCATGCGTTCCTCTTCCCGCAAGACGGCGGAACAGGCCAGCCGCAGCGGCATATAAGGGTCCACAGGCCAAGCTAGAACACAGATCAGGGTGGCCCAGATCGCCCCCAGCGCGAATAGGCCAGACAGGCGCAGCGCCACCTCTGGCGGCAAGGGATAACAAACAGCCACGACAGCGACGATGGCAGCCAGAACGCCAATCTGCGTAGCACTGCCCCCGCGCAGGCGGCCCAGTGCACAGCCGAATACGCTCACCCCAAGCGCTATAAAGGCAGGCACAAGCCCAAACCCGGAAGCCGCAGCAACAGAACCGCTGATAACTGTGCCAAGGGCTGCAAATTTCAGCATGGTTTCCAGCCGTGGCCGCAGCAGGCCGCCGGGGTCCACAAGGCAGGTCCAGAACGCCGCAAAGGCGGACCAAGCCATAAGCGGCATGTGCAAAGACAACGCCAAAATCATAACGGTGCTGACAGCAACCCCTGCGCGTAGGCCTTCACGCACGGCAACCTGCTCCGGGGCAATAGCAATGGCCCGCACACCCAGCCAGTGCGCAATAGCTGAGGGAAGGAGACTGCGGGAGGCAGCCCGGAAGAATGTCGGTTTACGGGGGAGGGAAAAGGACAGGTGTTTTTTCATGAACAGTCAGGCAGGAGAGGAACATAGAGAGGAAAGAGCACACAAAAGCCAGCCAGTATGCCGGGTGGCAGGACTGTTGCTGCAAGCAAAAAAGCAGGGAGTGCCGGAACAGGATGGTCCGGCAGGCGGAAGGGGCACTCAGAGAGGGCTGGATGGAGAGCGCGGAAGGCGGAAGAGGCTTCTGCAGGAACGGCGTTATAACATGCGCGCGCAAATTTCAACCAGCAGAGTGGTTTCAGAATGTTATACTTGTATGCAGTCCGAAAATCGTCTCATTCCCGATACGGCGAGAGGAAGAGGGATAACGTGGGTCCGGTCTGCCGCCCATCGGGTTCCACATTTGCTGGAAATCGGGCTGTACGACCAACCATGGCCGGACTTCTGCCTGATAGGTAATCTCCAGATGGTTTTCATTGCCGGGAACACGTGTTTTTGCGGTGCGGTTATAGCGCCGCCAGCCGGAACTTGAGCGGCCTAACCCCCAGCCAATGCCCACCGTGTCATTCGGGCGGCCTGAAAACGGTGCTTTAAAGTTCATCCCGGCATCCGCTGCAAAGCTGACAAGGTTGCGGTCACCCCTATTGCCTGTTGCCCTGAAAAATAGGCCAAGAGATCTGTCGGATTTGTAGGAAGGCCGCCAGACCATCTGGTCAATGACAGCATAGACCATCCAGTTTCCACGATCCCAGCGCGGTGTGCCGCCTCCTTTTCCCATGAGCTGATCATGCGTATTGTAGCGATAGTCAGGAAATTTCGCGGTATCGTAAAATCCGCCCAGCTTGTAAATGCCGGGCAGGCCGGGGTCTTTGGTAACGTCTGAAAGATCTTCGGGCTGGCGGTTGAGCGTGTAATGTATTTCCCCAATCAGCAATGCGCCGGTGCCGGTATTAAAGCGGGTGCCGCTGCCATCATGCGTGACCTGATTGGCGGGGTCCGACGTGTTGCCACCGTGCTGGATACTGAACGCATTATAGCGATTGCCCGGCGGGTTATCATCCGCAACCGCTGCCAGAATGGTAACTGCATTGTGCGGCCGGTAGCGGAGGCGCAGGGCCGGGGAGGATAAGGGCCAGGACGGGCCGCCGCTATAAAGATTGACAGAAGGCGCCATCGGCCAACCAAAGTTGGAATTCAGAAACAGGCCGCCATAGTTGGTCAGCATGAATTCAGATTCCAGATTTTGCTGCCCGATCTTGATACCGAGTGTGTCGTTAAAGAGCAGTTGTCGGTACCATAATTCAAACAGGCGCGTGGAGCGGTCTGCTTCATAACCGCTTATAGGGTTAAAGGTGCCCAGATGGTCCTGCGTGATGGAGCGTCCGCGCGTCTGGAGAGCACTGATAGTGAGAATGCCGCCTTTCAGGCCAATCAGTTTTTTCAGATCAACAGTCAGGGTCGGGGCCGTCATGGCATTATATGACGGGCCGGTGCCCGTGCCACTCCGGACATCCGCAAGGCTTGGCGTGCCGCCGGATGTGTTTCCCCACAGCTCTTCTACGTCCTCCATATCCAGTGTGATGCCATATCGGTAAAGCCACGTCCGCACGCCCCCCATGGTGCCCAGAAGCGTGTCGCTGGTGTCCAGCGGTTCATCCTGCTCCTGACTGGCGCGCGGAAGGTGAAGCCCCTTTGTGGTGACTCCCGGCCCAAACTGGTTCATGAACGGGGCTGAGTTGCCCAGACTATCCTGATCATGCTCGACCTGATCTTCCGGCCGATTTTGTGCAAAGGCCACGGTAGGAAGCAGGACCGTGCAGACTGTGCCAGATGCCAGAAAAAACCGTCTCAGCCGTTGTCCTGAACCGATAAAGAAACTGGTCAGAAAACCGGACCGCATCGTTGTGTGTTTTCCTGCAAGGCGGGTTAAATCAAGACAATCCTGTGTGGGATGTCTGTTTAGCTATTCTGGAGCCTGTTGTCAGTTATTGTCGATAGCTATCCGAGTGAATAGCTCTCTTATGAAGCAAGGTGAAGTGGGTGCGTCATAGCGTGATGGGATGCATCTCGTTCTCTTCAGTATCACACCATTCCAATAAGAGTCAGTTTCGGGGATATGGCGTCATGCTCGTGTACCAGCAGCCCTCACTCATCAGGGGAGTGAGTGAATTATTGAACTTGCGCGTCTCCTAGCGCACCAGTTGCAAAAGCTAGGCTCGCGGCGGCAATCAGGGCGGCATAGTAAGTGTCTGAATGGCCAAGCTGGGCATCCAGCAAACCGGTTTGTGCCATTGTGGCCTGCGTGATGGACCCGACACCACTGCGATAGGCTGCAAAGGCGGCATCAAAACTGGTTTGCGCTGCCGTTTGCAGGCGGCCTGCGGCGGTATAGGCGCTCAGGCTGCCGTGAAGGCTATTTTCCGCAGTGACAATCTGTTTGACGGACTCATCAACAGTTTTCCGTAAAAAAGTTTGGGCGCTATCGGCGTGATTGCGGGCCTGCCGCAGCATGGCGGCCCGCATGCCGCCATCAAAAACCGGCACGGTAATGCCGCCCAGTATCAGGCTGCTGAAATTGTTGGTGGAAAGGTTAAGTGTCGGGTTGGAGTCAGACCCCACACCCGGAACGGAAGAGAGCGCCAGATGCCCTGTGGTATAAGCGACGTTTCCAGACAGGAAAATTTTTGGCAGAAACTCGGCTTTAGCCGCGGAAATATTGCTTTGTGATGCTTTGGCAGCAGCGTACGCCGCCAGAACATCCGGGCGTTGCGCAACGGCCTGCCGGACCATGTCATCTGTCAGGCGCATGTCAGCCATTGTCAGCGGACGGTTTGAAATATCCTGTGTCTGCAAGCGTGTATTAGGAGAAATCCCCATGGCGGTCATCAGGTCCAGATAGGTATTTTCTGCCATGTTCTGGGCCTGCACAAGCCGGAGCTCCGCTTGCGCTGTCATCTGCCGGGCCTGCGTCACATCAACAAGAGTGCCTTGACCTTGCTTAAGGCGCATTTCTGCTGCGGCCTGCACTTTTCTGGAGTTTTCCAGTGCCTGTTGCACCAGTGTAACCCGTGCGGCGGCGGCGGCATGGGTATAAAATGCCAACGTCACCCCGTAGATGACTTTCTGATGCGCCGCCGTGAACAGAATATTTGTCGCGAGTTGCGTTTGTTTGGCAGCGTTAATCACGGCTTCCCGCTTGCCAAAGTCAAACAGCAGCCATTGCATGCTGAGTGTCTGTACCTCACCATGGCCAGAATTCCGATTTCTAACGCCATCACCAAGGGATTCAGCCTGATTGATCCCGTTGTTGATGATGTCCCCCATTTCTCCAGCACCGCTCAGGCGCGGGTTGGACCCATTGTTGCGTTGATGCGTATAGCCGCCAACAACTGTTGCACTCAGATGCGGCAGGTAGGCCGTGCGTGTAATACCCACTGCCAGAGCCGCATTCCGCGCGGTGTTCCATGCCTGCCGGGTGGTTGGGTTGGCAGACTGAGCAACGTCAATCAGTTCCGGGAGGGAGTAGGTGTGGGTTGTGCTGACATCGGCATCCGCAGGGCGCGGGGCGATTGTCTGGTTGGCAGGCAGAGTATATCCGGCGGGCAGAGTCAGTCCATGTGCGTTCTGGCCGGGCAGAAGTTCGCCTTTGTCAGACACGTTGGGCTGCCAAGGGGCGTCTGGTCGGGCTGGCGCGCTCTTCAGGGCTTCGGTTGCGCAACCGCCTAGCAGAAAGATTAGGCTTGTGGTCAGGCAGGCTGTGTGGCGGGGGAAGCGGATCATGACACCACCTTGTCCAGAAGAGCGAGTTGAGCAGACGCAGCAGGGCGCCGGGCGGGAATCAGACCGTCTTCCGACAGGCTGGAGATCTGGCTGGTTATGGCCCGATAGGTAGCGAGTTCGTCCATCTGGGCACGGAGATGGATGGGTTCCACGCTGGCAAATTCAATCATGCGTTCCGCAGCCGCCAACGCGTTCTGGGTTGAGGCGGCAAGGAGCAACTCCTCCTGCACGGAGGCGGCCTGAAACTGGGTGTGCAGGGCCTTCAGGGCCGCAGAGATTGTCTCTTTAATTTTGTCATAGGCGCTGGATGGCCAGAAGCTGGTAAAAACCGCATAGGTGATGAAGTTGCCAAGAAGAATCCCGATAATGCGGTTGCGCGCCGTGGTCATGTCTGACGTTGGGCCATAGCCTTTCAGGTCAGACAGGAAAAAAGCCAGACCAATCTGGAAGCCCGCATAGGCAATCCGCTCATCACCTGATTTGACCCATGCGGCAAGGAGAGAGCACGCAAAAATCATGATCAGAAAAGCCGCAATATTGGTAAGGTGGGGAATAACGAAAATAATGGATAAAATCCCCAGTGCCCCTCCGACCAGTGCGCCGCTGATGCGCAGCGTTAGTTTGGAAATCATTTCTCCCATGGTGGGCAGCGCAACAATAAAGCAGGTGATAATGCAGGTGTGAATGCCGTCCCAGTTGAGAATTTTGAAGATAAAATAACTTAACATCACAGCCGCAGTGCCTTTTACGGCAAAGCGGACATGCTCGGGATTGCTCAACGCATCTGGCGCGAAAAAACCGGAAGAACCGGACTTGGCTTTTTTACCGTTTTCTGGCGCTTTCTGCGCGGAAGGGTTTGTGAAATCAGGCAGAAGAGACGCAATTTTTATGAAAGCGGGAGTGGGCTCTGGCACTGGTGGCTGCGCAATATCTGTCGGGTAGCCTCCGCTCTGGAAAATCTCTGCCATGTCCAGCAATGTCTGAATGAGTGCTTCGGGTGGCTGGGCCGGAATGTCTGGTGTGTGAGTGCTCTCGCATGAGGCCGCGTGGGCAAGGGCCAGAATACCCACACTGCGCGGAATGGCTTGTTTCAGGCAAGCAAGATCCTGCTTGCGCCCTATCTTTTCCAGCCCAGCCATTTTCAAAGACATCAGCATGCCTTTTGCCCCTTCCCGCAGGAGGGCTTCGGCTGTGTCGCGCATCTGCTCATCGTCTGGCGTGCGCAGAAGGGCGGCACTCAGGCGCAGATGGTGTGCAAGCGAGCGGGTGAGAAGGGTTTTGGGGGAAGGGCAGATAACGGGCGCAAGGCACACCATGACGGCACCCGGCACCAGAATGAACAGGTCCGCATAGAGCAGAGCGCGCGTAGCCAACTCCCCGATGGGCGCGTTTCCAATGGCGATCATGGCGTACACCACAACCAGCCCCAGCATATAGGCCACGGGCTTTAGTTTGCTGGCAGACCCAAGGAAAAAGAACCCAAAAGAGAGAAGAGCCGTGGCAATAGCCAGACCCATCGGGTGGTCCAGCGTGAGGTGTATCAGCCCGAACATGATGAGGATGATAAGCCCGAACAGGATATTCACAATCAGACCGGCCAGCACATTTGTCACGCGGTCTTTCTGCCACAGGGCCATGGTGACGAGTGCCGGAACGGCAAGGTCCGGCACCTGCCAGATTTCTCCAACCAGCACGGTTGTCGTGCAAGCCGCCGCCATGCGTAGCGCAGCCCCACCCCGACCGGGGGTGCGCTGCGTAATCAGTCGCCAGATCCGGTCGGCGGTCAAAGGCCGGACGTTAGTGGCAGGCTTCGCCATGCCGGATCTCGACTGTTGCTGTGGCGCCCAGCCGCAGCAGGCGTGGGTCTGCCGGGTCCAGCCGGATACGGACAGGAAAGCGCTGGGCCACATGGACCCAATCCATTTCTCGCGGGACCAGAGGCAACCCGCGTGCCAGACCGGCAGAATCCAAAGAAGCAACCCCCCAGCCAATGCTTTCCACATGGCCGTGGAGTGGGGTGTGTCGGTCGATCATGGAATAGACTGTGGCGCAATCTCCCGGTGCAATGGCGTGCAGCGTGATTTCCCGGATATTGGCGCTGGCATACCAGGTGTCATTAGCAACCAGCGTGAACAGAACCTGAGACGGGGCGAGAATTTCCCCCTCCTTAACCCGCAGGCTGGTGACGTATCCGTCCGTTGGGGCGATCACGGTTGTCTGGCGTAAGGCATAACGGGCCTGATCCAGCATGGCCTGCGCGGCCTGCTGGGCTGCGAGAGAGCTTTTCAAGTCGCCAATGGCTATCTGTGCCGCACTGGCCTGCTGGTGGCTCTGGGCAAGGGAGACAGCCGCATCATTGAGGGCGACGCGCGCCTGATCATATTGCTGCCACGGGATATAGGCGTGCCCTGCCAGCGGCTTGAGGCGCTCTACAGTACGGGCCGCCAGATCATGATTGGTCTGTGCGCGGGTTGTCTGGTCCTGCGCGACAGCAGCATTGGCAGTTTTAACAGCCAGCAGGCGTTTCTGGTTCTCCACTTCTGCGGCCGCCAGAGCCAGATTGGCTTCCGCCTGCCGCACAGCCAGTTCATACGGTTCCGGGTCCAGACGGTAGAGGAGGTCTCCTTTTTTAACGGCCTGATTCACATGCACAGGCAACGCAATCAGGCGGCCTCCCACTGTGGAGGCCATGTGCACGACCTCGGCATCAATGGAACCGCTGTCAGATGAGGGATAGGCCCCGTCCTGACGTGAGACATATACCCCCAGCCCAATGGCCCCCAGAATACAGACCGCAGCAATGGCAAACCCGATGGGGCTGCTCGTGGAAAGAGAGACTTTTTTCATGCAGTTAAGGTCCGAACCAGATCAGCCATGCCAGAAGGGCGGTTATGACCCCCAGAGAAAGGTAGGTAAACAGGCGCAGGCTTAGGAGGGCATCAACGCCAGTCAGCACAAAAACCACGCGCAGCGTGACGGCAACGGCAATGCCGATCATGCCGCACAGCATCCAGTCTGGAAAATAGGCACCCACCAGCGCGAAGGATGGTGCGCCCTGCACCGCGCATCCGCCAAGTAAAAGAGTAGAACAGATGCTGGTGGGGCGGATAAAGGAACGAAGCATAGCTGCTAGGTGGTCTGATTTCTATAAATCTGTCAATCAATGCAAGTGCAAAAATGAAAGGACAAGCGATGATATCACCGGTCGTCATTTATGGAATCAAGAGTTGTGACACGATGCGTAAGGCTCGGAACTGGCTCGACGAGCATGGTATAGCGTATCACTTCCATGACTATAAAAGTGAGGGGATTGACGCACAGCATCTGGAAAAATGGATGAAGGGCGTGGGATGGGAGGCACTGCTCAACCGTGCGGGCACAACCTTCCGCAAGCTGCCGGAGGACCAGAAAACGGGTCTGGACGCCGCAAAAGCGATGGCGCTGATGCTGGCTCAACCCTCCATGATCAAGCGGCCTGTGCTGGAGGCTGGTTCTGTTGTCGTCGGGTTTAAGCCGGACCTGTATGCTCAGACTTTTGCGGTCCGCTAAGAAGAGCCTACGCCCCCCGGCATGGTAGGCCGGAGGGCGTAGAAAAACTGTGCTTATTCCTGATCAGGAGCCGCAGCAGAGTTCAGGTGAATATAGCGTTCAATACCAACCAGCTTGATGAGGTCAAACTGACGGTCGAGGAAGTCTTCATGTTCTTCTTCGTTCGTCAGGATTTTCAGCAGCAGGTCACGGGAGACGTAGTCCCGCACGCTTTCACAATAGGCAATGCCTTCACGCAGGTCACCAATTGCTTTTTCTTCCAGCTTCATGTCGCATTCCAGAATTTCCTTCACGTCCTGACCGATCAGGATGGTGTTCAGGCGCTGGACGTTCGGCAGTCCACCCAGAAACAGAATACGCTCAATCAGCCAGTCAGCGTGGTGCATTTCCTCAATGGATTCTTCATGTTCCTTCTTGCCCAGCAGGGTCACGCCCCAGTGGCGCAAGGTGCGGGCATGCAGAAAATACTGGTTGATGGCTGTCAGCTCATTTGTGAGCTGTGTGTTAAGATGTTCAATAACTTTTGCGTCTTTAACCATGATGGGCCTCTTTGCTCTGGTTAAGAAATAACAGCCTGCATGTAACGTAACTGCTTGAGGGATGCAAATAAAAATCTGTTTTATATCAATAGAGTATAGGAATTAAGTCTTACTATCAACTAAAGCTATTTTTTATCAGAGGCTTCCGTCGTCTGAGCATTTTTAGGTCACAGAGGTGTGAGGGATTTACGTCGCGCAGTACCGGAGGGCGATGAGGAGGTTGGTGCCGGGAGGTTCAAGGGGTAGGTCGCGGCTGAGCGGAAAGGCTTTGCATCCGCACCTGTAAGGCAGCAAAAAGCGCGGGATCTGCTGCTTTTCCAAGGCGGGATAAAGCACGGTCCATCGCCAGAAGAATGTCAGACGTTGCTTCCGGGAGCGCCTGCCGCCACCAGCGCAGGGCATCCTGTATCCGTCCGGCATCGGCCAGAGCTGTTGCATAGTTATGGCAGCCCCGGTAGTCGCCGCCTTCAGCAGATTTGCGATACCAGACCAGAGCCGCCGCTTTGTCCTGTGGCGTTTCCCACCCTTCTTCCAAAAAGCGTGCGAGCAGATTCATGGATTTGGCATGCCCATTATGGGCGGCTGTGGTGAACAACCGGAGTGCTTTTTTAAGGTCTTGCGGCATACCAAGGCCACGCATTGTCAGAATGCCCAGATTATAACGGCCCCATTCATCCCCAAGTCTGGCCGCGGTCTCATAATGCTGGGCCGCCTGCTGCAAGTTCTTCTCACATCCCCAGCCAAAATGGTGGCAGCGGCCCAGCATGTTGTGAGCAGGGCCATAGCCCGCATTGGCCGCTATTGTGAACCAGACAAGAGCCTGAGCCTGATCGGACCGAACATAGGCGCTGTTCAGCAGCACCTTCCCCCAGAGAACCTGTTCCAGATGATGGCCGCTGATTGCCCGTTGACGAATGGCATCAATCTGCTCCGGCAAGGGAGCGGAAGCAGGCTTTTTGCTTTTGCTCTGCCGCGTAAACAGGTGTTGCCACAGGCCCGAGGCGGACATAATCTTCCCTCCAATTTTGAGAAGGATTATCATTATCAAATAAAAACTGAACTGGCAATTATGATGGGTTCGGGGGCATGAGTTTGACGTGCCCCCTGAAAATGTAGCTCCTTTCCGCCCATGGCTTTATCGTGTCCATGAGCAGAAAGGGAAACGGCTGGGACAATGCGGTCGCGAAGAGCTTCTTCAAGACCCTGAAAGCGGAACTCCTGTGGCGACAGGTTTGGAGCACGCGTCAGGACGTCATGCAGGCCATCACATGCACCATCAATGATTTCTATAATCCGCAGAGGCTGCATTCCGCACCATGAGCGCAATGCCGCTTAACAGATAACCTATGGTCTGGAACTAAACCGTGACACGTCCAGAATCATATGTATCAGCTAAATAATATTGGATGGTGTCCATTCGTATCAACGGCGATCTGCGGCTTGCGTCCGACAATTTTCTGGCCGACGTCAAAACTCCGATTTTTCCGTAATGTGCCTTGGTATGCAGGCTGTCGATCATTTCAGGCGTCAGACTGGCTTCATGGCTTCCCTGCTGCGGTGTTTATATTAAAAATTTAAATCACATGTTATCGATTTTATCGAGCTTCCAATATAGACAATTATTGCTGATCTGGTATAAAATTTAAAAATTATATATTTAAATAAAAATACAATTCATAAATAATATAAAAATTCATTGAATACATTCTTTATTTATTATTCTCATTACAGTGCTAGGAGAAATATTGTAATCTTTGGCAATTTTCGCTAGTGTGTGGCCATCTTGGCGTCTGTTTATAATTTCTATGCGATCAGTCTTGGAGGTGAGTAACGGCCTCCCCATTTTGACACCCTGCTTTTGGGCACGCGCCCGGCCTTCAGCTGTGCGAGTTCGGATTAAATCGCGTTCGACATCTGCCAACCCGCCCAAAACGGCAAGCATGAGGCGGCCTGTACTTGAGGAAGTGTCGGCCCAAGGTTCTGATAGCGAATAAAAATGCGCTTTTTTTTCGGTAAAATTTCTAATAATGGCAAATAAATCAAAGGTGCTGCGGGCCAGCCGATCAATCCGTGTTACGATAACAGTATCACCTTCCTGAATGTAGCTTAACAGTCTGTTTAATTGAGGCCGTTCCGCATTGGAGCCGCTTATTTTTTCTCGAAAAATCTTCCCACACTGATTTTGTTCCAGTGTTAGTATTTGGCCGTCCAGCGTCTGGCCCGTTGTACTAACACGGGCGTAACCAATTTTCCGACTCATGTAAATTCCAAAACATTACGTAATAGTTACCGATCAATGCGTATTTTATATAAGTTTCAAAATTTTTGAATTATGAAAACTCATATAAAGCCTCGGAAAATACTACGTTAGCACCTTAAGAATCGAATATTAGCAAAGATATTTACGGTTTTTTATCTATTTTTTAACAAAATAAGTCAACTTTAAATTTTTGCATAATTCAACATTTTTGCAAGATATCGGCACGACCTCCGATCGACGCGAAGCAAGCAACCATGTCCTCGGCTGAAGCGTCATCAATTCCAGTAGGGGACGAGGCTTTCCCTGTCAGTAGTAATCTGGCGTCTGCTCGGGTTACCGCGCCTTATCCCCTGCCTGCACAAGACCCTACTCAGGGAGAAGAGAGCCATATACGGTTCGATTTCAATGCGGGATGCCGTGTGCGTCTGCCTGTTCTGGAGACAGGAACATGGCGGGTCCGTCTCCGGGATTCCGATACCGGTAATATCCTGTTCGAGCAGGGGGGGCTGAAGGACGCCTTCGTGCATTCCAGTAAGCGCTGGTATGTAAGGTTTGGCATTGATGTCTGGAAAGAAGACTCTGCTAAGAGACAGGGTTCTCAGGAGCATGTCTTCTCCCATAACTATGATGCGAAAGACCAGAATGTTCTGATCCAGTTTCCTATCGGGACACTGGGCGACACTCTGGCTTGGATGCCCTATGCCGCGCGTTTTGCTGAACAGCGCGGCGCACGCGTGACCTGCGCCTTATCAAGCCTGATCCGGCCGTTGTTTGAGGCGGCCTATCCGCATATCCGCTTTGTCACGCATGAAGAGATTTCGGAGCAGAAGCTGGCCGAGACATTTTATGCCACCTATAGCCTTGGTCTGTTTTTTGATGATGCGGCATTCGACTGGCAGCCGACCGACTTCCGGTTTGTCGGGTTGCATAAGACAGCGGCGTATATTCTGGGGGTCAGCCCGGAAGAAGAGCCTGCAAAAATTAGCTTTCCTGATGAAGGGCGGCCGATTGAAGAGCCTTATGTCTGCATTGCCGTGCAAGCGTCCTCACAGTGCAAATACTGGAATAATCCCATCGGCTGGTCCGAGGTTATTGGCTGGTTGAAGCAGCAGGGCTATCGGGTGGTCTGCATAGATCAGAAATCTGTGCATGGTACAGGGATTATCTGGAATCATCTTCCGCATGGCGCGGAAGATCAGACCGGAAACCGTCCGCTGGCAGAGCGGGCGCGCTGGCTGAAACATGCCGCCTTCTTTATTGGCAACAGTTCCGGGTTGGCTTGGCTGGCATGGTCCGCAGCCACTCCTGTTGTCATGATCTCGGGCTTTACACACCCAACAAATGAATTCGCAACGCCTTATCGCGTCATCAACTGGCATACATGCAATTCCTGTTGGAATGACCCGAAAGAGCGTTTCGATCACCACGATTTTTTGTGGTGTCCGCGGCATGCAAGCACGCCGCGTCAGTTTGAATGTACGCGACTTATAGCAGCAGAGTTGGTGCTTAAAGTTATTTCGCGTCTTGTGCTTTAAATAAAGGGTAAATGCCATGACTGTTTTGACAATATCAGCAGGCACTACATCAAATGGTGGTGGTGCAACATCATCTTTTGATACAACTGCTATATATGGAACTGCTACTAATTATACTTTTGATACCTCGAATCTCAATGTTTATAATGGTGGCGCAATTACAGGATCAACGATTCAAGCAGGGAAGCTAACGGCTTCAGCTGGCTCGCTAATTTCCGATGTTACGTTAACAGGAAAACAAACAAGCTCTGGCACAATTGCTGCTGGTGCTTATACCATCTTGGGCAGTGCTACTAATGTAACGTTATCAGGCCAAGGTGCATTGACTGCTGGCGGGACTGAAACAAATCTGATTCAGTCGGGCGGTGGAGCTGTTACGGTCACTGGTCAAATTAATGGATATACTGTTGAGTCTTTAAATAAGGGTGATGCGACTGCTTGGGGATATTTAAGCTCAGGTGCTACTGTATCTAACCTTAAAGTTCTGGGATATGCAGGCGTTGTGGCATCATCCGGGAGCGTTGTAAGTAACGCGACTTTAGCGGGCGGACTAGGTGCTCAAGGTGTTTTGACCGCTGCCGATTTGAAAGGTACAATTAACGTTCAGTCTGGGGGTGGCCTTGTCGGAGGCCAGCTTCTGAGTGGTGCTTCAGTCACTGTATCAGGATCAGGTACGGCAAAGAATACGGTTATTTCTAATGGCTCGGTGAATCTGTCTTCTGGTGGTGTTGGTAGTGCTCTGCATGCGACGAGTGCGGGCACGATTACTGTCAGTTCTGGAGCCCAGACATATGGAGATACCGTTTCTGGCAAGGGCGGCGTTGAAACTGTTCTGGCAGGCGGGAATGCGAGTGGAACGACGGTTCAGAATGGAGCCGGGCAATATGTTTCCGCGGGTGGCTCTGCCACCGATACGACAGTCTCCGAAGCAGCTGTGACCGTAAGTAGTGGGGGTGTTCTGAATAACGCACATGCTTCTGGCGGTACGATTACTGTGTATGATGGCGGTATTCTGAGTGGTGCTGATGTATCCAGCGATGGCACATCAGGTGGCGCTCTTAATGCATATACGACTGGCTACCTTGAAGGTACCGTCTCCATCAACTCTGGCGGTGTTCTGGGTGGTGGAACAGTAACAAGTGGCGGAACTGTTAATATTAATGCCTCCGGTTCTGCGCATGATACGGTTATCTCTAATGGCACGGTGAAGCTGTCTTCTGGTGGTGTTGGCAGCAATCTGCATGCAACGAGTGCAGGCACGATTGATGTCGGTGCCGGAGCCAAGACGTATGGAGATACCGTTTCTGGCGCCGGCGGTGTTGAAAATGTTGAGACAGGCGGGAGTGCGAGTGGAACGACGGTTCAGCATGGAGCCCAGCAATTTATTTCTGCGGGCGGTTCTGCTACAAATACGACCGTGTCCGAAGCATATGTTACTGTAAATAGCGGTGGTGTTCTTAATAACGCACATGCCTCTGGCGGTACGATTACTGTGTATGATGGCGGCATTCTGAGTGGCGCTGATGTCTCAGGCGATGGCACATCAGGCGGCGCTCTTAATGCATATACGACTGGCTACCTTGAAGGTACCGTCTCCATCAACTCTGGCGGTGTTCTGGGTGGCGGAACAGTAACAAGTGGCGGAATTGTTAATATTAACTCCTCCGGTTCTGCGCATGGTACGTATATTTCTTCTGGTGCGGTATATCTGTCTTCTGGCGCGGTAGGCAGTTATCTGTCTGCGATGAGTAAGGGCACGATTGATGTCCGTGCCGGAGCTAAGACGTCTTTTGATACCGTTTCTGGTGCCGGTGCTGCGGAAACTGTTGAGACAGGCGGAAGTGCGACCGGCACGACGGTGCTGGACGGAGCCGGGCAATTTATTTCTGCGGGCGGCTCTGCTGCCAATACGACTGCCTCGGGCGGCACGATCACTGTGTATGATGGTGGCATTTTGAGTGGTGCTGATGTCTCAGGCAATGGCAAATCAAGCGGCGCTCTTAATGCCTATCATACTGGCTACCTTGAAGGTACCGTCTCCATCAACTCCGGCGGTGTTCTGGGTGGCGGAACAGTAACAAGTGGCGGAACTGTTAATATTAACGCCTCCGGTTCTGCGCATGATACAGTGATTGAGAGTGGAACTTCGATTTCTGTTAAAGGTAGTTCTCTTAATATTACGATTTCTGGTTCAGGTCACGGATTTGTTAATCAGGGCGGTCTTGCTTCAGAAACGCATGTTTCTGGTGGATGGCTGGAAGTCAACTCTGGTGGTGTGGCATCAGGTGGTGATGTTGCTAATGGACAGGCAACAGTTCACGTTGGAGCTTCTGCCGTCTCGATGACCGCAAATTCCGGCGGCTATATTTATGACAACGGTGGTGTTGTTTCCAGTATTACGGTAAATTCTAAGGGTACTCTTGGTCTAGATTCTGGTGGACAGGCCTATAATACAAGCGTAACACAGGCTGGTGGTTTATCTGCCGACGGTTCTGGAACTGTCATTGTTAATACATGGCAAAGTGGAGCTTACACCTCTGTATATGGCGGCGCAGAAGCATCATCCGGGCAAGTTATTAGCGGTTGGATGACTGTGGATAGCGGAGGCGTTGCTTCTGCTGTGACAGCTCAAAGCGGTGGTGGATTGCTTATAGGCTCGAATGGGTCTGGCAATATGCTGAATGTTACGACATCTGGGTATGATGTTGTTTCTTCTGGTGCCATTACAACCTCTACGACAGTTGGAGCCTCTGGTACAGAACATGTTAAAGGCGGTGTTGCGTCTCAGACGGTTCTGCAGAGTGGCGCAGTCCAATATGTTACCAATAGCGGCCTAGCAGTTGGTGCAACTGTCGAAAACGGCGGTCAGCAGACAATCGGTTCTGTTGATGTAAACTATTGGGGCTCAGGTTATTGGGGGACCGGAACGTCCGCATTCTCAGGCGGCGGTGCTGTTGCGTCTTCTACAATAGTTAGTGCTGGCGGCTCTGCTCTTGTTAATGCAGGTGGATCTTCCTACGAGACATCTGTGAAGGCTGGTGGTCATCTGATTATTTCTGCCGGAGGTAGCGGGACAAACGACTCTGCTGATGCTTCCAGCGGGATTATCGTTGGATCCGGCGCGTATGAAACAGTAGTTGCTCCTTCAGCAGGAGGAACATGGAACGGTAGCAATGTGACCGTTGCAAACGGTGGCACCTATAATGTTTCCAATGGTGGGACTGCCACGAGTGCGACCGTTCAGGGTGGCGGCGTACTGAATGTCTATGCTGGTGGTTCCGCTGTTAATGCGAGTGCTACAACTCCAGCTGGCGGGCAGGCTGGCACGATTAATGTGTATTCTCGCGGGGCGACGACAGGCACAATCCTGACCTCAAACAGCACGGCGGAAACGATTTCCAACGGGGGAACGGCGACAGGCACGCAGGTCAGTTCTGGCGCAGGTCAGACCATTATGTCTGGTGGTGTTGCTTATAATACATCCGCATCTGATAACGGTCATATCTTTGTCTATGGCGGCACGACGACCAATGCGTCTGTTGCCGGTGCTGGTTCTTATTTGAACGTTGCCTCGGGCATTGCTTCTGGAACAACGGTGTCTGACAATGGCACGGTTAATGCGTCGAGTGGCACTACACTTGCGGATACGACTGTTGCGAATGGCGGGACACTGATTGCCTCCAGTGGCACGATCCTGACTGGCACGACAACGCTTTACAGCGGTGGTAGTGCGACCATCTGGAATGATGCTGGCGGGACTGTTAACTTGCAGGGCAGCACAAACACCGGTCTGACCATCAGCGGGCTTGAAAATGGCGGGACCGCCACGACCAAGATCAATGTGCTCACAGAGATCGATGGGTTTAACGGAACGTCTGCGGGTAATTCTGATGGCATCAAGCTTGCGGGTGTCACAGAAAAAGACATCACGGCTGTGGCTTATGTTGACGCGAATAATAACAAGAACGGTGATTACGTCACTCTGACTCTGCAGAACAAGTCAACCATCACGTTGCATATTCCGGGTGCGGAGGCAAAAGGCTATTCGTTGTCTAAGGCCGCGGCTGATGGCAGCGTGTTGTTTGAGGTCTGCTTCCTTGCTGGGTCCATGATCCGCACGGCGTCTGGTGATGTCGCAGTGGAAACTCTGCGTATTGGCGACAGCGTGCAGACATGGGACTGGAAGGCGCAGTGCGCGGCGGAACGCGCCGTGATCTGGACCGGCCGGAAATCCATGCATGTGAACACCGCTCTCGCCGATGATGAGGCAGGCTACCCGGTCCGCATCCTCAAAGATGCGCTGGCCGTAGGCGTACCGAGTCAGGATCTGCTGGTTACCCCGGAACATAGTCTGTTCTTTGAAGACAAGTTCGTGCCGGTGCGGATGTTGGTCAATGGTCGGAGCATTGTCTATGACCGCTCTATCACGTCTTACGACTACTTCCATATCGAGACGGAAGAGCATTCCGTGATCTGGGCGAACGACACGCTGACAGAAAGCTATCTGGATACGGGCAATCGCGGCATCTTCCGTCAGGATGGTAGCGTTGTGCGTCTGACAGCAAAAGCGCCTGAAAAGACGTGGGATAATGATGGTGCGGCGACTCTCACCGTAGAACGGACCATCGTGGAGCCGCTGTTTCAGACACTGGCAGACCGTGCTGTTGCACAAGGCCTTGTCTCTTACAACGAGGTTCCGGAAGTGAAGCTAGATTCTGACATTCATCTGGTAACAGGGCAGGGCCAGAGCATTCGTCCTGTTCGTCAGTTACATGACAAAGTCGTGTTCATGATCCCGGCTGATGTGGAGACGGTACAGAT
Organism: Acetobacter orleanensis; assembly: GCF_001581005.1. GTDB lineage: Bacteria > Pseudomonadota > Alphaproteobacteria > Acetobacterales > Acetobacteraceae > Acetobacter > Acetobacter orleanensis. The sequence continues at coordinate 146,099 of NZ_LHZV01000062.1, forward strand.
TGTCACCCGTACCAGCCGCCCGAGTGACACAATCGGACCGTTTGTGGATGACCGTCGTCACCTTGGCGTTCTGGTAGGACAGGTGACATTGTTTGATGGTAAAAATGAGCATGCTATCACATCCCATCTGGATCAGGCGGAACTGTCAGGATGGAATACGCAGGAAACTGTGCCGTGCCGCTGGACGAACGGCAATGCTACACTGCAGCTTCCGGATATCAGAAGACATGGCCTGCGGATGCTGACCATCCAGATCATTGCTGCTGGTCCATATGTCATGACAAAGAGCACTCAAAAAGTACGCGGTCTTAAAGCCGCCGGCTGATTACTGAACACGGGAAAAGCCCTTCTCTTCATCAGAAGAGAAGGGCTTTTTTAATGCCATACCAAAGGCTATTATGTCTGACTCACCTGTGAAGTGACATGACCCGCCTGTTCTGATTCTGTCTTGTGATGGAGGATCGGAGATGGCTGGTGCGATTGCCTTACGGACGGATTATACGGCTGAGGCGCTTCGGCGGCTGGCCTCTCGTGCATGGGATGCGAATGTTGCACGGCGCCTTCTGTCTTTGGCTGCGGTGCAGGACGGTGTCAGCCGAGGAGACGCGGCGCGGATCGGCGGCATGAACCGGCAAACCCTCTGTGGGACTGGTTGCACCGGTTCAATGCTGTGGGCCAGATGGCCTGCGGGATCAATGGCGACACGGCTCTGTCTACCGCCTGACGGCGGACCAGCAGGCGGAACTCTCGGCATTGATCATGGTTGGCCCCGACCGTAACCGGGATGGCGTGGTCCACTGGCGCGGCATTGATCTGAAGCGGGTGATTGAGGAGCGCTTTGGCGTGTCGTATCACGAGCGCCACGCTTCCACCCTCTTAAAGCGACTGGGCTTCATTCACGTCAGCGCACGGCCCCGCCACCCGAGACAGGATCCGTCCGTCATGGACGCTTTCAAAAAACTTCCCAACAATCCTGAAGTCTCGCACCGGCCATCAGCCGCGCGGCAAACGGATCGAAATCTGGTGCCGGGACGAAGCGCGGACCGGGCAAAAGAACAGTGTCGTCCGGCAATGGGACAAACGGGGAACCCGGCTACGCCAGCCGGCAGACCAGCGCTATGTCAACGCATGGCTGTTCGGGGCAATCTGTCCCGCACGTGGCAAGGCCGCAGGTCTCGCTCTTCCGTTTATCGGCACGTATAGCATGCAAGTGCACATCGACGAGATTTCATACTCCGTGGCTCGGGGCGCTCATGCCGTCGTGCTCCCGAACTGAACCCGGTCGAAAAAATATCTGGCAATTCCTCCGCACCAGCTGGCTGACCAACACCGTCTTTGATAACATGGACGACATCATCAATGCCGTCTGTAACGCGAGGAACAATCTTGTCGCTCTCCCCGGCATCATCCGTTCCATCGGCCTCAGAAAATGGGCTCATAAAGGTCAAAGGTGGAGGGTTCGAA
>NZ_LHZV01000040.1 GCF_001581005.1 Acetobacter orleanensis
GCAGCAGACTGGATCAAGCCATAACAGGCCCTAGTCTAATATTCTTTATTTTCATAATGATTATTTGTTATCCTTGTTAAACAAGAAGATTTTTCTGTTGAACAAAAATTTCATAAATAAAAATAATTATTTAAAACTATCAAAAAGATGTATTTTTGATAGTTTTAGTGTTATAGTTATTTAAGTATAGTTTTAAGATATCAAAAACATACTATCAAAATTAACAGGTAATTTTGATAAATTTTAATGATAAAATTTCAGGAGGAATAATTGTGAATGAAGAAGCGCAAAAATCATTATCAAATTTAATATCACTGTCCTATGGCAACGATAAATATCAAATCTGCATTAAGGACTTCCTTCTATCTTGGTGGGATGAAGTCACATTCGGAATTTTCGATATGCATAGGTTATCTTGTTTGGATGATGAAAAGAGAAAGGATATTTCAAATGTTTTTTCATACCTCTGCCTAACAGGATTTATATATCCTAGTCAAAGCACTCCATATTTTGAAAAATTAGAGAGACTTGCAAATTGGGAATGGGAAAACAGAGAAGAATTAAGAACTGGAGAGCACATATATGGATGAAGAATATTTTTTAAATAGTCTACAAAGACAGATTATAAGTCTCAGACATGCAGAGCGTATGGAAAAATTGAAAGAATATTACCTGCTATTTTTTAAGAAACATCTTAGATCTAAAAATTTCGACGATTTTAGAAAGCAAAGTGTTTCTACTGTTTTGAAAAACTATCAAAAAGCCCTAGAGAAAATAGTGAGTGTCAGGTCATTGGATGATTATGACAGACTTTTGCGTTCTTCTGGCATAGATGAAATTGTTCAGCGTTTTGTTATCTATGCAATTTTAAAACAGGAAAAGTATGAACAACCGGTTGGCTTTGCTGACATTATCTATGTGGCTGTGGGGGAATTGATTTTACGAGAGAGTGAAAGAGTGTTGGGAGGGTTCAATAGAACACGTGATGCTATCTGTGCTGATTTTTTCAAGATGGTCACACCATTTTCTTTTGCAGATGGCGATAGTGTTGCAACTTATTGTTCTAACGAAAGATTCTCAATTTTAGAAACATTAAAAGCAGAATCTATGAAAAACAGGAGCACAACATGATTTATGGTTATGCTCGTGTTTCTACCACTGATCAGTCTGCTGATATGCAAATAAGGTCACTGATGGATGCAGGTGTTCCAGAAACTTGCATCTATCAAGATGTGTTCACAGGTACCAGCAAGGATAGACCTGAATTCTCCAAGCTGTTGGAACAGGTTCAGGGAGGTGACACCATCATCTGTTGGAAGCTGGACCGCCTTGGCCGTTCTGTCAGCCACCTGTCTATCTTGCTTGAGGATATGGATAAGAAGGGCGTGACCATCAGGTCATTGGTGGATGGTCTTGATACGTCCAACAAATCATCCAAAATGCTGTATCATATGCTTTCCATCGTATCAGAGATGGAGCGTGACAACATTCATGCTCGTGTCCTTGAGGGTATATCAAATGCTCAGAAATTCGGGACAAAATCAGGAAAGCCAATAGGCAGACCAAAAGTTGACCGTATGAAAATTGAACAGGCGATAGACCTGATGCAACAAGGAAAATCTATCCGAGTTGCATCAAGAAGAACAGGAATTGGAGAAGCTACTTTATATAGAAGGTTAGCTAAATTTAAAGAAAATCAATTTAAAAAGGAGAATGTTTGATGAAATATAATAAGAAAATAGCTTACGAAATAAACAAAAATATTTTACCAAAATGTCTATTTTTTCTTTTTTGTTCCGGATATTCTTTAGATAAAAACATTATAAACTATAATGTTTTTATCATTTTGTGTGTTTTACAATTTTTATACGTTTACGTGTACACTCAGGGGAAATAAATTACTTCAAGAAAAACAGGAAGCAAAACCTAATAAATCAACAAAAATCCAAATCCCAAATGCAATGCATATTATAGATATAACTAGTGCTAATATCCAAAATTTCTTCTGAGCTTCATCACTGTTTTTTAATACAATTGATATAATAAAAATCGCTATACCAATTAAGAAAATTATACCTCCCCCAATGTGAGATGGTCCTAAATAATTCACTATCTTCCCAATTTTCAACATATGTTATCCTGACTTTCGATTTAAATTACTCTGCGACAGTTTTCTTACGACCACGTATTTTAGGCTCAGGTGCTATGGCAGGTTCTCCTGCCATTTTTGGTTCTTTTGCGTTAGATTTACGACCTAGCCCCAAATCTCTAGCCAGTTTTGACCGCGCTTCCGAATAGCCAGGGGCAGACATGGGATAATCGCGTGGAAGCCCCCATTTTTCCTTATAGGATTCTGGCGTCAGCCCGTAGTTCGTCATGAGGTAACGTTTCAGCATCGTCATCTGCTTGCCGTCTTCGAGACAAACGAGATAATCATGATGAATGCTCTTATTGACAGGGACAGCAGGAATCAAAGGCTTCTGAGGTGCTTCTTCCTTTTCTTCATCAGACATTTTTAATTCCTCTCAAAACATCCATAACCTTATCAGATAAAATATTATTTGTCTGATAAATTTGAAGAAATTCATCTCTATTCATTATAGAGGTGAATTAAATCAATTGGAAGTTTTACTTTATCAATAAATTCTACAGATTCTGATTTGGAAAGGTTAGAACCATATCCTGAACCCACTTCTCCTGTCTCGTGCCCAAATATTTTATTTACAATTTCGTGGTTAATCCCAGAGACACGCAGCATTTGCCTGAAAGTATGTCTGAATGAATAGCAGACGAGATTATCTTTATCTATTCCGATATCATCAATATAGCGGTTAAGGCGTTTGGACCAGGCATCAGCCTCATCTTGAACATTTGCATTCGGATAGGGAATGAGCTTCAAACCCTTTCGTTCTTGTTCCCTGGCATAATTCAGAAAACCTACTTTTTGCAGTTGCGGAAGAATAGGAATTAAGCGGGGACTATTTTGCATCTTTGTTCCAGAGGCTCGCAAATCAAGGCAGGGAATACCATCGAGGTCATAAAGCTTTGAAGGTGCCATACAGATTTCTTCTGTCCTTGCCCCTGTCAAAGCCATTGTGACGAAGAACCAAAAATCAGGAAGCTTGTCTTTTGTATATCCAGGAGTTGAACGGGAGGCTCTGGACTTATAACCGTCAAAAAGAGGGCTGTTAAAGAACAGGGTTAATTCCCTGTCTGTAAAGGCGCGTCTGATGTCTTCCTGTCGTCTCAGTTTTTCGTTCTGTGTCTTGGCACGGGGTTTAATGTCATCAAAGCTTTTATCTTCCAGATAATCAGCATTAATGCACCATTTTAGAAAGACTTTAAGCGAGCCAAGGTTCTTGTTGATGGTTGTATGGCTCAGGGTCTGATTGGGTTTATGGCTTGAAGGTTTGTCACGCAGGTAATCGGCATATTTTTTCAGGTCGGCTTTGGTGAGGTCTCGGGCATATTTGTTTGTTACCAGTGCTTCGAAGTCCCTGAAAACTGTTGTGTAGTTTTTGCGAGTATCTTCGGAATAGCCGGGATTATCTTTGTAGAACTCTGCAATCAGGTTCATCCAAGGAACATCAGGGTATTTTTTCTGGTCAGGTTTCGAGGGGGTGGGTGTTACCTGTTGGGACAGCAGGGCTTTCTGTAACCCCTCAATCATGCCCTTCTGGTGAGCATCACGCGCAAACCATGCCGAAAGTCTGGCAAGTTCGAGCGTCTGCTTGCGTTCGCTATTGTCTCTGGCTTCCTGAGTGACCAGCAGGTTCAGCATCATTTTGACGTTTCTGAGGTCTTCAGGCGGAAGGGCTCCAATCGTGTCCGCATGAGCAAGAACAAAGGCTTTGAGGTCAGAAACGTCTGCCGTGCCATCCCGCACGTCAGCAATCTGTTGAACCAGTGTCTTCCTGATATCCATAAACAACCCTGACAGCGAGGCGACTAGCCCGACAGCACGGGCCTGAGCCGTCCTTCTATCAGAAGTTCGAAGAGTCCGAACCAGTTGTGTGCCAAGGAAAGGGGTAAGGTCAGACGGAATACGAACGCGGACATACCATGTCTGGTGTCGTCTGAGCATGTAAGGAGTAGGCAATTCTGGCGTCCCGTATGTAGCACAAACATGTGACACATCGAGGGAACCCAGAATTTTTAGCCAACAAAATCAATCACTTGTGGTGATTGGTATCCCGTACGGGATTCGAACCCGTGTTGTCGCCGTGAGAGGGCGATGTCCTAGGCCTCTAGACGAACGGGACATAGAGGGTTGGGCGGTTACTACGGCAAAACCGGAGCGGGCACAAGCGGCGAAAATGCTGCGTGCGGAAGTGTGGTTTGCGGGCAACAGAACGTTACTAAGAAGACCAATGGAAAGCCCTGCCTCAGAATTTTATTGATACGTTATATCGTAACGTATAAGCCGTGAATCAGATCGTTCTCAAAACCATGAAAGCCCGTTTCTGATGCTGGTATCTCGTCTCTCTTTTTTGCTGGCATGTTCAACTGTTTGCACGACAGCCGGATTTCTGTTCTGTGTTGAAAAAGCGCAGGCTCAGGCATTGCCCATGGGCACATCGCAGAATCTCCAAACGGTTCAGCCAGCACGTAAAGAGAATACTGCGCAGGCGGAGGGCGCGGCGCGGGCTTCAAAGCGTAGGCTAAAGCAGGACGATACAGCCAAGGGCAAGCCAACCGGACAGGAAACGGTGTCTATCCAGCCTGGCCTTGCGAATGTTCCAGAGCATGTCACGGTTACAGCGCATCTGGATCGCGCCAGATCAGACTTGCAGCCGGATACAGGGGCGACAGTGTATCGGTTTGATCGTAAGGCGTTGGAGACTATTCCCGGCGGGGATAATGTGCCGTTGAATCAGGTTCTGTTACAGGCACCCGGTGTTGCACAGGATAGTTATGGGCAGATCCATGTGCGTGGCGACCATAATGAAGTCCAGTTCCGGCTGGACGGTGTGCAGTTGCCAGAAGGGCTGAATGTTTTCGGGCAGGCGCTGATGACACGTTTTGCCGATAGCATGTCTCTTACAACCGGCGCGCTACCCAGCGAATTCGGATTTTTGCAGGCTGCTGTGGTCGATATCACAACTAAAAATGGCACGACGAATGCAGGTGGAAATGCATCAGTTTACGGTGGTGCGCGTGACTATTTCTTACCCTCGCTGCAATATGGCGGGCATCAGGGGAAATGGGATTATTTCGCAACTGCGGATTTTGTTCATGATCGCGTTGGCATTGAAAACACGACCCGCTCTTTCAACGCTGTGCATGACCTGAGTAATCAGTACCATTTCCTCGGGCATTTGCGATACACGGCCGATGAAAATACACGCGTCAGCTTTATTGCGGGTGTTTCCAATGCGGAATATCAGCTGCCCAATAACCCCGGTTTGCAAACGCAGTTTGCGGAGCCGTCTTATGTTGGCAGTAATGTGGCGCAGAAGCTGAATGGCAGCGTGGATAGCGCGAGCCTGAACGAACGCCAGAAACAGATTACAGATTTCGCTATTTTAGCTCTTCAGAAAGAGATCGGTAAATTCAGCTTGCAAAGCTCTGTTTTTACGCGATACAGCAGCCTGCGTTATTCACCGGATGAACTGGGGGATCTGGTTTATAACGGTATTGCCCAACGGGCGGCCCGCTCTGTTTTTTCTACGGGCACACAGCATGATGTAACGTGGCATGCGGCAAAAGATCATACCGTGCGCTTTGGATTTCAGGTTTTTGTGGAACGCACGGTTTCAAAGACAGACTCAACAGTTTTTGCAGCTGATGGTGTTAATGAAGACGGAAACCCGACATTCGATTCAACGCCCGTGAAAATTTACGATGGCAGTGGTAAAACTGGTACGGTTTACGGTCTGTATGCACAGGATGAATGGAAGCCGCTGCGTAACCTGACAATCAACTATGGGCTGCGTTTTGATGGTGTGAGTGAATATACAAGCCAGAAGCAGGTCAGCCCGCGTCTAAATCTTGTATGGAAGCCTTGGAAAGGGGCTACGGTACACGCCGGTTATTCCCGTTACTTCACGCCTCCGCCGTTTGAAGTTGTGAGCAGTTCCGCACTGTATAAATTTGCGGGCACGAGTTCTGCCTCAGCCGTTATGCAGAATTCAACTGTCCGGGCGGAGCGTGACCACTATTTCGATGCCGGTATTCAGCAGCAGATCCTGCCCGGCTGGCGCGTTTCTTTTGATGCTTATTACAAGCTGGCTAATAATCTAATTGATGAAGGTCAGTTTGGGGCTCCAATTGTTCTGAGTGGTTTTAACTACCGCAAAGGACAGGTAAACGGCTACGAGGTCAGCACGTCTTACGATAAAGGGCCGCTGTCCCTGTATGGGAATTTTTCATGGTCCCGTGCTATCGGTAAAGATATTACCAGCGCACAGTTCAATTTCGGACAGGATGATCTGGATTACATCCGCAATCGCTGGATTCATCTGGATCATGATCAGCGTTGGACGGCCTCTGCGGGGGCGGCTTACAGCTTCTTCCACAGAAGTTGGCACCCGCTGCGTGTGTCCGCCACCATGGTGTATGGCAGTGGCCTTCGGGCCGATGGTGATGTGCCAAACGGGAACGTTGTTCCGCAATACGCAACATTTAATTTTGCCGCGGTACAGACCTTCAAAAATCTGTTTGGGCATTCCTTCCTAGGGAATACACAGGTGCGTCTGGACGTGACCAATTTGTTTGACCGTGCTTATCTGTTGCGTGATGGAAGCGGTATTGGGGTTGGCGCGCCGCAATATGGCCTGCGCCGGACCATTCTGACCGGCATTACCCAAAGCTTCTAAAACCTCAATGTCAGAAAATAATTGACTATTATTTGTAAAATATTTTCTGACTTTACACGCTCTCCATATAAATAATTTAATCCTCACTTCATTTATGAAGTGAGGACAGAATAAAATTTCAAAAAGCCTCTATTAACGTTCGGAAGCGGATGATAGAGGGTGATTTGTTCAGTCATAAAAATATTTACGCGTAGGACTGTGTGGGTCTGCTGTATTATGCGGCGAGCAAGCGTATTTATTGTAAACAGACTTGGGATATAGTAAAAGCCACGTCTGTTTGCACAGGCCGTCTCGGACGTTTGGGAGAGCACACAATGGTACAATCAAGGCGAACAGTATCCGCCCAGTCCAGCCACCCTGAAAAAGATACGAAGCCGCAGGATATTGTGTCTCCGGGGGCCGAACTTGGCCAGAGAATGAAAATTCTGCGCAAAGCTGCCCGACTGACGCAGCAGCAGGTTGCAGATGCGCTGGGTGTTTCCCGGCCTGCCATTGCATTCTGGGAGACTGGGCGGGAAGGCAGCGCAAGAAAGCATATTCCCAAGCTGGCGGCACTGTTTGGTGTGGAGCCGGAAATTTTCCTGACAGGCTATGTACAGGAAGATATCGCTCTGACAGTCACCCCAGATGAATATGATGTCCTACGACTTTACCGCATGCTTGACCCATCTCGTAAGGTTTCGGCCCAGAAGTGGATAGAAAGACAGGTCAGAATGTGGCGCGAGAGCGAAGACGCGTCCTGAGACTGTCTACGCCATCATATCCGTATTCAGCCCAATTTATTTTGCGTATGGCAGGGGGAATGCGGGTTTGTGAGGGAACTCTCATCCTGTTGATTGACTTAAAAACCTGATTGAAAGGTGGTTAAGACAGGGAGAGCACAATGGGACGTGCCGTCTTTTTTCTGCTGGTGGGGTTGGGAATGGCGCTGATGCCGGGCTTTGCTGGGCCGGGGCACGCGTCAGACATGACTCCGGTTGTAGCGGAAATTCCTGCGGTGGAAGACGGCTTGTATCACGTTGATGGCCTGCGCACGCAGGTGGTTTTTTCTGTCTCCTGCCTGAATGTCAGCCGTTATCATGGCATGTTTTCAGATGTGTCAGGCACTCTCCAGCTTGATTCCGGGCATCCGGAACGCTCGCATGTCACGTTACGCCTGCCCGTACAGTCTTTGACGACAACGTCAGGTTCTGTGGCGGAAGTGCTCTCGGGCAAGGACTGGCTGGACGTCCGGAAATATCCCAACGCAGAGTTTGTCTCCACGCAGATTGTTCCCGATGGTCCGTCACAGGCCAGAGTTGCCGGACGTTTGACATTGCATGGCGTGACACGTCCCGTGCTGCTGCGTGTCCATTTTGTGGGGGCAGGCACAAATCCGCTGGATCAGGCCTATACTGTGGGGTTTGAAGCGCGAGGGACTATTCAGCGAAGTGCCTTCGGGCTCAGAGCAGCTTTGCCTGCCGTTGGCGATGACGTGAAACTCAATCTAACGGGCGTTTTTGAAAAAGGCCCGTCAGAAACCGAGTGATACGTAGAGTGACATATTGCTCACGGCCTGTGCAGGGCGAGAGCCGTTGCCGTTGCAATATCTTTGCGCAACGCCACAACATTTCCTTTCCCATCTGGATGCACGCGGTTGGTCAGGATCAAAACAAAAGTCTCGTTGTCTGGTACAAGCCAGAGCGATGTGCCAGTAAACCCGGTATGCCCAAAGGAATTCGCTGGGAAATAATCGCCACGGGGTGACGAATAATGCGTTGCAATATCCCATCCAAGGCCGCGCAGATCAGATTTTCCGGCGGGTTGTTGTGGTGTGGACATCAGCACGAGGGTCTCGGGCCGCAGTGGAAACGGAGAGGCGTGCCCGGCGCGGCGGGCAAGCAGCGCATGGGCGTAGGTCAGCATATCCGCCGCGCAGGAAAACAGGCCGGCATGTCCGGCAACACCGCCCATGCGGCGCGTTGTTGGGTCATGCACTACGCCACGGAGCATTTTATTCTGCTCATCATACTGGGTAGGGGCGATACTGCTTTGCAAAGCCTGATCCGGCAAAAAGAAGGTCCGGGAGAGGCTAAGCGGCTGGAGAATATTCCGGGTCGCGTAAATATTTAGCGGCAGACCAGACAGTTTTTCAACAATCAGGCCCAGTGTAATGAAGTTGATATCACTATAAACAAATCGTTCACCGGGCGGGTTGATAGGGTGCGCGTCTATAACACGTTGCACAGCAGCCTCCTTTCCCTGCCAGACCGTTGAAAGGTCAAGGTCCGGGGCTAGTCCCGAATAGTGGGTGAGGAGAAGCCGGATGGTAATGGCCTCTTTGCCGTTGGTGGCAAAGGCGGGGATGTAGGTGCTTACCGGGGCGTCTAGCGTCAGAAGGCCGCGTTCATAAAGCTGCATGATTGCGGGCGCAGTAATCAGAACCTTGGTGAGAGACGCCATATCAAACAGCGTATTCCACGTCATGGGCTCTGGGTGCGGTACCAGCGCACGATTGCCAAAGACACCTTTCCAGAGCGTTTGTCCTGCCTGCCCTACCGCGGCAACGGCCCCCGGTGTTTTGCCGTCCTGAACGGCTTTTTTGAAAATCTGATCCAACGCGTCAAAACGATGTGTGGAGGCAGTTTGCGCCTGTGCGGCGTTCAGGCCAAGCGCACTTAACCCGGTGGCCAGTGTGCCAGTTTTCAGAGCCATGCGGCGGGAGAGGCGGAGTGGGGTGGGCATTGGCGGGTGTCCGAAATGAAAGAAACAGACTGAACGTTGGAGTGTAGGGGAGAAATGAACTGTTCCGCTAGAGCAAGAAATCCCTCTCTGTGCGCCATGCAAAGAACGGTTGCTGTCACCGCTTGCGTTTTATGATTCAGCCTGTTCAACATAGCGGAATGTCAGATTAAAGCGGGTCGGGCCGGTGAGAGGGTGCATGCCCTCTTCCAGTGGTTTGACGCCATGATAGTGCAGGCGTGCTTTACCTCCCCACACCAGTACATCGCCATGTTCCAGCAAAACCGGGTGCGGACGTGTTGTGCGGTGCAGGCCGCCCCATAGAAACAGGATAGGCAGACCGAGGGAGACGGAGACAATCGGCTGCGTCATATCTCCTTCGTCCTTGTCCTGATGTGCAGTCATACGGGTCCCGGCCTCGTAGCGGTTAATGAGGCAGGCATTGGGTCGGAAGTTTTTAAAGCCCGCGGCTTCTGCGCTTTGACACGCAAGCTGAAAAAATGACGATGGCATGGCTGGCCAGTGCGCCTGTGTGGTCGGGTCTGTGCGTGTATAGCGATAGCCTGCCTGATCGGTAATCCAGCCCCATGTGCCGCAGCTTGTCATAGCAACAGACATCTGGCGGCCTCCGGGTGTTAGCATCCGGCGGAGGGGAGCCGCGTGGAGGACGGGGGCAAGAGCATCCCACAGGTCCGCAATATGACTCAGCGCAAAACCACGCAGCAGTGTTGCACCGGGACTGAGAGTGACACGTTTTGGTCTTGTGTCTGCCAACCCCAGATCCATCTGGCCGAAACCAATAGGCGGCAGGTTGTCTGGCATGGAAACACCCTTCCGGCAGAATGAAACCAGAGGGTGCCGAACCACAGCGGCCAGAGCAACAAAAATTATGTGCTACAAAAACGAAAATCCCGCAGAGGCAATAGTGCCTCTGCGGGGTCTGAAACAATGTGGGCTTGATCTGGTGAGTAGGCTGCTTAGGAGATGGTGGAAGAGGAATTTCTCATGTCGTCTACCGGACCTGCTTCCAGTGCGGCTGGCAGTTCAGCCGCAGGTTTGATGAGTGTGACAAGCCCGACGACCACCAGATTGACAATAAGTGACAGCAGCCCGGTGGAAACCATGCCGGAGAGTGGCCCCAAAGCAACCATATGGATAGGTTTCAGCCCGTCCATCCAGCATAGACCCAGCCCGACAATGCCGCCCACGGCCCAGCCAGCCAGCATGGCAGCCGAGGAGAACCGGATACGCAGCAGGCCAAGAACGAGGGCCGGGAAGGTTTGCAGAATGATCACGCCACCCAGAAGCTGGAAATCAATCGCGAACTTGGCGTTCAGGAACAGCACGCAGAACAGGGCGCCAACTTTAACGGCCAGAGCCGTGATGCGGCTTGTGCGGACAGGGTTTTTCTGCGGAGGCAGTAGGTTACTGGTAACAAGGTTGGCAGCGCCAATGGCCATAACGGCTGCGGGAACCAGCGCACCCACCGCAATGGCAGCAAAGCAGAAGCCGCTGAACCATGCCGGGAAAATCTGCTGGAACAGCAGCGGCACAACCATGGTGGCATTGTCTGTCTTGATGCCTGCGGTGTGGGCCATCAGCCCCAACATGGCGATCAGCCCCAACACAACGGTGTAAATCGGCAGAAAGACAGCATTCTGACGAATGGTGTCCGCAGATTTTGCTGCCAGAATACCAGTAAGCGTATGCGGATACAGAAAGGCCGCCAGCGCGGAGGAGAGAGCCAGCGTGGCATAAGGCAAGCCCTGACCGGCATGCAGCACAGGCTGGGTTGTATCAGCCCCCGCAAACAGCGCGCTGTAGCCGCCCATATGCAGCGGAATGACCGTAACCGCCACCAGCACGGCAATGTAGATCATGATGTCTTTGATAAACGCCGTCAGTGCTGGTGCATGCAGTCCGCCCAGCCATGTGTAGGCTGCGAGGGATACAAAGGCGATAACCAGCGGAATATCCCCCGGCAGCCCCAGCGCCTGAATGACGGTGCGGATGCCAATAAGCTGGAGGGCAATATACGGCATAACGGCCACCAGCCCGGTAAGGGCCACCACAATTTCTAGCCCACGGCTGTTAAAGCGGGCGCGTACAAGGTCGGCCGCTGTGGAATGGCCACCAGCATGCGCCAGCTTCCACAGGCGCGGCATGACCAGAAAAATGAAGGGGTAGACAATAATGGTATAGGGCAGAGCAAAAAAGCCGTAGCCTCCTGCGGCGTAGACCAGTGCGGGCACGGCAATTACGGTGTAGGCGGTATAAAAATCCCCCCCCACCAGAAACCATGTAACCCACGCGCCAAACTGGCGGCCACCTAGAGACCATTCTTCCTCAGAAGAAACAGTTGCGGCTTTTCCGCCGCCAAACAGGCCACGCAGCCACTGGATGGAACTGCCGATGATGATGGTCGCGGCAAAAAAGAGGATAAAGACGCCGAGCGCCCAGGGATTAATCCCGTTCATGCGTCATGCCCCTTTTTCCAGACAATCCAGATCAGGATGGATGTTACCGGCACCCAGGCAAGCTGGTACCAGTAGAAAAAGGGGAAGCCGAACAGTACGGGCGTGTAGCGGTCGTACAGGGGCGTCCAGAGCAACCCGAGAAAGGGTAGCAGGAGCAGCAAAGTCAGAATTTTCATTTTAAGACGACCGGAGCCTGTTATTTTTGTTTTGAACCCGTCTTAGTCATGCATGTGGCTGCACGGCTGTCAATCGTCTGGTGCATAGTCACGCGAGCTTGATGTGGATTATGTGTTTTTTCTGCCCAGACGCGGCATTTTCGCCAGCCCTTGTCATAACGCATAACGAGGATGGGCGTCTTTCAGGACTCCCGGTCTTTCATGGGGCGTAGCCAAAGGACCGGGATTTTCTAACAGGCGGATTAGTTGGTTTTTCTGTGCTGCAACACGGCGTTGAGGCGGTCACTATACTGGCGATAGCTGCCTTCGGGCACGCAGCCCATTTCTTCCAGATCTTCCAGATCCGCCCCGTGGTTGATCCACGTGTTCACTTCCCGGAAATCCAGCGCGGCGGGAATGGTATGGGCTTCAAACACCAGTGGATTTTCTTCCCCTTGTGTTGCGCCAAACGGGAGGAAGTTTTCGGCTTCAGGCACCTTGCTGCCGTGTAGGCTGATTTCACCGCACACAATCTGCTTATCACCAGACGTGTGAGTGCTGATTTTTCTGAACTTCGGCTGGTCCTCCGCAAAGCGTTTGCTCAGCATGTGCAGGGTGGATTTGACAAACGGGCTTGCGTTTTTGTCGCTGCCATCAACGACCGTCTGTGCCTGAGCGGCACCCACAGCGGGGAGCAGGGAGAGGCTTTGCAGGCTCAGGCAAAGAATAAGGGCACGTTTCATGGTCAGGTCCTTTTTATACGCTGGCCGCATGGTGCCTTGCCGGGGCGTGAAGATCAATCGCTCCCTCTGCTTCAATCAGCACAGCAGAATTACAGCTTACGGTCAGCGGGGTTAATGCCGCCACATGTCAGACGGCCACCGGGCGTAGGGAAAGGCACGCCGGTTGTTGCGGGCAGAGACAGAGGTAGGCCGCGCAAACTACGCACCGCCAGAAACCCGAAGCACTCGGCCTCCAGCGCATCACCGTTCCACCCCAGAGCCTCTACAGGCTGCACGGTGCCGGATAGTTTTTCCGCCAGCATGCGCATCAGCGTGGGGTTGCGGCGGCCCCCACCACAGATAAACCAGTGCAACGGCTGCTCTGGCAGCGGCGTGCTGGCAATGGCGGCGGCAGTGAAAGCGGTCAGTGTTGCAGCACCATCTTCAACGCTGAGGGAGGAAATCTGCTCCAGTGCCTGATGGAAAGTCAGCCGGTCCAGTGATTTCGGCGGCGGTTTACGGAAGAAGTCATGGGCCATAAGGGCAGAAAGGCTGGCGGTATCAACCGTTCCACTCGCGGCGCAGGCACCGTCAAAGTCGCAGGGTTGTCCGGTGTGCCGGAACATCCAGTCATCCAGCAGGGCATTGCCCGGCCCGGTGTCACAAGCGAGCACGTCACCTGCGCGGGTTATAAGCGTGAGGTTCGCTACGCCGCCAATATTCAGCACGGCCACCGGAACCGTATGCTCATGGAGTAAAGCGGCATGATAGAGGGGAGCCAGTGGCGCGCCCTCGCCACCGGCCTGAACATCGGCGGTGCGGAAATCATGCACCACGGGCAAATCGGTTGCGGCGGAAAGGCGGCTGGCGTTGCCGATCTGCCATGTACGTCCCGGCGCATGGAGAATGGTCTGCCCGTGCAGACCGAGCACATCCACGCGGATATTTCCCGCTTGTGCGCGCACTGCCTGCACAGCCTGCGTATGCACATCCGTCAGGGCGTCTTCTGCGTTGAGTAACTCCGCATCGTTTGGCGCAAGGCTGGCCGCACGGTCCAGAATCGTCCGCAATCTGGCGCGGAGGGGGGCCTCATACGGTATGGTCAGGGCGGGACCATGGTGCAAAACCCTCACACCATCAGTCGTAATCAACGCGGCATCTACTCCGTCCAGCGAGGTGCCACTCATCAGCCCAATGGTCGTCAATGGCGCGCCAACACCAGCCTCTACGGATGCAATCTTGTTTGCCCCAGTGCTTTCCAGCATATTTTCCGATGTCACTGTGGGGTGTCCATGGGGGCGTTAGAACTTTCCACTCCGGGAATCAGGTGGTCCGAGCCAACATGCCAGAGCAGAATGCGGTCCCGCCCAACTTCATTAATATGGAGCGCCATCAACCCTTCCCGCACGCGGGCCATACTCATCAGGCGCGCACCGGGGGGCAGCACCGGGAGTGTCGCGGCAGTCTGCAAAGGCACTGGCGGCAGAGAGAGTGCTGCATCAATGGGCGGCTTGTGCGCACCCATCCGGTGAATGATCACACCGACCAACCCAACAGTGCCCACCACAATCAGAATCCCCATGCCGATAACAGCGGCCATCAGTGCTTTGGGTGTGCCCGGTGTTTGTTCCATGCTGTTTTCTGCTTTTCTCTACTTAGCGTGCTGAGGCGGTCTGAATACGGCGCTTCATGGTGTCAATCACGGTCGGTAGACCGTCGAAAATGGCCTGTCCAATCAGGAAATGCCCGATATTGAGTTCCATAATTTCTGGAAGCGCTGCCACAGACGCTACATTGTCATAAGTCAGGCCATGGCCAGCATGCACTTCCAATCCGGCCGCTGCTGCGTACGTTGCCGCAGCGCGTAAACGTTCAAGCTCGCCCACGCGGCCTTCCGCATACGCGCCGGTATGTAGTTCCACCACCTGCGCGCCCGCTACCACGGCGGCTTCAATCTGGGCAGGGTCTGGGTCAATAAACAAAGAAACGCGAATACCTTTTTCTACCACCGCCTGCACGCGCGGCTTGAGGGCGGCAAGCTGTCCGGCAACATCCAGTCCGCCTTCCGTGGTCAATTCCTCTCGCCGTTCCGGCACAATGCAGCAGGCATGCGGCAGAAGTTCGCACGCAAGGGCGACCATCTCATCCGTCGCGGCCATTTCCATATTCAGGGGGGCTTCAACCTCCGCCCGCAGGCGTTTTAAGTCAGAATCGCGGATATGGCGGCGGTCTTCGCGCAGATGCGCGGTAATACCATCCGCGCCGGACTGTATGGCCAGCAGGGCAGCGGCCACCGGGTCCGGATGCACGCCTCCACGGGCGTTCCGCACGGTAGCAACATGGTCAATATTCACGCCAAGCCGAATGGGGGGACGGGGTGAGGCTGTCATGATGCATTCCTTCGGTTTTCGACCAATGTGGCAGCCAGCCTGAGTGCGGCCAGCAAGCTGTGCGCGTCCGCCTTGCCAGTGCCCGCAATGTCAAAAGCCGTGCCATGATCGGGGGATGTTCGGATAATGGGCAGACCGAGCGTAATATTCACACCCTCGGCCATATCCAATGTCTTGAGCGGAATTAGTCCCTGATCATGATACATGCACAAAGCAACGTCGTACCGTGCTCGTGCTTCCGGCGTAAACATGGTGTCCGGTGGCAGGGGGCCGGTAATGGCCACGCCCTCTGCTTGGAGCGTGCGGATGGCGGGGATGATGCACTCCAACTCTTCCCGCCCCATGAGGCCGCCTTCTCCCGCATGCGGGTTCAGGCCTGCTACGGCAACACGCGGGTTGCTCAGCCCGAAATTGCGTTTCAGCCCGTCCACTGTTGTGCGCGCTGTGCGAATAATCAGTTCCGGCGTTAACTGTTCAATAGCTTTGCGTAACGCCACATGGACGGTAACTGGTACAACCCGGAGAGACGGGCCTGCCAGCATCATCACATCTTGGCCGGGCACCCCGCACAGTTCCGCCAGATAGCCTGTATGGCCGGGATGAGTAAATCCTGCCTGTTTCACAACATCTTTGCTGATAGGGTTCGTCACCACAGCAGAGGCTTGACCCTTCTGCACAAGGCGCACAGCCTGCGTAATACTCTCAATCACGCTGCCAGCATTCCGACTGTCGGGCATGCCGGGGGTGACAGGTGCAGCCAGAGATAAGGGTAAAACCGGAATGGCGTCCTGAAACACGTTGCGCGCTTCGGCTATGGTGCCAACCACGCGTACTGGGGCCGCTGCGTCCAGAAGGGTGGGGTCTCCCAGAAACACAAAAGACGGCCCGGTTTCCCGCAGAGCCTCCCATGCTTTGACAGTAATTTCCGGGCCAATCCCTGCCGGGTCTCCTTGTGTCAGCACCAGCATGGTGGTCAGTCCCCCTGTGTCTGCGGAAAATCAGTGTTTATTCTGCGCCGCCAGAGCGTAAAGTACACGGATCCATGAGCGCATGCCTTTATGGAAACAACTCAGATCATATTTCTCGTTGGGAGAGTGGACACGGTCATCTTCTAGCCCAAAGCCGATCAGGAGGGAGTCCATGCCCAGTGCTTCCTGCACTTCCGTTACAACGGGGATGGAGCCGCCGCACCCGATAACAGCCGCCGGATGCTGCCATTCTTCTTCCAGTGCTTTCAGTGCTGGAGGGAGGAACGGCATGTCTGCTGAAACAATGCTGGCACGGGAACCACCATGCGCCGTGAACTCTGCCTTACAGTCCGCAGGCAGGCGTGTTTCAACATGCGCGCGGAAGGCCGCGCGGATGGCTTCCGGGTTCTGATTGCCAACCAGACGGAAGGAGACTTTCGCCATGGCTTTGGAGGGCAGGACTGTCTTGAAACCCTTGTCTTCATATCCGCCGCTGATGCCGTTAATTTCACAGCTTGGGCGGCACCATGTCTGTTCCAGCGCGGTATAGCCAATCTCGCCCGCGGGCAGGCTCAGGCCAACCGGCGCGAGGCCATCAGCGTCAGTGGGGCCGATCTTGCGCCACAGGGCGCGGGTTTCTTCAGGAATAACCGGGACGCCCTCGTAGAATCCCTGCAACGTGACCCGTCCTGTCGCGCCATCACGCAGGTCAGACAGAATATCGCACAGAAGCTGGATGGGATTGCGGGCGGCATTGCCATACATGCCGGAATGTAAGTCCCGATTCGCGCAGGTAATGGTCACTTCCTCGCCCACCATGCCGCGCAGCATGGTGGTAATGGCGGGCATGCCACGGCCCAGCATCCCGGTATCGCAAATCAGGGCGACATCGGCTTTCAGTTCGTTGCGGTTGGCTTTGAGGAAGGGCATCAGATTGACGCCGCCAGATTCCTCCTCGCCTTCAATCAGCATCGTCACGCTCAGCGGCAGAGTGCCATCCGCGGCACGGAGGGCGCGGCAGGCTTCCACAAAGGTCATAACCTGCCCTTTGTCATCCGCCGCACCGCGTGCGGTGATTTCCATCTCGCCTGTTGGGCCTTTAACCAGAACCGGCTCAAACGGGGCGGAGGTCCACAGGTTGAGCGGGTCAACGGGTTGGACGTCATAATGGCCGTAGAATAACACATGCGGGGAGCCTTCCGGCCCTTTGGCATGGGCAACCACCATCGGGTGGCCGGGTGTTTCACGCGTGCTGGCCTCAAACCCAATTTCGCCCAGTTCCTTGACCAACCACTCCGCAGCCTTGCGGCAATCAGGAGCATGGTCGGGCTGGGTGGAAATGCTGGGGATACGCAGCAGGTCAAAAAGACGGTTCAGGCTGTCATCGAGCCCCTTATCTGCCAGATCAAGAGCGGCCTGTTCTGTCATGACTTCATCCTCTGCGTCATAAAGCACCAAACATATCAGGCCCAGCGGCCTGTCATGCTTCTGCAATCACACGATTTGGCAGCAGAGGAAAGGTCAGAAACCGTCCGGGGTGAATTCCGCCAGAAATTGATATAGCAGGTTGGGGGTATATCCATAGTCTATCGCCATCACCGCTTCCGGGTGCGTAATACGATACCATGCCGGGTCAAAATGGCTGGAAAGCACCACGGTGTCCGGCATGTTTTTGTTGGCGTGCAGCAGATGGATAAAAGGAGGCAGGTGCGCATGGTCCGGGTTTTCGGGCCGATTGCGGATATAGAAAGCCGGATTGAAGAACAGGTGCCCGGACCGATGCTCCTTGTCGCCAGACCGCAAAAAATGGTCATAGCCATTGGCAAACCCATTTTTCTCAAGGTTGGCCAGACTGATATCCGGGGAACTGGACGTATAATACCGTTCAGAGAACAGATAGTGCGGAGACTGTGTTTTAAAACCAATGCGACAGTAATGCTCAAACCCAGAGCGGGATTGGCCTGAAGAAATTTCGATCAATGCTTCCGAGCAGTTCCGCCGATACCATTCTTCATCAAAATAGCGGTTGGGAGAGTGGCCGGAAAAAGCGCCCTGCTCTTCATACCACGTCTTGAGTTCTTCGTCTGAAAACGAGAGGACGTCCCCCAGAACAGCTTTATATTCTTCCCTGTACCATGCAGGGTCAAAGGCTTTCCAGAGGGGAGGGAACTGGAGTGACGTCATCGCATCAGGCTTTCTTCAGAACACCAAGAAGAGCAGGTTGTGGTTTAACTCAACCCTGAGCGCGCCGATTGCGCCAGAGTTCAGCAAAATCAATCTGCTGGACCACAACCGGCAGGAAGCCTGCTTCGCGGCTGAGAGTCACCAGCAGATTCCGCGCACCGGGGAACAGCAGGCGAGGGGCTTCAACCAGCAGCAGCGGCTCAAAGGTTTCTGCCGTGGAATGGTTAAGCGTGAAAATTCCGGCATAGGTCAGTGCAGCTTCAAACAGGCGCGCAGGCGCTTCCCCATTCTGGCCGGGGGCTGTCTGGCCCTGACACTGCATAATCAGTTCAACTTCAAAATTCGGCGCATTTTCACCAATCTGATTGGCGCGAACATCCACCTTAATGGCAACCTGTGGCCGTTCATGTGCCAGCGCATAAACAGTCGGGGCTCCGACAACCTGAAATGTAACAGCTTTAACGTACTGGATTCCCATCAGAACGCCGGGCTTTGCAAGAATGCTTGCCGCGCCGCCAACGGAATCTGTCATAAGGTTGTTCTGGTCAGCCATGGTGTCCAAAGGCTCCTGTCGTCAAATTATCAATCTGCAAGGGATAACGAAGAAATATCACAAAGAGCTGGAGCAGTAACAGATTAGTCTCAGCTATGCGAGAGGGAGGCCCCCTTATTACCGGGCAAAACCAGTATTAAAACATCAAACCTTAACAAAAATTTGGGGTATAGAGGGTCACCAGCTTTTACGTCTTTCTTTCATCTGCTTCCTTGCTCTCTGTACATTGGAAGGCTACGAGATACCTATGATCAGACTCACCGTTGTTATCCCCTTTCTGCTGGCTCTTGTCATCTTCAGCGCGAGTAATCAGGACCCGCTGGATATGTGGCTGCTTACCTATAGCTGGAAATGTTCAGCCGGTGTGCTGGCTCTGATTGTCGCAGCGATTTCCTTTATCATGGGCGCGTTCTGCCTCTGGGTGGCTGAACTGGTGCAACGCCGCCGTGCCCGCAAGGCGGAACAGCGGATCAAGGAGTTGGAAGTGCAATTAGCACAGGTTCAGGCGGCTTCCGCCGTGGCGGCGCCGGGCGTGGTGCATACCCAAACAGTGGCTGGTCCTGCTTCCCTTTCTCCCGTACAGGAAGATCGTCTCTGACATGACGCGTAAAATCGGCCTGATTGCAGCACTTGATACACAAAATGCAGCCACCGCGCAGACATGGGTACAGGCTGTTGCGCCTTCTGCCGGGGCAGTAAAGCTAGGGCTGGAATTTGCCTATGCTGCGGGGTTTCAGGCTGTGGCCGATGTCGCCGGTGCAACCCCGCTTTTTCTAGACCTCAAGCTGCACGACATCCCCAATACGGTCGCGGCGGCCATCAAATCTCTATCCTTTCTGCGTCCCCGTATGCTGACCCTGCACGCGTCTGGTGGTTTGGCCATGATGGAAGCCGCCCGTAAAGCGTGTGATGAAGCGTTTCCTGCGGACGCACGTCCTTCTCTGCTGGCTGTAACGGTGCTGACCAGTCTGGATGATCACGCTCTGGCAGAAACGGGGGTAATGGACGGCGCGCGCGCGCAGGTATTGCGGCTGGGTAAATTGGCTATGCAGGCCGGAATCGACGGGCTGGTCTGCTCCGCGCATGAACTTGCCCCGTTGCGCGACACGTTGGGCGATACACCTCTGCTGGTCACGCCGGGTATCCGCCCCGCTGGCAGTCAGGCCGGGGACCAGAAGCGGATTATGACACCGAGTGAAGCCCGCAAGGCGGGAGCCGACTGGATTGTGGTTGGGCGTCCCATCACGCAGGCAGCCGATCCTGCCGCTGCTGCTGCCGCTATCGCGGCAGAACTGGCTGCATAACGTGACGTTCTCCCCGGCTCCCGGCGTCCGTGGTGTGAAAATCTGCGGGCTGACGGAAGAGGCTGGGTTTGATGCCTGTGTCACGCATGGCGCAGATTGGGTCGGATTCGTGTTTTTTGAGCGATCTCCACGCTATGTAACGCCTGCGCAGGCGCGTGCCCTTTCGGCTCGCCATGTCGGAGGTCCGGCGCGGGTCGGGCTGTTTGTGTATCCTGATGATGACACTCTGGCCCGTGCGCTGGATATCGTCCCGCTGGATGTTTTGCAGATTTACGCATCTTTTGAGCGGGCTACTGAAGTGCATGCGCGCTTTGGGGTGCCAGTCTGGCTGTCTCAGCCGGTTTCGACAGGTGCCGATTTGCCCACCACCCGTCGCGCTGGTGTTGAACGGCTCCTCATTGAGCCAAAGCCGCCGACCACCGCTACACGCCCCGGAGGAAACGCACAACAACTGGACTGGAGCCTGATGCAGGGATGGGCACCCCCGTTCCCATGGATGCTGGCGGGCGGCCTGAACCCCGATAATGTGGTGGAGGCTGTTATTGTAACCGGGGCTCCAGCGGTCGATGTGTCTTCTGGGGTGGAAAGCGCTCCCGGCATTAAAAGCCCCCGTGCGATTGCGGACTTCATTCATAAGGCCCGATCCGTTACTTTTTCTGCCTGAAGACTAAAAACGGTCGTTTTCCCTCTTGCCTGATCCGTCAGAGTTGCTATTACCACTCCCGCGCCGGAGAGATGGCCGAGTGGCTTAAGGCGCACGCTTGGAAAGCGTGTGTACGTTAATAGCGTACCCAGGGTTCGAATCCCTGTCTCTCCGCCATTTGATATATCCCATAACAGTCCATAGCGCTTATTTCGCATAAACATTGGCGGTTTTATGCTGTTTATGCGCTTTATGATGCTCTGTGATGTTCCTTCAAGCTCAAGCATTGTGGGGGTGGGTATGGGGGTATCATTTCAAGGGTGGGGTATCGATGCTGACAGATGTTCAGTTGCGTCGCCTCACGCCACGAGAGAAACCATACAAGCTTTCGGATACAGGCGGACTGTTCATTCCCGTGCAGACCAGTGGTTCGCGATTATGGCGCATGAAATATCGTTTTGGCGGGAAGGAAAAACTGCTCTCTTTTGGTGCCTATCCGGAAGTGACTCTGGCAGCCGCACGTGAGGCGCGCGATCAGGCTCGGGCCGAAATCCGGGCTGGCCGTGACCCATCGTTGACGCGTCGCCAGCGTCAGGCCGAAGCAAAACGTGTCGATAAACAACTCCGCCATGTTGGCGAGAAATGGATGGAGGCGCAATCCGCACGCTGGACAAAGCGGCACGCGGAAGATGTGCGCACAAGTCTGGAGCGTCTTGCTTGGCCAGATCTTGGTCATATTGATTTGGATGACATCACGGCCCCGATGGTGCTGGAGACCATCAAGAAGATTGAAGCGCGCCGCGCAAAAGAGACTACCCGCAGAGTGCGTCAGAGATTGAGCGCGATCTTTCTGTTTGATATGGCGCACGGTCTAGGTACACATGACCCGACTTCCGTGATTAAAGGCGCACTGGCTCCTCTGAAGAAAGGACGACAACCCGCCCTCATTGATCTTGATGCGCTGAGACAGCTCTTTCAGGACGTCGAAGCCATTCCGGCCCATCCGGTTACGCTTCTGGCCATACGTTTTCTGATCCTGATAATGACACACCGGTCAATTTCCTGCGACAGTCACAATTCTGCTCATAA
This sequence comes from Acetobacter orleanensis, assembly GCF_001581005.1. GTDB lineage: Bacteria > Pseudomonadota > Alphaproteobacteria > Acetobacterales > Acetobacteraceae > Acetobacter > Acetobacter orleanensis. The sequence continues at coordinate 22,025 of NZ_LHZV01000040.1, forward strand.
TGGTGCTACCTGAAAACTGCTGACGTCGATCATGAAACTGCCATCGGCCTCAATCCCGAAATAGCGCGTGACATCATCCGGCGCGGCCTGTTGCAGGGAGCGGATGGCCGCGACCCGTTCAGGGGGTGTTTTCGTCCGCGCCACCCAGCTTTCGAAATCCATGCGCAGACGATGTGTCCCGACGCTCTGAAGAATAAACCCCGCCTGTCCCAGCAGTGTCGTCCATTCGGCCACCGTATAATCCCGGACATGCGATATATCACGTAGCAGTTCCATCGACTGCAACCAACTGTCCAGTAGGCCGAACGGAGGGGCTGTCACATCAATGAATAAAGCCACCCCTGATGGTGCCAGCACACGTCGTGCCTCCCGCAGACCTGCTAGCGCCTCAGACCAGTGATGGGTCGTGAAGCGACAGAAGACGGCGTCGAAGCTTTCATGTTCAAAAGGGAGCTTTTCTGCGGGAGCCTGCACGGTCGTGACGTTGGACAGTCCCTGTCGTGCTGCTTCCTGCGCAACGGCATCCAGCATCGGACCAGTCACATCGCAGGCGACGACCTCTCCAACAAGGGGGGCAAGCCGATAGGTGACGTGACCTCCACCGCAGCCGATATCCAGAACACGTCGTAGTTTCTTGCCAGCCACCAGGCTTTCGAGCCTGTCCAGATCGCAGCCCTGACTGTGGACCGTACTGGCCACATAATCCTGCGCCCGTAAGGCGTAGTGCTTTGCCGCATAAGGTTCCGACATCTTTTCTGTCTCCACCGTTTTATGATTCGTTGCAGTTCAAGCTGCCAGATGCAAAAAACAGGGATAAGGTCTTTCTTTATACTGGTATAAAAACCACCATCATGAGTCTTTCCTCCGAACAGCATCGTGCCCTCGGGATTTTCCTGCGCGCGCGTCGTGATACCCTCTCACCGGGGGATGTTGGTCTGCATCCGTTACCAGGACGTCGTCGGGCAAAAGGGTTGCGGCGGGAAGAAGCCGCCCAACTCTGCGGCATCAGCACGACCTGGTATACGTGGCTCGAACAGGGCCGGGATGTCTCCTGTTCGGCGGCGACGCTGGCACGCATTGCCACAGCCCTGCATCTTTCCTCTGCTGAACGATTGTACCTGTTTGAACTCGCGCAGATGAAAGACCCCGATGCGTCGCGGCCTTCTATGGCATCAGGCCTTCCCGAGGAGGTCCAGATCTTTCCCGAGCAGATGGCAGTGCCATGCTATGTGCTCGATCCCTTGTGGAATGCCTGTGCCGCCAATAATGCGGCCCGGCATCTTTTTGTCGGTTGGCTGGATGGTAAAGAACGCAATCTGCTGCGTTATGTTTTTCTTGCCTCGGATGCCCGCACGTTTCTCGATGATTGGGAAAGCAGTGCGCGGCGGGTGTTGGCGGAATTTCGGGCTGTCAGCATTCGTGGGGATAGAGAACATGTGGACGCGCTTGTGCGGGAACTTCGATCCCGAAGCCTAGATTTTGAGCGGCTATGGCACAACCAGAGCGTGTTGCTGCGGGCGGGTGGCCCCCGTAAATTCCATCATCCCATTGATGGCCCCGTTGATTTTGACCAGACCACTCTCACTTTTACAACATGGTCGCAGTATCAGTTGGTAGCATTGAAACCACGATAACTCTTTTGAAGTCAGACTGTCCGCTTTCCGGATGATCAAACATATCCCCTTGTGACCGAGATGAGGCGACTGCCGACGGTCTGGTTTCAAATCACTGAGCAGACCGGTGGTTAAGAGGGATTGCGGAAAGGCAGCTTCCGGGAACGCCCTGTCGGTAAGCCGTCATTCCACCATGGCCTTTTGCAGCAGGTAAGCCGTTGATCTCACAGCGATACTCCGTGTGTTGAGAAAACTAACCATTTTGCGGTGGCCGTTCGATGTTTCAAATGCGGCTGATAGCCTTTTTGACCTCCGCTATGCCGGCAGCGAGAATGTCGCTGCCGTCCGCGACTTCTACGTCCGGGACGAACTGCCAACGTGGACGATCTTTCGTGTCATAGACGGGTTCGCCAGAATACTGCGCCTGTATGCCGGTACGATCCAGTCTGATCGGAAAGACGGCTGCTCCCAATCCCATCATCTTTGTGCCGACGACCGTCGCGCGGCCTATGTCGCGCATACCCATTGGGAAACCCTCGGCCATGCTTCCGCTCCAATGGCTCGTCAGAACGACGACAGGCTTGCTATACGTAAAGGGCCCTTTCGGATCGACATACTCGGTCCACGGTGCGCTCAATCCCGCCCCCGCTCGCCTACGCATGATAGCGTATGCTTTCCGCTCTCGAATGAATCGCCCCATGATTGGCCGAGCCACGGCCGTGTCACCGCCCCCGTTTTCGCGAACATCAATAATCAGACCCGGAGCATCCCGCAGGGTTGCCAACGCCTTGTCGAAAGCATCAGCCGTCGCGGTGTCGGAAAAGCTCCTGATAACGATATAGCCGATGCCATCTGGAAGCATCCTGCTTTCAACGTCAGGCAAATCCGGCCACTTCTTGAAGGGAAGCAGGACAGTTCGGGAGGTGCTGCCTGTCGAACTCACCGACAACAGGCGGGCCTTCCCACGATATCCTGCAACCGCGACGTTGATAGTGTAGGCATCGGCTGCCGGGTCGGGCTTTACGAGACATTTCGGCATCAAATCGCGGATGACAGTTTCAATCGGTCGCCCGTCGATCGCGATAATTCGATCACCAATTTTTAATCCGGCATCAGCTGCCACTGAACCGCTTTCAATCGCAGCTATACGAACCGTCTCTCCAGCTCGCTCAGCCAGAAGGTCGAACAGCGGCCATCGTGGCGCCCCGTCAGGCGGATCAGAGAGATGCGTGTGCGCGTCATACAATTCCGCGAGGACACGCTGGACGACATCCATGAAAGCGGCATCGTCTTCAGCAGCCAATGTCATAGGTCGGTAGAATGAGCGCACCCGATCCCAATTAGTCTGCTTTTCGGTTAGAAAACAATAACGTTCCCCCAGAGTCCGCCACAATTCGTCGAAGTCCTCGACGAACGTGACATCGTGCAATGACTCGGCCGCCCACCCGGGAGTGGCAGCAAGGGCGATGCCGGCACCACAAAAGGCTCGGCGGGTCAAGAAAGGTTGCTTCACGGTAATTGAATAACATGCACACCGGTCCATCGAACAGGGTAATCTCGTTGCAAAAGAGACCCCTTTTGCAACGTCGACTATGTCCGCTTCCGGGGCAGTGAAGATAGCTGCGAACGACGTGATCAAGGCGACTGGAGTCGGTCTGCTCAATGTTTGAGATTTCCAGACTGTTTTTAACTAGCTACCTTTGAAGATCAGTTTCATTAAATAAACGAAAATAATTAATATGGCTGCATTTCCCATTGCGATAAATATAAATCCTATAATACTTTGATTTGTCGTTATGTTTTGAGAAAAATTTGCGGATGAAAACATTAGAGTTGAGATGGTGAGAAGTGACGTGGTGTTTATTTTTACGTTGTACTTTTCCAAAGTGAAGTAATTTATGCAATATAAACCTGTGTAAAGACCGACAATAATTGCCGAATTTTTTGAATAATCACTTATTTGTTCAGATTGAACAAAAATATTTCCTTTTATAAAGTATATAAAATTATAAATTGTCCAAAATAATATAAGAGCACATGCTAAAAAATTCAAATAAATAGGGTAATTTTCTTTCACCTGTCGATCCTTGATTTTAGAGCCAAGATGTGAAGAAATTAGCTGCTAAGGACCTGTTGGGAAATGCGCACTGTTCAGTGAGCCGAACGTGCGTTTCCTGCGCTTCTGTAATCAAGAACGCGCGACATTCGCAACCCTTGTGGGTTGTTTTGGCTCATCAGCGTTTATTTCCAAACAGACTCTATGATAGCTCAGATTCGGTCGACTTATGTCTGCTATGTGGAAACCCGTTCGGAGAATGTATGCCGGACATGAGACGGAAGCGGACATAGCTTTGGATGCATAAGCTCCACGCTTTAGGAGGGCAGGGGCACTTATTTCCGTAAGAGGTCATGCGTGTGCCGAAAAAAAAAGTTCATTGAAACAGATTATTAGACCCGCTTCGCTCTCAACTTACGGTTGCCGAAAGTTGAGAATCAATCCTGCCCCCGCAACTATCTGATTGCCGCGTTATGTAGCAGTGAGGATGTTGGGGTATAAAGAGGGGTATATTTTAAAATTATGTTATATAAAATACATTTAAATCATCATATTATTTAAAAAATTCGATTGACTATCTCTCCGCCATTGCCTGATTTTCCATGAAAAAGTAAGAGCTTAAGAAAACCCGTGGCTGTGTAGTTGTATTTTGCACTTACATGCTCAGCGTTACATAACATTATCGACAGGAATGGAGGCGGATCGGCAGTGCGTTCTCCTGCGGAGTGCTGCAAGCGGTCGGTTGATGTTGGCGAATTTGCCACCATTCTAGCCGTTCCATGCTCAGGCCGACAGCGGGGATAGCTGTTCGATGAAGACACCTATCGGACGTTTGGAGATTATGCCGGGAAATTCGAGGGATAGAGGGCGCGCAGCGCATGCTCATCCATCTCGGTCTTGAAAATATGGGTGGTCATGACGGCGCGAGCGCGGGCGACCGCTGGGCGGGCGTTCATGAGCGCCATGAAGCGCGTCAGGTTGGGCCATCTAACCAGTGGTGTGTCCGCCCCTTTCATTATCCGCGGCGCACGGTCTAGCCAGCCCCAGGCCGACATATCGGCAATGGTGTAGTCGTCACCGACAATGAAGGAGCGGTTTTCCAGATGGTCATTCAGCACCTGATAATGCCGCTCTATTTCCCGCCGGTAGCGGTTGACGGCGTAGTCAAGCCCATCGGGCGCGGCATACTGGAAATGCACGGCCTGACCGGAAAAAGGGCCGAGGCCGGTGCCCAGAAACATCAGCCATGACAGGAGCTCCGGGCGGTCGACGGCTGTGCCGAGAAACCGATCTGTCTTTTCGGCCAGATAAAGCAGAATGGCCGTCGAATCAAAGACGCGGGCATTCTGGCTGCCGGGGCCGTCCGTATCAACGATGGCCGGAAGTTTGCCGTTTGGATTGATCTTGCGGAAAGCCGGCCTGTGCTGTTCTCCCTTGCTGGTATCGACCGGCACGGCCTCATAGGGAAGTCCAGCCTCCTCCAAAAACAGAGCGACTTTTATAGGGTTTGGCGTCGGGTGGTAGTAAAAGCGGATCATGGACGTTCATCCTTTCGCTATGTTGGTAGGGTGCTCGTGGTGGCGAAAATGACAACTGTTGAGGGGTGACTACCACGGGGGGGGGCGTTTCATCCAGCGGTTGCGAGGGTCAGTTCCGTCTCAGAGTTTTCCGACCGAAGCGCTCTCGTTGATATGCACGGTCGCGGCCTTGCGGAGTGCTGGAAGCATGTCTTCGGGCTCCGGGCGGCGGGTATAATCGGGGTTGACTTCGGCATAGAGAATCACGCCGTCCTGACCGATTACGAAGCGGCCCGGCATCGGCAGGGTCCAACTCTCGTCACCGTTGAAGCCCGGTAGATCGTTCTTCAGGTTCTGGTAGAGTTCGACCAGATAATCCGGCAGCGCAAAACGCAGGCCGAACTTCGCGGCGACATTGTTGTGCGTGTCCGAGAGGATCGGGAAATCGAGGTGGTTCTGACGCACCGACTTGCGGCTGTTCACCGCGGTCTGCGGGGAAATGGCGATCAGGTTCGCGCCGAGTTCCCGGAATGACGGGAGGGCGGCTTCGAGCGCCTGAAGTTCCATGTTGCAGTAAGGGCACCAGACACCGCGATAAAAGCTGACGACCAGCGGGCCTTTTGTCAGAAGACCGGTGGAGGAGACAGGGTTGCCGTCTGGATCGTTCAACGTGAAGGCTGGGGCCTTTTCGCCCGCCTTGAGCGCCTTTTCAGCAGCGCCGGATGTGATCAGTTCGGCGGTGGCGCGGTGCATCACCTCAATAACAGCAGGCGGCACGTTATAGGGAGGCTTACCGGCTTCGAAATCGGCTTTGAAGGCATCGAGTTTTGCCTGAAGTGACATGGTCATTTCCTTTGGGGTTCGTCGTGATACGCGCAAGATAGAGTGGTCTGCTTGATGGAGGGTGACGGCTTGGACGACGATCGGTCATTCTGGGGTGGAATGGTGGTTTAGACGTCACGCCCCGTCGTTTTCTCCTTCATGGCGGGCTTTCGGTGTGGAGAGCGCATGGCTGACCAACGCCAGCAGGCCATGAAGCGGGCTGCCTGTGAGCTGGAACGCAAGCATGCCGTGCGCGATGGCCGGCTCGGATACTGCGGCTATGAAGGGGCCGAACATCGGGTCTTCTTTCTCTCTGGCCCGGCCTGTCCGGGCAAGAAAGACGATATCTTCAAGACCGCTCGACATGGCAGCCGTCTCGGGGCGATAAAGGTCATTCCTTGGAGGAATAACATGGATCGATATCAGGCGATGGCCACGTTCGTGCGCGTGGTGGAGACGGGCTCGTTCTCAGCTGCGGCGCGTCAGCTTGGCGTAGGGCAGCCGGCGGTTTCCAAGACCGTGGCGCAGCTTGAGGCCCGGCTTCAGGTTAGCCTGCTGATCCGCACGACGCACGGCCTGACGCCGACCGAGGCCGGGCAGAACTTCTATGAAGGAGCGCGCAATGCCATCCATGAAGCGGACGAGGCGGAACTTGCCGCCAAGGGGGCGGGCGTCGGTCTGTCCGGGCGATTGCGGGTGTCGGCGGCCACGACGTTTTCGCGCCTGCATGTGATTCCGAAATTACCTGATTTTCTGGCGGCGCATCCGCAGCTTGATGTCGATTTCCTCCTTGATGACCGGATGATCGACCTCGTGGCGGAGGGTGTCGATATCTCCTTACGCATGGGCGCGCTTACCGATTCCACGGCCGTTGCGAGAAAAATCGCGACTGGTCGACGGTCAGTCATCGCAACGCCTGAGTATCTGGCGCGTGCGGGACTACCGCGACATCCTGCGGATCTCGCTAATCATGACACCGTCATCTACAGTCAACTGCCGAGCGTCTGGTCGTTCACGCAGGAAGGGGCGGTTGTGTCAGTTTCTGTCGCGGGGCGGCTGCGCGTCAGCGCCGCCGAAGGATTGCGCGCCGCGATACTGGCGGACATGGGTCTGACCATCACGTCGGACTGGATGTTCGCGCCGGAGCTGGAAAGCGGCGCTGTCGTGCGGGTGCTGGAAGGGTGGTCGTTGCCTCCCATTGATCTTTGGGCCGTTTTCCCGGCCGGTCGCATGATGACGGCGAAATCACGCCAGTTTGCGTGCTTCGTCGAGATTCTTATGAATGCGGTTTCATAACGGTCTCGCGGGCAATTTTCCGGATGAAATCGCTGTCTGACGCTTGGTCAGTCGTACAGAAACTTAGTTGCAGGTTTCTATAACAGATTTAATGCCGTCGCGTGCTTCGGGGTTTTCGCCGGAAAAGCCGGGGCAACTGCTATGATAGAAATTTTTGCACCCAGAGAGCGTAAAAGCGAGAAAAATTATTAAGGCTGCTTTCTTTCCGGCGGTCATCAGTTTCTACCTTGGTGTGTGGTCTGTTCAGTTGGAAGGTGCTCTTTAAAGCCTTTCCCACGGTTTTAAACTCAGGGTCAATCATTGTTGGGTAAGGCAGGGAAAGTTTCCTGTATTTAAAAAGTAGGAATAATTTTCCCTGATATTTATAAAATAAAAGAATAGATAAAATTCTGCTGCATTTTGGATGTTACGATAAGATTTTATGGTCTGAGGCTATAAAAAACTATGTGAGAAATTTATTGATATAATAATGAATTTTGATTATTTTTTGTATGATATGAGGCGCATAGCGGTGATTTGTAGCAGACAACGGTTGGGCACTTGTCCCTGTGATCAGACCAGATCACACTATCCTCGATAGTCTGTGTGTTGAGGGAGATTGCCACACGGTTAATCTGCTGGCGAGAACAAGTTTTCGGTAGGTTTTCAGGGCAGTCGTCATAAGTCTCAACCCGGGTGTAAAGGGCTTTTGCGCCGGTTACGATACGCGTTTTTTACAGTCTCGGGTATGGGGATTGCCCACATCCGTACCGAGGTCAAGGCACGTAACCTCTTCAGAGCCCGGCGTGACGAACCCTGAAGAGAAAGACGTTCAGAACAGAGGCCGTGTGTTATGCCGCGGAAAACCGGGCGGCAATATCGGCTACTCGCTTGCCATACAGAATGGCGGTATCAAGGTCGCCCTGAGGAATTTCATCCACGCTGGCATCGGACGGGCTTTGCACCAGCAGGCCGACGGAACCACCAAGATTATTAATGTCCGTGCGTTTGGCAGCTTTGGTGTTGGCCGGAGCCAGACCGAGACTGACCCAGATCCCGCCATGCTGGGAGGCAAAGGTATTCAGCCATTCCAGCGTGACAGCTTTATCGCCATTCAGGCTTGCGCTGTTGGTAAAGCCACCAAAAATCTTGTTTTCCCAGCCACGCGTAAACCAGACTTTTGACGACGCATCCGCAAATTTTTTAAACTGCCAACTGGCGTTGCCCATATAAGTGGGCGTACCAAGGATAATCGCTTTGGCAGCGTTCAGCTTGTCCCATGCGTCTTCAGGGAGCGTGCCATTGTCATCAATAGCAATAAGCGTTGCGTTTGCACCCTGCGCCACATGTTCGGCAACTTTGCGGGTGTGGCCGTAGCCTGAATGATAGACGACGAAAATATCTGACATCCTGAATATCCTTAAACTTACGAGACAAGTGCTGTGCGACCGCGCACCACAGAGCATGTCTGGTAAAGTGCTGTGCGCTGCCCTTGGTGATAAGAACCGATTTTAAAATGTCATTTCCAACTCGGAGAGTGAAATCATCCGCCTTTCGTCTGGAATTGGCTGGCATATTCTGCTGCCGCCACACGCGGGGGGTGAAAGGTCGCTCCATTCGCGGGAGGCTCGGGTGAAGGGGCTCGTTTCCGTATAAGCCAAGGGGCGGGCCTCTCGCTGATATTCTGCTTAGGCATGGCAAGGAAGTGTTTGGCGTCTGCGTAGCGGGCTGATTCCGAAAGGCGGAATGGGGGATGTCGAGTTGCGCCAGT
>NZ_LHZV01000019.1 GCF_001581005.1 Acetobacter orleanensis
TGCCGCAGTCTACCATCCGCGCACAGGTCTCATAACGCCCCTGCCCAAAAAATGGGGTCCATCTCTCCCCTCTATTTTGCTCACAGCCGTGCAGTTCGCCTCAATTATCATCATCGTTAATTAACGACTTGCTTGTAGCGAAGAGGTTTTTTTGTGGATATAGTATCTACTTGAGGATGAGTAGAAAAAAGTTTTAGTGTAACATATATTTACCGATAGCGCTTCCGTATATTCACGAAAGCATGTTTCATAAATGCTGGGACTAAGTGCTTACTCAGAGGACGAGACTATGAAATATATTACCTGCAGTATTCTCTTTTCATTTTTTGCATATAGTGCATCTTATGGTTCTGAAATTTCATTTAAAAACAGACGAATTGCAGGTAATGAAAAAAGCACTAATCATCTTTTTAGTAATAAAATTACGAAACCCGTAATTATTACAGCATCAGAGAAATTACCGTATATCCAGCACAGAGTGAAAAACAATCTATCAATTTTAGATAATTCAAATATGAGTAATATGGGTGCCGATATTGATACCACAACGGGTACGTATAGCGCAAACGATATACAAAACCTCTTAAATCAAGCAACATATCCTGTCCTTTTCACTCTGAGAAATGGAGAGCATTATCCTGTAAAATCAGATGGATCTGCTATAACATCTATTCCTGATGCCGCATTTAACAATGTTTATCTAAAGGCAGACGGCCAATTTCTAACGTCTAGTATGGAGAAGTCTGGTTCAGCTCCTTCATGGAATGGTGGTCATCTTGCAGATAAAGTCGGCGACACCGTTTTGGTAGAAGATTTTGAACAAAAATTTGGAATAATGCGAGATAGAAAATATATTTCCAGTAATATTTTTGACTATTTAACATATCGTATGCCCGCGCCGATAACATCTGATTTTTACACTCTTGATGCTTCATTTGAAACTCCACCTCAGTGTGGATCTGCTAAATCTTCTGGATATAACGAGTACTGGTGTAATAGAATTAATTGGGGAAGTAGTGTACATAAAAATACAGTGAATTCATCTTCAAATACGGGAATTACTATTCATTATAATAATATGCACTCAACCGGATTTGGTTATGGTGGCGCTTTTGATGTCATAAACTTTAATGATCTTCATGAAGCTGGAACAAACTGGGGATGGGTGGATGTTCATGAGTTTGATGAAGATGGTAATCTGTCTGCTGGGGGTTACAGTCTTGATGGCAATTTTTATGAATCAGGTCTTCAACATTATATTGATGAATGGGATTATTCAGGCGTAGGGCCCGATAACCCTGATACGTCTTACAATCCGTTTAAATCTCGAAGATATGGACTTTGGTATAATCAGTGGGTTTCTTCAGCTGGAGGAAAAACGGGAGGACGTTGGCAAGCAAAAACAGAATATGATGCCTTTCGTATAATTGTACAACATAACAATAAAGATAATATAGACTATATGTATGAAGCGACAGTACAAGGGGGGAAAACGGGTCCCTTTGAGCCTTTTTGGACGTTCGTTGAAAAGCATACTGTTCTGGACGGGACACAAAAATGGGTTTTTCTTGGGAAAGAAAAATTCCAGCTTGGTTGTTTTTTATGCGTAGGACCGTCTCATAAAACAGAGATAGGCACACTATTTGCTGCTTATGGCAATATTTACAATGCTGCATTCGATTTTTCTCAATTATCTTATGTAAATAATATACATGTATTGATACGTACAAAAACAGATTCGTATTTCGACCTTTCTGCCAATGGAACAGCTTCTGGACAAAATAATCACCTTCTGGGTTATGGAGGAGGAAAAGATAAAAGTTTAAAATATATTGTTTTTGGGAAGAGTATTTTTAGTGTAGAAGATGATGGAAATATAAATATCAAGGGTGCCATGAGATCGGGGAAACTTATTATTCCATTTGGAACGCCATACTCAAGCAATGATACATGTACACAAGGGCAAATGCAAATAGATTCCCATTATATTTATACATGCGTGGCGACAAATTCTTGGCACCGCACAGATAACGGTTCGACTTGGTAGTATTACAGCATAATCTGATCAATTTGATTTCTATGCTGCGGTTGTGAAACAGGGGCCGGCATGTCTGTGACAGGCAATCGTTGTACGTGTCACGGTTTAGTTCCTGACCATGGGTTATCT
>NZ_LHZV01000033.1 GCF_001581005.1 Acetobacter orleanensis
TTGAATCACACTTCAGCGAATTTCCAAACAGGCTCTCAGTGCTTATATAATCTCCCTTTTTCAAAGCACGCTTCCGCCAATAAAATGTTTGATTTCTGCGACCAAACGTTTCGCACTTGGTCTGCTTCTTCGACCAGATAGGCACTGCCTAACCCATGAAGAACTTATGCCTTTATTATTACTCCATTGCTCAAGCGTCGTTCCCTTAAGGATACAGGTAGCTTTCATGGCTACCAAAAGCCTTGAATTATCGGTATTTTGAGCTTCTGAGAGAGTTGGTGCTTCTGACATAGAAGAAAAATATCGCTTGACAGATAAAATGGCAAGCAAAATATCGGAGGGTGTTATGCACGATCAGGGTTTGGAGTGGGATGGTATAGTTGAGCGGATAAAAGAGGCTCGTAAAATCATAGGAGCCACTCAATCCGAGTTTTCACAATTAATAGGCGTATCTCAAAGCCATATATCAGAAATAGAAAGAGGAAATTCTAAGCCTTCCGTAGAAATAATAAAAAAAATATCTGACAAAGTACCTAATGTTACCATGGATTGGTTGTTTTTTGGTGCCGGTCATCCAGAAGAACTTACAGATGAATATTTTGAACAAATTTCTTTTGTTGGAGATCATGACCCTGTAAATTTAACTAACATTGAAATGTGTATAGAATCTTTGCATATATTTGATAAATTATATGAAGGTCCAGTGAATACTGAAATGAGAACAAAGGTATTTAAGAGCTTAATGAGATATCTCAAGCAAATGATTTATAAAGCCGGTGCTCTCTCTCAGAATTTTGACCTATACAATGCAGGTAAGCAGCTTAACAAAAAAGCCGTAGAATATGCCCGCAATTCAGGTTCCTTGTAGGGGCTAGGCGCTTTCTCAAACACTCTCCGTCCATACGACAGCATTGCGAAGACACCTAGGTTTTCTGCCGGAGTTTCACTCCGGCACTTTCTCATGAGTTTCTCAATGAAAAGAAACTTAATTTTCCTATAATGTATTGATTTATAATGTTTTGTATCCAGATGATGGCAGAATAATTTTGTCATATTGTGCAAGATAATTTTTGCGACCCCACCGAAAACGCCGTTTTTTTTCGCTATTCCTATGTGTTGATGAAGAGTTCTTCATCATGCTCATTTCCACGTCACCAATTTTTCCAAAAAAACTCTAATAGCTAAAAAATTTATTGATTTCACAAAATATTTAGCCATTTTTTCTTATAAAAAAATGATGAATTATTTTATTTTTTGATATTTTTATTAATATTTATTCAAAATAATATTATTTTTTAAATGTTGAAGTAAATATAATTCATTTCTGGGGTTATACTTGAGTTAAAAATTTGAAATCTTTTTATCTTTGAAAAATTAACACATCTTTCCATTAAATTATCTCCCCATCAACTTAAAATAAATTAACTTTATTCCTGCAAAAATTTCATGTTTTTTTACTCTATTTTAGATACTTCTTTCAAAAGGAACCGAAATGATTACTGAGGTTACAGTTTTTAAGAGATTTCTTTATAAAATACTTTCCATTATCGATTATTCTTTAAAAAATAATGAGCACACTTCTTCAACCTCAATCTCTCTTACGAATTTTTTGCAAAATCTTGAATACTTACAAAGAGTTCAGCCAGATAATGGGTTAATTACTATCGGTATTGGAGTTACACGCCTACTTCTTGGCATTCCAACCGCGTCCGAACCATTAGAGTTGATAAAATCCCGTTCTAACTCCCGTTTTTGCCGAATTTTACTTATTGCAACCCGGTTAAGATTTTCCGACTACACTCTGGCTTACGAGGAGTTTCAGTCTTACGTAGAAAATTACACTCACCTTGATCTCCCTGCCTTTCAGGTTTTAGCAGAAGCCATATGTTTTACGACAAATCGAGCAGGGTGGTGCACATTTTCCAGTTCAGGTAGAATTCATCTTACACTTCGAAAATCTGTTTCTCTACAGAATATCAAGATTATAATAGACGAAATTGAATATCCAATCATTACTTCTCATATTATTTCAAAAAATAAAACGCTTTCGATCTTGCTTCCTAAAAATTGGAAATTTGCAAAACAAGTCCAGCTCACTCTTCGGCAGGAAGCGCTTTTGGGAGGTGTTTTTAAAATTCCCCGTTTTCTGAAGACTGAAGGATTTGTGTCTGCTCATCCTGACGGTCTTTCAGGCTGGGCGCGTTACACGGCAAACCCAGAAGAATCAGTGAAGCTCATTATCAAGTCACAGGACGACTCTAAAAAGCCATTTCATATTTTAACTGATTCAATAAAATTATTTTCCCCTGAGAATATTTCTGGAGATACGATCAAACATTCTTTTTTCATTCAAAAAGAGAAACTGAACGCCACAAAAGATCTCTTTGAGATTATTTCTGAACATGGAAAGCCGCTTTATGGAAGCCCCGTGGGGCTTGATCCGTTTGCTGAAAATGCAAAGCAATATGCACAGAATGTTGCCCGGCTCTTTCCCGCTTTATGCCTGCAACAGGAACGCGATTTTCCCTTTCTTCTGCCAGCACCAGCACAAAAATTACTCTTAAAAATTAATAAAGTCTCACCCGTCGCAATTATTATTCCAGTTTATGACGGTTTCTTGGCGACGAAGACCTGTCTCTCTTTATGCATCAAACACAAAACTCCAAAAAGTCGTTTGATCATCGTCAATGATGCTTCTCCTGATCAAGATATTCTGAAATATCTTTCTCAAATTGAAAATAAGCCTGATATTCTTATTCTTCATAATATGACAAATATGGGGTTTCCCAAATCTGTTAATCGGGGCATGCGCCACAGGAAACAACAGGAAGATGTTGTTTTACTGAATAGTGATACTCTTGTTTGTCAGAACTGGCTTAAAAACCTTCAAAAAGCCGCTTATTCTGAACCTAATATTGGAACGGCCACACCTTTATCTAACAATGCTACTATTTTCAGTTACCCATCTGTCAATGCAGATAACCCGGTGCCTAATGCCAAAGCCTGTCAGGATATCAGTGCTGTTATGGGCAGAATCTGGCATAGAGACACGATTGATGTTCCCACAGCGCATGGATTTTGCATGTATGTGAAATCTTCTTGCCTGGAACAGACAGGTTTGTTCCGCGAAGATATTTTTGCGCAAGGTTATGGAGAAGAAAATGATTTTTCACGCCGTGCTGCGGCACTGCGTTGGCGGCATGTTGTATGCATGGGTACCTATGTGGGACATGCTGAGAGCCAGTCTTTCAGCCCTGTAAAGCACGATCTGATTGCTCGGAATCTGGAAATTTTGAATGGGTTACATCCGGGTTATGCGCGCCTTATCACGCGCTGGCAGAACAGAGACCCTCTTGCTTTTTATAGAAAAAATCTTGATCTCGCGAGATTACATCAGAATAATCCTTCTTTAAAATCCGTTATTCTGATCATGCATAATCGGGAAGGCGGGATTTTGCGGCATGTGTGGCACCGTGCCTCCCTTTATGAGCAGGCAGGGATTTTTGCATTTATCATGCAGCCGGAAAACCATTGCTCTGGACGCCCGATATGGAAACTAACATCTTTACGGGAGAAGGATTATCCAAACCTAATCATTCCCCGCAATGCATTCAGCTTTAGAGCACTTTATAAAGAGCTTAACTGCGAAAAATTTGAAATCCATAGTTATATTGGCAGTACCATTGAAAAGATTTTCAGTCTTTCTCAGTGTGGCCTACCCTATGATATTTATATTCACGATTACTCCTGGTTTTGCCCACGTATCACTCTTGTTTCTGATACAAATCATTATTGCGGAGAGCCAGATTTTGAAGCCTGCTTGGCATGTATAAAAATATCAGGCACCCGAACGGATGACCCTGCCCCTCTGGGGAAACTAAGGAACTGGAGCCGCACCCTACTGGCACAGGCGCAGCGCATTATCTGTCCGAGCAAAGAAAGTGCTGCCCGCCTTAAAAGACATTTTGTAGGTCTTCAGCCCGAAGTCATCCCGTGGGAGCATGTGCTGAATGTTGAGGCACTCTCTTTTCCCATAAAGCGTCATCACGAAAAACGTATTATAGGGATACTTGGAGCAATCAGCATTGAAAAAGGCTATGAAATCCTTCTTGTTTTAGCGCAGCATATTAAAGCACTGCACGTTCCTCTCAGGCTGGTTCTTATCGGTTATAGCTGTAATGATCCTGCCCTTCTGGAAACGGGCGTTATCACCATTACCGGCCATTACGAAGAATATGAAATTCAGGCTTTGACGGAAAAATATGCAATAGACTGGTTTTTTCTGCCATCACTCTGGCCAGAAACATGGTCTTATGTGCTCACGCATATCTGGACATGCAACAGGGCCGCTATTGTTTATGATATTGGCGCACCAGCAGAGCGTATAAAACAAGCCGGGGGAGGATTGGTGATTCCGCTCCACACAGCCTTACCAGTCCTTATCACTCTGTTGATGTCGCCTTACGACTATCTTGGCGCGTTCAGGACACAGGGAGATGCATTCCCCTCCTCGTCGCGCTCAATTCGACCCTAGATCAACCAGCCCAAGACGAGCACGTCCCCTCAAGCCTGATGAAACACGCTTTGTCTGGTCAGTCCGCCATGACGGTCAATTGCCACAGCGGAGCGGTCTGTTCGCCTGACGGCTGAATCCATAACGGGGTTGCATTAGGCAGTCGCACATTAGCCGGTAAGTTCATGGCGGACCGGA
Organism: Acetobacter orleanensis; assembly: GCF_001581005.1. GTDB lineage: Bacteria > Pseudomonadota > Alphaproteobacteria > Acetobacterales > Acetobacteraceae > Acetobacter > Acetobacter orleanensis. Next base: position 4,712 of record NZ_LHZV01000033.1, read on the forward strand.
GTGCCCGGAACAGCGCACCGTGGGCAACAATGAGCGGGATACCGCCTGCATCCATCGCCCTGTTGACCGCCGCTACAGCCCGCGCCCGCAGTGCCGCAAAGGGCTCAGCACCGTTTGGTGTGTAGTCTCCGGCAATCCAGCTATCATACCAGTCTCCCATCGGCTGGCCTTCCTGCTCACCAAAACAGACTTCTTCCAGCCCGATATCTGTCGTCAGTGGAAGTGGGGCGTGACCTTGAGCCACAAGCCCCTGCTGGACGATGGTTGCCGTTTTCAGCGCGCGGTCCAGTGGAGAACTGACAATATGCGTGATGGGCGCGTAGGTCTGAATACCATCCTGAAACAGCTTTGCCGCCGCATCGGCCTGAGCAATCCCGGTCGCGTTCAGGGGCACGTTGGTGCGCCCCTGAGACAGACCGTCACGATTCCAATCTGTCTGACCGTGCCGAAGATACCAGTAAGAGCGGGGAAGAAGCTGTGCCATGGATCTCAATCAAACAGGGAGGAGACGGAACTTTCATCAGCAACAGCCCGCATGGCCTGCGCCAGTAAGCGGGAAATGGTCACCTGCCGGATGTTCTGCGCTGCCTCGACACTTTCGGTGGCCATGATGCTGTCCGTCAAGGTCAGCATTTCAATGGGGGAATTTGCCACGCGCTCAACAGCGTGTCCGGTCAACACACCGTGCGTCACGTAAGCACCGACTGAGGCCGCGCCATTATTGGCGATAGCCTGTGCAGCGTTACACAGGGAGCCGCCGCTATCAACAATATCGTCAACCAGCAGACAGTGGCGGCCACGGACGTCCCCGATTACGTTCATGACTTCCGACACGCCAGCACGCTCACGCCGCTTATCAATAATCGCCAGATCGGTATTCAGGCGCTGCGCCAACTGACGGGCGCGCACCACGCCGCCAACATCCGGGGAGACAATCATCAGGTCACGGTCACCGTAGCGGGATTTGATATCCCGCGTGAACAACGGAGCCGCATACAAGTTATCCACTGGAATATCGAAGAAACCCTGAATCTGCATGGCGTGCAGATCCAGCGTCAGCACACGGTTCGCTCCGGCTTCCACCAGCAGGTTCGCCACCAGCTTGGCGCTGATGGGCGTGCGAGGACCGGACTTACGGTCCTGCCGCGCATAACCGAAATACGGGATGACCGCCGTGATTCGCCGGGCTGACCCACGCCGCAGCGCGTCCAGCATAACCAGTAATTCCATCAGATTGTCGTTTGTCGGGGTGCAAGTGCTCTGGATGACGAACACATCCTCGCCACGCACATTTTCATGAATTTCGACAAAGACTTCCATGTCGGCAAAGCGACGGACAGTCACATTACACAGAGGCAGAGACAGTTCCGCGGCAACGGCTCTAGCCAGTGGCAGATTGCTGTTACAGGCGACAATCTTCATGATAAGGAGGGTTCCCGGCTTTTCAACGTTAAAGTGAGATGGCTACAGCGGGGCCGGGTTTAGCAACCACACGGGCTGTTGTCATCCATAGAGAGACACGAGGCAGAACAGACGCGCACGCAGCGTGGCAAAAAAGCACGCCCTCTTGCATACCGACACTCTGTTCTCTATCGCCATGGAGTATCATGGACAGCATGCAGCCCCCTCCCGCAGCCGGATATACCCCCGCCGCCAATACACCGGAACCAGCACTTACCCTTCTGCCGGAACGCGGTACGTCCTACCTCCGCCATGCATGGCAGGATGTGCTCTCCGGTATGAAGCTGGCGCGACTGGGAGCCACGCTGGGCTGGCTAGATATCAAGCTCCGTTATCGTGGTTCCATTCTCGGCCCGTTCTGGCTGACGGCCTCAACCGCCGTCATGGTCGCCGCCATGGGGGTTCTGTACGCCTATTTGATGAACATGGATGTGCATAAATACCTGCCCTTCCTGACCCTCTCCCTCGTGCTCTGGGGGTTTGTGGGCAGCACGTTGCAGGATGGATGCACAACCTTTACCTCAGCCAGCGGGCTGATTCATTCGGCCCGTATGCCCTACAGTCTGCATGTCCTGCGCGCCACAGTGCGCAACCTGTTGACGGTAGCGCATAATATTCCCGTCGTTATTGTCGTTTTCCTGTGGTTCCGCGTAGCGCCCACCTGGTCATGGACCACACCAGTCGCCTGTGGGCTGTGGATAGTGGACAGCTTTATGGCCACGCTGCTGTTGGGCATTCTGGGCGCGCGCTTTCGGGATGTGCCGCCGATTGTCGCCAGCACCCTGCAAATCCTGTTTTTTGTCACCCCCATTCTGTGGGCGCCGGAACTGATGAAAACCGGGCAGGACTGGCTGCTGCTGGACCCATTTTTTCCGCTGATGGAAATTCTGCGAACGCCCTTTACGGGTGACACCGTGAAGGCTGCCGTCTGGCCTGCCGCCTTGGCTTGGTCCGCAGGGCTGACAGTGTTCACCTTCGCCCTTTTTGCCCGCATGCGGGCCCGTCTGGCCTATTGGGTGTAACGCATGGTTGGTATTACCGTCCGCGATCTGGAAATTTCTTTCCCGCTTTATCACGGCAACGCCCGCAGCCTGAAAAAGACCCTGCGCAACTCACTGAGTGGCCGTTTTACGCATGATGAGCGGGAGCGTGTGGTTGTGCAGGCGCTGCGGGATGTCAGCTTTACCCTCAACCCCGGTGACAGGCTGGGTCTTGTAGGCGGTAATGGCGCGGGCAAGACCACGCTGCTGCGTGCATTGGCGGGCATTTATGAGCCTGTGGGCGGCAGCGTGACCGTCCATGGGCATATCGGCACGCTGCTGGACCCGTCACTCGGCATGAACATGGAACTGACGGGGCGCGAGAATATTCGCCTGCGCGGCATGTTCGCCGGTCTTTCTCCGTCTGAAATCCGGGCGGTGGAAGAGGATGTGGAAGCCTTTGCCGGGCTTGGCTCCTTTCTGGACCTGCCGGTGCAAACCTACAGTTCCGGCATGACCGTTCGGCTTTCCTTTGGTCTTGCGACCGCCATCATGCCGGATGTTCTACTGATGGATGAATGGTTTATGGCGGGGGATGCCTCCTTCCGCCAGCGCGCCCGCAAGCGGCTGGAAACCCTTGTCTCCAAAGCGGATATTCTGGTTCTGTCCAGCCATATGGCCGACATTATGGCCGACTGGTGCAACCGGCTGATCTGGCTGGAGGATGGGCGTATCCGCATGGATGGGTCCACCCGTGAGGTTCTGGAAGCCTATCTAGGCCACCCGCTGGAGGAACTGGACAGAAAAGAGACGGCGCCAGACCCCATTCTGCCCCAGCCAGACGCCCCAGACTCGCTCCTTACCACCTGACCCATTTCCGCGCCTGCCGTGCGCTCCCGGCAGGCAGGGCATTCTGCTTTCCCCATTGCACGGCGTATCGGGCATGACATACTGCCACGGCATCGGGCCGGATTGGCAGAATACGGCACCCGCACGGTACCAGACACGGAGCATCCATGACCCGGCAAGCCCCGCCCGGCAGACAAAAGGCCTGTTTTACAACCGGCAGCATCATGCGACATGTGATTGTGATGGCAGGCACGGGCGCCATTGGCCTGATGGCCGTGTTTGCGGTGGACATGCTCAACATGGTCTACATCGGGCACTTGAATGACCCGACGCTTACGGCCGCCATCGGGTTTGCCGGGGCCGTGCTTGGGCTCCAGATTGCGGTCTCCATCGGCATGACCATTGGCCTGAGCGCGGCCACAGCGCGGGAAATTGGCGCAGGCCGGTATGAGGAAGCCCGGCATATTGCTTCATCATCGCTGATTGTAACGGTGGTGATCGCGCTGCTGCTTGGGCTTGTGACCTCACTGGCCGCGCGCCCGGTGCTGCATCTGCTTGGCGCGCGAGGTACGGCACTTGAGCATGCGAGCGCCTATCTGCACGTTGTTAGCCCCTTTCTGCCGCTGATCTGCATTGGTATGGGTGCCTCCTCCCTCATGCGCGTAGTGGGAGACGCCAAGGGGTCCATGCACATCACGCTGCTGGGGGCTGTGGTGGCCGCCGTGCTGGACCCGCTCATGATTTTCGGGCTGCATGAAGGGCTAACCGGGGCGGCCATCAGCACCGTGCTTTCCCGCTTTGCTGTGGCTATTGTTGGCCTGCGAGGTGCCCTCCGGCATGATATGATTGCCCGCCCCGTGCCGGCCCGTATTCTAGCCGATGCCCGGCATGTGGGCCGTGTTGCCATGCCTGCCATCATGACCAATCTGGCCACCCCCGTTGCCGGGACTTATGTGACGGGAGCGATGGCGACATTCGGGCTGGAAGCGGTTGGAGGGCAGGCCTCCATTGAGCGGATGGTGCCTGTTCTCTTTTCTCTCGTGTTTGCGTTAACTGGCTCAGTTGGCCCCATCATGGGGCAGAATGTAGGGGCCGGGCAGTATGACCGTGTGCGCGAGACCTTAAAATCCGCGCTTAAACTGGTCATGCTGAGTGTTGGGTCCACGTGGATCGTGCTGGCCGCCTTGCAGGATTACGTAGTGGCCGGGTTCCATGCGCAGGGTGATGCCGCCTTGCTTATTCATCTGTTCTGTTCCTGGACCATTGGGGCCTTTCTGTTTGTTGGCATGTTGTTTGTGGCCAACTCGGCCTTCAACAATTTGGGTTTCCCGCTCTATTCCACCGCCTTCAACTGGGGTCGTGCCACGTTGGGCACCATTCCCTTTGTATGGTTTGGCAGCCGGTTTGGGCCTGCCGGGGTGCAGTTGGGCCATGCGGCGGGCGGGATTGTTTTTGGTTCTCTTGCGGTGATGACCGCGTTTAGAGTGACGCGTACACTTGGCGGCCCCGGCTCTCTTCCGGCGGGGCCGGGAAGCGTACCTGTTTCAGACGTCCCGACCGTGAGTGCGGAAGCCGCCATGGCGGAACTGGACGAACTGGAATCTCCGGCCTTTCGTGAAACGGACAGGAGTGAAGACCATGTCAAAACTGACCACTGAAGAACGCAACGCCCTACCGGATGAGGCTTTTGCCCTACCCGGCCGCCGTTACCCTATTCCGGATGCGACTCATGCACGGGATGCTTTGGCCCGCGCCAGTGAGATGCTGCATCGCGGCACGCTGACGCAGGACGAATACGACACCATTCACCGTAAAGCCGAGGAGGTTCTGCGCCGCGAGCGCATGTAACCCGCCCAGCAGAAAGACCCGCACACCGCTGCGGGAGTGCGGTGATGAGACTGCGCTGAGGGACAAGACGATAGCCAGAGCACGATATTCTCTGGCCTGAGACAGAAGCGCGTGGCATCAAGGCCGGATGATTTTTCCTTTAGCATCCGGCCTATTTCTTCATGCTTAATCGCCTTTATGCCCGCGTGTTACGGCACGCGGCCAGCCCCAATGCCCCCTTATGGCTGGTAGCTCTGACTTTTGCGGAAGCCAGCTTCTTCCCGCTACCGCCGGAAACGCTGCTTGTGCCCATGGTGCTGGCCCGCCGGGATAAGGCGTGGCTTTACGCCACACTCTGCACGGTGGCGAGTGTAACGGGGGGGATTCTGGGCTGGGTTATCGGGGCCCTACTCCTCCAGCATCTGGCTCTGCCCATCGTGCATTTTTATCATGCCGAGCAGACGCTGGCCGCCTTGCAGGAAAAATTCCGCCACTGGGGCGTGTGGATTATCCTGTTCAAGGGGCTGACACCTATTCCTTACAAATTTGTCACCATTGCCAGCGGCATGGCGCATTTTGCCCTGTTGCCGTTTATCGCCGCCAGTCTGGTAACGCGAGGGGTCCGCTTTTTTCTGGTAGCCGGACTGCTGTGGAAATTTGGCGCGCCGATTGAGGATTTTCTGGAACGCCGCCTGCCGCTGGTCATGGGCGTTTTTGCCGTCCTTCTGGTGGGCGGAGTGCTGGCGTTGCGGTATCTATAACGCCAGACCTATGCACGGCTGCCGCGCTGTTGCCTGCCTTGCAGGGCATGCGGTTCCGGCGCAAGAAAGCATCACGCGCAAACATTACAGACTGAATGCAGGGAGACGAGACGCATGCCAACGCAGATCGCTGTCATTACCGGTGCCGGAGCAGGCATTGGCCGGGCCGCTGCCCGTGCGCTGGGCCGCGCAGGCTTTGACATCGCCCTGCTGGGCCGGAATGAAGACCGGCTGAAGGACGCAGCACAGGAACTGGCCGCCCATTCCATCCGCACGCTGGTTATCCCGGTGGATGTGGCGCAGGCCGATGCTGTCGAGCAGGCTGCTGTGCAGATTGAAGCAGAACTCGGCCCGATTACCGTCTGGGCCAACTGCGCTGGGGCAACAGTGGTCGGGCAAGTTGCGGTTCTGTCCGCCAAGGATATTCAGCGAGCGACGGAAGTCACTTATCTGGGCAGCGTCAACGGTACGCTCGCCGCACTGAAGCACATGCGCCGCCGTGGGCATGGCGCTATTATCAATCTGGACCTCGCTCCGTCCCTGCGCGGCCTGCCGCTACAGGCGGCAGAAAACGGGGCTCGCTCCGCCCTGCGTGGCTTTTGTGAAAGCCTGCGCCCGGAACTGCTGCATGATGCGGACCATATCCGGGTTGTGATGGTGGATCTGCCCGCTATCAACACCCCGCGCTACGGCTGGACCCGCAACCTGACCGGCAAGCGTTTGAAGCCGGTTGGCCCGGTTTATGAGCCGGAAGTGGCGGCGGAAGCCATCTGCCGCGCTGCCTTTACCACCAGCCGCTCTATCTCCATTGGCCCCAGCACCACACTGGCCGCCATCTGGCGCATTCTGGGGCCGGGCTGCCGGGAAGCCCGTATGGCGAAGCATGGCTACACAGCCCAGTTGCAAAAAACCTGTGCGGAAAGCACCGCGGCAGATGACCTGTTTCACTCCGCTCCCGGTGCGTTTGCCGCCCACGGTGCGTTTGATGAAAAAGCCCGGCGTGTGGACAGCCCCTTCTCCTTTTTTGTGACCTCCAGCGTGAGGGCTGGCCTGTTTGGAGCGGCACTGGCCGCCGGAGTGACAGGCCTAATGGCGCATATCCGCAACAGCCGCCGTTAATCACCGCTCATCACGGAAGGGAAGACGCCGCAGCAAGTCCGCACAGCGGCGTCTTTCGCGCCCCAGTCTTGCAGGTGCTATGACGTGCTGGCGCCATAAACTGTGGGACAATAGGGGTATCGGGAAAGACAACTCCACCTTTGGGTGCTCTGGCCAGATGGTTGGCCGGAAAACAGGAGACCCTGCATGATCGCATTTTTTCTGCGTCGTTCCCTGCTGGTCGCGGCTGTTTGTGGGGCAAGTGCCGCTGTGCTCTCCCCTCCTTGCGCTCAGGCTGCAACAACAACCCTGCGAGGGAGCGTGACGTATCGGGAGCGCATGGCGCTACCGCCCTCCGTGCTGGACGTGCGCCTGCTGGATACCTCTCTGGCCGATGCCAAAGCTGAGGTGCTTGCCAGAACATCCTTACGCACCCGGCGGCAGGTACCCATTCCCTTTACACTGAAATTCAACCGCGACCTGCTCACGGCGGGCCACACTTACGCGCTGGACGCCACCATTTTTGTGGACGGCCACCCTTGGTTTGTCACCACTACGCAAACACCGATGCCAGAAGACAATAAGGCAAATATCCAGATGGTGCTCAGCCGTGCCACTGCCACTGCCACTACGACTGCTGGCGCAACAGCCGGTGCCACCGCGACACCCGCAGGCACATGGAAAGCGGAACGGATAGGGGATGCGCCTGTTGCGGAAGGCGGCAAACCGCCTCTGCTAAACATTGCGGCAGATGGAACCGTTTCTGGCTTTAGCGGCTGCAACCGGGTACGCGGCAAGGCAACAATAGACGGTGCAGCCCTGACCTTTGGCCCGTTGATGACAACGCGCATGGCCTGTCTGCCGCAGGCGATGAAGACGGAGCAGCTTTTCCTGAAAAATATGGAGGCCACGCGCGGCTGGCATCTGGCCCCAACGGGCGATGTGCTGGCGCTGGTCGATGCACAGGACAAGCCGACCGTCCTATTCCGCCGTCAGTCTGCTGAAGCACATGAGAGCGCACCGGCCCCGACAGCAACACCTCGCTGAGATAAGAAAGAGTGTGGCATGCGCGGAGACAGCGTATGCCACATCAAATTTTCAGCCTAATTGTCCCGCCTGACTTTCCAGACTTTATAGCGTACTGAGGCTTAGTTGAGCTTACCGCGGCTGGCCTTCTGGCCAAGCCGCAATTGCTCGTGCAGGCTCAGGGCTTTGCCAAGCCGATCCGCATCCTGCGGGGTCAGTACCAGCCCGACCGGACCATAGGCCGGGTGCTGGAACGCCAAGAGGGAGCCATCCGTCCGCGCTTCCGGCTGCACAGCCCAGCGCGTGCGTGTAACTGGTGTGAAGGTTGCGCCTTCAATCGGCGGGATTTCATGGTCCGTCATCATAGTCTGACGCAGCCGCCCCAGCACAGTAATCAGGCTGCTCACCTCATCCAGAGACATCGGCACTTCAACCGTGGGCTCATCGCCCTGCCCCGGCAGAGTCATGTGAACAGTTGTCTGATCGTCAGATAAAGTCAGATCAATTTTAGAAGACATACGGCCCTCCTTTATTGTGGGTGGCACTCTAGCAGAGTTCTGACCAAAGTGCCGCCGGTTCTTTTATACGACAGAATCAGAGTAGCCCGATCAGACCAGCCCGCCGCCCCAGACCCACCAGCCCGGCTCTGCCTGCGCAAGGCGCGCGGCGGCAGCCTGTGCGCTCTGCACGGAGGGGAACAGGCCGAAGCAGGTCGCGCCGGAGCCGCTCATGCGGGACAGCAGACACTCGGGCAGCGTTTCAATAGCGGACAAAACCGTTCGGACCGGCGGGCATACCATGCAGGCAGGGGCTTCCAGACTGTTATCCAACCGGACCAGATCAGCCACCATGGCCGCTGCATCCGGCCAACGGACGGGCAGAGCCGCGCGCGGGAGAAATGCGCCATCCCGCTTGCGGAACACATCGGGGGTGGAGACCGCCTGCCCGCAATTAACCAGCACCATACCGCAATCCGGCAGAGTAGGCGCGGCACTCAAAGTCTCGCCAATACCTTCCATGCGCGCGCTCTGGCTGGCCAGACAGACCGGCACATCCGCACCCAGTTTTTCGGCCAGCCGCAGGAGTGTGCCGCGGTCTACCTGCGCGTTCCATACGCGGTTTAGCAAACGCAGGGCCGCCGCCGCATCGGCTGAGCCACCGCCAATGCCGGACGCAACAGGCAGCTCCTTTTCCAGCACCAGTCTGCCCCCACGCACCTGAGCCTCTGGCCCGCAGGCAGATTCCAGCGCGGCGGCGGCCTTCATCACCAAATTATCCGGGCCAGCGGCATCGCACAGCGCCGCGCCAAATCGCCCATCCAGAACCAGATGGAGCCTTTCCGGCCCGGGCTCATACCGCAGCCGATCCCCCGCACCGGCAAACACCACCAGACTGTCCAGCAGATGGTAGCCGTCTGGCCGCTTGCCGGTTACGTGCAGGTAGAGGTTGATCTTGGCCGGGGCGGCTTCTGTCAGAATTCTAGTGGTGGGGTCCATGGTGGCTGATGTCACGGGGTTTGCTTTCCTCGGCTCTGGGCAGGGCCGCTCTCAGCCTGAGGGGCACGCTGCGGTGTGGCTCTTGTAATGTCGGCTGTCGCGGCACGCGCCAGTGCGGCACGAATCAGGGCTTCATCCGTGGGTTCGGGGTGCAGACCGAGTGCAACATTCCACTGGTCCACGGCCTCGCTCTTCCGCCCGGCGCGCCAGTAGGCTTCACCCAGATGATAATTCACCTCCGGGTCTTCCGGCGTTTGCTCGGCTGCGCGTTCCAGCAGCGCGGTCCCGCCTGCCAGATCCCCCAGTTCTACCTGCACCCACCCCAGACTGTCACGAATGGCGGCATCCTGCGGGTCCAGATCAGCCGCCTTGCGGAGCAGAGCCTGAGCCTCGCCCAGATTTTCTTTGCGCTCCACCATGGAATAACCAAGGAAATTCAACAGCAACGGCTCATCGGGCGCCATTTTGAGCGCCTCCTGCAAATCTGCTTTGGCATGCGGCCAGTCCCCGGCCTCATGATACGCCACGGCCCGCAGGAAAAGGAGCGACCAGTCCAGCGTTTTGCTGGCTTTTGCCTGCGTGACCGCCTGATTATAGGCAGCAATCGCCCCTTTCCAGTCTTTACGGGCGGATAAGGTATTGCCCAACGCCCGTACGACCAACGCTTGTCCGGCGGTCTCCTTTGTAAGACGAGTCAAAATACTCTGGGCTTCATCCAGATGCTCGGTGGAACCATCCAGCAATGCGAGACGAAAGGCCGCTACGGGGTAGAGCGGGTCTGTCTGCGGGATGCGCAGCAATGTTTCCCGCGCGGCGGTCTGGTGCCCTTCGGCATCCTGAATTTCCGCCAGCATGAGCCGGGCTTCCGCCAGATGCGGGTCCAGCCCGAGCGCAAAGCCGAGCATCAGGCGGGAGGCTTCATCAAACTGATGATCAGACGGGCCGGGATGCCCGCTCTGTCCTTGCTGTTGGCCTTGCTGATGGCCCTGCTGGCGGAGGAGAAACGCTGTCAGCACATAAGCGCGGGCAATACCGGCCTGAGCGGACGTAACAGGTGCATGGCTGATGGTAGCCTGTAACTGCGCACCGGCCAGCGCCAGCACCGGGTCCGCCTGAATCATGTTGCGTATGAGCAGCCGGGCCTTATCCTGCTGGCCAGAGGACCAGAACCATGCCGCCTGAGAGCGTGTGAGCAGCAGGTCATACCCCGGCATCATTTTAGCGGCCTGCGCAAACAGGTCTCCCGCCCGGGCGGTCTGTCCGGCGGTCTGGGCAATCAACGCCGCATGCAGCGTATAGAACGGCACCAAGACGGAGCCTTGAATATGGGTGAGAGAGGCTATGGCCTCATCCGCATGGTTCTCCGCTTGCTCGCACCAAGCCTGAAGCAGGGGCATGATAAGATGCGCCATCGGGTCGGCCCCGGCCTGCTGGTAATAACGGGAGGCTTCAGTCCAGTTGCCTCGGGTTACGGCGTCATTCCCCAGCACCAGAGAGGAGATGATGCTCTGCCCCGCTGGCCGCTTCGCCGTCAGGCGCGCCAGTGGCACGGCTTCTGGGTCTCCTGCCAGCACGCTGCGAATAAAAGCCTGCTTCAGAAGGTCCTGATTCGTAGGGTCTGCTGCGGCGGCGGCACGAAACGCACGGGCTGCGTCCAGATCATCCCCTTTATGCGTGGCGACAACAGCCGTGAGAAACGCACCCGAATCGACATGGCCAGCAGCTTTTGCGGCCTCCACTTGTGTGCCGGGAGGCTGGTCCGATGCGTGATCAGCGGAGGGTGTCTGGCTGGTTTCTGCCCCTTCGGGCATGGCGGCAGAGGCGCAGGGGGTCAGAACCGAAGCCGATAGTAGCAGGAAAACCGTAGGCAGAAGACGACAAAACAGCATAATGACCCTATCCCGGAGCGGCAGAGGCCCTAACAGGCCATTGGATACGCCCCGTTCCGTCAAGACTGGGGAGACATGACATGAACGGCGGATACTTCTCTACCCTGCCCGCAGCCAACCGCCAAACCGGCCCCTCAGTTTTCCGGCACTTTATCTGATGGAAACCGCTCTGTCTCTTCTACGCCTGTATGGCGAATGGGGCGTGGAGACCGCGGTGGGTGACTCCCCGGTTGACCAGCGTCTGGCGCGCTTGGGCAAAATGCACTTCCCGGCGGAAGAACCAGCGTTGCGCCGCGCGACAGATGGTCGCCTGACGGGTCCTAACAGCTCAACGATGCCGCCTACTCGGCCCCCAGCCGGCCAGAATGTACCCCGCGCCGCGCCCTCAGGAGAGCCTCCGCGTGCGGTACCTGCGGCCCCACAAAGTGGCCCGGCCCTGCTGGCGCACACGCTGGAGCAGGCGCGAGCACTGGCCGCGGGCGCCAATACGCCCGAAGCTTTGCGTGCAGCTATGGACGGCTTCTCCGCATGTGCGCTGCGCACAACAGCCATGCATACCCTCTTCCCAACCGGCCCTGTTCAGGCACCGCTGATGATTATTGGCGACGCACCGGACGCGGATGAAGACCGCAGCGGAGAAGTGTTCTCCGGCCTGTGTGGGGATCTACTGGCCCGTATGCTCACCCCACTGGGGCTGAACCGCCAGACCCTGCTCTTGGCGACCGCCCTACCTTGGCGCCCCCCCGGCGGCCGCGCGCCGACAGAGGCTGAACTGAAACAGTGCCGTCCGTTTTTGGAACGCGCCATTACCCTGTTTACCCCGCAACGTCTGCTGCTGTGCGGGCGGCTTTCGGCCCGGATGTTGCTGGATGCGCAGACACCGCTGCCACGCAGGAACTGGGGGGAGAGCGCTATCGCCGGTCTGGCCGCGCCACTGCCTGCCCTTGTTATGCGTCACCCCCTCCAGTTGCGGGCCAGCGCCACAGCACGCAAAGAAATATGGCAGGACCTGATGCTTGTTGCACAGACGCTACAACAGGCGCCCTGAATCCATAGGCCACCCAGAGGAACAACCGAAGGCTCCCCCAATAAAAACGACTCTATTCAGGCGAGAATTTCCTGTGTAACGCCAAGTAGTTCCCGCTGGACCGACGACCAATTAACAGGAGCATTTTTTGGTTTCCTAAAGCACCCTCACTGAGTGCTTACAGAGAGTAAACTTGCTTTTTGACGCAGAACCACATAGACCCCGCCAGCCATGCGAGCGATAGGACAGATCCCTCATCAAATCGTGGCTAAGGCCTTCATGGCCGGAGCCGCCCTTTGGCCGGTGCTTCCGTCGTAGCGACGAGAGCCTATGCCAAGCTCCCCGATGCGGGGCAGGACACGCACAGCGAAGAGCTTGCGATGGTCATGCCACGACAGGCGTTTCCGGAAGGGGATGACATTCCTCTGCCAAAGCCACTCCCACCGGAAATCAGCACGCAGATTAAATCCATCTTCCGCCTCCAGCGGCAAGGTGCCTTTGCCGAGGCCATTACCAGCACAACCCGGCTGACCGATGCGACTTTGCTCGGTGATATTGAGGCGGACCGCTACCTGAACCCGTCCTACCATCCGGGTGCGACAGAACTACGGGGTTGGCTAAAAACCTACCCTTCCCATGCTGACGCCGCCGCCATCTGGGCGCGTCTGGCCGCACTCCCCCAGCATGGCGGCCCGCTGCCGCCGGTCCCGGCCTCCCCCCATCTGGCACCGGACCACACCAGCATCCCTTCGGACCCGCTGACACAGAGTTTTACCCGCAACCCGCTGCTGGACCGCACCCTACGGGAACGCACGGGCTGGGGGCTTAAGGGGGTGCACAGCGCCCTGCATCTTATTACCGCCACACCGGGCATGACACCGGCTTATGCCGCCCAGCTTCAGGCAGAAACGGCTCAGGCCATGCTTAATGCGGGGGAAACGGATGTCGCGCTGGATATCAGCCGCACCGCTGTCCTTGTTTCTAAAAACAAAAATGCGCTGGCAGGATACATTGCCGGACTGGCCCTATGGCAGCAGGGCGACTACGCGCAGGCTGCATCTTTCTTTGAAAAAGCATCCCACGCCGCCACCGCTCTGCCTGAAATGCGGGCGGCCTGCGCCTTCTGGGCGGCCCGTACGCATGAAAAGCAGGGGCAGGCCTCTGCCCGCCACACATGGCTCCAGCATGCGGCGGCTTACCCGACAACATTCTACGGGCTTCTGGCTGCCCGTGTCCTGCATCCTGCCGCAGGCCCGCATGACCGGGACCATCTGCGCAAGGCTGCCTTTTCTCCACTTGAAGCCACAAGTAGCACGCCCTCCACACAGGTGCTGACAGAAATTGATATTGAGGCCGTCGGGGGGACGGAAGTGGGGCGACGTGTCTTTGCGCTCCTGCAGGTTGGAGAGCAGGAACGGGCCGAAAATGCCATCCGCCGGGCATGGCCGGACCTGCATGATGTCACGTTGGCCCGATCCTTCCAGCTTGTCGCAGATGCCGCTGGCCTGCATGACCTATCCGCGGAAATGGTCGACTCTCTCAAAGCCCACGCAGCCGCGCAGGGGCACGAGCATGAAAACCTCCCACTCCCGCTGCTCAAGCCACGCCACGGTTTTACCATGGACCCTGCGCTGGTCTACGCGCTGACCCGGCTGGAATCTAATTTTGACCCGCAGGCTGTCTCCGGCGCCGGAGCACATGGGCTGATGCAGATCCGCCCCCTGACTGCGGACTTTGTCACCAGTCCGCCAAATGCGCTGAACCATCGGTTTGAAAACGCCGCCAGCGCCCTGCATGACCCCAGCCTGAATCTGGAAATCGGGCAGCGTTATGTGCAGTATCTGGCTGACCTTACGCGCCACACCGCGCATACGCCCCTACGCGGTGGCGATATGATCCGCCTGCTGGCCAGCTATAATGCAGGCCCCACGGCACTCGCGCGGTGGGAAAAAGCGGCCTCCTCGTCAGATGATCCACTGCTCTTCATGGAGTTGATCCCCAACACGGAAACACGGGATTACGTCCACCGGGCCTTGTCTTACCTATGGATTTATGCGGCACGGCTAAAACTGCCCACCCCATCCCTTACCGCTCTGACACAAAATGAATGGCCTGATTTTGCGGATGAGCAGGCTCTGGCGCACACCATCAACACACGGGTTATGCACTAAATAAACCCCGCTACAGGGACACGAAACGTTCTGCCCAAGGCGCGATGCAAGTCGCGCCTTTTGTATTTTTAAAACCGGATTATCTCCCCCTCGAATCCTCCGCCAAGACGGCTTTATGCCCCGCGAGATTCGCCCCTTCCCCACAAAAATCATTTATCCATCGTTAATCATTGTGGATGATCGTTAATAATAAGGTAATCCAAAATCCATCTCTTCCCAAGTGGTTTGGAATTATGTGACGACTCTCATGCACTCAAAACAAATAAGGAGCTAAGTGCATGCGTGAACTTACTTTTGCTGAAACGACAGAAGTCTCTGGTGGTACCGCTAAAAGCTTTGGCGATGCCCTTGCTGGCGCTGTGGTCGGCTGCGTTGCCGGTGCGTCTGAAGGCATGATGATCGGCGGCATCCATGGTGGTGACGGCGGCGGCATCTTCGGCATTGGCGCCATTGGCCAGCTGGTTGGCCTCTTTATTCCGACCATTCAGGGCGCAATCGCCGGAACGGTTATGGGCGCTGCTGTAGGCCTGCAGGATGGTGAACCGGTTCTCATCAACTGGATCAACCAGGTTGGCGCCGGCACAGCCGGTCAGCAGAACAACCACTAAAAACACTGGTCCGTACGCGCCAGACCCATTACGGCGCGGGCGAGTACGGACCTCCTTAAAATAAGGGGGGACACTATGGGCGAAATTAACTGGAATGCCGACGTCGATTACCAACCAAATGGTAGCGAAGTCACCGGCAACCTGAAACCGAGCGGCAACTCAATTCTCTGGCAGAATGGCAAAAAC
>NZ_LHZV01000043.1 GCF_001581005.1 Acetobacter orleanensis
CCGAATAGGCTTATCGCCGAAGGCCTCAATGAACAGGTCAATGGTCTTACGAGTAGCTTTGAGCGTGTCGGGGCTTTTGGTGGTGTCTGAATAGATGAATTTTTCGGCCATCACCGACAGGCGAGGCGAGGAAGATTTAACAGGAGCAGGCTTTTCTTCTGCCCCCACATCTTCCAATGGCTCAAGAGACGATGCCGGAAGGTTTCCGGCGTGCTGGGCCAGTGTCTGATTGTTGCGAATATCCACAATCATCGCCGCCAGTCGGTTTGCCTCCCCCCGAAGCATTTCTTTTTCTTTGGCGCTTACGGCTGAGCCTGTTTTGAGGCGCTGGCTGAGAGATTCCAGTCGCGTCTGTATGGCAGCCAAGTGATCCTTGCTCTGCTGGAGAAAGGCGCTCTCTTTCTGAACCTGTTCCAGCATCTCCATCGCATGGCGGGCTTTCTCAGCCTTCTGCTCCAGTGCGTGGCACTCTTCTGCGAGGGAAAGAGTCGTTTCCTGATCCCGGATCATCTGGGTTTGCAAGGCCAGAAGCTCTTGCAGAAGAGTAGGGGATGCCTGTTCGTCCAAAGTTCGGGCCCTGTGAAAGAAGTCACCTGTACGCGCATACAGATCAGCAGCTCTTTCGCGGGCGATCAACTTTTTATCGGTGCGTAGGGAGAGGGAGATTTCAGACCGGCCCAGAAGGGCTTTGAGGTCCTGGGGGATGGCACGGCGGAAATGGTAGTGTGAGCCGATGAGGCGAAGCATGACGAATTCCCATTATGGGAAGACAAACGGGAGAATCCCGCAGACCCGCCAAATTCTCATTTTACTGTTATATTTCAACAGGTTAGTGGTGCGAACTGCGGGACTCGAACCCGCTCGCTATGGACGCAACTGGTCAGGCAACCTATTGAAACAGAACGATAATTTCAGATGAAATCATCCTTCACATGGTGACTGCGGGTTCACTCTGCGGGCAAACCCGTGGGGCAGTCAAGGGAGTGAACGGCAGACTATAGATATTTTCGAACGTAAAGCACCGCTTAACGCGGTTTTTGTAAAGTCATACATTACGCACATGGAGATAGACAGTATCGCTCATAAAGGGCTCCGGCGTTTCTTTGAAACAGGGAATGCGAAAGGGCTGGTCGGTGACATCAGTCGTTTGTGCAAAATACTGGCCTTTATTGATGCTGCCGGGTCTCTGGAAGAACTGTCTGTGCCTCCAAACTATGGATTGCATCCGTTAACAGGCGGCCGGGCAGGAACATGGTCAATGACCGTTACGAAAAATTGACGTCTGACATTCAGAGTGAGTGAAACAGGTGCTCTTCTGGATATGACATTGGAGGATTATCATGGCTCTTAAAATGCACTCCTCTCTGGCGGTTCATGTAGGGGACTGGATAAAAACAGAACTATTGGAACCTCATAACATCCGTGTGAATGCTGTCGACGAGCATTTTGGTGTCTCTCGTCAGTCTATCAGTGCGTTACTGAATGGCCGGGCACGCTTATCAGCAGATATGGCTATCCGTTTTGAGAAAGCTTTTGGGATTAGTGCTGAGACGCTGATGCGGATGCAGAGCACGTTCGATTTGGCGCAGGCACGTGTCCATGAAGGCAATCTTGAGGTGAGTGGTTTCTTTGGGCAGGCTCAGAAACCTGTCGGATATCGGGTTTCTCAATAGGTTACTTTTAAAGGGAGCCAGCAGTGCTCAATGGCTACCCATTAAGCAGCAGGCAAGGGGGAATGCTTCCCCCGTTGACCCCCTTGTTCTTTTTGAAATCCGTCCCCTTCGGGGGAGATTGTCTGCTTTGTAAAAGCCTGAATGAAAAACTTGTTAGTATGCTCAGTCATGCAGGAGCAGACTGGTGACGCTACTTTGGTGCCATGCGGTTTATTAGATTTTTCAATGTTGATTTTTTTAATATACAAGACGGATTTTTCGTATTTATTAATGGTTTGTGGAATGCTCTTCATCATAATATGAGAAAATAAATTGATACATTCTTTGCCATCCAATCTTCGAATGCTCGTTTCACGTATAGAAATAGCTATAAAAAAATGGCCAGTACAAATTTCTTTGGACCATGCATTGAAATGGGTACTTCAGTTTGATAAAGAAGATTATCCATTGGCTGTTCAAATTATAGAGCATCTCGATGTTCTTGGATCGAGCCAAATTAGGGCTGCTCTGGAGGTTGCTCATACAAAACTTGTCAGAAGTATTTCAAATAAAGGCTCTCCCATGAAGGGGAATAATACACTTTTTGCTGCTGTTGGCAAATCGGCAAAAAGTGGAGCATTAATCGCCTATCATTACAGGGTGACCTCTGAAATTCCAGAAAGTAGCTTTATTTCAGGTGATGAAGAAGATCAACTGGATCTATCAAAGATAGAAAATATTGTTTTAGTTGATGATGTAATTGGAACAGGAAGAACTATTACCTCTGAAGTTAGCAAGATGGCAGAGGAGGTTTATTCATCTGAGCGTGTAAGAAATATATTTGTTCTTACGGTTGCTGGTTATGAGTCTGGAATAAATCATGTAGAAGAAAAAACCGGATCTTCTGTAATAACAGCATTAGAGTACGGTATTAGGGATACTGTTGCAGATTTGGATGCTGTATTTTATCATGGAATGCCGATGTCTGATCGAGAAGATAGTCTTGAGACTATAAAGCGTTACTGTAGATCTGTCGGAAATTCTGAGTTGGGTTTTGCAAATGTGGGAGGATTACTGGTTTTTGATCACAATACCCCTAATACGACCTTGCCTATAATATGGAGTAACAGTAAAAATTGGCTTCCGTTATTTCCGAGGGCAGCAAATATTCCGGGTTCCGCCAAAGTAATTAAAAGTGTCAAAAAAGAACGATCGGCGGATTTTGAGAAAAAAGATAGTACTAATTTATCGGTAATTCGTAAAGAAATGGAGATTACACTTTTTGTCGAAGGAAAAATAGACGAGATTTTCATTGATTATTTTGTTGAGAAGCAAAAACTTTCAGAGAATATCGAGGTTGGAAAAGTAAATGCCATTGCTTTGGGCGGATTGTACCAATCGCAAAAACTTATAGACCTTTTGCAACAAAGTAAAAAGCATGCAGTGTTTGTTCTTGATAATGACGCTCATGCAAAGAGAGCAGCTTCACGATTGGACGGGTTAGAAAATGTCCCTGTTATGTTTTTGAAGCCGAATTTTATAGCTCTTCTTGATATCAATAAAATATATGCCAATAAGGAGCGTTTTCCAAGCTTACCAGAAGAACCTTTATCTATTGACGACGAAAGGGCAGATGTTTCTGATGACAAATGGTTACATGCGCTGGAAAAGGCGACCATTAGGAGAGGGGCAATTGTTTCAAGGGCGGATGCGATTATCAAATTTATTGACGAGTTTCTTGATGAAAAGAAATATGAGGAATTTTGTAAGGAACTGAAGGAAAAAATTAATGTTTTTTTTCCTTCACTGCCTGAGGTTTAACAAATAACATAAATAATAATGGAAATTTTGGAATAAATTTTTGTTTCAAAAATCAGTGTTATTATTCACATATGGACAAATATTTTCTGGATCGGCATTGGTGATTTCTGTCGATTCCATGTTTTTATGCCCTTTAAAAACGGGTTTTAAAATGGATAAGGGGGTCAACGGGGGAGGTTTCTCCCCCTTGCCAGTTGCTTGATGGGACCCTTTGGGTAGCCATTGAGCACTGCTGGCTCCCTTTTAAATCGTGACGTTTGCAAAGGCTGTTTCCGGGTAGCTTATTGCCTCTATGGTTTGTTGCAGATTGGCTGTTGAAATGCCGGTCAGATAGGTAGTCATCCCTTGGCTCTTATGGGTGGCTTCATGCCCAAGCAGGCGGTCAATCCACACCTCTCGGATATTTGCATTCGCGTTTCTGAGTTGCGTCGAGACTGTGTGCCGGAACGAGTGAAACGTGATTTCTGCTGGCAGACCAATGCGGGTCTTGAGCAATGAGAAAGCCCGTCCCAATGCTGCGCCCCTTGTACCCTGTTTCGAGGTTTCCAGACCGGCAATGAGATAAGGGCCATTCGTGGCATCCTTGAGTGCCAGAACTCCCGCTTCAATCAGTTTTGGATGGACAGGCACCATGCGGGTGCCAGCATCAGTCTTCGGTGACCAGCCGGTTTCGGCGTGTGGCTGAATGAGGAAGCAAGGGATACCGTCAACGGTCTGGAGGTCTTCTTTTCTCAGGGTACAGATTTCCCCAAGCCTCATGCCGGAATAAGCAGCAATAAGAGTGACCAGCCGGAAAGTTTGCTCCGGTATAGAAGTACTATGCCATGATGCAGAGGCCAGCAAAGCTAGTTCTCTGGCTGTCCAGCTTCTGCGTATGGTCTTTTGCCCATTCTCGAAATTCCAGCCCGTCCATGGGTTCCGTGTGACCAACTCCCTTTGGTGTAACTGGTTCCACAGGGCCGAGAGACGCATCATATGGTTTTTAACGCTCTTGCCACTCAAGGTTGGTAGACCTTCCTCTCTGGCCCGTTGTGCCTCTTCTTCAAGGGTGAGGCTGCTCTTGCGCTTCCCCAGTGAGGCCGGAAGGGAAAACAGGAGGTCACGGAACGCCCCGGCCTTCTCGCCCCCTATGATGGATACAGGGGCATCGCCAAACGCTTGCAGGAACAGGTCCACTGCCCGCTGGGTCGCTTTCTTGGTGTCAGCACTGGCATGGGGGCTGTCCAAGACAAAGCGTTTCAGGGCACCTGACAGCATCAAGGGTTGAGTTTTGGGAGGCTTGACCGTTTTCTTCACTGTCCGAGGTTTTGGCATCGGTGCTGACACCGGCACGGACCCCGTTTCCTGAGCAGATGAAGGTAGGCCGACGCTCTGCAAATCCCGCAGTGAAACCCGCAGTCCTTCAAGCCTGTTTAAAGTGTCTGGTTCAGAGAGAGCCAGATGGGCCTGAGAGAAGAGTTCTGTTGTTCTGGCATGAAGCAGAGAAGCGCGTTTGCGGGCTTCGTTCTGGTAGCCGGTTTTTAAAGAAACCCAGATTTCCCGCCGGTTTAGGGCTGCTCGCAGGATAGGGGGAACGATACGACGAAAGTGGTAGGTAGTGCCTCGGACGCGGAGCATAAAATCTTCCCTCAGTGGGGAAGGACGATGGAGCAAAGACAGCCTTTGCCCCTCATTCAGCCGAAAAATCGTGCTATTTCAGGTGTCTGTGGTGCGAACTGCGGGACTCGAACCCGGAGAACGGGGTGAGTTGCGTTCGAAACCTTCATGATTTCATCAAGGAAAACGCTAAAAGACGTCCTTCTTGGTAACGACTTACGAGAAACACTTTGGAGAAGAAGTGAGTTCTCGTCAAGAGACTTTCCAAAGTCTTCAAAACGGTGAAGGTGTGCCAGGGGGTGGGTGTCGGGTGTGCGGGTTCGGTGCGGGAAACAATGTAGGACTGCGGGAACGATACGGGCTGATAAGCACCTGATGTTTCACTTTATGATTTTTCGTTGTGAGCAAATCAGAAAGCCGTTTGATCTCACGCTGAGCAGCATCTTTCTTGTCTCTGTGCGCTCTGTTCCAATCCATAATGCGCTTTTGGCGCGCTTGCACGATACGGTCAAAACGCTGGTTAAGCCATGGGTCCAGCTCCTTTATGTCGGCCATGGCTGAAAATTCGGTATCATAGGTTTTCCTGAAGTGTTCCAGAGCCGGTTTGTTCTTTTCACTCAGGATGGAGCGGATCGGATTGGGCGGCTCTGCACGCAGCCCCACGATATGCAGCAAGGCTTGCACGACAAAACGGAGAACCTCCAGAAATTCGAAAAAGAGCTGATCCGCTCTTCTTTCAAGTCTTGTGGCTTTCACAGTGAGACGCTGCCAGCGACTTTTTTCAGCGTCCTGCCAGTCTCGTTTTGCGACGCTATAATGGTCAAAGCTTTTTCTGAGCTGTTTCTGGTAAGGGGTAAGCTGCTTGCGCCATGTCGCTATCATCTTGTCTCGATCAAGAGGTTTCCAGGTCGCTTCGGGTGCCTGCTGGGCAAGAATAGCGCGTTGTTGTGCGATGGCTTGCCTGATCTCTTTCCGAAAACGGGCTTCCTTTGCACTTATGATGTGCACGGAAGAGGTGGAGCGGAGTGGTTCTGTCGTGAGAGTGTCAACGTCAGCTATTCGTTTGAGCCATAGTTCTTTTCGGCATGCAGGGATTTTCGGGCGTTTTAAAACCGGAGCTTTTCTGGGCACAGGCTGAGTGTCAGACGGTTTGGGAATAGGGTATTTGTTATAAAAATCTACGGTCGTCCGGCGGATTGACAGGCGTGTACTCTGGATGTTGAGTTCTCGTTCATCTTCGGTTTGGCTCCGTTCTTCTGAAAGCAGGTTTCGAAAATCTGCTGCTTTGACTTTTGCAAGACGGGTAAAGCTTCCCACAAGAAGGCCATCACTGGTTTCAATAATATGAGCACCCGGTCGCGTCTCTTTACGGTCGCCTTCACGCAGCGTCAGAGAGTGGTCTTTCAAGGCGGCCCGGAAAGCCTTTAATCCGTCTGATTGCGACCAGAGGGACGTGACCAGCTTTTTCAGGGCGGGAAGATCAAACCCTTGGCGTTCGGTAATGCGTCGCGCCTCTGATGTATAGGCAGCGCGGGGTTTTGCATCATCAGCAACAGGAATGAGAGCATCGACCTGTTCCGCGGCATTGTGACGACCTTCTTTACGCAAGGCTTTGGCAATCGCCTTGTCATGTCGACCAACCACAAGTTTGTGCCCCAGCCGGATTTCTTCAAGGCGCGCGACTTTTTCCATGCGCATCCATGTGAACCGGCTTTCCAGAACATGATTCTGTTGCCACTCTGGCAGGATCAGATGGCCATGTGTGCTTCCGTCCTTCTGGTGAACCACAAGAGTGAGGTGTTCGGGGTCTGCATGGAGTTCGTCACACAGACGACGGGCAAAGGCTGAAAGCTGTTCATCGGTCATCGCGTCATCTGGATTGAAGGCGATATGACGGAGACCGTATTTCAGTCCTTCGCGGTGCGCTTCGCGCATATGGTCATGCAGGAGCCATTCAGACCCGGCCAGAACTCTGATGGCTTCATTTTTCGCACCATGCAGAACATGGCGTGCAATGGCACCCGCTCCGCTCTTTGTTGTGATCCGGCTTTCCTTGACGATCATGGATCATGCTCTCACAGGACTTTCAATGACGCGTCGTATGAGGCTCGTTGCACCTGTGAAGGGCTGGCCGAATGGAAGGCATCTTGTGTGCTCGGGACAGTATCCGGTCAAGCTGACAGATCAGCATGTCAAGATCATCGAGCACACATCCGCACCGGACGGCATCCTCGCAATTTGCAGAACGGGCTAATTGATTGAGGTTGTTGCCAACTCGGGAAAGCTGGTGGCGTATGCCACGCAGTTCCTCGGGAACAGGTCGGCCATCATGACCAGACAGTTCTGCACTGGTGAGCAGAGAACGTATCCAGTTGGCCGTTGTGGCATGGCTCTGAGCGCGAGCGATATGGTTCCAGCGCATCAGCTCGTCTGGCGATGCTCTGACGGAGAGGCGGGATGTTCGAGGTATCGGCATGACTGGTTTCTCCTTGCTTAAGAGGGGGTCAACGGGGGAGATTTCTCCCCCTTGCCAGCTGTTGAATGCTACCTTGGGTAGCCATTCAACACTGCTGGCTCCTGACCAGAACCCCATGGAGACTAAGGTAATCTATTTCCATGCAAAGAACGAAAAAAGAACAAATTCTTAACGCTTAAAATGAAGGAGGCTTCTGGAGAGTCTGTTTCAGTATGAATGGGAGGCTTGAGTATAGTCTCCTTCCGCCTCAAAGCCGAGGTACGTTAGGCTCGCTTTAATCGACTAGTTTTGGGACTAAATACCCAGGAAGAGATCATTGTGATAACCGGATTGACGCATCACGAAAGGTCGCTTAACTGTCGCAATGAGATGAAAATAGAATATCGATAATCTACGATAGATTTCATTATGCATTTACGACAAGGAAATTAAGCAATGTGCGAAAATGAAAAAAACGAAAATATTATTCCATATAAACTTGAGCAGAATACGGCAACAAATGGTGTTAGAGGCTTATATTCTCCCCATGATTTTTATATGGATTTATCAGAAGATATAATGAAAAATATTGAAAATCTTAATAAAGATGACAGTGTCCAGGCCGAGTTTATAGAAAAAAATATTGGGAACATAGTAAGTTTTTCGACGTATCTTCATGAAACAATACACTGGTGGCAACATATAGGATCATCATCTGGTTTTCTACAAAGTCTTTCGAGTTTTTCTCTTGTCTATGAATGTAAAAGTGAAATCAAAAAAATAATTTCGGAAATAGGGAATGTAAAACCCCTCATAAAGTTTTATAAGAAACATTGCGGAGAGAAATTTAATTGTATTGATAGTTTTAACGTGTTGATAAATGATTACTTAGACATAAACTTTGCAATCAATTTAATATTAAAACCTTCTAAATTGAGTGAATTCTATAAAGATTATTACTTCCTTGGTCGGGGCCATTGCTTTTCTATTTTATATGCCATTTCATGTAATATTTTATCTATTAGTAGTAATGGTGGCGTAATAACAGATCCGGATTCTATAACGAAACAGATGAGGATATTGAAAGCCAAAAATTATCCCGAGTTTTCGGGTGTTGCACCCAGTTCTGACGCAATATCCTCCATCGGGCTCTATGAAATATTCGAAGGACAAGCGATATTTAATCAAATACAATACTTAAGTTTAGCTCTTGGGGATGAAAGTTTAGTTCACTTTGAAGAACAAGGGTATCTGCATGGAGTATATAGGGTAGCTTTTGATAAATTCTTATATTATACTGGGTTAGCTTTTCCTGAAAAAACGATATCAAAAGAAGTAGGAATTTTCTTGCTTATCTGCGATCTATCAATAAATCCAACTTCGTGCTTTCCTGGTGCAATAGAAAATTTTGAAGAGTTTATTCCAAGTGTAGATCCAGGAACTAGATTTTCTAAATTATGTAAAGTTATTAGAAATAATAAAAATATAATTAATAAACTAAACGATCTAAGTAAGGGTGAATATTGTGAAATATCAGAATTTATTTGTGAAAAAGCAGGGATAAAATCACCAACTGAAATTTTTAGAGAAGTATCAATGTGGCCTGAAATGAGTAAAGAAATTAATGAAATAATGGAAGAGGGAAGAATTTTATCATTCTCTGCTGAGAACATGCCAGTCAGACTGATTTTGTATAAATTTGTGGAATTCTATAGCAATAAATATAAAAATCCGGATTTTTTCTGCTGGATAGGTTATAAGCTAGCCTCTTCGAAATTACCTGAAAATGGAATGGATATTTGGCTTAGTCAACAAACATTGTTCACAAAAAGATCTGATAAGCCTGGCGTTTTTGTGCGTAATTTTCCTAATATAAAAAATGAAAACCTTGTTAAAACCCTTGGGGAATTTTATAATTTTCTTGTTTTGCGAGATTTAACCGTGCAAATGGTAATGAAAGAAGGAAATTTTGATATGTTTTTTGATAAATTTGTAGAAACAGATACCAATACTTCATACGAATGGGCTCAGGATATTTTTAAAAATGTATATGATGTCACGCCTGAAGAGTTCAAAGTATTATGAAAATCATTTATGAAAGTATGATATTTTATTTTTCAAAGCTGACCGGTCTTCAATTTGCTAGTTCTATGTCCAAATTGAAGGCAATTGCGTTAAAAAATTAATCACGGACGCCCCTTCGGGCCGCAAAACACAGGCAGTTCAGCTTTAGGATCTGCCTGTGATGGGCAAACAGCATCTCGATCTTTTTTCGTTGTCGTCGGTCCGTAATATATGCGTCCGTCAGTGCGAGGTCACGCAGACACCGTCCGTAGCGGCGCGGCATAATGGTGGCGGCCCAGGTCTCATTGATGAAGGCGAACTGCGCCGGATCAAGATCGAGCTTGGTATCGAACCACTCCTGTGGTCTCGTCAGGATGTCGGGGTGATCGTGCTCTGGGGGCTGCCAGGAATTTCGTGTGCGATGCGTTATTCACATTGTTGAACAGGCGGTGGCACGCGCGAAGCGGTCACCGAAGAGAATGGCGCACTGGGGCTTTGCCATGGACCATTCCCTCGGCGGCATGATCCATTCTTTCTCGGCGCGGTTCAAGGTCAGGAAGAGAAGCTTGAGGGCCGCGTCGTTATTGGGGAAATGCCCCTGGCCCGGACGGCCCGCCTCAGCTTGGCGGCAGTTCTACCGGTCGTAGCGGCAAGGGCGCACCAGCGGACGGTACTCGCCGGACTGACGCTGAACCGTTCGGCCGCCTGACGGCGTGACAGACAACTCGAAACAGCTGCAACAACACGTTCGCGGAGATCCAGAGACAGGTTTCGTGATGACATCCCTGGCCGACCTCCATTCCGGCTATCATCTCGAATCAAATCACCTCACTTTAGGAAATCCTTACGATTCAATCAGTGCAGAAAACACTCTAAGGATCGCAGTTAAGGCACGCACGAGTGGGCAGCTTACCCGCTCTCCTTGCCTAAGAGCAGACCTTCTGCATCCCCCCCTAATTCGCCTGTCTGCTCAAGCGAACCAGAACAGAAAGTCGGCAGTCGCCTACTTTTAAGACATTCATTGACCTTGAAAGTCTACCCGTAACCAGACACTGTTTACGGGGATAAAGTCACTCCACGCTACGAGCATGCATCATGCTGACTATGCCTGACGAACACGGCACCGCGGCTCAGCCGATTTTCTCTTCGCATCAGACTTTCACGAGTTTGATGGCACGCTCGGGACAGGCCTTTACACATAAACCGCAGGCACGGCACTGATCGGCATGAGGCGTATACGCGACCATTCCCCCATGAACGCGGCTTTTGATCTTTCCGACAAAGGAGAGCTCACGATAGTCAGAACGGTCGATCTTTCGGACCTCAAAAACATTGTAAGGGCACACGGCGACACAGGCATCTTTTCCCTCACACCGATTGAAATCCACAATCGGGACGACCAGCCCTGTTCGCCCCTCTTCCAAGCATTTATGTGTGCTCATTACTTTTTCTCTGTTTCCCGTTATTTCGCTGCCGCTCATTCGACGCTCTCCTGCAAATTCCGACTTTGCCGAAGCTCCCGCGCGAACATCTCAAGCGTCGTCGTCGGCCTCCCCAGTTTTTCCCAGGTCTCCCCTGCGTAAAACGGATCTTCGTGATCTCCGAAATAGGCGAACAGATGCGCCACGAATTTCATTTTCGGATTGAAAAGGCCGATCATCCGCATGACCCAGAGCGGCGCCACGCGAATTTTGAGAGAGGGGTCGTAGTTTTTTACAAAACGCTTCAGCGCCTGTCTGACGGAGATCACTTCCGGTCCCTGTACCGGACAATGTTCTGGCATTGCCTGAGGATTCTGAAACGCCTCGACCACCCATCGTGCGTAATCCGCGGCACTGATCCACCAGATTTTGACGCGCGTATTCCCAATCCACTGAATCGCACGTCCGCTGATCATGAAAGGCAGCAACTCCATGAAATGGGTCGGCGCGAAGAAGGTATGTCGAATACCGGTGTCCGCAATGATCTTGTGCCCTTCCATACGGATAATATTGGGCACGACATTCTGTTTGATGTTTGTGAGCGCCGGTGGATAGGCACCAAGAGCACCGATCTTGGCAATATACCGGATGTCCAGCCCCTGTCTGGCCGTCATCAGGTTTTGCACACCCTCGCGCTCTTCATAAAAGGGAAGATTCGGATCCGCCGTTTCAGTTGCAAGATTGAGATAAATGGCATCTACCCCGTCTAGAGCCGCGCGCAGGCTCGGAACGTCCCGCAGATCGGCCTGAACGATCTCGACAGTATCCGGAAGCATCCTGCGTGCCTTATCTGGCGAGCGGACAATGGCCCGGACTTCGAAATGTCTGGCCAGTTCGGTCGTAACCGGCGCGCCAAGCCGGCCTGTCGCGCCAATGACGGCAATTTTTCTGATCGGTTTCATGGTGTGTCCTGATCCATGGATGCAAAAATTGTCCTGAGTTTTTCAGGGGCGTAATGCCGGTTTATGGCGGTGTTTCTGAGGCCGATCCCACGCAGCAAGAAACGGACTGTGTTCTCGATCAGCTTGGCGCGTGTCACGCCGTATTCAACGACCGTGATATCGGGCAGGCTGATCAGATGCAGCGTGTTCGCCAGATGATGAACGAACCAGATCTCAGCACTTCCGGTCTGAACACCGTCCTCCACATCACCCGCATCCTGCGCAGCCCGGAAGGAGCGTTCGAAAATGCCGATCCATGGTTTCACATGCCTGTCGAGGAAAGCCTTCGCGAACTGCCCGTCGCTCAGCAGGCTGGCCGTGACCAGCCGCTTGGTATCATTATGAGACTGTGCATCTCCGATGCCGGGAAAGACCGCCTGCACGAGCAACGCAACACCGGTGACCAGTGTTGCTGTCGAAGGTGCTGCTTCAGCGAGAAGACGGCTGCCGACGGCGTTTGCCTCGACGCAATGAGACTCAAGTTCCGCGTAAAGCACCTCCTTACTGGCAAAGTGCCGGTAAAGAAGGGCCTCGGAAACCCCCGCCGCTCTGGCGATCTCTTTTGTGGTCGCCCGCTCCCGACCAAGGCGGGCGAAAACGGGAGCGGCCGCTGACAGGATCGCCTGCCTGCGATCCGTCGCGGAAAGTCTGGAAGGGCGTGAGGGCATGGTTTCTCCTTACGGAGAATTTGTAAGTGAATATTCACTTACATGCAAGCGCCTTATGACACCTCGCCGTATATGACCAGGAGCGGACCGTCCGCTTTCCTCCCCTAATTCGTCATAGAATTTGTCTTAAATAAAGTGTTGGATACCTGACAGTCTCCACCGTCTGCTTAAGATTTTCGGTGATGATACCAGAGAGATAGGTCGTGGCTCCTTGGCTCTTGTGACTAGATTCATGACCGAGGAGAGCATCAATCCAGAGCTCTCGGAGGTCTCCGGCTTGATTGCGCAGGCGGGTGGACACCGTGTGTCGGAAACTATGGAAGGTAATGGCGGCAGGAAGGCCTATGGTTGTTTTGAACTTCGAGAAATTCCGGCCAAAGTCTGTGCCCCTTGGCCCTGTTTGAGGGGTTTTCAGTTCCGAGAACAGGAATTTCTCGCCGTCTTTCCTGAAGTCCAAAATGCCCCAGTCCAGTAAGGCGCTATGGATCGGCACATTCCGGGTGCCCGCTTCTGTTTTCGGTGTCCATTTGTCTTCGGGATGAGGGCGGATAAGGAAACAGGGAATACCGTCAACCTCCTGAATATCCTCATTCCGCAGGTTACTGATTTCTCCCAGCCTCATGCCACTATACGCGGCGACCAGTGTAATCCCTGCAAAGGTGGCCTGTGAGATGGTGCTGCATGTCCATGCCGAAGACGAAAGAAGGGCGAGTTCATTGTCTGTCCATGCCCTGCGGGGGTTCCGCTTGGTCAGGTCAAAGTCCCAGTTGCTCCATGGGTTCTTTTCGGCAATCTCGCGACGGATCAGCTGGTTCCACAAGGCCGAAAGACGCATGAAGTGATTCTTCACGCTCTTGCCGCTTAAGGTCGGCAGGTCAAATTCCTGCGCCCGCTCGACCTCAGCGTTTAAATCCAACTCCTGCTTGCCTTTGGCGTAGGAGGTGGGGAGAGAGAAAAGCAGGTCTCGAAATTCGCCTGCCACCCGGCCAGTAATCTCTTTGACTGTCTTATCGCCAAAAGCCTGAACCAAGAGTGCTACCGTGCGGCCTGTCTCTTTCTTGGTAGCGTCACTCTTCTGGGTGTCCGCCAGCAAGGCTATCTGAAGGGCTTCCGTCAGGCGAGGAGAGGTCGGAGCGGTCGGAGTAGGGGAAGGGGATGCTAACTGGTGAGACGGCGGCACCGCGCCGGGAGCCTGAGACAGGGCTGGGCCGGTCTGAAACAGTTTGACCAGTGTGTCATGCAACCGTTCGATTTCTTCGGTCTTACTGGCAAGACTGGCTTTGTCCTGCATTTTGCCAGTTATCATGTCCTGACGCAACGTGATGATATGCTGATTTAGCCGTTCCAAAGCGTCTGTGGAGTAAGTCAGGAACGCTCTGGTTTTGAGCAGGTCTTCATAACGGGTCATGCTGGCTGTGTAGCGCTCAATCTTGAGCTGTTCTGCGGCATTCCGATCGGTGGTCTCGATGACCTCTTCCTGTCTCTTGATGATGTCTTCATACAGCGCCAGAAGGTCGTCTTTGGTGATGGGCTTGTCCTGAGCTGAGTCAGTCATGGTGCGGGCCGTCCTGAAAAGCGCGCTGGTCTGGGCATGGAGGGCCATGGCCGAGAGGCGGGCTTCTGATTTGTTCCCTGTTTTGAGGGAAATCCAGAATTCAGTTTTGCCGAAGAGGGGGCGCAAGGCAACGGGAACGACGCGACGGAAATGATAGTGGGTGCCTACGAGAGCCAGCATTGAGAACTTCTCCAGTTTGGAGAAGGACTGTGGAGAAGCGGGTTTACACTTCACCGCTTTCAGTGTTTCTTAATAAAATCAATATGTTAAGGTATGCGAACTGCGGGACTCGAACCCGCTCGCTTTGGTCGCAACCAACAAAGCAACCCATTGAAATAAAACGATAATTTCAGACGAAATCATCCTTCGCATGGTGACTACGGGTTCACTCTGCGGGCAAACCCGTGGGGCAGTCAAGAATCTAATTAATTACAAAAATAGATTACTAGAGGAAAGTTTCCTCCCATAAAGAATATATAAATTTCGTCGTGACGCGCACCAAAAAATGTATATATTTTGACTTGAGATAATTTTCGATGTGGAGTGAAAATGACAACGGTTTTTATTAGTCATATTACTAGAGAAAATAAGATTGCATCTTCTTTGAAATCTGAAATAGATGATTCATTGCTTGGTGGGGTGCAAGTTTTCCAATCTAGCGATCCTAACTCTATTGGCATGGGAGATAATTGGTTAAAGGTTATCGATCAAAATCTGAATACTTGTGATGCATTGATCCTACTTGTTAGTCCTGAAAGTGTGGATAGGCCTTGGATTAATTTTGAGTTCGGTGCAGCATGGGCTCGGCGTATATCTGTCATTCCTATCGTTCATTCTGGAATGACTTTGGGAAAACTACCTATTCCCATGTCTCTTCAGCAAGGTTTTGAGTTAACCAATACACAGGGAATGCAGGGTTTAATAGGGAAGCTAGCAGGGTTAGCTAATCTGCGAGCACCTGTCCGGAATTATGAAAAATTTTGTTCAGACGTTAAGAGATTAGAAGATATTTCATATAAATATAGAGAAGCATTGATAGAAATAAAATCTATAGATGAAGAGGTTTATAAGTTTCTATGTGAATTAAAAGTTGAGGCAGGGCAGTTTTTTCCACGACAGTATCCTGAGAGAATTTTTGAAAAAATGCGAGAGAGTTTCGATGCGTTAAAAAGCGGAGGATTTATTGAATATGAATATGGTGGTGTTGGACCAACAGATGCTCGTGGCATCAGAACGCATGGAATGATAATGAGTACCAGAGGGAACTTTGGTTACTTGGGTGTTTTGGTAAAGCCGTTATTTATTGATCTCAAGAATGAGGTCCAGAAATCTCAGTAACATTTTAATAAGATTTATAGATTCCTTGTGGATCTTAATTTGGTAGTGAATTTAAGGGAAGATCAATGCTTCTGGTATTTATATAAACTTTGATTTTGTATATTGGAGAGGGTCAACGGGGGAGGTTTCTCCCCCTTGCCAGCTGTTGAATGCTACCTTGGGTAGCCATTCGACACTGCTGGCTCCCTTTTAAATCGTCATGTTTGCAAAGGCTGTTTCGGGGTAGCTTATTGCCTCTATGGTTTGTTGCAGATTGGCTGTTGAAATGCCGGTCAGATAGGTAGTCGTTCCTTGGCTCTTATGGGTTGCTTCATGACCCAGCAGGCGGTCAATCCACACCTCTCGGATATCCGTATGGGCGTTTCTGAGTTGGGTCGATACGGTGTGCCGGAACGAGTGAAATGTGATTTCCCCTGGCAGGCCGATGCGGGTCTTGAGTAATGAAAAAGCTCGTCCCAATGCTGCGCCCCTGACACCCTGTTTTGAAGTCTCCAAGCCGGGGATGAGGTATGGGCCATCTGTGGTATCCTTAAGAGCCAGAATACCGGCTTCAATCAGCTTTAAATGGACTGGCACCGTTCGAGTGCCTGCTTCCGTCTTGGGTGCCCAGCCGGTTTCGGTATGGGGGCGGATAAGAAAGCAGGGGATACCGTCAACGGTCTGGACGTCCTCTTTGCGCAGGGTGCAAATCTCGCCCAGCCTCATGCCCGAATAAGCAGCAACCAATGTGACCAGCCGGAAGGTCTGTTCTGGTACGGATGTACTATGCCATGAGGCAGAGGCCAACAAAGCGAGTTCCTTGGTCGTCCAGCTTCTGCGTATGGTCTTCTGTCCGTTTTCGAAATTCCAGCCAGTCCATGGGTTGCGCGTTACCAGTTCCCGCTGGTGTAGCTGGTTCCATAGGGCGGAGAGGCGCATCATGTGGTTTTTCACACTTTTCCCGCTCAGGGTAGGCAGATCTTCCTCTCGGGCTCTCTGAGCCTCTTCCTTAAGTGTAAGGCTGCTCTTGCGCTTCCCCAGTGAGGCCGGAAGGGAAAACAGGAGGTCACGGAACGCCCCGGCCTTCTCGCCCCCTATGATGGATACAGGGGCATCGCCAAACGCTTGCAGGAACAGGTCCACTGCCCGCTGGGTGGCTTTCTTGGTATCTGCGCTGGTATGGGGATTATCCAGCACGAAGCGTTTCAGCGCTCCGGAGAGCATTAAAGGTTGGGCTTTGGATGTTTGGGCTGGTTTCTTCGCTGTTCGGGGTTTTGGCATCGCTGCTGAAACTGGCACGGTCCCCGTTTCCTGAGCAGATGAAGGGTGATTCACGCTCTGCAAATCCCGCAGTGAAACCCGCAGTCCCTCAAGCCTGCTTAAAGCGTCCGGTTGCGTCAGTGCGGATTGAGCCCGCATGAACAAGTCTGTGGTTCTGGCATGAAGCAAAGAAGCGCGTTTGCGGGCTTCGTTCTGGTAGCCGGTTTTTAAAGAAACCCAGATTTCCCGCCGGTTTAGGGCTGCTCGCAGGATAGGGGGAACGATACGACGAAAGTGGTAGGTAGTGCCTCGGACGCGGAGCATAAAATCTTCCCTCAGTGGGGAAGGACGATGGAGCAAAGACAGCCTTTGCCCCTCATTCAGCCGAAAAATCGTGCTATTTCAGGTGTCTGTGGTGCGAACTGCGGGACTCGAACCTGCACCAACCCGCAGTGACACTTTTCTAACTCATTGAATCAGTAAAAAGAATAAGACGTTCTGTCTTCTGGTTGATGTTTCAATTTTTCAAGATTGGTCAAACATTCTGGGAATGTCGAACATAATCGTTCTATGGTAAATATGGTAAATGTTCTATATGTTACAAAAAAATAACTTAGATTAGAGGATAATTTTATGTCTGAAAATAAAAACAAAAAAAATAAAACAAGAAATAAGAATTTAACAAATAAAATAAGATCCATTATGAGAGGAAATGCATCAACATCTAAGATGGTACTATCAATACAGAAATGTTTATTTGAATACCCAAGTCAAGAATTAAAAGATATAAGTGATTTCATTAAATTAAAAACCTTTTGCATAGAGGAGAATACTTTTTCTGCCCCCTTGGACTTAAGTAAAAATCATTTTAATCAAATTAATAGACTGAAAGAAATTAATGATAAAAATATAGAGAGAAATTATATAAAAATTTTATCGTGGTATATTTTGAGTAATAAGGAAAAAGTTGATACGTTTATAGATTTTTTAGCGGAGGCATCTTATTATGCTATTTGTGGGGATGCAGATAAAATACAAGAGCTACTTGTAAATTTACCATTATCTGATCAGAAATCTATCTACTCTTCTAGAATATATTCAGCTTTGTATGTGTTTTCAGAAAAATTAATAAAAGATTATTTGTATGAGAATATAAATTCTGCATGGGCGCGTGCTAGACTAATATATCCACTTATGTATTATTATATAAATATTCCTAATGAAAATATATTAGATCAGTTGCTTCTTCATGTTGTTCCCAAAGGAACTAATGCTTTTATAGAAAAAGAAGTAATAAAATTTATTATAAATCCAGATTGTGTAAATTCATTAAATATAAGTATTCTGTGCTATTTAGGCTTACTTAGCCACCCTTACGATGCATTGGAATATATTTGTAAAGGCTTAGAAAATAAAATAGCATGTGGTCAAATTGAAAATATATTAGATATTGGCACTGTTCAGAATTTAGCAAATACATTTCCGAATCACAGAATAGCACAGTTAGCTAAATTATTATCTGGTGAAAAAATTGATATAGATAATAAAGTAGAAAATATTTTGGGGATTAAGTTTCCGGAAGATAGTATTCAGAAAAAATTATTTCTTAGTATTTTTGATTGTAGTTTCTATTCTCCACCAAAAATTAAACCCATATCGAAATTAATGGAGTCAGTAATATCGATTCGCTGGAGTAAATATCCAACAACAGAAGAATTTAATGAAATAGATTCTTTTAGAAAACGCTACTCTGCTTTACCAGTTGGAGTTATACTGGATTCTTTTTCAAGATCTATTTATATGTTTACTAGAGAAAATATAAATATTGACTTTTTGTATTGTTTGAGAATGATTTTATTCACTGGATGTGTCACTCCATTGAGTCTGATGGGGCCTGGAGGATACGATTTATTAAAAAAGAAATTTTTATTTAGGAATTTATCCGAACGAGAGGCAGAAAACCTCATTTCCTCAAATTTTTCTGTCCCCTCAATGCCAAGAGAAGACCGAATTTGGATATGTGAAGTTAATTGGCGGTTATCGCAATTACAATTTGCAGGTCATTTGCAAGCATGGGCTTCTACAGCGCGGGAAGCATTTCCGGCATGGGTATATCCACGTTACCTGAGCGGATTAGATTGGGGATGGTTAGAAAGTGTTATAGAGAAGATTGGAATGAAGCCATTTGTTGGAAATGACAATGGAATTTATATTTTTTTCCTCAAGCAGGCTGAATTATTCCAAAGAGAATCTGTGGCATTTCGTATTGCCATAGAACCAAAAGCTCGACGTATTAGCCCGGAAACATTTTGTCTTTGGCTATTCGATACCTACGACAAGAATGCAATAGCAATCATTCGAATATCACTGATGGCTGAAGTTATTCTTAAATTACGGTTAGCCGATAATTATATGGCGGCTTTGACATTAAGAGTTACATTTCTAGAAGAAGCGGTAAAAAGATTTGGATTTATTGATCACTTACTTTCAGAAAAAGATTTAATGCAAGAGGAAGAAGCTTTAAATGCTAATATTTCTCGTATGAGTGTTGGGTCCAACCAATTTGAAATAACGTGGCTCACATTACAGGTTGATACGAACTCTCAAAATAAACAAATATATGAATCATATATTCTTATGAATAATACTTTACATTCATCAATAGCTTCTCAAAAGAAAAAATCAAATTATTTATATGATAATGGATCTTCATCTGAATATAATTCATTTTATTCAGATTGGCCATTAGTTATGGTTATTTGCGGAATCGTCAATACTTTTATATCACACCCGACATCCGGGATAGAATCTATTCTCTCGGTCAGGATACGACATGATAATTTCCGAAGAGAATTTTCAAGTGCCATTTCTATCTTAGGGCGATCTTATTTTGCTAAAGTTAGAGGGGTAATGGTTGATAAATTAGTAAAGGAATTTGAAACTAAAATATATCAAGAAATTCAAATATGGCTTGATGATAAGATGCATACTAAGAGTATCAAGCATGTAAATGGCGTATTTGATCTCATTCCTAACCAAGAAGAGATGGAAGCCTTAATCAGAGCAGTTCGTCCCATGGATTCGTTGGATGGTATGATTATGGTTGTGTTTGAATGGATCAAGCCAAAATTAACCGCACAACTGAAAAGTGTTCGGGAAAACTTAACCTCAAAATTCAGTCATATGCTTAGCCTGCGGATTGAAGAAACTGAAAATTTTTTAATAGATAATGGGAAAGATCCTGAAGAAGTTAAGAGTGTTAGTGAAGCGATTAACTCGCTAGTCGTTCGACGCGCTCGAGATCTGCGTGAATGGTTCAAAATTCCTAGGGAAAGAAATTCTCAAAAACTTAAAGTTATAGAAATCATTATAGCTGTTGAACAAAGATTTAAAATGTCGATTAATTCTGGTCATCTAAAAATTTCTACTTTACCATTAAATATAGCCAATAGTTTTATAGATCCTGATCATATAAGGCACTTTTATGATTTAATTAGCGAAATAATTCATAATTGCCTTAAGCATGCTAAAAAGCACCCTGTTCGAATACGGTTCACGAATATTGGAAATGATATTGTTGCCAGCAATTTAACGCATTTAGGTGAAGATAAACTGGAAAATATTACTGGTCACCCCTACCAGACACTACATGATACTCTTTTTGGGGAAGGAAAAAGTGGAACAAAAAAAATAGCTTATTTGTCATCTTCGATTATAAGAAAAGGAGTAACAATAAATTTTATCCGACGTAAATTTTCTTATCATGTCAAAATGCCTAAAAAAGTATTTGGTGTAATAGAAGAGAGAAGGAAGTAAAAATGGAAATATTGATAGTTGAAGACGTTGATGAGAAATATACTGATATTGAAAGAGTTTTCAAAGAAACAGTGGGGTTTATTTGCGATCCTCGGAGGGCAAGTAATCTAAATGATGCTGAAGATGAAGTTATGTTGGGAAAATGGAATCTAATTATTCTTGATATTTCCATGGATATATCGTCTTCAGGATCTGCGGCTTTAAATGCTGGCCATGCGACAATGGGAGGTTTAGATATTCTCGAAAGAATGTTCCTTCTAAAAATATCAGCTCCAACAGTACTTGTGACGGGTTTTGATAGTTTTCAGGATGCAGATAGGTTTGACAATGCGATAATGAATCTTCATGATATCAGTAGTATAGCAGCCAATTGGTTGGGAGCTGCATATTTAGGGTCCGTACGTTACGGTACTACTAATTGGGATATGAATTTTCAACAAATTATCAGAAACTGGGAAAAAAATGAAAGTTCTTGTAATTCACGACAGGGAAAAAGTATCTGAAGAAATTTCAGATGTTATAAAAAGTGTTTGTGAGAATCCTTCTATCATCTTCGCGAATGATGGTGTTACAGCTCGTAATTGCTTGGAAGGTGATCACTATGATCTTTGCATTCTTGATTTGACATTGCCGCATGTTAAAGGACGTAGTGCAAATAGTGACTTTCATGTTGCTGAATCACTACTAGAGGAAATGTTATTATCAACAAAAATTTTAGTTCCAAATAGTATTGTGGGTATAACTGCTGATCTTGATGCTCTTAGAGCGGTGCAAAATAATATTGGCCCTCATCTTATGGCTATCATTGAGGAGCGTGATGGAACAGACTGGAAAAAGCAACTATCAGATCGTATAGAATATGTAAAAAACTGTACATCTTCTAGAGCCAATGCGCTTCTTACCAAATATGATTTTGATGTTCTTATTTTCACGGCTCTTGATAAAGAACTTTCTCCTTATAAAAATCTTTTTGAAATTACCGATCATCCTCATTTCGATGGGGTCAAGCAGTTTGTATTTTATGATAAGAAAAACGAGCTTCGAAAAGGTGCTTGCTTTTCCATTGGTCGAGCTGGTCAAGCATCGGCAGCGTCGGAAGCTCAAGGATTTCTAGCACAATTACGACCACGACTAGCAATAATGACTGGATTTTGTGGCGGGATACCCAATAAAACAGATCTCGGTAGTATTTTATTTGCTGAAATGAGTATAGACTGGGACTTTGGTAAATGGAAACCGAACGATGAAATGGCAAAACTTTATTCCCGACCTGAACCAATAAGCATACGGAACACAAAGATACATAGAATTGCTAGAGATTTTGAAGAAAATGGTGTAAGAGACAAAGTTTTTCTTGCTGGAAATTTGGTAAGTTTGAGTAATAAAGAAATTTCTTCTCCAAGTATACAGTTAGTTCCTTTTGCGTCAGGATCTGCTGTAATTGGCGATCTACACGTTGTGGATAGTATTAAATCTATTAATGATAATATAGTTGGCGTCGATATGGAATCTTATGGATTTTATTATGCGTGTAATTATCCTCATGCAGCTAAGCCAGAGTTTGTATGTATAAAATCTGTGGCTGATGCTTGTGGTCCTGAAAAAGATGACAGATTGCATGCAGCTTGCTGCTATTCGTCAGCTTATGTGGCAAAAGAAATTATAACTGAAAAATGGGATTTTTAATTCATATTATAGTATGTTTTTGTAATTACTTAATAAAAATGTCATCGTTGGTTTCTGTAATTAATAAATTTCAAATAAAAAATATTTTTATAAATAGATATCTTCTTTTTTGATAAACGGATCAGCATTATAAGCATTGTTGGCGCCACAGTCTTCGTGGCCAGTAAAGAGGAGAGAGGAGAACTGCTCGTTTTCTCGATGGGCAGTGTCTTTTTAGCATTGGTATGCTGTATTCCACTGCTGGATCCGTTAAGCTCTGGCGTCAACAAGTCTGTCAAAATGGGATGAGAGCCAGACATGAAGCGTTGCTCAATCGGCCATGGCTGAGAGTTTGGCATTATGCCTCTTACGGAACGTATCGAGGGCTAGTCTGTCATTTTTTGTCACAATACTCGGCATTGGTGTGGCGGGTGTTGAGCGCAGCCCGACACATGCAGCAGTATTTGCACGACGAAGCGGGAGGGGTCGAAAAACCCTCACAGGGATGTCCGTATCCCTCATAGCGGCCATTATTAAGATTCGATGTGAGGGTAGAAAGCTCATGGAGAACCAAAAGACGATGCTGGGGGTGATGGATTGGAAATATGTTGGCTTATGACGGCTTGAAGATGGTGAGATGCTGGTTTCGTGTTGAGTAAAGTAGAAAGCTGTTCGATCTTGCGACGAGCAGCCTCTTTTTTAGCTCCATGTTTCTCAATCGACTGTTCAAAGCGCTTTTGTCGATCCTGCACTATAGTCTCGAATCTTTGGTCGAGCCATGGTGCCAGTTTCTTACTATCAGCCATGACTGAGAACTCAGTATCGTGGGTTTCCTTAAACTGTTCGAGGGCTACCTGGTCCTTCTCATTCAGGGCTGTGCAAATAGGGTTGGGTGGTTCTGGACGTATTCCGACACTATAAAGTAAAGCTTCCACTATGAAACGCAGCACCTCTAGGAATTCATAGAACAGTTTATCTGCGATTTTCTCAAGTTTTTGAGATTTTCCGGTCATACGGTGCCAGCGGCTTTTCTCGGCATCTTGCCATGCGTTTTTTGCTGAATTGTAGCGGTCAAAGCTTTCCCTCAGCTGCTTCTGGTAGGGAACAAGCTGCCTGCACCATTTTGCTAAGGTCTTTTCTTTATCCAGAGGCTTCCATGATGCTTCTGGAGCTTGTTGGTCCAGAATGGCTTGTTGTTCTGCAATCTCTTTTTTAATTTTCTGACGGAAACGTACCTCGTTGACACTCAGAATATAAACAGGAAATTCTGGCCGAAGTGGTTTTGTCGTTGGTGTATCAGCATCATTTATACGCTGGAGCCAGAGTTGCCTTTGCCACTCCTTTATATGAGGGCGCTTTATTACGGGGCGTTTTGGTAAGGATAGTTGATTGCCAGAAGCTTTGGGGGTGGGGAATTCATCGTAAAAATTGGCTGTTGTTCGGCGGAAGGGTAAACGGGTGCTCTTGATATCCTTCTCTGGTTTACGGGCAACCTGCTGTTTCTCTTCTGCGAGTAATGTTCTGAACTCCGCCATGCGCACTTTTGTCAGGCGGGTAAAGCTGCCGATCAGTGTTCCATTGTGATCTTCAATGATATGCGCTCCCGGTCTTTGTTCGGCACGATCCCCTGCACGCATGCTGAGATTATGTTCGTTCAATGCGTCCCGGAATGCTTTCAAGCCATCTGAGCGTGACCACAGGGTGCAGACCAGTTTTTTGAGAGCTGGAAGGTCAAGGTCCTGTCGTTCGGTGATGCGTCGCGCTTGCGATGTGTAGGCAGAGCGGGGTTTTGCACCATGAGAAACAGGAATGAGCGCTTCAACCTGTTCTCCTTCATAGTGATGGCCTTCCGTACGCAGGGCTTTTGCAATAGCCCTGTCATGCCGACCGGCGACCAAGCGATGTCCCAGCCGAATTTCTTCAAGCCGGGCGATTTTTTCCATCCGCATCCATGTAAACCGGCTATCTAGGGTGCAATTCTGTTGCCATTCCGGCAGAATGAGATGCCCGTGAGTGCTTCCGTCTTTCTGGTGGATCACAAGGGTGAGGTCTTCCGGGTTAGCCTTGAGTTCGTCACAGAGACGATGGGCAAAGTCGGAAAGCTGATCGTCAGTCATGGCCTCATCTGGATTGAAGGCAATATGGCGGAGACCATATTTCAGCCCTTCACGATGGGCTTCGCGCATCTGGTCCCGCATAAGCCAGTCTGATCCCGTCAGAACCCGGATAGCTTCATTTTTTGCACCACGCAGAACATGGCGGGTCAAAGCGCCTGCACCGTTTTTTGTTCTGATCCGGCTTTCCTTGACGATCATGACGCATGACCATAGGTAATCAATGCACAGTTACAGTCGTTTCGCATTTGCGACGGGCTGTTCTACTGGAAGGTTTTTTGCGAGACCGTGACAGAATACGGTCGAGCTGATGGATCAGGGTTTCGATCTCGCTCAACACAAAACCGCAATGGACGGCATCGCCACAATTCGCCGAATGAGCAAGCTGATTGAGGTTGTTGCCAACGCGTGAAAGCTGAGTGCGTAGTCTGCGGAGTTCGTCCGAAACGGGTGGGCTATCATCCTCTGAGAGTTCAGCGGAAGCCAGCAGAGAGCGTATCCAGTCAGAAGTGGTCACATGACCATGGCTGCGCGCGAGATGGTTCCAGAGTATGAGTTCGTTGGGTGAAGCACGGACAGAAAGGCGAGACGTTCGAGATGCAGGCATAACTGGTTTTCCTTCCAAAGAGGGGGTTAACGGGGGAGATTTCTCCCCCTTACCAGCTTGCTCCATGCACCCTTTGGGTAGCCATGGAGCACTGCTGGCTCCCTGTAAGGGTAACCTATTCAGATGCCTGATTTCCGAACTTTCTTTTGATGCAAACGAGATGGCGAGGATAAGCCTTTCAAAAAGGTATGATGCACTCTGCTGGGTAGTGAAGGGCTTCAATAACCTGCTGAAGATTGGCAACGTCAATCCCGCTGGTATAGTTCATGGTTCCTTGCGATTTGTGGGACGCTTCATGCCCGAGCACGGTGTCAATCCAGAGTTCGCGGATATGGGCTTCCTGATTTCTAAGTTTTGTCGAGACGGTATGGCGGAAGGAATGGAATGTCACTGCTTCTGGCAGACCAAGCCGCTTTTTGTGCTTTGAGAAGGATCGGGCAAAGTTATCGCCCCGTTCACCAGAAGTAGAAACGGTCAGGTCCGGGAACAGATATTTTGCACCATTGTCCTCAACTAGATTCAGCCCCTCCACTCTGAGCAGACTGGAATGAATGGGAATGATACGGGTGCCCGCTGACGTTTTGGGAGACCAGCCATCTTCGGGGTGAGGGCGGACATGGAAGCAGGATACTCCGTCGATCACCTCAATATCCTGTCTGCGTAAATTGCAGATTTCGCCTAACCGCATACCTGTGAACATGCCGATGCTGATAATGCCAACCCAGGTTCGGTGAGAGACAGCCGTTCCTGACCACTGAGTGCGGGCGAGCAAAGCCAGTTCACCGTCAGTCCATCCCCGGCGGACAATCTTCTTGGTGACATTGAAATCCCAGCCCGACCATGGGTTTTTGTCGGCAAAGTCTCGTTTGACCAGATGTCCCCATAACGCGGACAGTCGGGAAAAGTGGTTTTTGACGGTTTTCCCGCCAACCGTTTCCAAGCCGCGTTCTTGAGTTTGTGCAATGACAACACGTAACGGGAGAACAGTCTTGCCCTTCCCATGTGTTGCGGGCAGGGAAGAGAGCAGGTCAAAAAATTCTCCCGCCACGTTGCCGGTAATCTGTCGCACGGGCATGTCGCCAAAAGCTTCAATAAACAGACCGATAGTCTTCTGGGTGGCTTTTATGGTGTCGGCACTCTTTGTTTTGTCGGAATAGATGAAGCGTTCAGCCATGGTTGAAAGAAGAGGCGATGAAATTTTAGGGGCGGGTTTGCGCTCTTGCGGTGCAGGTGAGGCCATTGTCTGTGGCACCGGCTGGACAATATGGGCAGGCTGACGGCTCTGGATGTCAACGATCATGCCGGACAGGCGGTCGGCTTCCGCCTTGAGCATTTTCTTTTCCTGTTTGCTCAGGGCAACGCCGGTGGTGAGCTGCTGACGCAGACTGTCAAAGCGCTGACCGATCTCGCGTATCTTTCTTGAGCTTTCATCGAGGAAGGCGTTTTCGCTCTGAATTCTTTCGAGCAGGGCCATGTTATGGGTGGCATCGCGAATTTTGCGGTCAAGGGCATGGCACTCTTCAGCTAGGGCGAGCGTCTCTTCCTGATCCCGGATCATTTGGGCCTGAACGGCCAGCAGGTCTTTCATCAGATCGGTATCAGGCTTCTCGTCCATCATCCTTGCCCTTTCAAACAGTGTGCCCGTGACTGCATAGAGGGCAGCCGCCCGTTCTCGGGCAATGAGCTTACTCTGAGTCTGTAAGGAAAGGGAGATTTCGGTTTTGCCGAGGCAGGCTTGCACGGCCTGAGGAACCGCGCGACGAAAGTGGTAGTGTGACCCTATGAGGCGGAGCATGACGAGTTCCCAGTCTGGGAAGACAAACGGGAAAATCCCGCAGACCCGTCAAATTCTCATTTTACTGTTATATTTCAAGAGTTTAGTGGTGCGAACTGCGGGACTCGAACCCGCTCGCTTTGGTCGCAACCAATCGAACAACCCATTGAAACAGAACGATAATTTCAGACGAAATCATCCTTCACATGGTGACTGCGGGTTCACCGTGCGGGCAAACCCGTGGGGCAGTCAAGAGGGGTCTATATATGAGGCTCAGTTAAGCAGTGGAGGTTAAATTAGGTTGGGCAACAAGAGATGGAAGTTATGCTAATATATCTTTGGACGGAAAAACAACGCATAAATAAGTGGTGGCGTAATGGAACAGTTCGATGAAGTTGTTGTAAAAAACAGCAAAAAATACAATGGTGAAAAAGGATATATATCTGGGATTAGCAGCGATAATGGAAAAATATTTTCTTATGCTGTTTTTCTGTTTTGTAATGATCGTGTTGTTATGTTTTCCCCGAACGAATTACAAAAAACAGGAAAGAAAATTCTCAAAAAAGATTTTTTCACTGGTGAAACTATAAAAATAACAATGAAAGGCCATTTTATAAAATAAAAATACACTGTATATTTGCTTTTCAATAAAAAATAAAGTTGATGCTCAATTAAGAGCGAAGGGAAAAACTGTTGATTATGAGTGCAGGAGAGGTGCTTCTAAATTATTAATTAATCTAGCGATGTCTTGACGCAGAAGTACGAACAATAGGCACGATCGGTTTTCTGTAATTTAGGGGTCAACGGGGGAGGAACTCCCCCTTGCCAGCTGTTGAATGCTACCTTGGGTAGCCATTCGACACTGCTGGCTCCCTTTTAAAACGCTGTCTTTTTGAAGGCTGTTTCCGGGTAACTTATGGCCTCCACCGTCTGCCTGAGATTGGCTGTTGAAATGCTGGTCAGGTAGGTTGTGGTGCCCTGACTTTTATGGGTTGCTTCATGGCCAAGCAGGCGGTCAATCCATACTTCTCTGATATTGGCGTCTGCGTTTCTGAGTTGAGTTGATACAGTGTGCCGGAACGAGTGGAAGGTGATTTCCGCTGGCAGGCCAATCCGGGTC
This sequence comes from Acetobacter orleanensis, assembly GCF_001581005.1. Classification (GTDB taxonomy): domain Bacteria; phylum Pseudomonadota; class Alphaproteobacteria; order Acetobacterales; family Acetobacteraceae; genus Acetobacter; species Acetobacter orleanensis. The sequence continues at coordinate 27,907 of NZ_LHZV01000043.1, forward strand.
TTGAGCAATGAAAAAGCCCGTCCCAGTGCTGCGCCCCTTGCACCCTGTTTTGAGGTTTCCAGACCGGGAACGAGGTAAGGCCCGTCAGCGTTATTCTTAAAAGCCAGAACTCCCGCTTCAATGAGTTTTGAATGGACAGGCACCCCGCGAGTGCTGGCGTCAGTTTTTGGTGTCCATCCGTCATCAGAATGTGGTCTGACCATAAAGCAGGGGACACCATCAATGTTTTGGAGATCTTCTTTGCGTAGGGTGCAAATTTCGCCCAATCGCATTCCGCTATAAGCTGCAATAAGAGTAACCAGCCGGAAAGTTTGTTCCGGCACAGAAGTACTATGCCATGATGCAGAGGCCAGCAAAGCCAGCTATCTGGCAGTCCAGCTTTTGCGTATGGTCCTTTGCCCATTCTCGAAATTCCAGCCCGTCCATGGGTTCCGTGTGACCAACTCCCTTTGGTGTAACTGGTTCCAGAGGGCAGAGAGACGCATCATATGGTTTTTGACGCTCTTGCCACTCAAGGTGGGCTGGCCTTCCTCTCTGGCCCTCTGTGCTTCTTCTTCAAGGGTAAGGCTACTTTTACGTTTGCCCAGCGATGCTGGAAGAGAAAACAGCAGGTCACGGAAGGCTCCAGCCTTTTCGCCCCCTATGATGGATACAGGGGCATCTCCAAACGCTTGCAGAAAGAGGTCCACTGCCCGCTGGGTCGCTTTCTTGGTGTCAGCACTGGCATGAGGATTATCCAGCACGAAGCGTTTCAGGGCACCGGAGAGCATTAAAGGGGTTGCTTTGGGTGCTTTGGCCGTTTTCTTCATCGTTCGGGGTTTTGGCATCGCTGCTGAAACTGGCACGGCCTCCGTTTCCTGAGCAGATGAAGGCAGGTTCACGCTCTGCAAATCCCGCAGTGAAACCCGCAGTCCTTCAAGCCTGCTTAAAGCGTCTGGTTTAGCCAGCACAGAATGGGCTTGCATGAACAGTTCGGTGGTTCTGGCATGAAGCAGAGAAGCGCGTTTGCGGGCTTCGTTCTGGTAGCCGGTTTTCAGAGAAACCCAGATTTCCCGCCGGTTTAAGGCTGCTCGCAGGGCAGGGGGAACGATACGGCGGAAGTGGTAAGTGGTGCCTCTAACTCGGAGCATAAAATCTTCCCTCAGTGGGGAAGGACGATGGAGCAAAGACAGCTTTTGCCCCTCATTCAGCCGAAAAATCGTGCTATTTCAGGTGTCTGTGGTGCGAACTGCGGGACTCGAACCCGCATCAACCCGCAGTGACACTTTTCTAACCCATTGAAACAGCTAAAAGAATATGACGCGCTGTCTTCTGATTGGTGTTCTGGTTCCTAGAAGTGGTTAAACAATCTGGGAGAGGCACTAAATAGAAAATATTTATATTTTCTTAAGGATTATGATGCTCTCATTTGTCATGGTCGGTGTCACCTCTCCTTTTATGTTTGTAGCACTTACCTGTGATGGCATTCTTTTATTTGGTATGTCTCTGTAATGTATGTTTTTAAGTTTGAATCCAATACTATTAGCAAGCTCTGATATTATAATATCTGTATGTAATTTTATGTCGTGAACTATACGCGATGCAGTAACCAAAACAAAAAACTTATCTTTTTTTAAATATTTATGAGAATTTTTCAGGCACATAAACAAATCATAATAAAAACAAACAATATCGCTTAGTCTTTTTTCATTTTTTTTATCGTTACCATTTTCTCCTCTTAGTTTAAATAGTTCTATTATATTTTTCATTGTTATAGAATTTTTTATGAGCGTAGCTTCTTGCAATGGAGAAGATTTTTTGCCTCCTAATAATTCGTTATCTAGTCGTGCAATGGGGGTGCCTGAAATGCTATTTAAATTTAAAAATTGAGACGAAAGTCGAGAGAATTGCCCATAAGCAACCGTAGTCTTACTATCGCCATAAGGGGGGGATGTGACAATTAAATCGACGCTTTCTTCATTTATATTTTTATTTAAATATCTAGAATCCATATTATAGAACTCAGGAGCATAATAACTTTTGTCAGACAATTCTAAATTTAGTTCTTTTATTTTTTCAATATTTTTATTTAGGCTGCTTTCAAAAATTTTATATATTTCTTCTTTTGTATAGATTTTATTTAATTTATTTTTGTCACGATGCATTTTGAAACCGGAATGCTTGCATAAAGAAATATTCCTAATGATGTCACTAGCAGAAACCTTAGCGAGATCCCGAAATTTACAATCATCAATTTGACTTATAGAACCAAAGAGATCAGATAAAAACTGTATTGAATCGGGAGAAAACCAAAATTCTATATTATCAAAATTAATTTTTTCATAGAATTTAGAATAATATAATCCTTTTAGATTCTGTTTTCCGTTTTCCATAACACTAATATCTATTGGCGTTGTTTTTACTTTTGATATTAAAAAAGCAAGAGGATTTAATTCTATGCCAATGGATTTTCTGCCAAGTATCATTGATTCTAAAAGAGTAGTTCCTGATCCTGAAAATATATCTAAGACAGTATCTCCTGCTTCTGTGTATAAATTTATTATTTTTTCCACAACTTCTGGAATGAACATTGCTGGATATTTGTGAATATCATGAGTTAATATCAAATCTCTTCTATTTTTGAATGTCCATTCGTTTAGCCACTGTAAAAAATCATTTGAAGAAAAAGACATAAAACAACCTATAGGTTTTTGTTTACCGGATTTTATTATTGCACACTTAGCTTCACAACTCAATCAGAGGCGAAAACGTGAATGCTTCTTGGTAATAAAATTGGGAGAAAGATTGTAAGAATTAGACGGGAAAGAGATTTATCTCAAGAGGATCTGGCTCATAGATGCAATGTTTCTCAGGCTTGGATAAATAAAATAGAAGTAGGAAAAAGTATACCGTCTATAAAGTTCTTGTATGTTCTTTCAAAAAATCTCAATTGTGATGTTTTTGATCTTATTCCAACAATAGAAGAGGTAAAAAATTATGTGTGATGATATTTCTAGATTTAAAGAAGATTTTTTAAAAGTAAAAGATCTTGGTTTTGTTCGTTCATCGAGAACCAATAGCACTGGTGTTGGAAAAACATTTGAGGATTTTGTTGGTGTTGCTGAAAACAATCTAAAAGAACCAGACTTGCACGGGTTTGAAGTTAAAGCACAGAGAAGTTACTCAGGAAGTTACGTCACTTTGTGTACGAAATCACCTACTCATCCTATAAAAGCTAATCAATATATAAAGGATAAATATGGATACCCCGATCAAAGTCATCCAAATATTAAGGTAATACATACATCTATATTCCATAATAAATTCTCGATCAACAGTTATTCTGGAGTAAAGTTTAGATTGCAAGTTGATTTATTAGAGAAGAGAGTTTATGTTCTTGTTTTTAATTTAAATGAGGAGGTAATCGACTCATCTATATACTATTCTTTTGAGAGTATAGATAATGCTCTTAGAAAAATAAAAAATCTTGCTTATGTATCGGCTCAAACAGAAAAAAGGAATTTTGAAGAATTCTTTCATTTTACCAATGCTATTCTTTTTTCTGAAATGAAAGGATTAGACCATTTTCTTCAGGAGATTATTAATGGAAATATAATGTATGATGTAAGAATAGGTGCGTATAAAAGCGGGAATAAAATTGGGAAAGCACATGACCATGGCTCTGGTTTTCGGATAAAAAGAATGCTTCTGAATGGTATGTATGATAAATATTTAGAAATTTAAATAAATTTTCTATTTTATTTTATAATTTTCTACAAGGTTCTGAATAAGAGGGCGTAGATGAGAACTATAGCCCTCTATTTTATTATTGCACAATTTTTTTCTGCACTATTTATTATAATAGGGGATGAAGCCAATTTTGAGATAAGATTGTAAATTTTTCTATTATTTTGTTCTATTCCATTGCTCAATGTGTTTCTGTTGAGCCAGTAAAATATTATAGAAATGTCGATTCCGTTTTTGTGCAAAGGATTCCAACTTCCGTTGCTGCGTATTGAGCAAAGCTTATGAACAGCCAAAAGACGATGAGGGAGATAGTATAATCGAAATCTGTCGCTTTGTGGTGATTTGAAGGCGCGGAGATACTGGTTTCGTGGCAAGCAGGGCAGAGAGGCGTTTGATTTCATGTTGAGCAGCGTTTTTTTCGTCTGTGTGCGCTGTATTCCAAGCTTTGATATGCCGCTGACGCGCCTGAATGAGGTTGTCAAAACGCTGGATAAGCCATGGTTCAAGCTTCTTTTGGTCGGCCATAACTGAGAATTCAGCGTCATGGGTTTCTTTGAAGTGTTCGAGTAGAGGTTTTTGCTTCTCGCTTAGAACAGGTCGGATTGGTGCTGGAGGTTCCCAACGTAGTCCGACGATATGAAGCAGGGCTTGCACGACAAAGCGCAGCATTTCCAAAAAATCATAGAAAAGCGCGTCTGCCTTTTTTTCAAGTTTTCTGATTTTTCCGGTCATACGCTGCCAGCGATTGTTTTCGACTGCCTGCCATTCTCCTTTTGCCGTGGCGTAACGGTCATAGCTTTTTCTTAACTGTTTTTGGTATGGTGCAAGCTGTCTGCGCCATGTCGCTATGGTTCTGTCTCTGTCCAGAGGTTTCCAGCTTGCTTCCGGGGCTTGCTGGTCGAGAATAGCCTGTTGTTGTGCAATCGCCGTTGTGATCTCCTTTCGAAATCGGGCATCCCCTGCACTGATGATCCGGATAGAAGATGTGGGGCTGAGTGGTTCTGTTGCTGTCGTATCAACATCAGCCATCCGCTTGAGCCAGAGTTCTCTTTGCCATTCGCGTATTTTGGGTCGTTTTATAACGGGTCGTTTTCTGGGAGCAGTCTGAACGTCCGTGGTTGCGGGGATAGGATATTCCTCATAAAAATCAGGGGTTGTCCGGCGGATGGGTAAACGGGTGCTTTTGATATCTGTCTCTGGCTTGCTGACTGTGGGGTGCTGTTCTTCTGCAAGAAGCTTTCTGAACTCCACCATTCTGATTTTTGTGAGACGAGTAAAGCTACCGATCAGTTTTCCGTCCTGATCTTCAATGATGTGCGCTCCTGGCCGTTTATCCGCCCGGTCCCCTTCGCGCATGGTCAAGCTATGTTTCGTCAGTGCTGCACGGAAAGACTTTAATCCGTCAGACTGGCTCCAGAGAGAGGCAACAAGCTGTTTCAGTTGAGGAAGGTTAAGACCCTGTCGTTCAGCCATGCGGTGAGACTGGGAGGTATAGGCAGCACGGGGCTTGTCTGCTGGTTGCTCTGGCATAAGGGCATCGATCAGGTCTGCTTCCCGATGTTTGCCTTCCTTACGAAGCGCTTTGGCAATCGAGCGGTCATGACGTCCCGCGACTAGGGCATGACCCAGCCTGATTTCTTCCAGCCTTGCCAGCTTCTCCAGCCGTATCCAGCTAAACCGGCTGCTGAGCACATGATCTTCCTGCCATTCCGGCAGGATGAGATGCCCATGCGTTGTTCCTTCCTTTTGGTGGATGATGAGGGTCATATGACTGGCATCAGCTTTGAGTTCCTGACACAGACGACCAGCAAATTCAGCAAGCTGGGCATCGCTCATGGCTTGTGCTGGGTTAAAAGCGATATGGCGCAGGCCATAGGTCAGACCCTCACGTTTTGCCTCCCGCATATGGTCGCGCATCAGCCAGTCCGAACCAGCCAGCACGCGAATGACTTCATTTTTTGCACCATGCAGGACATGACGGCTCAAAGCCTCCGCACCACTGCGTGTTTTAATCCTGCTTTCCTTGACGATCATGACGCATGGTCACAGACAATCAATGCAGGGTTACAGTCGTGTCGCACGTGCGATAGGCTGTTCTGCTGGAAGGATTTTTGCGAGATCGTGACAGAATGCGGTCGAGCCGATGGATCAGGGTTTCGATCTCGTCCAGCACAGATCCGCAATGAACGGCATCGCCACAGTTGGCCGAATGAGCAAGCTGATTGAGATTGTTGCCAACGCGTGAAAGCTGGGTGCGTAGTCTGCGGAGCTCGTCTGAGATAGGCGAACCATCATCACCCGAGAGCTCAGCGGAAGTCAGCAGAGAGCGTATCCAGTCAGACGTGGTCACATGACCATGACTGCGCGCGATATGGTTCCAGCGCACCAGTTCATCGGGTGATGCACGGACGGAAAGGCGAGAAGTTCGAGATGCAGGCATAACAAGGTTCTCCGAAAAGAGGGGGTTAACGGGGGAGATTTCTCCCCCTTACCAGCTGTCAGACGCTACCCTCTGGGTAGCCGTCTGGCACTGCTGGCTCCCTGTAAGGGTAACCTATTCAGATGCCTGATTTCCGAACTTTCTTTTTATGCAAACAAGATCGCCATTATGAGACTTTCAGAAGGGCATGCTACACTCTTCTGGGTAGTGAAGGGCTTCTATAACTTGCTTCAAATTGGCGACCTCAATGGCGCTTGTGTAGTTCATGGTGCCTTGAGATTTGTGACTGGCTTCATGTCCGAGAACGGTATCAATCCACAATTCCCGAATGTGCGCCTCTTGGTTTCTGAGTTTCGTACTGACTGTATGACGGAAGGAATGGAATGTTACCGCGTCTGGAAGGCCAAGTCGTTTTTTGTGCTTTGAGAAAGAACGGGCAAAGTTGTCGCCTCGTTCACCTGATGCTGAAACGGTCAGATCAGGGAAGAGGTATTTTTCACCATTCGCCTCAAGCAGATTCAGCTCTTCCATTTTTAGCAGGCTGGAGTGAATGGGGATGATGCGCGTTCCTGCTGCCGTCTTT
>NZ_LHZV01000060.1 GCF_001581005.1 Acetobacter orleanensis
CTGGCGGGGGAGCATGTTGATGGTGTGTGGCAGGTGTGGGCCTTTGCGCAGATTGCATATGCCACAAGCTGTTACGACATTTTCCCATGTGGTGCGCCCGCCCTTGCAGCGGGGAATGACGTGGTCAAACGTCAGGTCCTGCGTGGGGAGTTGGTCTCCGCAATACTGGCAGGAGAAATTGTCGCGCAGGAAGACATTAAAGCGGGTGAAGGCAGGCTTGCGGGCGGAGGGCACATAGTCTTTCAGCGCGATTACACTGGGCAGGCGGAAAGTCTGGTGGGGGGAATGGACTTCGGCATCATATTCACTCAACACGGAAACGCGGTCGAGGCAGACAGCCTTAATCGTATCCTGCCAAGACCAGAGTGAGAGCGGAAAGTAGGACAACGGACGAAAATCCGCATTCAACACCAGAGCAGGAAAATTTATCGTACTGCCGTCAGCCAAGACGCGCCTCCTTGGTGTAGGTGAGGGCGCAGCTTCCAGAACTGGCGTAAAAAACTCGTAGCAAAACGCCGTCAGAAGTGCGTCGTCGAGATCCGTGTTGTTGTGAGTATTGCAGATAGGCGGGTTTGCCGCAAGAAATGGCCTAAGTATTTAACAAAACAGTATTATTGTGATTTTGGGAGCATGTTATGACTGCTGTTCTCGTCTGCGGCACCCTATGGGGCACCCCATGACGGAGTCTTCATGGGTGACCCGCTTTGCCCCCAGCCCGACGGGCTTCCTGCATTTGGGACATGTGGCGTCCGCTCTTGCTGGGTGGACGCAGCAGGGGCCGCACGGCCTGTGGTTGGTGCGGATGGAGGATATTGACCCCCAACGCTGCCGGGAGCGTTACGCGACAGCCTTGCTGGACGATCTGGCGTGGCTTGGCCTGCATTCTGCCCGACCTGTCCTGCGGCAGTCCGCCAATATGTCTGCCTACCGCGCAACATTGGAGCGACTGGACCAGATGGGTGTGCTGTATCCGTGCTTCTGCACCCGTGCCGATATTGCGCGGGAAGCTGCTGGCATGATGTCGGCCCCACACGCCGCACCGGATGGCAGCCTGCGTTATCCCGGCACCTGTCGGCATTTGCCGCCCGAAGTCCGCGCTGCCACCCTTGCTGAAGGAAAGCCGCATGTGCTGCGGCTGGATATGCAAAAGGCACTGGACCATATCAGAGCACACACACCAGATGTCTGGCCCCTGAGTTATGAGGACCGGGAGCATGGAACAGTAATATGCCAACCCGACCTGTTTGGGGATGTCGTGCTGGCCAGACGGGATGTGCCAGCCTCTTACCATCTCTGCGTGACGCATGATGATGCCGCGCAGGGTATTACACTGGTTACACGCGGGGAGGATCTGCGCCCGGCTACGGACCTGCATCGGCTGATACAGGCGCTCATGGGCTGGCCTGCGCCGACTTATCAGTTTCATCCACTTTTATGTGATGCCGAAGGGCGGCGTCTTTCCAAGCGTGACGGTGCCAAAGCGGTGCGCGTCCTGCGGGAGGCAGGGGTATCACCGGAAGAGGTCAGACGGGCTGCTGGCTATCCCGATGTTATGGGGTGAACCCTGCGGGCTTTGCACTGGTCATTTTTAAATGATTTTTTCTAAAATGTGGCGTCATACAGGGTTTGCCCGGTTCCGCCAGAGGCAGAAGGGCACTACTATATTGGCCCTTGCCGGTTTTTTATCGTCATCAGGCTCTGGTCCGGCAGCGTCATGCGGGGCCGATGGCATTATGTCAGGAAGTGTTGGGATTATGAGCATTGTTGCTGACCGTCTGAACAGGATCAGCCCGAGCCAGACGATTGTTATTTCCACCAAGGCGCGTGAACTTAAGGCGCAGGGGCGGGATATTATCAGTCTGTCCGCTGGTGAGCCGGATTTCCGCACGCCTGACAATATTGCCCGCGCCGCCATGAAGGCGATTGAAGACGGCCAGACCCGCTATACCGATGTTGCAGGCACACCTGCCCTGCGCAAAGCCGTGGCGGACCGCTTCCGGCAGGATAGTGGGCTGGATTACACGCCGGAGGAAATCATTGTCTCCACCGGCGGCAAGCAGGTGATTTACAATGCGATGATGGCCTCGCTCAATCCGGGTGATGAAGCCATTATTCCAGCACCATGCTGGGTCTCCTACCCGGATATTGTCACGCTGGCGGAAGGCGTGCCGGTTATTGTGCCGTGCCGCCGGGAAAACGGCTTCAAGCTGACAGCCGAAGAGCTGGAAGCCGCAATTACCCCGCGTACAAAATGGGTTTTCCTGAATTCTCCCTGCAACCCGACAGGGGCGGCTTATTCTGCGGCAGATCTGCGCCCGCTGTGTGATGTCCTGCTGCGGCATCCGCATGTATGGGTGTTTACGGATGATATTTACGCCAAGCTGACCTATGACGGCTTCCGCCCCGCCACGTTTGTGGAAGTGGAGCCCCAACTGCGCGCCCGCACCGTGACGATGAATGGTGTGTCCAAAGCCTATGCCATGACAGGCTGGCGCATTGGTTTCTCCGGCGCGCCGGTGGAAATGACCAAAGCCATGAACAAGCTTCAGGGCCAGTCCACCTCCAACACTTGTTCCATTGCGCAGGCTGCGGCTGTGGAAGCTCTGACCGGGCCGCAGAACTTTATTGATGAAATGGTCACAACCTATCAGGCGCGGCGTGATCTGGTGGTGGAGATGCTGAACGCGGCTGAGGGTTTGCAGTGCGATAAGCCGGAAGGCGCGTTTTACGTGTTCCCGTCAGTCAAAGAGTGCCTCGGCAAAACCTCTCCCGGTGGACGTTTGCTGAAAACGGACGAGGATTTTGTAACGGCCCTGCTGGAAGAAGAAGGCGTTGCGGCGGTGCATGGCTCGGCCTTCATGTATCCGGATTACATGCGTATTTCCTACGCGACGGATACAGCGAGCCTGCGTGAAGCCTGCACGCGTATCCAGCGTTTCTGCAAAGGGCTGATTTAAGAGTATGGTGCGGTCTTTCGCGCGTCGGCTGGAGGGGCTGCCTGCCCCCGCCACCATTGAGATGGCACGCCGTGCCCGTGCGCTGCGCGCGGAAGGCAAGCCAGTTATTTCTCTGGCGCTGGGGGAACCAGATTTCCCAACACCTCCGGCCGTGGTGGAGGCCGCGCATGCCGCCGCTCTGGCAGGGCAGACCAAATATCCGCCCGTGGACGGCACACCGGCACTGAAAGCCGCCATTGCCCGCAAATTCGCGCGGGACAACGGGCTGGACTACGCGCCGGATGAAATCATGGCGTCCAATGGCGGCAAGCAGGTGATTTTCAATGCCTTTATGGCAACGCTGAACCCCGGTGATGAAGTGGTTGTGCCCGCTCCCTACTGGGTCAGCTATCCGTTGATTGCCCGCATGTTCGGCGGTGTACCGGTTGTGGTGCGGTGCCATGAGGAAGATGGCTTTAAGCTGAAGGCGGATGCTCTTGCCGCAGCCCTCACGCCAAAATCCCGCTGGCTTGTGCTGAACTTCCCCAATAACCCGACCGGGGCCGTGATGACGGCGCAGGAGTTGGAGACGATTGCCGAAATCGTGCGGCAATATCCAGACCTTTGGGTGTTGTCAGACGAGATTTACGAACATCTGGTGTTTGACGGTGTAAAATCCGCCTCTCTGGCCGCCATCGCGCCGGACCTGAAAGAGCGGATTATCACGCTGAATGGTGTGTCCAAAGCCTATGCCATGACGGGCTGGCGCGTGGGGTTTGCGGGCGGCCCGAAAGACTTGATTGCCGCCATGCGCAGTGTTCAGGGTAATTCCACATCCGGCATCTGCACCATTGCGCAGGCGGCTGCGGCGGCTGCACTAGATGGTCCGGTTGATCTGGTGCAGGAAATGGCTGCAACCTATGGCCGCCGCAGGCAGATGGTGGTGGATGCGCTGTGCCGTATTCCCGGTCTGACCTGTGCCATGCCGGAGGGCGCTTTTTATGCCTATCCCGGGGTCGCGGGGTGCCTTGGGCGCACAAGTGCCGGAGGGGTGCGGCTGGAAACAGATCAGGATTTTGCACTGGCTTTTCTGGAAGAAGAGTATGTTGCCACGGTGCCGGGCAGCGCGTTTGGGCAGTCCCCTTATCTACGCCTTTCCTGCGCCACGGGTGAGGCAGACCTGATGGAAGCCTGCCAGCGTCTGGCGCGGTTTGTCGGCAATCTGCACTGACAAGAGACGTGTGCTCTGAAGGCCGGCTGTTTAAACTCGGCAGGCTTTTCAGAATGTAAAAGGTCAGGCGGCAGACGTGCGTTTCTCGGGTGCGTCTGTGCAGGCTTAGGCACAGAGTGTTGTGTAGCCCGCGTGGTTTGGCTGGGCTTGTCGTGCGGCGGTCAGGATGAGACCGTACGCACAAAGCGCAGGATTTTCCGGCCGTCGTTCAGATACGCGTAATTCTGGGCGCTGTTATAAATTGTAAAATCGTTGGACTGCACAAGCTGGGTTTCCGCATCGAACTCAAGCGTGAGAGTCCCTTCCAGCACAAAAATCATTTCGTGCCAGCCTTCCGGGTCTGGTTCCGCCCTATAGCGTTCCCCCGGCGCGAGGGACCACAGCCAGAGCTGTGTATCATGTCGGGCAGGGGCCGCACCCAGAAGGGTCGCCTTGCTGGCATCGGCCTTACCGCGCCACATGATTTCTTCAATGCGGCGTAATTCCCGTTCCGGATTGCTGACCAGTTTGAGAAAAGTGGTGTCCAGTGCTTCGGCCAGCCGGTCCAGACTGCCTAGACTGATATTGGCATTTCCGGCTTCCAGACTCACAATCATACGGCGACTGATGCCCGAAGCACTGGCCAGTGCTTCCTGACTCAAACCGGCCTCCTTGCGCAGGCGGCGCAGGTTTGTTCCCACATACTTTAAAACATCAGATCGTGGGGGTTGATTGTGCATTATAGTGCTCATATACGCTGTTAAGTATGATCCAGACTCCACCCGCCTCAGGCTCTCATACCAAGTTCCTGTCAAAGCAGGAGATCATCCTTGTTTTGATCACCATGCTGTGGGGGGCAACGTTCCTTATCATCCATCATACCATGGAGCATACGGGGCCGCTGTTTTTTGTGGGGGTACGGTTTATCACGGCAGGGTTGATGTCTCTGTTGCTGTTCAGAAAATCCCTTGCCGGGATGACGCGATATGAGCTGAAAGCAGGGAGCCTGATCGGGGTTGGGGTCTTTCTGGGCTATACGTTCCAGACATTGGGACTGAAAACAATTTCCAGCAGCCAGTCTGCCTTTATCACGGCGCTGTATGTCCCCATGGTGCCGTTTCTCCAATGGGCAGTGCTCCGGCGCAGACCGCATATGATGAGCTGGGTTGGCGTTCTGATTGCCTTTATAGGGCTGATTTGCCTGACGGGACCGGAAGCGGCCAGTGGTCTCAGCCTCAGCCGCGGCGAAGTTGCAACCCTACTGGGAGCGTTCTCTATCGCCGGAGAGATTATTCTCATCAGTCGCTACGCGCTGCGGGTCGATAGCCGCCGGGTGACTATTGTGCAGTTGCTGGTCGCTGGCCTTCTGGCACTGGCTTTTATGCCGATAGCCGGGGAGTCTGTTCCTGCATTTTCGTGGGTTTGGGTCGCGTCTGGCGTCGGGCTTGGGGTGATGAGTGCGATTATCCAGTTCGCCATGAACTGGGCACAGAAAACCATTTCCGCCACCCGGGCGACGGTTATTTACGCGGGCGAGCCTGTCTGGGCTGGCCTTGTGGGGCGTCTTGCCGGAGAGCGCCTGCCGCCGCTAGCCATAGCAGGGGCTGGGCTGATTGTGCTGGGTGTTCTGGCAAGTGAAATCCGATTGCCACGCAAAAAGAAAATGCAAGAAAACTCCTGATTTTTTGCAAAAGAAGAGTATCAGGAAATAGACATAGACAATCTGAAGGATGCGTTTAGCCGCTCAGGACATTTCGGGTTGTGCGTTTGGCAATGGTGGAGGCTGCTTCCGTATCTGGTAGCAAGCCGATCAGTTGCAGTTCATCACAATACTGGGCGATCTGGTCACGCAGAAGGTGGCCTGTAACCGGGTTGATAGCAGGTTGATGCCGCAGCATGGCGCGCATGGTGTCTGCACTGACTTCTGAAGTATCGTCAGCGACGAGTGTCGCAGCTTCATCCCGGTGTTGGTTCGCCCATTTTGCAGCGTCCCGCAGGGCAAGGGTGAGGGCTGTTGCGGCATCCGGGTCTGCGTCCAGCGCCGTGTGGGCAGCACCGAGGACCAGACTGGTGCGGTCTGCATAATGGCCGGTTGTGCTGCCTACCAGTTCAGAAAATAGGTCCGCGTGGCTGTTCAGGAGTTGCCATGCCAAGGGGTCATGCGCAACGAGGGCATCAATCGTGCGGGCGCGGGCGGCATCGACCACATTGTCCGCGGGCATATCGGTCCATGTAATGCCGTCCATGGCGTTAATGCCCTTACGACGCATCATGATGGCAAAGAAAAACTTATCTGCCGCATTTTTATCCGGGACGGCGACCCTGCGGCCGACAAGTTGGTCCAGCCGGGTAATATTGGCGTCTCTGCGGACCAGCAGGCGGAACGCGCCGGGCTGAATACCCAGCACAAGGCTGGCGGGCAGGCCACCATAGAGGCGTGGCAACCATGTGAGGGCCGGGGCAACGGCATACTCCCCTTTGCCTGCGGCCAAGGCGTCCAGCGCCTCATTCCCGTTTTGTGGCGAGGGTATCGTGTCCACATCCAGACTGTAGCGGGTAAAAAAATCTTTCTGATACGCTACGGCCAGTACAGGCGCTGTTTCCGCATTTGCCCAGATCAGCCTGAGCTTACGATACTGGCCATCTGGCTGCTTGCGGGGGCGATGTGTATGGGCGTGATGTTCAAACGCACTCACCGCTCCGGCCACGGCCAGTCCGGCAAAGCCTGTCAGCACCAGTCTGCGGCGAAAAGCTGTGTCGGATGATGGTCCTTGTGCGCTCATGTTTCTGCCTTACCACAAGGGGGGTTACGCGTCGTCTGCTCATAAAAACACGAAACACAAAAAAAATGAAAAAAGGGGGTTTACGCCTCCCCCGGAACACGGTTATACGATGCCTCGCTGATCCCGAATAGCTCAGTTGGTAGAGCAAGCGACTGTTAATCGCTGGGTCGTAGGTTCGAGTCCTACTTCGGGAGCCAGCCTTTCCTTTTCAAATATAAAATAGCTCTCAAGCGTAGCATGTCATTGCTTCGTTGTGTCGCCTTGAGAGCCATCAAACACAGATTACGTTGCATTTTTTCGCGTTTTGCGTCTGGCACATGCGCGTTGTGTGCCTAGTGCTGTGCTTAAGGTATGGTTCCAGAAGAAAATTCGCCTTTGCCATTAGACGAAAAATCTATATAGTTTTCTAATCAAAACGAAATTTGTTGGTTCAGCTATTATTGCCGAAATTTTCGGATTTATAAGGGTATTAACATGCCTATAAATACGTTTCAGATTTTGATTATTGTTTTGTTTACATAGTTTTTTTATTCCACACTGCTCAGTTTCGTTTTGAAAAAAACGCCTCTACGGGAAGCTTTTTCCGTCAATCTGGTTTTGGGGTTTAGTTGGGTAGGCTGGCTTTCAGCTATTGCGTGGTGCGCGACGGGAGATCAGTCCAAAATCAAGAGAAAAATCAAATCCCGTTCAATACCCATGCAGATCATGCTTCTTACTCTGGTGTTTGGTGCAGAACTAGCTTTGATTTATGGAATGGCCAGACATTTTTCGTAGGGTTCTTTGTAAGGCCGTATTGAATTCATTGCGTGTAAGACAGTAATTTTGGTGTTTCTGTTACACGGGTGGCGGAATGTACCGGTCCAGCCGCCGTTCCTTGTTCGGTTCAAACCAAGCATATCACTGTATGTCTGCCAGAAAACCGGCACGGGCAACCACCAAGAATATTGGATTGCGCCCTAGCCGCAGATGAAAATTTTCTATAAGCGTATGTTTTTACAATAATTTTCTAAAAACACGAATGTATTTAAGTTGTTATAAATATTGAGATCTATAGTGATGTATTGCGCGAATAACAGAGCAGTTTTTGTTTGCAAAAACCTGTCTTTTATCATGCAGAAAGCAGGTTCTTTTATCTTCGAGAAATGAAAATTATAGAGGGTTGGCCGCCTACTGACGTGGTAAGGCGGAAGTGCGCATAAGCATGCAGACTATGGAAAAGGGGCGCAAGAAGTGCGCAATGTGCGTAACGATGCGTTATTTTGAACGTTTCCGTTTGGTTTTTTTTGAAGAATGACAGTGGCTGTCTTTTCCACGAGCAATTCGTGAAACAGTGCTGTTACAGATGCCAAGGTCCGTGGCAATAGCTTGGAGTGTCTCTCCATTTTGCCTTCGGTCGATTATTTCTTGCCGTTGCTCATCGGTTATCTGGCGTGGTCGACCCATGCGCTTTCCTTGCGCCATGGCGCGAACGCGTCCTTCTGTTGTGCGTGTACGGATGAGGTCACGCTCTACATCCGCAAGGCCGCCAAGGACTGCAAGCATCAGCCTGCCTGTACTTGTGCTCGTGTCAGTCCATGGTTCGGCCATAGAATAAAACAACGCCTTTTTGTCGGTAATCGTTTTAACGATAGAGAATAGGTCAAATGTACTGCGTGCCAGACGATCAAGCCTCGTTACCACTACGGTCTGACCGGGCTTGAGGCTGGCAAGGAGTCTGCGAAGCTCAGGACGCTCAGCGTCGGCCCCGCTGGCCTTTTCGCGATAGATACGGCGACATCCGAATTCCTTGAGTGTGTTGAGTTGAAGTTCCAGAGTCTGCCCGGTTGTACTAACGCGGGCATAGCCGACTTTGCGACGTGTGATGCAGGTGTTCATTCACCCCTAATGAGCTGAAAATGCTTAAGAGTTGCTTGATAAAGTCTTGATTTGCGCAAGGCATAAAGCTTCGCCTTGCAAAGAGTTAACGAACCGTAAAAGTGTCTACACACCAAATATTGTTAACGCAAGAAAAACATACAGCATCAAAAAAGACACACTTCCAGTTTTTTGCGCAAATCAAGGATTGGGAAAATGTCGAATACATATGTCTGGACCGGTGCGCAAAATACAGATTGGAATAATCCACAAAACTGGAGTGTCGTGAACGGAAAAATTGTGACGTCGCAGAATGGCGTTCCGGGGGCGGCTGATAATGTTCTTATCATGAGCGGCAATACACTGAATCAGGCCGGCTATACTTACAATGGCGATCCCAATGCCATGAATAACGCCATCAAAAACATGACACCGACTCTTAGCGGCAATACCGCTGTTACAGTCGCAAACGTCACTCTTGGTGGTAATGGTGGCCCCGCAACACTGATAACGGGTAGCACACCGTTCACGGTGACGGGTACACTACAGGATCCGCAAAGCGCAGGCATCCAGAATGCTCAGGGTGGGTCCTATGGCCTGCAAGGCACGAACATTCACATTACTCATCTTGTTTGGGGTGCTGGCGGCAATGTTTCTTACGGCACAGGCAGCACACCCGCCAATGTCACGGTCGACTGGATGAGTGGTGCTGGTAACAATGACAACGGCAACAACTCCGTTATTACTGTTACCAAGGGTTATGATGTTGATGACAGCGGAAGCCCTCTGTTCCAGCAGGGTAAAAATGGTAATAACAACTGGAATATCACGTACGCCAGTGGTGCCCAGAAGTGTCATCCGGGAGCCTGCTTTCTATCTGGCAGCGCCATTCGTACACCTGAAGGCGATGTTACTGTCGAAAATATCAAAATCGGTGATGACGTTATTACGTTTGACTGGAAGAACAACAAGGACGTGATCCGGCCAGTTGTATGGGTTGGTAAAGCACGCGCTACAGTGCAGTTTAACCAGCCTGATGACGAAGCCGGATACCCTGTTCGTATTCTGAAAAATGCCATTTCTGACGGTGTGCCTTACAAAGACATGCTGGTCACACCGGAACATTGCCTGTTTTTTGAAGGAAAGTTCGTGCCGGCGCGTATGTTGGTGAATGGTGCGTCCATTTTCTATGATAAGTCCATTACGTCTTATGACTACTATCATGTGGAAACGGAGCAGCATTCTGTCATCATGGCCGATGGGATGTTGACCGAAAGCTATCTGGATACGGGAAACCGTTCCTCTTTCCGTCAGGAAGGCCGTGTTATCGCGTTGCATGGAACAGCCCGCACGTGGGAAAACGATTCTGCTGCACCACTTTGCGTGGACCGTGCTTTTGTGGAGCCTCTGTTCCGTATGCTGGAATGGCGGAAAAATAGCGTGGATGGCTGTCAGGTTTCAACGACACCCATTCAACTGACGGAAGATCCTGACCTGCATCTGGTAACGGGAAGTGGCGCTGTTGTCAGGCCGATGCGTAAAGCTGCGCATCATTACAGCTTCATGCTGCCGCCGGGTACGGACTTTGTCCGGATTGTTTCCCGCGCCAGCCGTCCGGCGGATGTTGTCGGTCCGTTTGTGGATGATCGCCGATTTATGGGTGTCGCTGTAGCAGGTATCAATCTGCTTTGTGCACGGAACCAGTATGAAATCATGGACCATCGTCAGGCCGAAAAGCCCGCAGGCTGGTATCAGGCTGACGATACCCGCTGTGTCTGGACAAACGGGAATGCGGAGCTTCCGTTGGGTAACCATCTTGCAAACGGGAAAATGGGCATCCTGTCTCTGACAATCATTGCGGCTGGGCCTTATAATCTTAGTCATCAGGATGATGCAGGACTGAAGGTCGAAACGGCCTGATATTCTGACCTTCTAGAATAGAAAAAGCCGTTTTCTCCAGTATAATCAGGAGAAAACGGCTTTTTTCTTTGCAGATATTAGCTTTGGTGGAGGGCGGCAATGCCCGTCAGTTCAACCCGCCAGTCAGGATTAGCAAGTTTCGCTTCGACTGTTGCACGGGCGGGCTTGTTGTCCCGGTCCAGCCACGCGTCCCATGCGCGGTTCATACCAGCCATATCACTCATGTCCGCCAAGAAAATCTGCACGGACAGCAGGCGATTTTTATCTGTGCCAGCTTTGGCGAGAAGGGCATCAACCTGCCGCAAAATATCGGCCATCTGGCCTTCAGCATCTAATGTAGCATCATCCGCCACCTGACCTGCCAGATGCACAAGTCCGTTGTAAATAACAGCGCCTGTCAGGCGTTCTTCCGGGTCAAGGCGTGTAATGGTCATGGCTTTTCCTTTAAGCTATAATCGTTTCAGGCAACAGGCATGTTATCAATCAGTCGGATATCCCCAAGGCTGGCAGCCACGAAAAGCCGTGTTCCAGCATCGG
This sequence comes from Acetobacter orleanensis, assembly GCF_001581005.1. Taxonomy (GTDB): domain Bacteria; phylum Pseudomonadota; class Alphaproteobacteria; order Acetobacterales; family Acetobacteraceae; genus Acetobacter; species Acetobacter orleanensis. The sequence continues at coordinate 11,241 of NZ_LHZV01000060.1, forward strand.
CTTTTTCAGCAGGGGTCAGTGTCTTCTCAGAACGAAGATCCAGATAATGCACTGTAAACCCGGCCTCTTTCAGGGTGCGCACGCAGAGTTCCAGAGTAGGGGTAACCGCTTGTCCGGCTTTTAGAGCCTCAAGGCATGAAATTAATGCTTGTGGTAGATGAGCGGCCTGCTGGCGTTGGGCTGGGGTCAACCGCCGGTTGCGGGAAGAGCGTGCCAGATTGTCCGCCTCGCGCACGGTCGGAACCGGGAGGATGGTGACGGGCAGATCCAAGTCTGTCACCATTTTGCGGATAATGCAGAGTTGCTGAAAGTCTTTTTCGCCAAACGCTGCAATATCCGCACGGGTTTGCATGAAGAGTTTGGTAACAATTGTTGCCACGCCGTCAAAGTGACCGGGGCGGTCCCCGCCGCACAGCACTTTATCCAGCCCGGAAACCGTGATGCGGGTGCAAAAGCCGGGAGGATAAATCTGTGTTTCATCGGGGGCATAGAGCACGTCCACAAGGCCGGTTTCTGCCAGCAAGGCTTCATCAGCTTCCAGACCGCGTGGATAGAGCTGGAAATCATCCGGGTTGTTAAACTGGATCGGGTTGACAAAAATCGTCACAATCCGCCGCGTGGCTTTGCCATCCAGCGCGCGCACCAGTGTCAGATGGCCTTCATGCAAAGACCCCATGGTGGGCACCAGCCCGATTGTCTCGCCGTTTTTGTGCCACTGGGTGACAATTTCGGTCAGTTCCTGTCTGGTTCGTACAAGCTTCATGACGCATCCCGGTTTGCAGTAAAAGCGCAGGACAGCGGGCCGACCGATCTGAGCACGATAGCCGGGACGTCCGCTGTCCGTCTTGGGCCGTCTTACTGCGTTTTCAGGAATGGTTCCAGCAGCACGCGGTCCGCGAGGCTGAGCCGGTCTGCCGCCGTGCTGGCCTGATGCCAGTAGGGATAGAGCAGGGGAGGCTGGCTGGCCTGATTGAGGCGGTTCAACTGGTCTTCCGACAGCGTGAGGTCCGCGGCTTTCAGGTTGTCTTTCAACTGCTCTTCCGTGCGCGCGCCAACAATAACGGACGTGATAGCCGGGCGATGCATGGTCCACGCCAGAGCGATCTGTGCTGCGGAAACGCCATGTTCCTGCCCAATGGCAAGCAGCACTTCTACAATATCAAACAGCTTCTCTTTGTCATGCACCGGGGGTTCGCCAAAGTTTTCAAGCTGGCGTCCCGCTGGTGTTGGCTGGTTACGGCGATATTTGCCAGAAAGCAGACCACCTGCCAGCGGGCTCCAGACCTGCACCCCAATCCCTTGATCCACAGCCGCGGGCAGAAGTTCATATTCCGCATCGCGTGCCTGAAGGGAGTAATAAATCTGCTGGGAAACCGGGGCGATCAGCCTGTTCCGTTCAGCAACGGAAAGTGCTTTCATCATATGCCATGCGGAGAAATTTGAAACGCCACTATAGCGAATTTTCCCGGCACGGGTCAGTGTATCAAGGGCTTCGAGCGTTTCATCCAGTGGGGTCTGACCGTCCCACTCATGCAGGTAATATAGATCAATATGGTCACGGCCCAGACGCTTCAGGCTGGCCTCGCACGCGGCAATGAGATGCAGGCGGGAAGAGCCCGCGCCGTTTGGACCGTCCTGTGTGCGGAAGCGGGCTTTGGTGGTGACCAGAATTTCCTGCGAACGTCCTTTCAGGGCTTCCCCCAGAATGATTTCGGATTCTCCAGAGGAATAAATATCCGCCGTATCAAACATGGTGATGCCCGCATCAAGGCACAGATCAATCAGGCGGCGTGCTCCGGCTGTATCGGTATTGCCTGTTTTTGCGAAAGCCCCTTTGCCTCCAAATGTCATGGTGCCAAGGGTAAGGGCAGAAAGACGCAGGCCAGACCGGCCAAGTTGACGATACTGCATGAGTCTGTTCTCCGTGTGGGTGAAGAGTTGAGCGCGGATGACCTTTTTGAACTGGCGGTATAGAGGGGCGTTTTCAAGGGTATCAGGGTGTTCACTCTCTTTTGACTGCCATAGGAGAGCGGGCTTAACAGGGGAGATGGTTCCTGTTGACTGCGTAGGGGCTGGCTCAAGGTTTCCAGAACGGTGCGCTGGGCGGCAAGGGAGTGTTCGCATCTGGTGGGTGGCCCGCCTGTTGCGGTGGGGTGTGTCAGTGCGGCCTGTCGGTCTGTCGGCGTTGGGAATGGAAGTCCTGCCTGCCCTGATCCAGCTTGGTCATTTTAGCCATGCCGCCAGAAAAATCTCCGATTTCAATCAGAGCGGTGTCCGGCAGGCTGTAAAATTTCTACACGGCTTTTGCTGAAACATTGCCGGTAGAAGCTGCAAGATGTGTTAGCCCCTCTGCGTGGTCGACATCCACTCTGCGATGAATGCTGTTGATCCACGCCGCGCAGAAAAACGGAATGACAAAGCAGCTTTTCCCCAGTTCGGACAGCCCACCCATAAGACCGAGGCGCTGTTGAGCGTGCGTTCTGCCAGTCTGGCCCGTCGTCAGCGGAGAGGGTGATTTCCGCATCGGCAGGCTGGGGCGGGTGGCTATGCCAACACCCCGCTGGGACCTACATGCCAGCTCCTGCGGGTAAGGGGTGAACTGTGGCGTGGATAACAGCCCCGTGGGTGATATCTGTGTCATCCCCACCGCATCTTAACTCTCTCTGCAAACGGATGGGTGTTGCCCCGACCCGTGCGGCAGATGGTGAAGGTGGGGTGCTGGCCGCCGGGGAGCGCAATGGTTACGCAGATGGAGGCTTGTGCCCCAAGAGCATTAGCTATGCCGCTTTTGTGGCGGCTGTCGCGCTGTTTTCGGTTGTTCAGCTCCGGCGCAGTTCTGTTCCTGTGTGCTTCATGCGGCGGTTGTAAGGCATCCGGGTGCTGGGCGGTATCCAGATAAGCATTTGTAAGGTGACGCAGGCGCGGGAGGGTGTGATAGAAAGGGGTATGTCTTATGCCGATTTCGTTCATCTCCGAGTTCATTCCGCCTATTCCCTGAGTCAGGGGGCCATCCGTGTGCCAGAGATGGTCTCTCTGGCGAAAGAGATGCGGATGCCTGCCGTGGCGATTACGGATTCTGGCAATCTGTTCGGGGCGCTGGAGTTCTCTCAATATACCTGCAAGAGCGGGATTCAGCCGATTATTGGCTGCCAGCTTGGCCTGCCCGCACGTAATGACAAGCCGGGCTCTCCGTCTGAACCGATTGTCATGCTGGCGCAGAACGAGGCCGGGTTGGCCAATCTGCAATATTTGTCTTCCACAGGCTTTCGGGAGTCGGACCCGGCGGACCCGGTTATCAGCATGGATGTGCTGTGTGAGCGCTCGGAGGGGCTGCTCCTGCTGACAGGAGGGACCCGTGGGCCGCTCTTCCAGATGCTGGCGGACGGGCAGAAGGAGGAGGCCGAACGTTGGTTGGCGCGGCTGAGGGAAGCCTTTGATGACCGCCTGATTGTGGAACTGCACCGCCATAATCTGCCAGTAGAAAAAGCAGTGGAGCCGGGGGTGCTGGCGTTGGCGAACCAGTTCGGCCTGCCGCTGGTGGCCACTAATGAATGTTTTTTCCCGCGTCCGGAAATGTATGAAGCCCATGATGCGCTGATCTGTATTGCGCAGGGCCGCACCATGGCGGAGCGGGACCGCTGGCGCGTCACACCTGAGCACTGGTTCAAGCCACCGGAAATGATGCGCGCCCTGTTCGCGGACCTGCCGGACGCTTGTGACAACACGCTGGAAATAGCCCGTCGTTGTGCTGTCAAAGTGGAAACACGCAAGCCGCTTCTGCCTGTTTGTCCAAAAGTGCATGAGGGCTCTACGGAAGACGAGACCTTGCGCGCCATGGCGTGGGAGGGCTTGGAAAAACGCTTGTCCGGCATGACGATGGATGAGGAAACGCGGCAGAAATATAAGGACCGGCTGGCGTTTGAACTGGATATTATTTCCGGTATGGGGTTCCCCGGTTACTTCATGATCGTGGCGGACTTTATCCAGTGGGGGAAGGCGCACGATATTCCTGTGGGTCCGGGGCGTGGGTCTGGGGCAGGGTCTCTGGCCGCATGGGCGCTGACCATTACGGATATTGACCCCATTCCCTTCAACCTGCTGTTCGAACGGTTTTTGAACCCCGAACGTGTCTCCATGCCTGACTTTGATATTGATTTCTGTCAGGACCGGCGCGACGAGGTGATTGCCTATGTCCGCCGGGAATATGGGCCGGACCGCGTGGCGCAGATCATCACGTTTGGTAAGTTGCAGGCGCGCGCGGCGGTGCGGGACGTCGGGCGTGTGCTGGGTCTGCCTTATGGGATGGTGAACCGCGTGGCGGAACTCATTCCCAACAACCCCGCCAAACCGACCACGCTCAAGGAAGCGATTGCCGGGGAACCCAAACTTCAGGACATGCGCGACAATGACGAAGCATTGCGTCGCCTGCTGGAAATAGGCCAGCAGATTGAAGGGCTGTTCCGCCATGCCAGTACTCACGCCGCCGGTGTGGTGATTGGGGACAGGCCGTTGGTTGAGCTGGTGCCGCTCTACCGAGACCCGAAAAGTGACATGCTGGTCACGCAATATAACATGAAATTTGTTGAGCAGGCGGGGCTGGTTAAGTTCGACTTTCTGGGCCTGACAACACTGACCATTTTGCAAAGAGGCGTTGGATTCCTCAAGAAAATGGGGATTGAGGTTGACCTCAGTCGCATTCCCCTGAACGATGCCGCCACCTACGATATGCTCAGTAAGGGCGATACCGCAGGCGTATTCCAGTTTGAAGGGGCTGGGATGCGCGATGTTCTCAAGCAGATGCGTCCCACCCGGCTGGAAGACCTGATTGCGGCTGTGGCGCTGTATCGCCCCGGCCCGATGGCGAACATTCCTGATTATTGCCGTAGAAAACACGGGGAAAAGTGGGAGCCGCCGCACGAGGAAATTCGTGAAATTCTTGAAGAGACCTACGGCATCATGGTCTATCAGGAACAGGTGATGCAGATTGCCCAGAAAATGGCGGGCTACAGCCTTGGTGGGGCTGACCTGCTGCGGCGGGCCATGGGTAAGAAAATCCGCGCGGAAATGGATACCCAGCGCGAGATTTTCACGGAAGGGGCCACAAAGCGCGGGATTGACCGGGACAAGGCTGTTGAGGTGTTTGACCTCATGGCGAAATTTGCAGACTATGGCTTCAATAAATCCCATGCAGCCGCTTATGCACTGGTGTCCTATCAGACAGCGTGGATGAAGGCGAACCACCCGGTGGCGTTCCTTGCAGGCTGTATGTCTCTGGCGCGGGAGCGGACGGAAAAGCTGGCGGCCCTTCGGCAGGAAGCCGAGCGGATGGGCCTCAAGGTTCTGCCGCCGGATGTGAATAAGTCGGAAGCCGATTTCTCGGTCGAGACTTTGCCGGACGGCACCTATGGCATTCGCTACGCGCTGGCGGCAGTCAAAAAGGTCGGGTTTAGCGCTATGGAAGCACTTGTGGCCACGCGGGGGAAAAAGCCGTTTAAAGATCTGGCAGATTTTGCCATGCGGATTGACCCGAAACAAATTAACCGCATGCAGATGGAAAATCTGGCCAAGGCGGGGGCGTTTGAATGTCTGGATAAAAACCGGGCGCTGGCGTTCAACTCGGCTGATACCATTTTGCGGCGCGCGCAAAGTCAGGCGCAGGAGGCGGCATCGGGCCAGATTGGTCTGTTTGGCGGGGGCGGCCATGTAGAGCCGCTGCGCCTTGCAAACTGTTCAGACTGGCCGGAGTTTGAACGTCTGGCGATGGAGGCGGAAGCCATAGGTTTTCACATGACAGCCCATCCGCTGGATGCCTATGGCACGGTGCTGCGTCGGTTGGATGTGACGCGTTGCTCCGGCCTGATGGCCGCGGCGGAAGCCGGTGTGGGGCGGGTGCGTATTGCAGGCTGTGTGGTGGACCGGAAAGAACGACCCACGCGCACGGGGAATAAAATGGCATGGGTTCGGCTGTCAGATTCCTCTGGTGGTTGTGAGGTTACACTGTTTTCCGAAGTGCTGACCCGTGTGCGGGACAGTCTGACTGCTGGAACAGCGGTTCTGGTTACGGCAGATATGAAGCTGGAAGGTGAGGCCATGCGTCTTACCGCAACGGATGTTGTGGAACTTGAGCAGGCCGCAGCACAGGCAAAAAGTGAATTGCGGATATGGGTGGAGCAGGAAAGTGCCTTGTCCCGCCTGAATGAAATTCTGACCGAGCAGAAAGGTGGCTCCAGCCGGGTCGTTTTGTTGCCGGGCGTGGCGGAAACCTGTGATGTGGAAATCCGCCTGCGTGGCGGGTATAAGGTCACGCCACTGCTGGGGCAGAGGGTCAAAATGCTGGATGGTATTTCCCGCGTGGAGCAGGTTTAGGGCCGTAGTTTTTATGAGAATAGCACGGCTCTGGGCGCATGAACTGGTCTGGCGGGAGCCGGAAACTGTCTTTGCGGCATGGGGAGACGCGCCTTGGTGTGCGTTTCTGGATAGTGGCGGCGTGGTTGAAGAGCGGAGCCGCTGGCAGATTTTCTGCCGGCAGCCTGTGCGGACACTTATGGTGCAGGATGGTCAGATTGTTCAGGATGCTGGCTCGCCAGTTCCGTTCACGCCAGAGGTTTTGTTTAATCAGCTAAGGGCCATTCTGCCTGCGGACGTTTTGGCCGCAAGAGAGCCAGAGGGTGTGTCCCTACCATTTTTTGGTGGATGGGTGGGTTTTGCCGGATATGGTTTGGGGGAGTATCTGGAGCGTGGTGTGCCCGGTCGCACTACGGAGGATGAACCAGACTGTGCCGCAGGTTTTTATGATCATGCGTTTATCTGGGATCGACTTTCAAAACGTGCCTTCGTAGCGGGCAGTGCGTTTGAAGCGCATGAAAATGGTAGTTATGATCCGGGTGCGGCGTATGGGGTCGCATGGGCGGAACTGCCGGATACCGCGCCAGATTTACCTGCTGTGCCCACAGCTCTGTTTTCTGCAGATCAATCGTCTGCGGCATATTGTCAGGCTGTAGAACAGGCTCGTGCGTATATTGCTGCCGGGGATATTTTTCAGGTTAATATTACAGGTCGTTATTTTGCGGAATTTCCACAAGATTTTTCAAATAGCGCGTTGTATCGCGCGCTGCGTCAGCAGGTGCCAGCCCCTTTTGGGGCGTATCTGTCGTGCGGGGCGGACTATGCGCTGCATTCGTCCTCGCCGGAACGGTTTTTGCAGTGTGATGCGCAGGGGGGTGTGACGTCTCGGCCCATTAAGGGCACGGCTCCTCGTGGGGTGACGCCGGAAGAGGATGATGCCTTTGCAGTTAGCCTGAGCGGCGATGAAAAAGAACGTGCTGAAAACCTGATGATTGTGGACCTGATGCGGCATGATATTGGCCGCGTCGCCCAGATTGGCAGCATGCGTGTACCGGAATTTCTGCGGGTGGAACGCTTTAGCCATGTGCATCATCTGGTTTCTGAAGTGCGTGGCACGCTTGCAGCGGGGCGAGATGTGTTTGACCTGTTGCGGGCAACACTCCCGCCGGGATCTGTCACGGGTGCGCCAAAGCACCGGGCTATGGGCATTATTGAAGAACTGGAAGCCTCCCCGCGCGGCGCTTATTGCGGCAGTGTGTTTTGCATTGGGGTGGATGGTCGGATGGAAAGCTCTGTTATTATTCGGACAATTGTCCGGAAAAAACATTCCGTAACACTGGCGGCGGGCGGCGGCATTACCATCCTGTCTGACCCAGAAAAAGAATATGCGGAAATGCGCCTGAAACTGGTACCTTTTTTTGCGTTGTTTGGTGGCGCACCATGAGATTTGTCTGGTTGAACGGTCAGATCTGCCCAGCAGAGGCGGCGCATGTCAGTCTGGCCGACCGTGGCCTGACGTTGGGGGACGGTTTGTTTGAAACGCTTCGGGTGCATAATGGCCGCGTCTGCCATATGGACTTGCATATGCAGCGTTTGCAAAATGGTGGCGCTGTGCTGGAACTGAGCGTGCCTAACGGTGCCGTTGTGGCACAGGCGGCGCAGGAGCTTCTGGCCGTAACAGGGATACAGAATGGGTCTATGCGCCTTACAGTCACGCGGGGTGTAGCACCACGCGGATTACTTCCACCTCAGCACGAACAACCGACGATATTTATGACGGCAGCGGAGGGGACGGCAAAGGTTACGGCCATGTCTCTCATGACAAGCCAGACCATTCGGCGGGATGAACGCTCTCCTTTGAACAGCGTAAAAAGCCTGAACTATCTCCCGAATATTCTGGCGCGTCAGGAAGCGGAGCGCGCCGCGTGCGGGGATGCACTATTGCTCAATCTGCAAGGGCGGATTGCGGAAACAACCGTTAGCACGGTGATTATTCAGGAGCAGGGCGGTTTTATAACGCCGCCTGTTTCGGAAGGCGCTTTGCCGGGTGTGGCGCGCGCTGTGCTATTGCGCGCGGGGATGCTGCGGGAAGAGATGATTTCAAGAGAGCGGCTGAACTTTGCGGACGGAGTGTATCTGATTAACAGCCTGAGTGTGCGGCGCGTAAAGACTGTTGATGGCGCGCCTATCAGGCACTCTCCTCTTGGCTTGCGCAGGGTATGTGAGCAGTTCGAGATACCTTTTTCAGAGGGGGAGGGCGCGTAAGCCCGCGCATCATGTTGGTGGTGCAAGCAAGGCCGCTATGCAAAGCGGAGCGCAACCTTTTCGGGGTGGTGCCGTTGCACAAGGGGAGCGTATTTTTCCATTTTGCACGAAAGGCGAGCACCATGCCTTCAAAATTATATTCCACGACTTTGGCGGTTTCCATGCTGGTGGCCCCTGCCATTGCGCTGGCGCAAGCTACGGAAAACACCCTGACTCAAGGTGTGCCAACGGCAAATTCAGCAGCCTCTCAGGTTGGGAAAGTCCCGCCTGCCGCTCTTGATAAAAGTGGCAAGCGGGTGGAACCGTCCCAGAAGCTCTGGAACAATCCGCGCACCGAGGCTGAGCAGCCGGGCACCCAGCCGCCGTCCAATGGCGGTAATGGGGATGATGCCCGTACGCCGCCGGGTCCTAAAACAGAGCAGGCCAGCCCGTATAAAGGGCACAAACCCCCTCATATGGACCATAAGCCAAAGCAAAACTGAGGCATTTCCGTATTTTATCCGGACAGTGTGCTGCATCCCGCTAATCTGTCATGCAGCGGCGGGGCTTGCCTGATCTTTTAGGAAAGACCAATTCTAGACGGCATGACCCGGTGAGGTGATGCCGTCTTTTTGCATCTGCCTCTGGTATTCTGAGAGGTGACCCCCGTGCAGGAAAACGCAGTCAAAGAAAAAGTGGCGGAACAGGATCTGGCCTCGGAGTATGATCTGCGGCAGATCGATTGTGACCCGAATTTCTGGTATCCCATCGCGTGGTCCCACAAAGTCCGCCCCGGTAAGACGTTTGCTGCCCGGTATGCGGGGCACCCTATTGCCTTGATCCGCCCGGAACATGGCCCAGTTTATGCGCTGGAAGACCGCTGCGCACATCGGCAGGTGCCGCTGAGCAAGGGGAAGGTTGAGGGGGATTGCATCAAATGTTGCTATCACGGTTGGGCGTTTGACCGTGCGGGCAAGTGTGTCACTGTGCCCTACCTGAATAAGGAAGGGGTCGGCCGACCAGTTAAGTCTTATCCTTGCCGGGAAAAAAGTGGTCTGATTTTTGTGTTCCCCGGAGAGGCCGCGCTGGCGGAGAGTGTGCCACTGCCGGATATTGCGCAGGTGGAAAACCCGGAATTCAAGACTCGTCGTTTTTTCCCGCGTGTGAAATGCCACTATACCTTCATGCATGAAAACCTGATGGATATGAACCATCAGTTCCTGCATCGGCGGCAGATGGGCTCCATCACGGCCCGCTTCATGGGGCAGGATAAGGGGGAGAATTTTCAGGAAGCCCGCTACAGCTTCGCCCGCAAGGGCGGAAATCAGCCGCTGGCGGAAGCCCTGATTTTTGGCAAGCATCGGGAAATTGAAGGACAGGAACAGCCGGTGGAGGAAATTGTCTCCATCCGCACCACCTACCCGTACCAGACCCTGCAAATTCATGACAAGGATGGTGATCTGGTGATGGACCTGTGGGTGGCCTATGTGCCGCTTGGGTCGGACCAGCAGGGCATGCAGACCTTTGGCCTGCTCTCCGTCAAAAAACCCAAATGGGGCTTTCTGCTGGATCTGGCGTGGCCGGTGCTGGGTATTTTCACGAACAGGATTTTTGAAGAAGATCGGGAAATTGTGGAGCTGGAACAGCAGGCGTGGCGCGAACTGGGGGGTGACCACAATGTTGAGGTCTTCCCTATTGTGAAGGCCCTGCGCGCCCTGTTGGCCCGCAGCGGTGTGCCCAACGCAAACGCCAAACCCCTTAAAAAGGGCCGATAACCCGCATTTTCACCTTGCAAGGGCCAGCGAAAACCGTCATATCGGCATCGCTTGGCCCAGGCCGGGACTACGCACGCGAAGCCACACACCCTCTGGTGCCCTGACAAAAAGGGGCCGTGCTTCGCGGAGGATTAACCAGATAAGGTAGGATACGCCCCATGGCGATGCCAGATTTCACACTCCGCCAGCTGCTTGAAGCTGGTGTTCACTTCGGTCACCACACCCGCCGCTGGAACCCGCGGATGGAGCCATACCTCTTCGGTGTGCGTAACCAGGTTCACATCATTGATCTTCAGCAGACCGTTGGCCTGCTTGACCGCGCTCTTCAGGCCATCCGTAACACGGTAGCCGGTGGTGGCCGCGTTCTGTTCGTCGGCACCAAGCGCGCCGCGGCAGACCCGATTGCTGAAGCTGCAAAGCGTTGCGGCCAGTATTACGTCAACCACCGCTGGCTGGGTGGCATGCTGACGAACTGGAAGACCATTACGGGTTCCATCAAGCGTCTGCGCCAGATTGAAGAAACGCTGGACGGCGGCACGTCCGGTCTGACCAAGAAAGAAATTCTTGAGCTGACCCGTGATCGCGACAAACTCGAACGCTCTCTGGGCGGGATCAAGGAAATGGGCGGTCTGCCCGACATCCTGTTCATTATCGACACCAACAAGGAAAAGCTGGCTGTTGAAGAAGCCAACAAACTGGGCATCCCGGTTGTGGCGATTCTGGACAGCAATTCCGACCCGAAGGGCGTGACCTTCCCGGTTCCGGGTAACGATGACGCCATCCGCGCCATCTCCCTGTATTGCGATCTGGTCTCCTCTTCCGTTCTGGACGGGATTTCCGCTGAACTTGGGGCTTCTGGTCAGGATTTCGGTGCCGCTGAAGAACTGCCAGTTGACCCGGCTCTGGAAGCAGAAATTCCTGCTGCGGCTCCTGAAGCTGCCGCTGCTCCTGCTGCAAATTAAAGTTTTGCTGACCGGCCCGCGCATGATCTGCCGGGCCGGTTTTTCAGGTAGAGTAGGTGTCTGCCCACAGGCATGACAGCCCTGTGCGCGCCCCGATGGGCGCGTTCCGGTTTTTAAGGAGATGAACTATGGCGGCCATTACCGCTGGACTGGTCAAAGAACTGCGCGAAAAAACTGGCGCAGGCATGATGGACTGCAAAAAGGCTCTGAACGAGTCTAACGGCGAAATTGAAGGTGCCATTGACTGGCTGCGCACCAAGGGCCTTGCGGCTGCTGCCAAAAAGTCCGGCCGTACCGCTGCTGAAGGTCTGGTTGCTGTTGCTTCCGAAGACAAAAAAGCAGCCATGGTTGAAGTAAACGCCGAGACGGACTTTGTGGCCCGTAACGAAGCGTTCCAGAATTTTGTGGAATCTGTTGCTCAGGTTGCGCTTAAGGTTGGTGAAGATCTGGACGCCATCAAGGCCGCCACGCTGGCCAGTGGCCGCACGGTTGCTGATGAACTGACACATCTGATTGCCACCATTGGTGAAAACATGTCCCTGCGTCGCGCTCGCGTGTTCACAGTGCCGTCCGGCGTTGTGGCGACGTATGTGCACGGTGCCCTGCGTCCGGGCGTTGGCAAGATTGGTGTTCTGGCGGCTCTGGAAGCCCCGTCCGCTTCTGACGCCATCACCCAGCTTGGCCGCCAGATTGGTATGCATGTCGCGGCAACGCGCCCGTCTGCTCTGGATGTGTCCAGCCTTGACCCCGCAGAAGTAGAGCGCGAACGCGCTGTGCTGATCGATCAGGCGAGAGATTCCGGCAAGCCGGAAGCCATCATCGAAAAGATGATCGAAGGCCGTATCCGCAAGTTCTATGAAGAAGTTGTTCTTCTGGAGCAGGTGTGGGTGCATGACGGTGAAAGCCGCGTGAAGAAGGTTGTTGAGCAGGCTGGCGTAAAGCTGGTTGGCTTTGACCGCTTCCAGCTTGGTGAAGGCATTGAAAAAGAAGTCGATGATTTTGCTGCGGAAGTGGCGAAGGTCTCCGGCGTCTAAGTCAGGCGTTTTTGCACGATGATGCAGCAGGGCGGGACTTCCCTTGACCGGGAGGCTCCCGCCCTTGTGCTTTCTGCGGCTTTGCTGGGCGAAAATAATGCCCGCGTGCATGTGCTGACAGAAGAAAACGGGCTAGTGCGCGGTGTGGCCTATGGGGCCAGATCCCGTGCGGGCAGCGCGTTATGGCAGCCGGGAAATCTGGTTAAAACCCGTTTTCAGGCCCGTTCTGCTGGAGGCATCCTCCGGCTTTCTGGTGAATTATTGTATGGTTGCGGCTTCCGTCTGGTGGATGCGCCGCTAACTCTGGCCATGGTGCAATCCGTCTGCGTGCTGGCGGATGCGGCGTTGCCGGAGGGGGAGCCTTGCCCGACCCTGTTTGCGCGCACAGTGAAACTTCTCGGCTTTCTGGGGTTTGATCCGGCTGTGTCCGAGCGGGAAGGCGTGCCGGATGTGGTGCGTTGGGAATGTGCTCTGCTAACGGAACTCGGCTTCGGGCTTGATCTGTCCGCCTGTGCGGTGACCGGGGTCACAACAGGCCTCGCTTATGTCTCCCCCAAAACCGGCAAAGCGGTTTCTGAGGAGGGAGCCGGTGCATGGAAAGACCGGCTTTTGCCGCTTCCGTCCTTCCTGTTGTCGGATGGGCAAACCGGCACGCCGGAAGACTGGCTGGCTGGCCTGCGGCTGACCGGCCACTTTCTGGCGCGGGATGCGTTCGGGCAGCGGCATCGCCCTCTTCCTGCGGCGCGGGAGAGGCTGGTGGATCGTGTCGCACGCCTTGCCGGGCAGCCGGATGATGGACAACCGGATGAAGGGTAGCCGAATGATGGGCCGGGGCGCAGAAGGAGACTAGAACAAAACGCGTCACAGCGTTATGTCTCTGGCTGTACGAGAGCCGGTATTGGGTCTGGGGAGCAGGAAATGAGCGAGACATTTGAAGGCCATGTTGAGGATACCAAACTGGCGGATGCGCTCAGTGAACGGTATCTGGCCTATGCGTTGTCCACCATTATGTCGCGCTCTCTGCCTGATGTGCGGGACGGGCTCAAGCCGGTGCACCGCCGGTTGGTTTACGCCATGCACCAGCTCAAGCTGGACCCATCTTCCGGTTTCAAGAAATGTGCCCGCGTGGTGGGTGACGTTATTGGTAAGTTCCACCCGCATGGGGATGCCTCGGTTTATGAGGCGCTGGTGCGTCTGGCGCAGGAATTTGCCGCCCGTTATCCGCTGGTGGAAGGTCAGGGCAATTTTGGCTCTATCGACGGCGATAACGCTGCCGCTATGCGGTACACGGAAGCCCGTCTGACAGAAGTCGCCAAGGCACTTCTGGACGGGATTGAGGATGACGCCGTCGATTTCCGCCCCACCTATGATGGTGAGGAGCAGGAACCGCTTGTGCTGCCCGCCGCCTTCCCGAATCTGCTGGCCAATGGGGCCGCCGGGATTGCCGTGGGCATGGCCACCAGTATTCCGCCCCATAATGCGGGGGAAGTCTGCGCAGCAGCGGCGTTGCTGGTCCGTAAGCCAGACAGCACAACGGCGGACCTGCTGGCATTGATGCCGGGGCCGGACTTCCCGACAGGCGGCATTATTGTTGAAGATTCCGATGCTATTCTGAAAGCCTATGAGACGGGTCGTGGCGGGTTCCGCATGCGGGCGCGCTGGGCGGTTGAGCCGGGGCGTTTTGGCACATGGCAGATTGTTGTGACCGAAATTCCGTATCAGGTGCAGAAATCCCGCCTGATTGAGCAGATTGCTGATCTGCTTGAGCAGAAAAAGCTGCCGCTTCTGGGCGATATCCGGGATGAAAGCACGGATGAAATCCGGCTGGTTCTGGAGCCCAAAACACGCGGGCTTGAACCAGAAGTGCTTATGGAAACGCTGTTCCGGGCGACCACGCTGGAAAGTCGCTTTCCGCTGAACATGAATGTGCTGAGTGCGGACCGCGCACCGGGTGTCATGGGGCTGAAAGAGGTGCTGCGGGCGTGGCTGGACCACCGGCATGTGGTGCTTGAGCGCCGGAGCCGCCATCGTCTGGAGGCCGTAGTGCGGCGTCTGGAAATTCTGGATGGTTTTCTGGCGGTTTATCTCAATCTGGATGAAGTCATCCGCATTATCCGGGAAGAGGATGATGCCAAGGCCAGCCTGATTGCCACGTTCTCGCTGACTGATTTGCAGGCTGAGTCCGTGCTCAACATGCGCCTGCGGAGTCTGCGCCGTCTGGAAGAGATGGAAATTCGCAAGGAGCATGACGCGCTTTCCGCCGAGAAGGCAGAACTGGAAACATTGCTGGCGGATGAGAAAAAGCGCTGGTCCCGCATCGGGCGGGAACTGGATGGTATGGTTAAAAAATTCGGGACCGGGCCGCTTGGCACGCGCCGCAGCACGCTTGCGTCCGCCCCGGAGCCGGTTGACATTTCTGTTGTGGAAACGGTGGAGCGTGAACCGCTGACGCTCATTCTGTCTGAAAAAGGCTGGGTGCGGGCGATCAAAGGCCATGCGGTGGATCTGGAAAACCAGAAGTTCAAGGAAGGGGATGGCTTGCGGCTGGCTATCCCGTGCCAGAGCACGGACAAAGTGTGCTTCTTTGGCACAGATGGGCGGGCCTTTACCGTAAAAGGGGCTGATCTGCCACGCGGGCGGGGCGACGGCCAGCCGGTGCGCCTGCTGTTTGACCTTTCCAATGATGAAGAGGTGATTGCCGTCTTCCCGGTGCAGGCTGGCGCACGCCGTCTTGTTGCCTCCAGTGCGGGGCGTGGCATGCTGGTGGATGAAGAAAGCATGGTGGCGGAAAAACGCTCAGGCCGTCAGGTGTTGAACCTGAAAGGGGATGAGAGCGCACAGCTTTGCGTTCCCGCAGAGGGTGATCAGGTGGCTGTGCTGGGCAGTAATCGCCGCTTCCTGATTTTCCCGCTGGAGCAGTTGCCGGCAATGGCGCGTGGTCTGGGTGTCGGCTTGCAGAAATACGGCAAAGCGAGTGAAACCCTGAAACATGCGGTTGTCTTCAAGGCGGAGGATGGGCTGCTGTGGCCCGGCAACGTGCGCTCACGCCCCTTTGCGGATATTCAGATGTGGGTTGGTAAACGTGCCGCCATGGGTAAGGAAGCGCCATCATGGGCGTTGAAGAAGGCCTGAAACAAACCTGCAAGTCGCCCGTTGAAATGGCTTCTTGCGTTATCTGTTGGAGTGCTGCGGGATGATTGCCCTCGGCGTCTGTCAGGCAGGGCGCGTTTCGTGGCTTGACTGTAAAGCGTCTTCCAGCGTGCGCCAGAGGCCTTGCCTCAGAATTTCAGCAGGGCGGAAGCGGGATTTGTAGGACATTTTCCGGCTTTCCTGAATCCAGTAGCCTAGATACAGGTAAGGAAGTCCCAGTCTGGCCGTTTCCTCAATCAGAAACAGGATGGCCAACGTGCCAAGTGAGCGATGGGGCTGGTCTGGGTCGTAAAAACTGTAAACGGCGGATAGCCCGTCTTCCAGCCGGTCGATCAGGCTGACGATCAGTAATTCTCCTACGTCGGATCGGAATTCAAACAGCATTGTTTCCACAGGCGTGTCTTCCACCATGCTGCGATAGTCTTCCGCTGTCATGGTGGCCATATCGCCTTCTGTGTGGCGGGCGGTCTGATAGCGGCGGAAGAGCGCGTATTGTTCTGGCGTGGTGACAGGCGGGAGGCATCGGGCCTGCAGGTCCGCATTATGGCGTAGGATGCGGCGCTGTGTGCGGTCCGGCGCAAAGCGCGCTACGGGAATGCGGATGGGTGTGCAGGCGGAGCAGTTTTCACAGACCGGCGTGTAAGCCAGCGTATGGCTGCGCCGGAACCCAGCACGGGAGAGGCGGTTATGCAGGGCGTCCGCGTTGGGGACAGCGAGGTCCGCAATGACCTTGCGCTCCACCTGTCCGGGAAGATACGGGCAGGGCTGGGGCGGGGTGGTATAAAAAAACTGCGCGTGTCGCAGCGTGGAAACCATGCGTCCTGTCCGGGGGAAAGAGTGGCAGATTGCGGGCGGAAAACCAGCCTGCCAGACTGTAACAGCAGCACCGTCTGCACCGCACGCGCTTTCAGCCAAAAAGGTGTTTCACAGAAAGGCGATGCAGGTGGTGGCCGGAGCGCGGAGGCTCCGGCGGCTGTTTAAACGCCGTATGTCTGTTTGATGCGCTCTGCGGCTTCCACCGCAAAATAGGTCAACACGCCATGCGCGCCAGCCCGGCGGAAGGCCAGCAGGCTTTCCATCACAGCGCGCTCATGGTCCAGCCAGCCATTCTGGATGGCGGCCATCAGCATCGCGTATTCCCCAGACACCTGATAGGCGAAGGTCGGCACGGCAAACGTGTCCCGCACCCGGCGGATAATATCCAGATATGGCATGCCCGGTTTGACCATGACCATGTCGGCCCCTTCGGCAATATCCATCTCGACTTCACGCAGAGCTTCATCGCTGTTGGCGGGGTCCATCTGGTAGGTCTTTTTGTCGCCTTTCAGCAGATTGCCGGACCCCAGAGCGTCACGGAACGGGCCGTAGAACGCGCTGGCATATTTGGCGGCGTAGGACATGATGCGGGTATCAACAAACCCGTTTTTGTCCAGTTCCGCGCGGAAGCTGCCAATGCGGCCATCCATCATGTCGGACGGAGCGAGGATATCCACCCCGGCGGCAGCCTGATTGACGGCCTGCTGGGCGAGAATGGTGACGGACTCATCATTCACTACATAGTCGTCACGAATAATGCCGTCATGACCGTGGCTGGTGTAGGGGTCGAGAGCGACATCCCCGATCAGCCCGACGTTGGGGAATTCTTTTTTGAGGAGGCGAGAGGCCCGGCACATCAGATTGTCCGGGTTCAGGGCTTCGGATCCTGTTTCATTCCGGGCTTCAGACGGCGTGATGGGGAACAGCGCCAGAGCCGGGATACCAAGCTTGGCGGCGGGCTCCACATGGGCGGCCAATCGGTCCAGCGTGACGCGCTGCACGCCGGGCATGGAGGCTACATCCGTTACGGAGTTTGTGCCTTCCATGAAAAAAATCGGCCAGATCAGGTTATTGATGCCCAGAGAGGATTCAGCAACCAGTCTGCGTGTGAAATCATCAAAGCGGTTACGGCGAGGGCGGGCCTGAGGGAAGCGACCAGCCAGCATGGCGGAATCTCCATTGCGTGCCGGGTCGTGCTGACAGGCCGGGCATGCGGGGCCAGATCAGACAGAAACCCGACGGGGGTGAACAGCGGGGAGGGAGTATGCGCCGCTCCCCGTGTTATGCAACCCCATGCAGGTGAGTGTCAGGACCGCGCAAGAATGCTGCGGTGGCGGCCGTAGCCCAGATAGATGACCATGCCGATGGCAAGCCACACAATCAGCCGCACCCATGTCAATTTATCCAGTGAGACCATAACGGCGGAGCAGCAGAGGATGCCCAGAACCGGGATGATATCCCCGCCCGGAACGCGGAAGGCACGGGGCGCATCTGGAGACTTCCGGCGCAGGACCATAACGCCCGCACAGACCAGAACAAAGGCCAGCAGCGTGCCGATGGAGGTCATATGTCCAAGGTCGGAAATGGGCAGGAAGGCACTCAGCAGGCAGGTGATGATCATGAAGAAGATGTTGGACAGCCACGGCGTATCAAACTTGGGGTGTGTGCGGCTGAACATGGGCGGCAGCAGACCATCCCGCGACATGGCAAAAAACACGCGGCTCTGGCCCAGCAACATGCCCAGCAGAACGGAGGTGAAGCCACAGATAATGCCGATTTTTATCGCAAGCTGAAGCCAGTGATAGGGGGTGTGGTTAATGGCCGTGGCCACAGGGGCGGCATCCCCCAGCATGTCCTTGTAATTGACCAGACCTGTCATGACGAAAGAGAAGGCAATATAGGCCAGAGAGCAGACCAGCAGGCTGCCGAGAATGCCGATCGGCATATCCCGCGCCGGGTTTTTGGTTTCCTGCGCCGTGGTGGAAACCGCATCAAACCCGACATAGGCGAAGAAGATGGTGCCCGCGGCCCGCATAATGCCAGACCAGCCATAATGGCCAAACGTGCCATTATTCGGCGGGATAAACGGGTGATAATTGCCCGGGTTGATGTAGGCGATGCCGAATCCGATAAATGCGGCGATCACCAGCAGCTTGATCACCACAATCACTGCGTTGACCTTGGCGGACTGAGAAATACCCCGAATGAGAATCATGGAGACCAGCATGATAATGAACACGGCCGGTAGATTCATCAGTCCGGTTGTCAGGCTGCCATCGGGCATCTGCACGGTCTCGAAAGGGGAGGCTGTGAGGCGTGGCGGGAGCACCAGCCCCCACGAATCCAGAAGCGAGACGACATAGCGCGACCAACTGACCGCCACTGTTGCCGCCCCGACTGCGTATTCCAGCACGAGATCCCACCCGATAATCCACGCCATCAACTCACCGAGTGTCACGTAAGCGTAGGTGTAGGCGCTGCCAGCAATGGGGATCATGCTGGCGAGTTCACTATAGCAAAGTCCTGCGAATCCGCAGGCAATGGCCGCGATCAGGAAAGAGAGGACAACCGCTGGTCCGGCATTTTCAGAAGCCGCGATGCCGGTCAGGGAAAAAAGACCAGCGCCGATGGTGGCCCCTACGCCAAGGGCAACAAGACTACCCGGACCAAGAACACGCTTAAGACCCTGCGAGGTTTCTAGCTTGTCTAAAGGCATGCAGCGCGTAAGGAATGACGCTGCGGAGGATGCAGGCCTTTGCGTCATAGACTTTTCTCTCCTGTCTCGACCGTGAAGAAAACCACGTATAGAGCAATTGGTGGTCTTCGTCCCATAGAGAGGCTAGAGTGCCTCTCTTAGCAAGATGTGTTTTAAACGTAACGAACGGCCCGGCATTTCACAGGACAGTGTACGGGGCGGTTGAAGAGATAAAATGAGGAGCTCCTGATGAGCCATACGGATCTGGATCGTTTTTTTCACGCGCCGGTTACAAAGACGGATCCGGATGTTGCGGCCGCACTTGCCAGTGAGCTGAAGCGGCAGCAGGACGGCATTGAACTGATTGCCAGCGAAAACATGGTGTCTGAAGCCGTGTTGCAGGCCCAGGGCAGCGTTCTGACCAACAAATATGCGGAAGGCTATCCCGGCCGCCGCTATTATGGCGGGTGCTCCGAAGTCGATAAAATCGAGACGCTGGCTATTGAGCGCGTCAAAACCCTGTTCGGTGCAGGCTTTGCCAACGTGCAGCCGCATTCTGGCGCCAATGCCAATCAGGCCGCGTTCATGGCGCTCTCCAAACCGGGTGATACCATTCTGGGCATGAGCCTTGCGGCCGGTGGGCACCTGACGCACGGTGCTGCGCCGAACTATTCCGGCAAATGGTTCAACGCCGTGCAGTATGGCGTGCGTAAGGAAGACGGTCTGCTCGATTACGAGGAAATGGAGCGTCTGGCCCGTGAGACCAAGCCGACCCTGATTGTGGCCGGTGGTTCTGCCTATCCGCGCATTATCGACTTCGCCCGCTTCCGCCGCATTGCGGATGAAGTTGGCGCGTTCCTGATGGTCGATATGGCTCATTTTGCTGGTCTGGTGGCCGCTGGCCTGTATCCGAACCCGCTTGAGCATGCGCATGTGGTCACATCCACCACGCATAAAACGCTGCGCGGCCCGCGTGGTGGCCTGATCCTGACGAATGATGAGGCTCTGGCCAAAAAGATCAACTCAGCCGTTTTCCCCGGTCTGCAGGGTGGCCCGCTGATGCATGTCATCGCCGGTAAGGCCGTGGCATTTGGTGAGGCACTTCAGCCGGAATTCAAGGAATACCAGAAAGCCGTTCAGAAAAACGCCAATGTTCTGGCGGAAGTTCTGGTGGAGCGGGGCTTTGATATCGTGACGGGCGGGACGGACTCTCACCTGCTTCTGGTCGATCTGCGGCCCAAGAACGTGACCGGCAAAGCTGCCGAACATGCTCTGGAACGTGCCGGTATTACCGCCAACAAAAACGCCATTCCGTTTGACCCGGAAAAGCCTGCCATTACCTCTGGTGTGCGTCTGGGCAGCCCGGCAGCTACGGCGCGTGGCTTCCGGGAAGCAGAGTTCCGTCAGATTGGCGAAATGATTGACGAAGTGCTGACCGCTCTGGCCGCGTCCGGTGGGGAAGGCGATACCGCCGTGGAAAACGCCGTGCATGACCGCGTGCGTGCGCTCTGCGCTCGTTTCCCGATTTATAACCGCTAAAAACGAGAACTGTCTGAGACTGGGGCGTTTGCTCTGGTCTCAGATTTTTCAGTGCGCGCGCGCCAGCCGCACGGCGGTATGGCCGCGCATTGGTCTGAGGTTTGGCATAACCAGCAGGCAGTTATCATAGGGCGTTCTGATTTCTTCAGGCCCGTCAAATGCCAGTAATGTTCCCGATTTTTTAATCAGATCTCCGCTACGGAATGTTTTGACAAAAACAAAACGGGACGTCAGCGCCAGCACAGTGTCTGTCACCGTAACGTGCCGTATTTTCTGGCGGACTGGTGTGCGGAGGGCGGCGGCGGAGGGTGTGCCCATCTGTTGCAGACCCATCTGTTGCAGAAAGGCGCGGCAGACACGTCCTGCCAGTGCGGCGGCTTCCGGCTGCCAGTGCTGTCCGGCTTCCAGTAGGCAGGCTTTGGCCGCCGTGCGGTTGGAGGCAAAGCGCACATAGTCAATCAGCCGTGGGCCTTCCTCATGCCCATAATCCTGCACCACAAGGGGCGGCGGTGGCTGAGAGGCGGAAAGTGCCGAGGCCAGCGTGCGGCTTTTTTCTGTCATGTTGCTCAGAAAAAGCGGGGCGGCAGGCCAGAGCATGGAATGCAGATCAAGCAGGGCATCCACCGTTTTAAGAAGCGGCGTGACAGCCCGCACACGCTCCATTTCGTACGATGTCTGAGAGGAGGCGATCAGTTCCGGCATCCACAGGCGGTTCATATCCTCATCAACAAAGCGGGAGAGGGTGGGGCGTGCCGGGTCAAACCGTGCAAAGGCTTCCAGATTGAGGAAAATCAAGCTGAGGCGGCCGCGGTCGGGGCGCACCGCTTGGGTGAGCAAGTCAGCCAACGCATAGGCCCCGCTATATTCGTTGCCGTGCATAAGGGCCGTAATGGCGACATGCGGGCCGGGGCGTTGCGCTTCAAAATGATACACGCCCGGAATCCCGCAATTGCCACTCTGCCATGGGGTGAGGTCTGGCGGGAGAAGCGCAATGTCAAAGTGCGGCAGCGGAAGTTGAGGCGGAGGGAGTGTTTCAGAAAGGGTACGAAGGCGGATGCGTCCCTGTTGCGTGGTCTGGCGACGGGACGCACAACTCATGACGAAACCCAGCCTGTTATGGGGCGTAGCGGGGCGGCGTTTTCGCCAGATGAGGGGATAAAGCACAGCATGGCCGGGAAAGTATTATCCCCCTTTGCTCAGGCTGCAATCCCACCGCCGATCACGACTCGCCAGAGAGGGCCATAATGTTGGTATGCGTACGGCTGGTATCACTGCGCAGACCGTCCCGCAGGCCTGCCAGTATCAAAGCGCGGATATGGGGCGTGTGTCTGTTTTTACAGTAAAGTTTCAGCACACTCAGCAGCAGCAACGGCGCAAAAGGTGCAAATAGCCATCCGGCAATTTTTTTGTAAAAAAGAATTCTGTTTCTGACGATGTAGTAAATTTTCCATCGGTTGCGCGCAAAGCTGACCGTAGTTTTACAGTCATGTGTGAAGCGGATGCCCGGTACAAACAGAATTTTCTGGCCAAGACACCGTAATTTCCATGCGTAAAGTGTGTCATCCGCATAGATGAACAGGTCTTTCTGCGGCAGGCCCAGCGGCCCACGCACCAGATCAGCCCGGACAAAAAAACCGACGAAAGATGCGTAATCGACCGGCACCGCTTTGCTCTGCTGGTAAGCCGCGGGGTCAATGGCAAAGGTGCGCTTGCGGCTTTTTACGAGTTGGAAGAATTTCCCGATACTCGCAAAAGGGTTAATGCCGGGGCGGTTCATGTCACACACCGCGCCGCTGGGAAAATAGACCGCAGCCGCAACCGCGCCCACAGAGGGAGGCAGAGGGAGAGACTGAAACAGGTTTAACGCACCGGGTTGAGGCCACGCATCATCATCAAAACAGACCAGCCAGTCACATCCGGTTTGGTGCGCCGCATAGTCCATGCCACGGGCAAACCCTCCGGCACCACCGCTATTTATAGGCTCATGCAGGCAATGCAGGCGCGGGTCAGTCTGTGTTTCCAGCCAGTCCCGCGTGCCGTCCTGACTGGCATTGTTGACCACCACCACGGCTGAGAAGTTCTGTGCAAGCGTATGGTCCAGAACGGTTTTCAGCATACTCAGCCGGTTGCAGGTGACAATAACGGCTGTCACGCGGCATGGCGTCTGGTCGGCGCGCGGGGCGGTGGACGGTAGCATACGGCTTACAAGGCCTGCTTGAGGCGGGATGCAACGCCGGACAAAGGCTTACGCAGGGGGCGCGGCATAAGGTGCCAGCCGCGCGTTAGCACACGGCGCAACAGACTGTGACGGAAGGGAATAACCGGGTCATCCCCCGGTCCAGTCTCACCGTTAAAGACGGATTCATACCAGAAGGTCTTGCGTAGGAAGAACCAGTAGAAAAAGCTTAGGGGTGCGTTGCGGTTGTTCCAAGGCTTAGCTTCATACCCGGCATAATGCACAATTTTGGGGTCTTTGAGGTCTTCCAGAACCTTGGCCCGCCAGTCGGCATTCAGATGCGGGAAAATTTCCCGAATACTATTGACGCAGTTCCATGACGTATCCAGCATTTTGACTTTGCCGACCAGATACTTGTTCAGAATATCCTGATCCAGAAACCAGTAGCGCCGGTTGCTCAGATCATGGACGGCGGCATCGGAAATATTGGCGGCCCGGAAGGCTGCGAGGTCAAACAGGATAACGCCTGCCTGAAAGTAGGACTCTCCCTTACCCTGTAGCCCCAGATAATCGCTCAGATAGCGGCTGGCGGGCAGGGCGCCTGTTTCCTCCATGGAGCGGATGCCTGCATTCACAAAATTTTTCATGATCAAGTCTGGGGTGGCACCAAGTACTGCGCCGTCCAGCGGCGTGTCCCACAGGCGGCACACATCAGCCAGAACAATGGTATCGCAATCGATATAAAGCGCGCGATCATGGCTCCGCAGCAACAGGCCAAGAGACAGCCGGTAGAACGTGGCCGGAGAGAAGTGCATATGTGTGCTGATGCCGCGATACATATGCTGGCAGTCCAGAAAAGTCAGGCTGCCTTTGCTGGCAGGCAGACCGATATGAAACTGCTTTTTGAGCAGGCTGCGCTTGAGGGGGGGGATTCCCCCATCTAGTACAACAAGGTCCAGAAAATGATCTGGATTGAAGGAGGCTTTGATGGATTCCAGCAAAGCCGCCAGATGCGGCACAAAGTTTTCATCCGCTGCGGTCACAATGGTTACGGCATTTTTTGCCGGAGCCACAGGGCTTTTGGGAAGTGCGAATTCCTTGCCGGTTTTTGTGTTTTCAAAAAAGCAGCGGGCGCGCTCGATCAGACCGTCCTTGGGTACATGGGGGGAGGCCATGAAGACGTTAAACAGCCGCTCTCCCAGATAGCCGTAAATCCGGCGGGCCTGAGCGGAATAGTTGGTCAGGTCGGCTTTGCGCTCCACTTCAGCAAGAATGGAGAACAGCCAGTGGCAGTATGTATCAAACAGATCACGCCGGAAGACAAAGACGTTAGTGAAGTAGCCCTCATCCGCCGCCATGACGGTATCAAAAGCGTCCAGGTCTTCCGGATAGAGGTCGGCAATCACCGCGCGGGTTAGGGTCAGATCATGCGCATAGTGATAATCGGCTTCTACATAATGCTGATAGAACGATGTAAAGCCGACGTTCCGCACGGACCATTTATCTGGAAGAATGGCGCAGGCGTTAGGTGTATTTTCAATCGTTTTGCGGACAGTCGCGGCGTTCAGGCCCATTTGTTTTAGGGTCTGGGGGGTCATATCCGCGAGAGTGATGCAGCCGTACTGGTCCGGTTTCTGCCCTGTGCAGGCAAAGTCCAGAAACCGGCGGTAATGCATGAAGCCGATCCATGCCGCATCCGGATCATTTTTCCATGCCCAGTACAGAGCTGTCAGTTCACAATATTCCTTATTTCTTCTGGAAATATTGTCACCCGTATCATCCCCGCGCATGGGGAGAGACATGCTGGCCAGAGCCCGGCCTACCTGAATGGGACGGAAGACGTCATCTTCAAAAGCAAAGCCCGCAGCGTGATGGCAGACATAGATATGAACTGGGCCTAAGTCAGTCTGGCGTGTGCTCATCGGGCGCTCTTCGTGCAAATCATGAAATTTATGGTCTACTCTTTTATGCCCGTGTTCAAGTGCCGGATGTGTGACGGGCAGCAGGTTTTCAACTACGCGGCGCACTTGGGGTCGGTTTAGCCTCTGGTGCGTCAGGCAGTGCTTGTTCCTGCGAGAGAATACGCAAGCGGACAGACGCTCCGAGTTCAATCTGCCGCAGTTTTTTGCGTTCGGCCGCCGCGCACAGGGTCAGGGCGGAGCCGGTCTGGCCTGCGCGGCCTGTGCGGCCGATGCGGTGCAGATAGGCTTCGGGTTGATCGGGCGGGTCATAATTCACCACGGTTTTCACGGCAGGCAGATCCAGACCACGGGCGGCAATATCCGTTGCCACCAGCACCATGATTTTACCAGCTTCATAACTGGCAACGGTTGCATTGCGCTGGGTTTGAGAGAGATCAGCATGCAGAGGGGCGGCCTGTACACGAGCCTTTTTGAGTGTGGCGGCCAACTGGTCTGCTTCCGCTTTGGTTTTGACAAACACAATGGCCCGGTTTGTGCGGTCACGCATGAAGAACTGGCGCAGGAAGCCCGTTTTCTGCGCAGGCTCCAGAAACAGCGCACCTTGCCGGATGGGGCCGCGTTTGTCAGTAGACCGCGTAATGCGGATTTCTTCAGGCCGCCGCAGGAGTTGCTGGATGGTCTGCTTCAGCGCGTCTGGCAGGGTTGCGGAGAAAAACAGCGTCTGCCGTACAGGGGGCAGCAGACTGACAATGGCTGCACTTTCTTCAAAAAACTCTGGGGAGAAAAGGCGGTCCCCTTCATCCATGACGACACGCGTGCACGACTCAAGCAGGATTTCCCCACCTTCCGCAAAGTCCAGCAGGCGGCCGGGGGTGGCAATCAGCACACGCGGACCATCATGCAGTAGGCGTTCGGCCTGATGCGTCCGGTCTGCACCGCCATAGAGCGGAATAACCGCAACGGTGCCTGCTTTCTGGCGGGAGTTATCGGCCTTCTGGCCCAGACAGGTGCGGAAAACACGGGCGGTCTGTAAAGCCAGTTCACGCGTTGGCACAACCACCAGACAGTCCAGCGCGCGTTTGCTTTCCAGAAGCTGTTGCAGCATGGGCAGGGCATAAGCGGCGGTTTTACCAGTGCCTGTTGGCGCAATGGCCAGAAGATCTTTCCCGGCAAGGGCCGCGGGAATGGCGGCTTGCTGGATGGGGGTGGGTTCTTCCATGCCAGCCTGTGCGGCCCATGTGCACAAAGACGGCAGAAGGCCCATTGCCTCAAAGCTGTTGGACATGCTGTGTGGTATCCGTCCTGACCGGGTGTGAAATAAAAACAAGCAGGGGAGCCTGAATGGCTGAAGACGTATATGCCGGAAAGGTGCCGGGTTCAAACCCTGTCTCCGCTCTGGTGGTAGGAGAAGACTTTGCGGGGATGCGCTCTCAGGCTCTGGGGCTCGCTGCCCGCGCCGGGTGGGAGAATAGTTTTCAGGCGGTCAGCCCCTCTCGTTTAGCGCGCTTGATGCTGGCTGGTCCGCAGCGTCTGGCGCGCCCTTTTCTGCAAACAGCCAATGGGATGCCGTTTGAAACCCTGCCGGAACTGGCGCGGGCTGATGTTGTCATCAGCATTGGCGGCAAAGGGGGGGCAGTAGGGGCGGCGTTGCGTGTGCCGGGGCGGCGGCCCGTGGTGCAGGTACAAAACCCGCGCCAGTCTTTAGAGCGGTTTGATCTGGTTGTGGCTTGCACGCATGATGAGATTACCGGTCCGAATGTCCTGCTGGGACGCACGGCCCTGCATGGCCTGACGCCGGAGGTGCTGGCGCAGGCTCGCGCTGTATGGGCGCCGCGTTTTGCGGATCTGCCGCGTCCGCTTATTGCCGGGCTGGTCGGGGGTTCCAACGGGCGTTTCACGTTTGGCGTGCCGGAAGCCCACAGGCTGGGGACGCTGCTGGCGCAGGCCGTCAAAGCGCAGGGCGGAAGCCTGATTGTCACACCGTCTCGCCGGACAGACCCCGAAGCCCTGCGGGTGCTGACGGAGCGGGTGGAAGCGGCAGGCGGTACAGTCTGGAATGGTGAGGGGGAAAACCCCTATCGCGGGTTGGTTGCCTGTGCGGACAGTTTGGTGGTGACCATGGATAGTGTCTCCATGGTGTCCGAGGCCGTGGCGGGACCGGCCAGTGTCTTTGTCTTCCCCTTGCCGGGGCGTTCCCGCCGCATTGCGCATTTTTTGCGGGAACTGGCAGCGGCGGGGCGTATCCGCATGCTGGATGCTCAATCCTCTGTGCGGGACATGGCCCCATGGGCCGTAACCCCGCTGGATGATACGCCGGAACTTGTGGAGGCCCTGCATAGACGGTTGGGTTTCTAGGTCCGCGTTCTACGCCCGGGTTTCTACGTCCGGGTTTCTGGGGGCTGCCTTTCGCAGATCGGTCCGTGACTTCCCGTCCGCAGGCGCTTAAGAGAAACAGACACAGCAGAACCAGAGGAAAAGCCATGAACAAGCAGCAACCGAATGGCGTGGTGTTCAGAACCCTTGCGCAAATTAACGCAGGACGGTCTTTTCTGGCCAATCTGGGTGGCTTTGTGTGTGTGGCTCTTATGCTGGGGCTTGCCAATATTTTCTGCCGTAGCGTTCTGCATACGGACCTGATGTTTGAACTGCGGCTGCTGATTGTTGCCGTGGCCCTGTATTTTTTCGTGCCGCCCCTTGTCCTGTGGCTGTGGACAGGGCGCACGTCTGATACGCAATAATCTGATACGCAATAAATAAAGCCTGAACACGGTGTTTGTTCTGCCGCGTAGCCTGCACTCATGAGGGGGTAGGACAGGCGCGGTATCCGTGCTTTAG
The DNA here is from genome assembly GCF_001581005.1 of Acetobacter orleanensis. GTDB lineage: Bacteria > Pseudomonadota > Alphaproteobacteria > Acetobacterales > Acetobacteraceae > Acetobacter > Acetobacter orleanensis. The sequence continues at coordinate 38,734 of NZ_LHZV01000060.1, forward strand.
AACCGCTCCATAACAACGAGGCTGATGATGGATAGTGACGTTAAGTGCCCCAAATGCAGTTCCACCTATGCGTATCAGGATGGCGCATTGTGGATCTGCCCGGAATGCGGGCACGAATGGAGCCAGCAGACAGAGGGCGCACAAGGCGGGGGCGCGGACGGCACAGCGGAAATCCGTGATGCCAACGGCAATGTTCTGGCTGATGGGGATACTGTGACCGTGATCAAGGATCTGAAGGTCAAGGGGTCATCTCTGGTGGTGAAGGGCGGCACGAAGGTTAAGGGCATTCGTCTGACAGACGGCGGAGATGGGCATGATATTGCCTGCAAGATCCCCGGCATTGGCGCGATGAACCTGAAATCCGAGTTTGTGAAAAAATCCTGAAGCTCTGACAGGTCCGTAAAATCTGCTGAAATCCTGCCTGCTCCAAGAGCGCAAAAAGCGGCCCGAACAGACGCCCAGAAAAATCAGGCGGCCTGTTGCGGGCCGTTTTTACGTCAGACCCAGATTGTGCCGAGCAAAATGAGCGTGCCGACAATAAGGGCGGCCATATGCCGCATGACATGCTCTGGAGAGTCGGGCGGCAGAACCAGATAATACTGAATGCAGTAGGCCAGCAGGGCACAGCCTGTCGCAACCAGAAGGATGCGGACAATGGGGAAGGAAGACAGATCACGCGGGTCAAGCTGCATGGTGTGGTTTCCTTCCTGTGGGCTATGCGGTGTGCGGTCTTGCTATCTGAAGCTATGTGCCTGAAAAAGCCGTGGCAGGGTAGCCTTGGGCGAACAGGGCTGTTCTGAGTGACGTCTGGTTGATCTGCGCCGCAATGGCTTTGCGCACAACCGGCTTGGCATGAAACGCCAGCCCCAGCCCGGCTTTTTTCAGCATGGGCAGATCATTCGCACCATCTCCGATGGCCAGAGTTTCCGCTGTGGGAATGCCATGCTTCGCCGCTAAACGGTCCAGCAGGGCCAGCTTGGTTTCCGGCCCGAGGACCGGGTGCCCGGTCTCACCCGTCAGAATACCCTGTGCATCATCCACCAGCAGCGTGTTTGCGTGGTCTTCATCAAACCCACACAGGCCTGCTACGCGGGAGGTAAAGAAGGTGAAACCGCCAGACACAAGGGCTGTATGCGTCCCGTGCGTACGCATGGTCTGCACCAGTGTTTTCGCCCCTTCGTTCAGGGTGACGTCTTTCCACGCTTTTTCCAGCAGGCTGGCCGGAAAGCCTTTCAGCAACGCCACGCGTTCCCGCAGGGCGGTGGCAAAATCCATCTCCCCATTCATGGAGCGTGTGGTGATGGCGGCAATTTTTTCGCCAATGCCTGCGTGGGTCGCCAGATCATCCAGTGTTTCATTCGCCACAATGGTGCTGTCCATGTCTGACACCAGCAGGCGTTTGCGTCGGCTGGCCTGATGTGTCAGGACCGCATCAATCGCCCGACCTTCTAGTGCCGCACGCAGGGCAGGTAACCGCTCGGTTGCTGTGGCAGGGCAGGGGATGTCCACCGCTTCTTCTGGTGAGAGAAGGGTGGCGTTCTCAGTCGCTTCCATCACCTCACACGCGAGGGCAATGGTGGCGGCATCAAGGGTGGTGGCGTCGCGTTGTGCGACAAGTGTTAGAACGAGGCTCATCATTTCACATCGGTGTGTGACAGGAATGACCGCATGAAGCAAGCGGAAGACCAGACAACCCAACCCGCGGCCCTGCTCGCTCCAGCCCTGCTCCTCCCCGCCCTGATCATTGCCGGGCCGACCTGCTCGGGCAAATCCGCTCTAGCTCTTGCTGTGGCAAAGGCGCTTGGCGGCACCATTATCAATGCGGATTCCATGCAGGTTTATCGGGACCTGCACGTGCTGACGGCTCGCCCGGACGCCGCGGATGAGCAGGCTGTCCCACACCGGCTTTATGGTGTTCTGCCCGCAGCGGAAAAAGGCAGCGTGGCATGGTGGCGCACGCAGGCGCTCGCCGCCATGGAGGACGCATGGGCCGCAGGCCGTCTCCCCATTCTGTGTGGCGGCACAGGGATGTATATGCGCGCCCTGACAGACGGTTTGGCTGAAATTCCTGATTGTGGTGAGGCCGCACGAACGGAAGCCCGCGCTCTGGTGGCGGAAGAGGGTGCGCCCGCGCTCCATGCGCGGCTGGCTGAGGTGGACCCGGATATGGCGGCGCGGTTGCAGCCGGTTGACTCGCAGCGGGTTTCCCGCGCGTGGGAGGTCTGGCGTGGCACGGGCCGCAGTCTGGCTTGGTGGCAGGCTCAGCCGGGTCTGCCCCCGGCACCATGCCGCTTTGTCGCGCTGCGTTTGCTCCCGCCCCGCCCGGAGTTGCGCGCCAGAATCGCGCAGCGGTTTGAAAGCATGATGCAGCACGGCGCGGTGGCAGAGGTGCAGGCACTGCTGGCCCAGAAGCTGGACCCGGCCCTGCCAGCCATGCGGGCGCATGGGGTGCCCGAGCTTGCGGCCATGCTGCGCGGTGAGATTTCGGAAGAAGATGCCGTGCGCCTCGCCGTTCTTGCAACAGGCCGTTACACGCGGCGGCAGGCTACATGGTTTGCGCATCATGACCTGACTAAACCGGGCCTCACATATGATCTTGATACGTGCATGCCTGAGTTTGAGAAATTTTCGGAAAGAAATTGGAGTAAAATTATTTCTTTTATTCTTTCCGGGATTGACGCTAGCGAGCAGATTCCTTAAAGATGCGACCCACCCCTTTCACGGGAGAACAGGATAAGATGACACCGCACACCGCCTCCTCCGCACCCGATGCACAGAAACTCCAGACCCTTTCGGGTGCTGAAGTCCTTATGCGCGCGCTGGATGAGCAGGGTGTGGAAGTTATTTTCGGCTACCCCGGCGGGGCTGTGCTGCCGATTTACGATGCTCTGTTTAAACAGAACCGTATTCGCCACATTCTGGTGCGGCACGAGCAGGCGGCCGTCCACGCAGCAGAAGCCTATGCCCGCTCCACTGGCAAGGTGGGCGTTGTGCTCGTCACCAGCGGACCCGGCGCCACCAATGCGGTGACCGGCCTGCTGGATGCGCTGATGGATTCCATCCCGCTGGTCTGTCTGTCCGGGCAGGTGCCCGCGTCCCTGATCGGGAATGATGCTTTTCAGGAAGCAGACACCACGGGCATTACCCGTCCGGTCACGAAATACAATTATCTGGTGCGCAAGCCGGAAGATCTGGCCCCGGCAGTGCACGAGGCCTTTACCATTGCCCGTTCTGGCCGCCCCGGCCCGGTGCTGATTGATCTGCCCAAGAATATTACGGTGGGCAATGCCCCGTATATTCCGGCCAGCCAGACACCCATGCGCGTTGCCAAAGGCACGGCTGAGCCGGACCGTGAGGCCGTAAAGCGCGCCGTTGCCGCCATGAAGGCCGCGCGCCGTCCGCTGTTCTACACAGGCGGCGGCGTGATTAACGCGGGCACGAAAGCCTGTGAAAATCTGCGAAAGCTGGTGAAGCTGACGGGCTTTCCCATTACCTGCACGCTGATGGGCTTTGGGGCCTATCCGGGGAATGATAAGCAGTATCTGGGTATGCTCGGCATGCACGGCATGTATGAAGCCAATCTGGCAACCCACGGTTGTGATGTGCTGATTGCGCTGGGTAGCCGGTTTGATGACCGCGTGACAGGCCGGGTGGACGCGTTCTCCCCTGATTCCTTCAAGATTCACGCGGATATTGATGTCTCCCAGATCAACAAGATCATCCCCGTTGATCAGCCGATTGTGGGCGATGCCGGGCGGATTATCGAAATGATGATCGAGGAGTGGGATGCAACACCCGCTTACGCGCATCAGGCTGATCTGGCGGCATGGTGGGAGCAGATCGAGGCGTGGCGGGCGCTGAACTGCCTGCGGTTTACGCAGGATCAGGCTCCAGATGCCGTCATCAAGCCGCAGCAGGCGATCCAACGCATTTATGAACTAGCGCGTGAGACAGGGCGTGAAACCTATGTCTCCACGGAAGTCGGCCAGCATCAGATGTGGGCGGCGCAGTATTTCCGGTTTGATGAGCCGAACCGCTGGCTGACCTCTGGCGGTCTGGGCACCATGGGCTATGGTCTACCCGCAGCCGTGGGCGCGCAGATTGCGCACCCGGACGCGCTGGTGCTGGATATTGCTGGTGAGGCCTCGACCCTGATGAATATTCAGGAACTGGGCACCATTGCGCAGTATCGTCTGCCGGTTAAGCTGTTTATCATCAACAACCACTATATGGGCATGGTGCGGCAGTGGCAGGAACTCCTGCACGGTTCCCGCTATTCCGAAAGCTATAGTGATGCCTTGCCAGATTTTGTAAAGCTGGCGGAAAGCTTCCACGCCAAAGGCCTGCGCGCCACGCGGATGGATGAGCTGGATGACACCATTCGTGCCGCCCTTGAGCATGATGGCCCGGTGGTTGTAGACCTGTGCGTGACAGAAGGGGAAAACTGCTTCCCCATGATCCCCTCCGGGGCCGCGCATAATGAGATGATCCTTGGTCCGGAACAGGAAGAACGCGGGGCGAAAGTCACGCGTGAGGGCATGATGCTGGTCTGATCGGTCCTCTTGTCTTTTTTGCCGTGCCGAGCGCACGGTGTGTTCTGGCGTGTTTTCAGGAAGTTTTTCAATGCAGCAGGAAACTCCCGGCTCTGCGGTCATCTCTCTTCTGGTCGATAATGAAAGCGGGGCACTGGCCCGCATTGTCGGCCTGTTCTCCGGCCGTGGCTACAATATTCAGAGCCTGACGGTTGCGCCGGTGGATGAGGTTGGGCGTCAGTCCCGCGTCAATATCGTCACAACCGGCACTCCGGCGGATATCCGGCAGGTCAAGGCGCAGGTGGCGCGGCTGGTGCCGGTCTCCCGCGTGGTGGATCTGACAGCGGAAGGCCCGCATGTGGCGCGGGAAATGGCGATGGTCAAAGTCGTCTCCTCCGGTGAGCCCCGTACCGAGGCGCTGCGCATTGCGCAGGCGTTCCGGGCCAATGCGGTGGATACAACGGCTACGTCGTTCGTGTTTGAACTGACGGGCTCTACCGATAAACTTGACAGTTTCATCGAGCTGATGCGTCCGCTCGGGCTGGTTGAAGTCTCCCGCACGGGAGTTGCCGCAATCTGCCGTGGACCCCAGACGATTCAGTCCCTCTGACGGTGAAAAAGCAGAGCGTGCATGCTCTGCCAGAATAAGGAAGAAACAGATATGACAATGCGTGTGTATTACGACCGCGATTCTGACGTGAATCTGATCAAATCCAAAAAAGTTGCTGTTATCGGCTACGGCAGCCAAGGCCACGCCCACGCCAACAACATGAAAGATAGCGGCGTTAAGGATATCGTGATCGGCCTGCGTGAAGGCTCTGCCGCTGTTGAAAAGGCACAGCAGGCTGGCTTTACGGTCATGACGCCGGACAAAGCCGCCGCATGGGCCGATGTTGTCATGGTGCTGACGCCGGATGAAGGGCAGGGCAACCTGTACAAGGACTCTCTGGAAAAGAACCTGAAGCAGGGTGCTGCGCTGGCTTTTGCCCATGGTCTGGCCATTCATTTCCGCATTATTGAAGCCCGCCCGGATCTGGATGTGTTCCTGATCGCCCCGAAAGGCCCCGGCCACACAGTGCGTTCTGAATATCAGCGTGGCGGCGGCGTTCCCTGTCTGGTTGCTATTGCTCAGGACAAATCCGGTTCCGCTCTGGACATCGCCCTGTCCTACGCGTCCGCCATTGGCGGTGGCCGTGCAGGTGTGATTGAAACCACCTTCAAGGAAGAAGTGGAAACCGATCTGTTTGGTGAGCAGGCTGTTCTGTGCGGTGGTCTGGTCGAGTTGATCCGCGCTGGTTTTGAAACGCTGGTGGAAGCCGGTTACGCCCCGGAAATGGCTTACTTCGAGTGCCTGCACGAAACAAAGCTGATTGTGGACCTGATTTATGAAGGCGGTATCGCCAACATGAACTATTCCATCTCCAACACGGCTGAGTATGGTGAATATGTCTCCGGTCCGCGCGTGATTACGCCGGAAACCAAGAAAGCCATGAAGGGCATTCTGACGGACATCCAGAACGGCACGTTCGTCCGTAACTTCATTCTGGAAAACCAGTCCGGCAATGTCGGCTTCAAGGCAACGCGCGCCCATAACGATGCGCACCAGATTGAAGTCGTTGGTGCAAAACTACGTGGCATGATGCCGTGGATTGCAAAATCCCGTCTGGTTGACAAAACCAAGAACTAAAAAAGCCTGCCAGTTTCTGGTTGTCTTTAAAAAGGGCCTGTCGGATTTTTCCGGCAGGCCTTTTTTATGGTCTGAACGCTATGTTACCGAATGGGATGTGAGGCGGTATGGCGTGGTATGGCGTCGGCGCGTATGGGAGGGAGGTTTGATAAGCCCGGCACTTAGGGAAGGTGAGGGCTGGTTTCACCCAGAAAAATACTCGCTTCATCGGGTCGCCATTCACCCGTATTTTCGTCCCGCCCTTGCAGCACAAAGCGCGGTGTCGCCATGCCACGCTGCTGGACTGCTTTTTGCAGGAAGGGTTGCATCTCCACTGTCTGTTTGCGGTTGATCAGGCAGCAGAGCGGTGTTTCCGGAAATGCTGAAAGCAGGTGGCCTGAACTATCCTCCCCTGCAAAAATAATCAGCGGCGGCTGTTTGCGATGGGCCATGTGTGTGTGGATGATGGCCGTCTTGCCCACACCGAAGGGGAAGGGGTAATTGGCTTCCTCTGTGGGGTCATAGAGTTTTTTATGCTGGCTGAGCCGTGCGCCAAAAATATGCTCGCGGCGTAAGTTATAGCCATATTCCGCAGATGTTGCGAAAATAGCGACGCTTTCTTCCAGCGAGGATGTGCAGATGACCGGGTCAATCCCCTGTTCCTGCAAAATCTGGAACAGGTCTGCCATTTCCGGCGTCAGGCGGAGGGTTTGCGTCAGCGTGACGCTGAGCGGGCCTGTTCTGCCGGGGCGTGTGGCGGGGCTTTTCCATGTTACGCGCTCAATGGATTGCCCGAGTGCGCTCTCATTGGCCGCACGGGTGAGCGCCACGACATCCTGCACCGTCTGGCCAGCCAGCAGGCGGATAATTCCGCGTTGGGCGGCTTCTTCCCCATGCACGGCGCGTAAAGCCTGATGATAGAGGACCATTCTGGCGCGGAAGGCCTGCAAGGCCGGGTCTTCCGCCAGTTCTTCACGCGGCAGGGGGTGCGGCATGTGGCCGTAATGCGCGGCAAGGGCGCGATAATCTTCCAGAATATCCTGTATCAGGTCCGAAAAAATGATGGGCTGGCCAGCGAGATTTTTAAACTGTGCAGGCAGAGGGTGCTCGGAGCCGCCTACATGCAGCAGATGGCGGAATTGCTCGGCAGGCAGCAGAAAGCTGAAATGTTCCAGCATGAAATGGAACAGCGTTTCCTGCACGTTGCCGACAATGGCTGTCTCATCCCAATCAAACACCGCATAGGGGCGCTGGTTCGGGTCATACCCTTCCGCATAGTGGCCGTGGGCATCCATAACGCTTTGTAGGGCGGCGCGTGTTGCCGGCGCCCATTTCAGCACTTCCAGCGTGGGGGGTGGCACATCCGATGTCATGAGAGGGGTGGCGGCGCGTGCAAGGCGTGGGGTGGCCAGCAGGCCGGTCAGGCCAAGACCAAAAAAGCGGCGGGAAAGAGACGGCAGCATAGGATTTCCGGACTTTCGAACACTGATCTGATCAGACGTCGGAAAAGAGTGCCTGATGTTCTGGGAACTGTCACGGGCGGAAAACAGGAAAGTGTTTAATATGACAAAGCGTTGCGCGAAGAGGGGGTGCAGTCGCTCTTGCAGTCTTCAAGGGTAAAACCAGCCGGAGTGTGTGACCCCGAACAACGCACATATTTTCTACAGGGTCAGTCTGCCCATGAAGAGTGCCAAAAAGCGTCTTACTGCGCGTGCTTCAGCGCACCGAGAGCCTGAGATGTGTAGCAAGAGACCCCGCCCTCCCGCAGTTCTGTCAGAATCGGGGTGAGGTCTTCCGCAATTCCTCGGCAGGCATCGGTGATCAGGATTGTCTGAAAACCCATGGCGTGCGCGTCCAGTGCGGATGCGCGGACACAGTAATCAAGGGCCAGTCCGCACACAAACACGCGGGTAATGTCTTGTTTCTGGAGGAGGGCAGCCAGCGGTAAACCCTGCGCATCAGTTCCGCCGAAAGCAGAATAGCTATCCTGCTCTGCTTGCGTGCCTTTGAACACAGCCAGTGTGCTGGAAGGCAAAGTCAGGCCGGATGCCAGCGCGGCCCCATGCGTGTGGGCAACGCAATGGGGCGGCCATTTGCCAGCCGGAATAGCTGTTTGAAAAGAGACATGCTCGGCCGGGTGCCAATCCTGTGACGTAGCAATCAGGCCGAACGGGAGACGCACGAGGTCCCTAATAATCGGCAGAATAGCGTCTCCTTCCGGAACGGCGAGTGCGCCGCCCGGTAGAAAATCATTCTGCACATCAACAATCAGGAGCGCATCAGACGCGCCGGGTGTCAGGTCCAGAGGATGTAATTCTGCGTGTGGGAGAGGGGTGATTTCTGGTGGGGATGACATGAAACACACTCTCTCCTGTATAAGCCTGTGCCCGGTTCAAATGTTTCCGGGCTGGAGGCGGGACAGGGCGCGGGGGCGGCCAATCAATGGCAGCAGGTCTCTGAGTTCCGGGCCTTGGTCCTCGCCCGTTAGCGCGACACGCAGCGGGTGGAACAGCGCCTTGCCGGAACGACCTGTCTGCTCACGCAGGGCGGTGGTCCAGCTTTTCCATGTTGTGGTATCCCACGGTTCCGCAGGCAGAAGGTCCGCAGCCTGTTTCAGGAAATCCTGCTCATCTTCCTGCACGGGGGGGATCAGCGTACCATCCGTTACAGCGTGCCACAGGCGCGCTTCAGAAAGCAGATCCAGATTACCCCGGATGGCCAGCCAGAAGGCTTCCGTCGCTCCTTCTGGTAGACGGTCTTTTACGGCCTCAAACGGAAGCTGGCCCAGCAGCTTGTGGTTCAGCCCGAGCATCTGGTGCGTATCGAACCGCGCGGCGGAGCGGGAAATGTGGGAAATATCGTACACGGCGGCCTGCTCCGCAAACGGCAGCAGAACCGGGTCATCCGAACTGCCGAGGCGCGCGAGGTAGGAGATCAGAGCCTCGGCCTCAATCCCATCCTGCCGCAGCGTGCGCAGAGAAAGGGCGTCAAAGCGTTTGGACAGCTTGCCCCCGTGTTCATCCAGCAGCAACGGCAGGTGCGCAAAGCGGAAATGGTCCGGGCGCGCGCCAAGGGCTTCCGCGATATCAAGCTGCACACCGGTGTTGGTGACGTGATCTTCGCCTCGGATGATGTGCGTCACACGTGTTTCCAAATCATCCACCACGGAGGCCAGCGTGTAGAGCACGGTGCCATCCGTGCGGACCAGAACCGGGTCAGACACGGAGGGGAGTTTGACGTGACAGTCGCCCATCACCAGATCGCGCCAGCGCACAACGGTATCAGAGAGTTTGAAGCGCCAGTAAGGCACTTTTCCGTTGGCTTCGGCTGAGGCGCGCTGCTCGGGTGTCAGCTTGAGCATCGCGCGGTCATACACAGGGGCGCGGCGCTGGCGGATTTGCGTTTCCCGTTTGGCGGCGAGTTCATGCTCGCTTTCAAAACAGGGATAGAGGCGGCCAGAGGCTTTCAGCTTTTTGATGGCCTGCGCGTACTGGTCCAGCCTGTCCGTCTGGCGGAAGGTTTCATCCCACGTAATGCCCATCCACGTCAGATCGGTCTGGATGGCCTCAACGTGGCTCTCGCGGGAGCGTTCTGTATCCGTATCATCAATACGGAGCTGAAAGCTGCCGCCGTTGCGGCGGGCAAACAGGGCATTGGCAAGAGCAAGGCGGGCATTGCCAACATGCAGCATACCGGTGGGGCTGGGCGCAAAACGAAGCTTCATAAAGTCTCTATGCCGTGAGCAGAGGGGAAATACCAGCCTCTGCCAGAAGGGAGGAGAGGCTGGAGGCGCATGGGTGTGGTGAGAGCCGCTTTAGTGGAAGGACGGTTCTTCCGGCTCGTCCGGTTCACCGGGCAGGTCTTCTCCCACCTCCTCATCTTCCACCAGACGGCGGGGGTCCAGAGCGCGCCAGTCACGCTCCATGGGGGTGGCGCGGGTTGCGGCAAAATCATCCAGTTCGTTGGCGGAATGCCAGCCGCTTTCCTCCGCGTCCACTACAAGGGCGTCTTCCCCAAAGCTGAGCCACGCGGTCAGCACATCCTTGGCGGAAGAGCCGGGCGTACGGCAGCGTTCCACACTGTCCCGCACGTAGGTGCGGGCAAAGGCGTTGGCATGGGCAAGGTCATGAAAGCCGCCGACCTCTTCAGAAATATTGTCTTCCGCACCGCCGGACAGGTCGATAATGCGCACGCGCCATGTTTTGTCCTCAGGGGAGGAGGTTTCTGTCATGCCTCTTTGCCTTTCTGTATTTTCTGTGAGGACGGGAGCAGGAACTCACGCCCGATTTTTACGCGTTCCACGCCGTTGTAGGAGACAATATCGGCTGTGGCGTATGTTTCGTTCCATCGGTCCGGGATAAAAGATCCGGTGCCGACAATATCAATCGGCGCACGGGCATCCGCCATACAGGCGCATTTGGTTACACCAAAGCCGGAGGAGGCGATAATTTTGACCTGCGGAAAACCTGCCTCATCCAGCGCATCCCGCATCCGCCATACTGCGGCGGCGGAAACGCCGGTGCCAATCAGGTAGCGCAGTTCTGAATCCGAGCGATACCGGCGCAACGACTCCGGTGCGTGCCGGTCCAGCACGGCATAAGAGAGTTGGGGGTTGAGCCCTTCCAGAAAGCGGCCGCCATGCGTGTCCAGCCGCATGGCCAGACGGCCTTCTGCCGCAAGTTCCGGAAAGCGACGGCAGACTGCCAGCGCATCCGTAATTTCCTGCCCGAAATAGTCCACCAGCACCACTAAGGTGGCTTCTGGATACATTTCGTGGAACATTTCAGCCGCGCGGACGGTGGAGCCTGCATAGCCAATCAGAGCGTGAGGCATGGTGCCTGCGCCGTCCTGTGTGCCGAAAAACGGGGCCACGGCATCATTCGCGGTGCCGACAAAGCCGATTGCTCCGTCCCTCTGCGCCGTGCGCCCGCCGACGGACGCGGCATAGGCCATCAATTCCTGCATCTCAAACCCCGCGCAATGGCGGGCATCCATGGCGAGAAACCGGGTATCGGGGAGCGAAATGGCAATCTGGTAGGCCCGGTGGGCCGCAACGCACGGGCTCCCAAGCTTTTGCAGCAGCAGTGTTTCCAGATCCGCCAGATGGGTGAAAGAGCCGGTGATATACATCAGCGGTTCACCAGCACCCACCCAGTCTCCTTCCGGGTGGACCAGATCAACCGTGTAGGGGCTGTTGCGCTCGGCCATGACATTTTTCAGCCATTCCAGCATCAGCCCCGGCGCGGAAATTACCGGGCGACGGATGAAGAAGGCGTACGTCACCTGACAGTCGCCAAAGTGGGAGACAATCTCCCGCGTGCGGTTGAAGTAGGAATCAGTCCGCGCGTGAATGGTCGCGTCTGGCAGTGGCGTTGCTGTGTAAGCTGTTTTCAGGCCGGGCGCATCCGTGCCTTTGGGGGACTGCGTCATGCTCTCAGCGCTCCGTTCCGGTTGGGGTGCCCGGATGATGGTCTTTCCGGAGGGCGCGGTAAAGCCACCCCCCGGTTCTGTGAAGACAGACCTGTCAGCCAGTTCTCAGCGTTTGCCCGTCAGTTCTTCCGCCAGCAGGAAGGCAATTTCCAGAGACTGTTCGGCATTCAGGCGCGGGTCACAGAAAGTTTCGTAACGGCTGCCCAGATCATCTTCCGTCAGGCAGTTTGCTCCGCCAACACATTCTGTCACGTTCTGGCCCGTCATTTCCAGATGCACGCCGCCAGCGTGAACACCCTCGGCCTTGCTGACATCAAAGAAGCCTTTGATTTCCGTCATGATGGCATCAAAGGAGCGGGTTTTCACCTTGTGGGATGTGGAGATAGTGTTGCCGTGCATCGGGTCCGTCAGCCACGTTACGGTGCGGCCTGTGCCTTTAACCGCCCGCATCAGTTGCGGCAGGTGGTTGCCCAGCTTTTCAGCGCCCATGCGGGAGATCAGCGTAATGCGTCCAGCTTCATCCTGCGGATTCAGGATTTCCAGAAGCTGTTCCAGATCCTCAATGCTGGTGGTCGGCCCAACCTTGATACCGATGGGGTTACGCACACCCCGCAGAAACTCCACATGCGCGCCGTCCGGCTGGCGGGTGCGGTCTCCAATCCATACAAAATGCGCTGAGCAGTCATACCATTCGCCAGACGTGGAATCGACGCGGGTGAGAGCCTGCTCATATGGCAGCAGCAGCGCTTCGTGCGAGGTATAGAACTCTGTTTCATCCACCTGCGGGGCTGAGGCGGCATCAATACCGCAGGCCTGCATGAAGGAGAGGGTCTCGCCAATCCGTTCGGCCATCACGCGGTAGCGGTCAGCCAGCGGGGAGCGTTCCACAAAGCCCAGATTCCAGCGATGCACTTCATGCAGGTTGGCATATCCGCCACGAGAGAAGGCGCGCAGCAGGTTCTGGATACCGGTGGACTGAAAATAGCCGGTTTCCATCCGCAACGGGTCCGGAATGCGGGCCTCCGCCGTGAATTCGGGTCCGTTAATGATGTCACCCCGGTAGGACGGTAGCGTGACACCGCCCAGCGTTTCCGTATCGGAAGAGCGCGGCTTGGCAAACTGTCCGGCCATGCGGCCCAGTTTGATAACCGGAACCTTTGCGCCAAATGTCAGCACAACAGCCATTTGCAGCAGCACGCGGAACGTATCCCGCACGATGTCAGCCTTGAATTCCCCAAAGCTTTCCGCACAGGCACCGCCCTGCAACACAAAGGCTTCGCCCTTGGCGGCTTTGGCGAGCTGCGCGCGCAGGCGGCGGACTTCACCGGCAAAGACCAGCGGCGGGTAGGCACTCAGGCGGCCTTCAACCGCTTGCAGAGCATCCTGATCCGGATAGGACGGCATCTGCCGGACAGGAAATGACCGCCAGCTATCCGGCATCCAGGCTTTAGACGTCGGGTGGGGCTGGTTGAGCGAGGCACTCATGGGTCGATCCTGTCTGTTCATGCGTAAGATAAAGGGAAGGTCTGAGGAAAAAGGAAGAGGCCTGCACGCCCGGTAAGCGTGAGGGGGTGTCTTTATGTCTAAAACTGCCGCGATAAGCAAATTTTGTTAAGGGGGAATGGGGCTATTCTTTAATGACTGCAATACGGATTGCGTATAAGGAATAGCGACTGTGTCGCAGGCGTATGGCTTGCGCCCCGGCAGAGCAGGCTACGCAGACTCCCGGAGTTTCCAGCGGGCTAAGCTGATGCAGGCCAATGGGCGCGGCAGAGCGTTTCGTGATGAAAGCTGATTGGATTTTTTCGTGGGTTGGTGCGATAGTGGAAACTTGTCGCCCGCGCCAGGTCTCTGCGTGCAGGTTAAGGTTCATTTCTTTCGCGGGGTGACGCGCAATGGCGCAACTGCGTAAACCGTCTTTACTTCTGCTCACCGGGCTTTGCCTTGGGTTCAGTCTGGCTACTGGCTTGTCCGTAGCAAAGGCTGACCCGGCGCTGACGCCGGATGACAATATCTCATTCGGAGAGGGCTCGTCCTCTCAGTCTGACAAAGGCTCAACTGAAAAGAAGACCGTGCATGGTCACCGTAGCCTGCCGCCGGGTTATCAAGATGCGCCGTCCATGGAATTCAACCATGGCGCGGACCCGGACCATCTGGCAAAAGTGCACCGTGATGCCGTGACGGGAACGGACCTGTCCCGCTACGGGTCCGCCTATGAAACCAGTGGTCCCTACGGCTCCGGCCAGATGGGGGATGCCACCGGGAACGGCTGGGTTACGCCCCGCTAATCTGGGTGCAGCATGAAGCCTGCCTGCGTCTTGCTATGCAGGTAGGGCTTCCTCGTCTTCCAAGACCTCTACAGTGGCTTGTCCATTGGTTAAATCCTGAAGGCGCTGTGTGACCCTCTCCTGCTGTTCAACAGGCACGGTGAGGACAATCTGCGCGCCAGTGCTGTCAAAATCAGGCGCAGCGCTTTCTATGCCTGCCCACTCCTGTAGTCTGGCCTGTATGAGGGACAGAAGAGAAAACGGGCAGTGGAAGCTGAGCCGGATCCGCTCAATCAGCTCTTCTTTAGGGGCCTCCCGCAAGCATTCGGCCGCTGTCCCGCCATAAGCGCGGACCAATCCGCCCGCGCCAAGTTTCACCCCGCCAAACCAGCGGGTGACAACAATGGCGACAAGATCCAGCTTCTGTGCCGTAATCATTTGCAAAATGGGCCGCCCTGCCGTGCCGGACGGTTCTCCGGCATCATGGCAGCGGCAATGCGGGCCAACCTGCCAAGCCCAGCAATGATGCGTCGCGTCCGGCTCTGCCGCGGCAATGGCGGCAATAAAAGCGTCAGCCTCTTCAATGGTGCGTACAGGTGCAGCACGTGCCACAAACCGGCTTTTTTTGATGTCTCGTTCCAGTGTGAACGGGCCGGTGAGTGTTTCCGTCATACAGAGCATAATAAAAGGCCAGCCAGAGGGCGCACAAGGTCTGCACGGGGAAAAAGCAAAAGCGTGTGAGCCGCTGGGGAGGGCTGTGCAGGGCGTGCATGAACGACAGAGGCTGGTAGGCGTTGTCTATTTTCCTCCAGCCTTCCATTCTGGAGAGAATGCGCAAAGTGGGGCCTGCACCACATGGGCAGGAAGAGAATAGGCCGGGCCTGCGGGGCAGGACCGAAACGGAGACATAATCTGCATGAACGAGTCTGTGATGCGTCTGATCAATGCCATGAGCCGCACTGAATTTGTCACGACATTCGGGTCTGTTTTCAAAGACGCACGCTGGGCTGCGGAAGAAGCGTATGAATGTCGGCCCTTTTCTGACCTCTCCGCCCTGAAAAGCACCATGATGGCGATGGTGCGCGGTGCGCCGGACGATACGCGCCTGCGGGTTCTGCGTGCCTATCCGGGGCTGGAAGACAATGTGGCGGTAGCCTCCGCGCGGGAGCAAATCCTATCTTCCTCAACTGTCCCGGCTGGGCTGGACCAGTTAAGCCCTGAAGAATTTGCGCAGTTTCGGTCGTTGAACAAAGCGTATCGGGAGCGCTTTGAGTTTCCCTTTATTCTTTATGCAGAGGGGAATACGGCG
Source organism: Acetobacter orleanensis (assembly GCF_001581005.1). Classification (GTDB taxonomy): domain Bacteria; phylum Pseudomonadota; class Alphaproteobacteria; order Acetobacterales; family Acetobacteraceae; genus Acetobacter; species Acetobacter orleanensis. The sequence goes on from NZ_LHZV01000060.1 coordinate 53,938, forward strand.
GAGGGAGTGCTCAAGCTGCTTGAGCAGCGGTTGCGGCATGAGCCGGAGGTGGAAGAGGCGATTGCGTTCCGCGAGGTTGGGCGTTTGGCAGAGCCCGAGTTTGAAGCTCTTTACGCCGGACTTGCCGCCAAACAGGACGAGTGACCTTTTGGATGTAGAACCGCGCCCCCAGCTAAGAAAAGGCTATGTGACCCTCCCGCATTGCGCATCACGCTAAAACCGGGCAAAGATCGGCGGGCTTGAAGCTGTTTGTAATGCGGGAGGTCAACGCGCTATGGCACAGTGGTTCCGTAAAGGATGTGTTCTGTTTGCTGGTTTGTGGGCAGTTGCCTTGCCGGTTATGACCATCTCTCCCGCAGTGGCAGATGATGATGACGGTGGCGAGGAAAGCCATAAAGCGCCAGACATGCACCATCTGGCTTCCAAGCCTCCATTGCCGCGTGCCCATAAGGATTTCAGCAAATTTCGTTATCGTCCGGCCGGAGACAAAGTGCTGGAACAGGCCGATGCCAACCGTCTGCTGTTCTGGACACCTGACGGTAAGCCGGATGGCTATGCGGAGCGCCGTGGCAGCAGCATTATTTATTATGATGCGCAGGGGAAGGCTATTCGTGTGCAGCGGCTGGAAGCTTCGGAAATGAATGACTGAACACTCTCCGGTTCAGTCATAAAAAAAGCCCCTTTCGCAGGGGCTTTTTTATTTCCGTAACACGTCTCTGTTTGCAAAAGCGACTTACTGAGGCGAGGTCAGATCCAGAATGGAGGCTGATGTCTCCTCAATAGAGCGCCGTGTGACATCAATAACCGGCCAGTTATGATGGCGGCACAGGCGGCGCGCCCAGCGCAGTTCTTCCTGCACTTTCTCAAGGTCAATATAGGCGTAATCGGCTGAGGGGTCTGAATGGCGGCTGTTCGGCATCATCTGGGAAAGACGGGTGCGCCGAATTTCAATCAGGGTTTCCGGGTCAATGGTCAGACCAATAACCGGCCGTTTCAGCGTAAACAGGGCAGGTGGTGGTTCAATACCCATCACCAAGGGGATATTGGCCGCCTTGATCCCGCGATTAGCCAGATAAAAGCAGGTTGGCGTTTTGGACACGCGAGAGACACCGACCAGAACCAGATCCGCATCGTGCAGATCATCCGCTTCCTGACCATCATCATGAGCCAGCACGTAATGCATGGCCTCAATCCGCTGATAATAGTTTTCATCCATAATATACTGGCCGCCCGGGTGACGGGTTGCGGTCTCACCCGTTTCTTCCGTGAGGAATGTCACGGCGTTGTCCAGCACATCCAGCAGACGAACCTGAAGGCTGACACATCCTGCTTCCATATCGGCCTGTAAGGCTGGGTCCGTCAGGGAGGACATGACTGGCCCACGGTCCAGCGCGATATGGCGCAGAACACGACGGAGTTGCAGGCGTGAGCGGATAAGGTTCCAGTGGCGCAGCCGAACTTCTGTATTGGGGAACTGGGCGATACAGGCGCGTGCGACGGCATCCAGCGTCTGGCCTGTGGCTTCAGAAACAAGATGAAGAGTTATAGTATTGTGTGGCATGGCTGTTTACCCAGACATTGGCCGCCCCCGTTGAGGGAGGCGGCCATGCTTTTGGTCAGGCTTTTACAGCTTTACGTGCGGCCAGAGCCGCCTGTGCGCTTGCCAGCCGTGCAACAGGCACACGGAACGGAGAGCAGGAGACGTAATCCAGCCCGACCGTTTCAAAGAACGAGATGGAGAGCGGGTCTCCGCCATGTTCACCGCAAATGCCCAGCTTGATGCTCGGCTTGGTGGCCCGGCCTTTTTCAACACCCATGCGCACCAGAGCGCCAACGCCTTCCTGATCAATGGAGACAAAGGGGTCCTGCGGCAGCAGACCTTTTTCCACATACTCAGGCAGGAAGGACCCGGCATCATCACGGGAGAGGCCAAGGGTGGTCTGCGTCAGGTCATTGGTGCCGAAGGAGAAGAAGTCAGCACTTTCCGCAATCTTGTCCGCCGTGATGGCAGCGCGCGGTAGCTCGATCATGGTGCCGATAGAGTAGTCGAGCGTGGCGTTCTGTTCTTTCAGAACATCCTTGATCACGGCTTCACTCGCTTTGCGTACCAGATCCAACTCGGCTTTGGTGCCAACCAGCGGGATCATGATTTCCGGGATCACGGCCTTGCCGGTTTCTTTGGAAACGGCCAGAGCGGCTTCCGCAATGGCACGCACCTGCATGGCGTAGATTTCCGGGTAGCTGATGCCCAGACGGCACCCGCGATGGCCGAGCATCGGGTTGGCTTCGGAAAGAGCTGAGCGACGGGCACGCAGAACTTCTACATCCTGCCCCAGAGCCTTGGCGACTTCCTTCAGTTCTGCTTCCCCATGCGGCAGGAACTCATGCAGCGGCGGGTCAAGCAGACGGATGGTAACAGGCAACCCAGCCATGATGCGGAACAGAGCTGTAAAGTCATCCCGCTGGAAGGGCAGCAGCGCACCGATTGCCTTGGCGCGGGCGCTCTTTTCTTCCGTCATGATCATCTGACGGATGTGGCCAATACGGTCAGGGCCGAAGAACATATGTTCCGTGCGGCACAGGCCAATACCTTCCGCACCAAAGCGACGGGCGGTTTCCGCATCTTCCGGTGTTTCCGCGTTGGCGCGCACGCCAAGACGACGCACGGAGTCTGCCCAGCCCATCAGGGTTGAGAAGTCACCAGAAAGGGTCGGCGGAATGGTAGGCACGCGGCCCAGATAGACAGCCCCTGTGCCGCCATCCAGCGTCAGCCAGTCACCAGCCTTCAGCGTATGGCCGTTTACGGTCATGGTCTGGGCTTTGTAATCAACCAGAATGCTGCCTGCACCGGCCACGCACACACGGCCCATGCCACGCGCCACAACGGCGGCGTGAGAGGTCATGCCGCCACGGGTGGTCAGTACGCCACGGGCGGCATGCATACCATGCACGTCTTCCGGGGAGGTTTCTATACGGACCAGAATGACATCCTCGCCCTTGCTGGCGCGGTCTTCTACATCTTCCGCGGAGAAGGCGATGACACCTGTTGCCGCGCCGGGGGAGGCAGGCAGGCCACGGGCAAGCTGCTTGCGCTCGGCCTTGGGGTCCAGAATCGGGTGCAGAAGCTGGTCGAGCGATGCGGGCGGGACGCGGGCAATCGCTTCTTCCTTGGTGATCAGCCCTTCCTGCGCCATGTCGATGGCAATACGCAGAGCCGCTGCCGCCGTGCGCTTACCAGAACGGGTCTGGAGCAGGTAGAGCGTGTTGCTCTGCACGGTGAACTCAATGTCCTGCATGTCCTTGTAGTGGCGCTCAAGCAGGTCACGTACCTTCAGCATTTCCTGATAGGCTTCCGGCAGGGTCTTTTCCATCGGGTTCTGGTCAGCCGCCGCGCGTTCAGCCGCCATGGGCTGCGGGGTGCGGATACCGGCTACCACATCTTCGCCCTGCGCGTTGATGAGGTATTCGCCGTAGAACACGTTTTCACCCGTGGACGGGTCACGCGTGAAGCAGACGCCGGTGGCGCAATCCTGCCCCATGTTACCGAACACCATGGACTGCACGTTAACAGCCGTGCCCCAGCTTGCCGGAATATCATGCAGTTTGCGGTAGGTGTTGGCGCGCGGGTTCATCCATGAGCCAAACACGGCCCCAATCGCGCCCCAGAGCTGGTCCTGCGGCTCTTCCGGGAAGGGAGTGCCGGTTTCATTCAGCACAATGTCCTTATACCCTTTAAGGACCATCTGCCATTCTTCGGCGGTCAGTTCGGTATCTTCCTGTCTGCCGAGTTCACGCTTGGTCTGTTCAAGCAGATCTTCAAAGCGATGATGGGAGACACCGAGCACGACGGAGCCGTACATCTGGATAAAGCGGCGGTAGCTGTCCCACGCAAAGCGGGAATCGCCGGAAGAGCGGGCAAGTCCTTCAACCGTCTGGTCATTCAGGCCGAGGTTGAGAACAGTATCCATCATGCCGGGCATGGAAACGCGGGCGCCGGAGCGCACGGAAACCAGCAGCGGCGCGTCCGCATCCCCAAAGCGCAGGCCCATCGCCTTTTCCACGCGGGCCATGGCTTCATCCAGTTGCGCCTTCAGGTCATCCGGATACTTGCGGCCATTGTCGTAAAAGGCAGAGCAGACTTCAGTGGTAATGGTAAATCCGGGCGGCACGGGCAGGCCGATATTGGACATTTCGGCCAGGTTTGCGCCTTTGCCGCCGAGGAGATTGCGCATTCCGGCGTTGCCGTCATTTTGGCCTGCGCCGAAACTGTAGATCCACTTGGTCATATTGCCGTTCACTTTGTTGTTGCGAACGCAGATGCCGTATTGCCCGCACGAGGGGGAGAGAACAACGGGGAAACAGGCTGGTCTGCGCACGAAATTTTATTTTTATTCTGGACGACGAATTCCACCCCTTCGCTGCCGCATAGCATGGCGCAGATTTGTGGTCTGGGCAACGACTCTTTTTGGGATTTCAGGCAGAAAAATTGCTTTCTTGCTGTGTGCAAAATGCAGTCCAGCCTGCTTCATCCAGCGTGGCGATTTTAAGGTCTTCCGCCTTCTTGGCTTTTGAGCCAGCCTTTTCTCCAAGGATGACGAGATCGGTCTTTTTGGAGACGGAGTCAGACACTTTAGCCCCCATGCGTTCGGCCATGGCGCGGGCTTCCTGCCGGGTGAGAGTGTGCAGCGTGCCGGTAAAAACAACCGTCTTGCCCGCCAGAGCTCCGCCGGAGACGGCTTCCTCATCCGTGATGGTTAGAGAGGCCCGCAGGTCGGCCAGAGTTTCAAGATTGTGCGCTTCCTGCATGAAGGCCACCAGATCATCCGCAATAACCGTGCCAATGCCGGTGATGGACCCCAGTTCCAGCCGTTCGTCCGAGCCGATGATGGCCGCCTTGCGCAGTTGCTCCATCCAGTTTTCGTAAGACCCGTAATGCCGGGCCAGCAGGCGGGCATTACTTTCCCCCACACGGCGAATACCCAGAGCATAAATAAAGCGGGAGAGCGGGATGGTGCGGCGGGCTTCAATGGCCTGCATCAGATTGCGGACAGACTGCTCACCCCAGCCATCCCGCTTCATGATGTCTTCTGCATGGTCCTGCAATCGGAAAATATCGCCCGGTGTGTGCAGGAACCCAGCGTCATAAAACTCCCGAATACTGCGGTCGCCCAGTCCGTCAATGTCAAACGCGGTGCGGGAGACAAAGTGGATCAGCCGTTCAACAATCTGCGCCGGGCAGGTCAGGCCGCCAGTGCAGCGGCGCACGGCTTCACCCTCTGGCCGTACAGCCAGAGCGCCGCAGGCCGGGCAGTGGTCAGGGAAATGGAACGGGTCCTGCCGGGGGGGCGCGTCCGGCGCGAGAGGAATGACACACAGGATTTGTGGAATGACATCCCCCGCACGCTGAATCTGCACCTTATCTCCGGGGCGGACATCCTTGCGGGCAATTTCATCTTCATTATGCAAGGTCGCGCGCATGACCAGCACGCCGCCGACATTGACCGGCTCCAGATGTGCAACCGGGGTCAGAGCGCCAGTCCGGCCGACCTGAATTTCAATGGTTTTCAGGGTTGTGACGGCCTGTTCCGCCGGGAACTTCCACGCCACCGCCCAGCGCGGCGCGCGGCCAGCAAAGCCCAGCCGCTCCTGAAGTGTCAGGTTATCAATTTTGTAAACAACGCCATCAATATCATAAGCCAGTGCGGCGCGTTCCTGACCGATTTTGTCAAAAAATGCTTCCGCGCCACTGGCGGCTTCCAGCCGCATAGAGAGCGGATTGACCGGAAAACCCCACGCTTTCAACTGTTCCAGATAGTCCCAATGGCTGAACGTGGTTTTTTCCGAACAGAACCCCATGGAATACGCAAACAGGGAGAGGGGACGCCGGGCTGTCACGCGGGCATCAAGCTGGCGTAGAGACCCTGCGGCGGCATTGCGCGGGTTGGCGAACGGTTTGCGTCCCAGTTCTTCCTGTGCCGCATTGAGGGCCAGAAAATGCTCTTTGGAGAGAAAGACCTCGCCACGAATTTCAATGAGTTCCGGTGCGTGGCCGTGCAGGCGCTCCGGCAGGTCTTTCAACGTGCGCAGGTTGGCGGTGACATCCTCGCCCTCGGTCCCGTCGCCGCGTGTGGTGCCACGAACAAACACGCCGTTTTCATACGTCAAGCTGATGGAGAGCCCATCAATCTTGGGCTCCGCAACAAAAGCCAGCTTTGCGGTCTCTTCCTCATTCAGGCCCAGAAAGCGTGTGGCGCGGCCGATAAAGGCTTCAAACTCAGCCTGATCAAACACGTTATCCAGCGACAGCATGGGCACCAGATGCCGGTGTTTGCCAAATGCACTGTCCGGCGCGGCCCCGACTGTGCGGGCCGCACTGTCCGCAGGTTCTGCCTCCGGGTGCAGGGCGAGAAGGGTATCGTAGCGTTTGCGGAGTGCGTCATACGCCGCATCACTCACCTCCGGGGCATCCTCCGTATAGTAGGCGGTATTGTAACGGCCAATGAGGTCTGCAAGGCGGGCCAGTTCGGCGCGAGCCTGTTCGGGGTTCAGGGAAGTGAGGTCGGGGAGATCAGTCATTTTCACGTTTCAGTAGGCTGGCGGCGGCCGCGCGGGCGGCATCGGTAATCACATCCCCGGCCAGCATGCGGGCAATTTCTTCCTGTCGTTCTGACTGGCTGAGGGGGGCTGCATGGGTGGCAGTCTGCCCGTCACGCACAATTTTGCCAATGCGCAAATGGGCGTCCGCACTGGCGGCAACCTGTGGACTATGCGTTACAGCCAGAACCTGCACGGTCTTGGCCAGACGGTGCAGCCGCTCCCCAATGGCGGCGGCGGTCGCACCGCCAACACCAGCATCAATTTCATCAAAAACCAGCGTGCCGATGCCAGACTGGCCAGCCAGCACCAGCTTTAAGGCGAGCATTAGGCGGGAAAGTTCACCGCCCGAGGCGACTTTGGCCAACGGGCCGGGGGGCTGGCCGGGGTTGGCCGCAATCAGGAATGTCACCTGCTCCATACCATGCCGGCTCCAGCTTTCCGGCGGGAGCGGCTCAATCTTGGCGAAGAAACGCGCCCTTTCCAGTTTGATGGGCTTGAGTTCTCGGGTAACGGCCTGCTCCATTTTGCGAGAGGCTTTGTCCCGCGCGGCGGAAAGCCCGGTGGCGGCCTGTTCATACTGGGTCAGCGCGTCTTTCACAGCTTGCTCCAGCGCGTCAAGCTGTGTGGCTCCCGTCTCCAGCGCGACCAGACGGGCGGAGAGGTCTGCCAATAGGGCGGGGAGACTATCGACCGTAACATCATGCTTTCGGGCGGCGGCCCGCAGCGTAAACAGGCGTTCTTCAATCTCTTCCAGTAGGCGCGGGTTGGCTTCAGAATCGTCTGCCAGACGAGAGAGAAGCGTTTCTGCCTCGGCCAGAGCGTTCTCCGCACTTTCCAGCGCGTTGAGAGCCTCGTTCGTGCGGATTTCCAGTGGGTCGGCGGCTGTCTGTTCGGCCGAGGGGGCAGGGAGCAGGCGTTGCAGGGCGCGGCTGGCCCCCCGGAGTGCTGCTGCCGGCCCGCTGTTGCGCCTATCTCTGGGCGTGAGTTCGGCAAGGGCGGCAGTAATAGCCTCGCCTCGGCGTTCGGACTGTTGCAGGCTGTGGCGTTGGAGCGCTAGTTGCTCTTCCTCATCTGCCTGCGGGTTAAGGGTCGTCAGTTCCTCAACCGTGTGCCGCAGCCAGTCCTCTTCCCGCGCGGCGTCCTGCAAACTTTTGCGGGCGGCTTCCAGATCTCGCCGCAGGGTCTGCCAACGGTCAAACGCGCAGGAAACATCCCGCAACAGCGCAGTGGGGACACCGTAAGCATCCAGAAGACCGCGATGGGTGCTGGAATCCGCCAGCCCCATCTGCTCATGCTGACCCTGAATTTCTACCAAAGAAACTGCCACCCGGCGCATCAGCGTGATGCCGACCGGCTGGTCGTTGATCCATGCACGGGATCGGCCCTCTGCGGAGACAATGCGGCGCAGCATGAGAGGCTCACCCGTTTCCGCCGGAATGCCCTGTTCTTTCAGGAGGTCATAGGCTGCGTGGTTCTGGGGAATGTCGAAACTGGCTGTCACGCGGGCTTCTTCCGCCCCGGCGCGGACCAGTCCGGCATTGGCGCGTTCGCCCAGAGCCAGCCCGAGGCTGTCCAGCAGGATGGATTTACCTGCCCCGGTTTCACCCGTCAGGGCCGTAAAACCGGCGTGCAGAGAAAGATCTAGTGCTTCAATCAGCACGACGTCCCTGATGGAAAGGTTTGTCAGCATGATGATGTCCGGTCCGAAAGACTGTTCACTATACGTTCTTGTGTCTTGTAGCTGCCCTCTGCTGCTTTGTCTGCCCATAAAACAACAAACCCACGCGGAAGCGTGGGCTTCGGCGTGGGTCTGGTTTTTGCGTCATGCCGCTGGGTTTATCGTAGCACAGGAGCCTGATCGACCTGCGGCTCAATCCGTTGTTTTTTAACAGGTTGAACTGGAGCCGTTTTAATATCCACCGGCTGCGGCTTGCCGGAGCGTGACATGGCCGCGGGAGCCGGAGCAGTGCCAGAAGCCGTTGGCGGCTGGGTGGTGGCAGCAGGCGTGTTCTGGGCCGTAATAACCTTGCCGGGAACAGGGAAGTTGCTGCTGAGCAGCTTGTAGCGTTTCAGATTATTATAAGCGTACCGGTACCATTTGCTGCCCGGATAGTTATAGCCCAGCACAATCGCGGATTTGCGGGCCTGCTCTGTCAGGCCGAGGTCCAGATAGACTTCAACCATACGCTCCAGTGCTTCGGGCACATGGTTGGTTGTCTGGAAATCCTGAATCACGCGCTGATAGCGGTTGATGGCGCCTTCGTAATTTCGTTCCTGCTGGTAGTAACGGCCAACCAGCATTTCCTTACCAGCCAGATGGTCGCGGCACAGGTCAATTTTTAGCTGGGCATCCCGTGCATACTGGGACTGTGGGAAGCGGGTGATGACTTCTTCCAGCGCATCCATAGCTTCCACCGTGCCCTGCTGGTCACGCTGTACATCCGCAATCTGCTCATAAAAACACAGAGCGCGCAGGTAATAGGCGTAAGCGGCGTCAGCACTGGTGGGATGCAGGCCGATAAAGCGGTTCAACTGCTGCACGGCTTCCGGGTATTTGCCTTTTAGATAATAGGCATACCCTTCCATTAACTGGGCGTTCGCGATGTAGCCGGAGTAGGGATAGTTCTGTTGCAGAACCTCGAATTCTGCGGCCGCCAGCGTGTAACGCTGGGTCCGCAGAGCATCAATCCCGTTATTATAGAGGGTTTCCGGAGACGCGAGTTTAGGAGCTGGAGCGGGAGTCCCTCCGCCAAACAGGCCGCACCCGGACAGGCCTAAAAGCAGACCAGCGGATGCCAGACGGCGAATGCGGCAGCGAACGGAGAAAGAATTAATGAGGCTCACAGACATTCCGGCTCTTCAAATTGAACTTGTCTTATAGCACGCATGGCGCTCAAGAAAAGAGAATGAAGACGCCCTTTGTATTTTGGCAGTCGTCATCTCATGCGGCGGCGAGGGAAAAGCCCTCATGGGCAGGGACATAGCGCCACGCTGTGGGGTCTGCAAACAGCGCGCGTAGCACCTTGTTATTCAGGCAATGGCCTGAACGATAGCCTGTAAACCGTGCGCGCAGCGGGGCACCTGCCAGATAAAGATCTCCTACCGCATCCATCACCTTATGGCGGATAAATTCATCAGGGCAACGCAGGCCGGACGGGTTGAGAATCTGGTCTCCATCCACGACAATCGCGTTATCGAGCGAGCCACCGCGCGCCAGCCCGGCCTTGTGCAGAGCCTCAATTTCCTGCCGTAGCGTGAAGGTTCTGTTACGCGCCAGATCCTGCCGGAAGGTGGAGGGGGTGAGTTCCGTGGCAAAAGTCTGCTTGCCAATGGCTTCCGCCGGGAAATCAATACTCAGGTCCAGATGCAGGTTGCGGACTGGGGCCGGTCTGAGTTCAACAAAAGCCCCGTCCTGCTCAACCCGCACGGACCGCAGGACATCAATCCGGTGCCTGACCGCGTCCTGCGGCACGCGCCCGGCGCAGTCCATCAGGAACACGAAGTCCGCCGCAGAGCCGTCAAACACAGGAATTTCCGGGCCATCGACCAGCACCAGCACGTTATCAATCCCGCAGCCGTTGAGGGCGGCCATCAGGTGCTCAACGGTAGCAATCCGGTTGGCAGGATTTGCAGCCTCGCCCAGCACAGTGCTGAGGCGCGTATCCATCACATAATCGAATCGGGCCGGGAGAAAGGCCGCGTTCAGGTCCGAGCGTTTGAAGATGATACCGTGCCCGACAGGAGCGGGCTGGAGGGTAAGCGTAATACGCGCCCCGGTATGCAGGCCGATGCCAACGGAGGAAATGGCATGGTGCAGAGTATGCTGGACGGCAGGCTGCTCTGTTACAGAGGGCTGGGCGGAGCGGAAAACGGGTTCCAGCGTAGCGGAGCGACTCTTCGGTTCCATAAGCAGATTGTCCATGGCTCTGGCTTCTTTCCTGCGCGGTTTAAAAGACGTGCAGGGTAACGCTAAAGCCCGCCTTCTGTTCTGGCGAGTCAATCATTATTGCCGTCTATTACATAAAAAACCGCGCTACTCACGAGGAGCAGCGCGGCAGAAAACTGCGCTTTACTTACTGGCGGCGCAGGAAGGTCGGAATTTCAAGGCCAGTATCATCCGTATCAGCCGGGCGCACGCTCGGGCTATGCTGGGGAGCAGGGCTCACGACAGGGCGCTGCGGCTCCATAGCCGGTTCACTCCGCTGCTCCTCTCCCGCACCACGGCGGAACGCACCCGTCACGCGGCCAAACAGGCTGCGTGAAGACGGCTGGCCGGATTCTGGCAGATACGGGGAGCGTGGGGCTTCCGTAAACAGACCAGCCCGCGGAGAGGCTGCCGGGCGCTGCGGCTGGGCAGGAGCCTGTGCCGCAGGAGCGGAGTTGATCTGGCCGGGAACACTATGCGCGGGCGGCGGAGACATATGCTGCCCCCCCATCTGCGGCTGATAAGCCTGCGGTGCCGGAGCGGCCGGGCGAGGCTGTTGCATGCCCGTATCCATGCGCGGTGCGACAGGCTGCTGCATGGGGGCGGTCGGCTGAGAGGCTCCCGTCATGACGGACGGACCTGTGCCGGTCGCAACAGCCTGCTGTTCAGCCTGTTCTTCGTTTTCCACAGGTACCAGATGCAGGCGGTCATGAGCCTGTGTGCCGATATCAATTCCGGTTGCTACGACGGACACGCGGATCTTGCCGTTCATGTTTTCATCAATAATGGAGCCGAAGATCATGTTCGCATCTTCCGCAACTTCGCGGCGGATACGGTTACAGGCTTCGTCCACTTCAAAGAACGTCATGTCTTCACCACCGGTCACGTTGACCAGCAGACCCTGCGCGCCGGACATGCAGGTATCTTCCAGCAGCGGGTTGGCAATGGCGGCCTCGGCGGCTTCAACCGCACGGTTTTCACCTTCGGCTTCACCCGTGCCCATCATGGCTTTGCCCATTTCCGCCATGACGCTGCGGATATCGGCGAAGTCGAGATTGATGTAGCCGGGAGCCATCATCAGATCGGTCACGCCGCGCACGCCCATGTAGAGAACATGGTCAGCCATCTTGTAGGCTTCACGCAGAGTTGTGCGTTCACTGGCGACGCGGAACAGGTTCTGGTTGGGGATGACAATCAGCGTATCAACATACTGCTGAAGTTCCTTGATGCCTTCTTCCGCAATGCGGGCGCGGCGTTTGCCTTCGTAATCAAACGGCTTGCTGACCACGCCAACCGTCAGAATATTCCGCTCACGCGCCATGCGGGCAATAACCGGAGCAGCCCCGGTGCCCGTGCCGCCGCCCATGCCGGTGGTGATGAACACCATATGGCACCCATCCAGATACCGGGCCAGTTCATCAGCCGCTTCTTCCGCAGCACCCCGGCCTACTTCCGGTTTCGCGCCAGCACCCAGACCGTGGGTCAGGTGCGGGCCAAGCTGCACGCGGCGGTCCGCGCGGCTTTTGGCAAGGCTCTGGGCATCCGTGTTGGCAACGACAAACTCAACACCCTGAAGGCTGGACGCAATCATGTTGTCCACTGCGTTCGTACCGCCGCCCCCAACGCCGAAAACTGTAATTCTCGGTGAAAAATCTGCGTGTGTCTGAGGTGGAACGGTCAGGTTCAGTGTCATGTGGCTCTCCCGGGCAGTCTTGGCAAACTAACGAAGTCTTCGGAAGGATGCTAGATCGAAGTTATCAATATTTCTCTAAGTATATCAGACTCTGCCGCGAATAAAAGCGACTAGTCTTTGTAAAGTGCCAGAAGGCGGGGCTTCGCGGAATTCAACATCCCCAAATGGACGCTCCGCGCTGGCGGCCCAAGACAGCAGACCGGCCGCTGTCGCAAAACCCGCAGCCGCAGCAGTATTTTCCGGAAGTCCCAGAATATGCTTTGGCCGACCAAGGCGGACTGAGCGTGTAAAAGCAGGCCCTCCGCTGCGCCCTTTAGTGGCGGATGCGCCAAGAATACGTTCCGCCAGCGGGCGCATGCCGTCTAGCAGGGAGGCACCGCCTGTCAGCACGATGCGGCCACTGGCGGCATTGCCCAGCCCCGCACCATCCAGTTTTTCACGCACCAGTTCCAGAGTTTCTTCCATACGTGGGCGGATGATACGGCCAAGCTGTGCACGTGAAATCTGTTCAAAATGAGGAACATCATTGCCCAGAAGCTCAACAGTCAGAATTTCATCTTCCACATCGGACGAGAGATCAGCGCTTCCGTAAACTGTCTTGAGCCGCTCGGCATTTTCCAGAGAAGTGCTGAGTCCGCGCGCGATGTCGCGCGTCACATGCAGTCCGCCAACGCTGATTTGTGCCGTGTGCAAAATCTGGCCTTCCCCGAATACGGCGAGTGAGGTTGTGCCACCGCCCATTTCTACAACGGTTGTGCCAAGTTCCCGTTCATCCGCATCCAGCACGGACAGGCCGGAGGCAAGCGGGGAGGAAACCAGTGCTTCCACTTTCAATTCCGCGCGGCTGAGCACGGTTTCAAGGTTCAGCAACGCCGTCGAGGCAGCATCAATAATATGCAGTCGGGCCTTCAGGGTCTCGCACAAATGGCCGCGCGGGTCGGCCACGCCTTCCGTATCATCCACGGTAAAATCAATCGGCAGGGTGTGCACTACATCGCGCCCGTCCACGGTGGCCTGCACGCGTCCTTCCGTGACAACCCGGCGAATATCGGCTTCCGTCACCACGCGCCCGCCGACCGGCCAGCGCACATTGAACAAGCGGCTAGCCGGATGCCCGCAGGAGAGATTGACCACCACGCGGTCAATCGTCCGTTCCGCCATGAGTTCGGCCTGTCCGACCGTCGCGCGGATGGCGGCTTCCGCCGCTTGCAGGTCGGTAATCGCTCCGTTCCGGATACCGGCGGAGCGACGCCACCCGCAGCCAATCACCTTTAAGTTGCCATTGGGCTCGCCTTTACCAATCAGGCACGTGATTTTGGTGGAGCCAATATCCAGCACCGCGGAATAGCCGTTACGCCACGCGCGCGGGCGTTTGTTGGTCTCGGTGGGGGGGAGCGGGAGAATGGTGTCATCCCCGCTCATCCGCAGACTGGACGAGGCGGATACTGTTCCGGCTTTTTTGCGTAAGCGGGACTGAGCATCGGAACTGAGCGAAAAGGACGGGCGCGCGCGGTTGATCATGCGGGACTTCCCTGACGGCCAGCGGGCGGAGTGCTGCCGGATTGTGATGGAGGCTGTTGCGGGGCGTGGCCGCCGGGAGCACCCCCGGGAACATTGGCGGGGGCAGCATTCGTGCCGGACTGCGGTGCCGGGTCGGGTTGCGGTGGACGTTCCCGAATGGTCAGGCGGTCGGGCAGGCGCATATCAATCAGCACCACCGGGCGGTCGAGCAGATGCGTGGTGGCGTCCAGCTTGGCGAGGCGGTGAATAGCCGGAATTTCCTCGCCTTCGGGCAGTAGAACCGTAGCGCCATTCCGCAGCGTCAGATTCCAGCGACGGCTGCTGACCCGCACGGCGGCAATCACATGGTCCCGCACGGTGGGTTCCTGCCCTAGTGCGTCAATCAGCGCGGCAGCGGCGTCATTCGCGCCATCCCCCACCACCAGCGGCAGTTTGGTAAAGGCTTCGGCGTCCTTGCCCGTCATGCCCTGATCCGGCACGCGCTTGCCCTGCTTGTCGATCAGTTCAAAATGGCCCTGATGTTGCCAGACAGCAAAGGGCGGACGCTCGGTAATGGTGACAGTAATTTCCCCGGAAAGATGCCGCTCAACCGTGACATGGTCCACAAAGGGGAGGGCGTTCAGCCGGTCCCGCGCCTCGGAGACACTGAAATTCAGCACCGGGTCCCCTACGGAGACGCCAAGCGCCTTGTGGATAGCGGAGTCACTGGTCAGTTGCGCGCCCTGCACCTGAATTTTTGTGATACGCAAGGGTGCTGAACTCAGAACTTTGTCGCGCAGCGGGGCCAGACGCTCCTGCGCGCCGGGTTGCTGGAGATACAGATACCCTCCTCCTCCTAATGCCGCCAGAAACAGCACGCCAAACAGGGGGCGGACCAGCCGTTTCTGCCGCCGGGCAAACAACCCGAAGCGTGACGGACGATCAGACGGGGAGGAGGGGACTCTCATTGGCGGCAGGTTGCCTGATCAACCAGCCAGCCGCACAACTCCGGGTAGCTGATGCCGCAATAGGCGGCCTGTTCGGGCAGCAGGGAGGTGGCCGTCATGCCGGGTTGAGTATTGACCTCAAGCAGAATGAGCCGCGCCGGACCGGGGCCGGTATCATCCAGCCGGAAATCTGAACGAGACGCGCCAGAGCAGCCAAGAGCCTGATGCGCGGCCACGGCCACGGCGCAGGCTTCTTTGCTGACGACGTCATCAATCAGTGCTGGCAGCACATGGCTGGAGCCGCCGCTGGTATATTTGGCGTCATAATTATAAAAATCATGCCCGGCACCGGGGGTGGGCGTGATGTCCGTGACCGTTAGGGCGCGGTCTCCCAGAACCCCAACCGTAATTTCCTTGCCGGGGATAAAATCTTCCACCAGCGCATGCGGGCCGTAGCACCAGTTTTTTACAATTTCCTGCCGCGTGTTGGAGCCGGGCCGGACAATGGAGACACCGACGGACGAGCCTTCGCTCACAGGTTTGACAACATATGGGGCCGGTAGCGGGTCTGCTTTGGCCAGTTCTTCAATGGCAATCACCCGGCCTTCCGCCACTGGCAGACCGGCGGCGAGAAAAACGGCGCGGGCGGCGGCTTTATCCATGGCAGTGGCGGAGGCCCGCACGCCGGAGTGGGTGTACGGAAGACCCATCCAGTCCAGAACGCCCTGAATACAGCCATCTTCTCCAAACCGTCCGTGCAGGGCGTTGAACACGACGTCAGGTTTCTGCTCGGTCAGGCTTGTTACCAGTGCGGCCAGATCTGCTCCGGCATCCAGTGGTGTCACGGTATGGCCGAGGCTGCGCAGAGCCTCCACAGCCCCCTTGCCGGACGAGAGGCTGACATCCCGCTCGGAAGACATACCACCCATCAGAACGGTAATCCGTTTTGTGCTGCTCATGCGGAGGGTCCTTCTGCCTTGCCGATGCGTTTGATTTCCCAATGGAGCTGAACCCCGGAGTGCTGGGCCACACGCTGCCGCACGTCATCACCCAGACCTTCAAGGTCGGCAGCACTGGCCTGACCGAGGTTGATCAGGAAGTTGCAGTGTTTTTCGCTGACCTGCGCATCCCCGCGCGTCAGGCCACGGCATCCGGCGGCGTCAATCAGCTCCCACGCCTTGCGCGGGGAAATATCCGCGTCGGGGTTACGGAAAGTGGAGCCGCCGGTTCTGGCGCGTACGGGCTGCGAGAGTTCCCGCGCTGCGCGGACCTGAGCAATGCGGGCGGCAATATCCGCTTGCTTGTCCGGCGTGCCACGCAGGCGGGCACGGATGACAAGCGCGCCTTCCGGCAGGCCGGAGCGGCGATAGCCAAAGTTCAGCGCGCCAGCATCCAACCGTATCAGGCTGCCATCCCGCGTGATGATGTCCGCCCAGTCCAGCACGGTGGCGATGTCAGACCCGTAGGCACCGGCGTTCATCCGCACCGCTCCGCCGATGGAGCCGGGGATACCCGCCAGAAATTCCAGCCCGGCCAGTCCCGCCTGTGCGGCGTATTCAGCCACCGTCGCATCCAGACAGGCGCTGCCGACCACCAGCCCGTCTTCTTCCACCGTAATGTCAGAGAAGCCACGTGCCAGACGGATCACAATGCCGTCCAACCCGCCATCCCGGATAATCACGTTCGAGCAGGCTCCGAGTGCCGTCACCGGCAGTTCGGGGGAAAGCCGCTGCATGACAGCGGCAAGGTCTTCCGCATCCGCAGGCTGATACATCCATTCCGCGGCACCGCCCACGCGGAACCATGTGCGTGGGCCAAGTGGGGCCTGCGGTGTCAGGCGGCCACGGGTTTCCGCAAAGGCCTGCTGCACCAGATCCGTCATGGACGTGGAAGACAGGCTCATGCCGCGCGCCCGCCATCGGCCGCGTTCAGGGCGGCAAGCTGTTCCGGCAATGCCTGCGCCCAGTTGGTAATGGTGCCTGCGCCAAGGCAGACCACATAGTCACCCGGTTTGGCGATGGCGTTGATCATTTCCGCCAGATGGTCCGGGCTGGAAAGCGGCACCACGGAGCGATGGCCGCGTTCACGCAGGCCTTCAATCAGTTTGTCACGGCTCACATCCGGGTCGGGCTGTTCCCCTGCGGCGTAGATATCCGACACAATGACGGTATCCGCATCATTCATGCAGGTGCAGAAGTCCGAGAACAGCATTTTCAGGCGCGAATAACGGTGCGGCTGCATGACGGCAATCACCTTGTTCGCCCCGGCCTGCCGCGCGGCTTTCAGCACAGCGGCAATTTCTACCGGGTGATGACCGTAATCATCAATGACCGTTACGCCGTTATATTCGCCCGTGCGTGTGAAGCGACGCTTGACGCCACGGAAGGCGGCCAGACCGGAGCGGATAACGTCATCACTGATATCCATCTCCGTTGCCACGGCAATGGCGGCCAGCGCGTTCTGCACGTTGTGGGCACCCAGCATGGGCAGGCGGAACGGGCCAGCCTTGCGGGTGTGGCGGGTGGAGCGGTCTGTCAGCGTGACTTCAAACGTCGCGCCCATCTTGTCGGTAATCAGTTTTTCAGCTCGCACGTCCGCCTGCGGGGAGAACCCGTAGGTGACAATCCGGTGGTCTGACATACGCGGGATCATCTGCTGCACGGCGGGATGGTCTATGCACAGCACGGCAAAGCCGTAAAACGGTACGTTGGAGACAAACTGGTCATACGCCGCTTCCATGGCCTCGGCGGAACCCCAGTGGTCCAGATGTTCCGGGTCCATGTTGGTCACGACGGAAATCACGGAGGGCAGACGCAGGAAGGAGCCGTCGCTCTCATCCGCTTCCGCCACCATCCAGTCGCCTTTGCCCATGCGCGTGTTGGTGCCGTAGGCTTCAATAATCCCGCCGTTGATCACGGTCGGGTCCAGCTTTGCTGCTTCCAGCACGGCGGCAATCAGGCTGGTGGTGGTGGTTTTGCCGTGTGTGCCGCCAACGGCCACGGACCAGCGCAGGCGCATGAGTTCCGCCAGCATTTCCGCGCGGCGCACCACCGGAATCAGGCGGCTGCGGGCTGCCATGACTTCCGGGTTGTCCCGGCTGACAGCGGTGGAGATCACAACAACCTGAGCCGCGCCCAGATTTTCCGCCGCATGGCCGATGGTAATGGGAATACCCGCAGCGCGCAGCCGTTTGACATTAGCGCTTTCCGCAATGTCTGACCCCTGAACGGAATAGCCCAACATGGACAGAACCTCGGCAATGCCAGACATGCCGATGCCACCAATCCCGACAAAATGAATGGTTCCGATGGAAAGGGGCAGGGCTCTCATGCGTTGGATTCCGTCTGGCTGGGGGGCGTCGGATAGGCGGGCGATGGGGAAAGGTGCAAGCATTCTTCTACAATATCGGCCAGTCGGGTGGCGGCATCCGGGCGGGCGAGTGAGGCTGCGGCGGCCGCTGCGCGCGCCAGCTCTTCCGGGGCCGTAAGGAGGTCATTCAGGCGGTCTGCCAGTGCCACGGCGGTAAAGTCGGGCTGGCGGATCATCCAGCCTGCACCGGCGGTGGTGATGGCATCGGCGTTTTCGGTCTGCTCATCGCTCGCGGCAATGGGCAGGGGCACCAGAATGGAGGGGCGGCCAGCGGTGGTGATTTCCGCAACGGAAGAGCCACCAGCCCGGCCAATGACGAGATGCGCGCTCTGCAACAGGGCGGGCACATCATGCAGGAAAGGCTCCACGCGGGCGGTAATGCCCATATCGGCATAGGCCTTGCGCGTGGCTTCAAGATCATCCTGCCGTGCCTGCTGCGTGACATGCAGGCGGGCGCGCAGGGCTTCCGGCAGTTTGCCAAGGGCCGCGGGCACCACTTTTGCAAAGACACTGGCCCCGAGGGACCCGCCCCAGACCAGCAGATTGATGGTCTGGTCCGGCATGGTCCAGCCTTCACCTGCCAGAGCGGCAATGGCGGGGCGGACGGGCATGCCGGTAAAGGCCGTGCGGGCGCCGATCGGCAGTTTGGCGACGGAGGGGAAAGAGGTGGCAATCACATCCGCAAAGCGGGAGAGCACGGCGTTGGCCTTGCCCAGCACGGCATTGCCTTCATGAATAATCAGGGCGGGATGTTTGCGGCCCAGCAGGCGCGCACCCAACAGCGGCGGCACGGAGGGGTAGCCGCCAAAACCCACCACGGCGTCCGGCTGTATGCTGCGCAGGATGGAACGCGCCTTCCAAGCGCTGCTCAGCAGGGTGAGGCCAGATTTGAACGCTCGCAGCGGTCCGCGCCCGGCCACACCAGCCCCCGGCAGAACATATTGCGGCCCGCGTGAAAAAACGCCTGTCGCGCGGGCACCGGCCCGGGCGTCTGTCATCAGCACCAGCCGGTGGCCGCGTTCTGCCAGAGCATCGGCTAGTGCTTCAGCCGGAAAGAAATGTCCGCCGGTGCCGCCTGCGGCAATGACGATAGTGCGTTGGGTCATACAGGCCGCCATTGTCTGAGAGTGGTCATGAAGCCTCCTTTACCCGACGACCGCTCACCCGGCTGGTGCCGTGTAAGTGCCAGAACCATGCCCATGGCCAGTGCGACGGACATGGCGGAGGACCCGCCATAGGAAATGAAAGGCAGCGTCATGCCCTTGGTGGGGATGAGATGCAAGGAGGACGCCATATTCACAAAAGCCTGAAGGCCGAAACCTGTCACCAGCCCGGTGGTGGAAATGACGATGAACGGATCATCCTCCCGGATCAGCCGGAGCAGGGTGCGGACCACAATCACGCCAAACACGCAGATGATGAGCATGCAGACAATCAGACCATATTCTTCCCCCGCCACGGCGAACACAAAGTCCGCATGAGCATCGGGCAGCAAGTCTTTCACCCGGCCCTCGCCGGGGCCACGGCCAGTCAGACCGCCATTGCCGAAGGCGCGCAGGGCGGTATCAATCTGGTAATGGTCGCCCACATTAGGGTGCATAAAGCGCTCCACGCGGGAGCGCACATGCGGGAAGAGGAAGAATGCGGCAATGCCCGCGCCAATCATGATGGCAACGCCCAGCCCGACCAGAATGAGGTTCAGCCCATCCACAAAAAGCTGGGTCATGAAAACGGTGGTGATAACCGTGAGCATCCCGATATCCGGCTGGGACTTCAGCAGCATCAGAATGACGCCAAACAGCGCGAATGCCAGAAGCATCCCCGGAAAATAACGGGTGACGCGGCGTTTGGTGAGCAGCCAACCAGTGACCACCGCAAAGCAAGGCTTGAGAAACTCAGACGGCTGGAGGGACATCAGCGGCAGGGCAATCCACCGGCGTGCGCCCTTGATTTCAATCCCATGCACCAGCGTGAGCGCGGTAGCACCCAGCATCAGCGCGCCACCGACAAGAGAAAGCCTGAGCACAGTCTTGCGGGAGAGCATGGAGACACTCACCACAATAAATCCCGCAATACTGAGGAACATCACCTGTTTGAAAATGAACATATTGCGGGAAGCGCCAATACGCACCGCAACAGCCGGGCTTGCGGCCAGCATCAGGATATACCCGAAGCCGATCAGAATGAACGCGCAGACCAGCGTGGTGCGGTCCACATTGCGCCACCAGCGCCCAAACAGGGAGTCATCAAGGCGGGAGCCTGCCATCAGTCGGCCTTTCCTGTTCCGGTTTGTGGCTGGTCCGTAACCGCGCGGACGCATTCCAGAAAACGCACTCCGCGGGCTTCAAACCCGGAAAACTGGTCAAAACTGGCGCAAGCGGGGGAGAGCAGCACCACAGGGGTGTCCGTGCTTCGGGCGGCCGCATACGCTGCAGGAACAGCTGCTTCCAGCGTGCCGGACAGCGTGGAGGGAACCCCATGCGCTGCCAGTGTTTCGGCCAGTTGTGCTGCGTCTCGCCCGATCAGGAACGCATGTACAATGCGCGGAAAATACGGCGTGAGCGAGGCAATGCCTCCCTCTTTTGCCATGCCGCCTGCAATCCAGATCAGGCGGTCATAACAGCCCAATGCTCGGGCGGCGGCATCGGCATTGGTGGCTTTGCTGTCATCAATAAAGGCTACGCCATTCTGTTCGGCCACCAACTTCTGCCGGTGGGGCAGGCCGGGGAAGGAGAGAAGGGCTGCTGCCAGTTGTGCGTCAGACACGCCCAGAAAGCGCGCCATGGCACAGGCCGCGGCAGCGTTTTCCGCATTGTGGCTACCGGGCAGAGCCGGGCCGAGGCGCGCGAGGCGCTCACCAGCCCGCCAGATGGCGTTATCCTGACCGTAAAGATCACTGTCCGGGTTGGTGCCGGAGATGGTCAGGCATTGCGCGGGGCCAGATTTAAGCGTTCTGGCAATGGCGCGGCAATAATCATCATCCACGCCAATTACGGCCAGATCCTGCGCGGTCTGCCCGGTAAAGACGCGGGTTTTGGCGCGGGCATAGCCGTCCATGCCAGCATGGCGGTCCAGATGGTCCGGGGTCAGGTTCAGCAGGCAGGCCGCGTCAAAACGCAGCGTGTCCAGCCGTTCCAGCATGTAGGACGACATTTCCAGCACATACACGCCGTTGTCCGGCAGCAAAGGCAGGGCAAGAGCGGCCGGACCAAGATTGCCGCCCGCCGCAACAGGCACCCCGGCTTCGGCCAGAATGTGCGCCAGCAGAGTGGTGGTGGTGGATTTGCCGTTGGTGCCGGTAATGCCCGCAAACCGTGCTTTGCTGCCTGATTTGCGCACGGCGCGATACAGTAGTTCCGCATCGGACAGGATCGGCACCCCTGCTTCCTGCGCCATGAGAGCAACGGGATGCGGTTTGGGCAGGACATGCGGGATACCGGGGGAAAGAACGAGACCATCCGCGCCAGCAAGGCTTTCAATGGGGGCGCAGGTAATCCGGGCCGCTGCGTCCTGCGGTAGCCCAGTTATAGCTTTGGCGAGCGCTGCACGGGCAGCCTCGCCATCATCCCACGCCTGAACGGTCGCCCCGCTTTGTGCGAGGGCGCAGACAGCGGGCAGGCCGTTCCGGCCCAGACCCAGCACAGCAAAATGCTGGCCGGTAAAAAGGGTGGGGGGAAAGGCGCTCATCGCAGTTTCAGCGTGGCGAGGCCACACATCCCCAGAATGACGGAAACAATCCAGAAACGGATAACGATTTTAGGCTCAGCCCAGCCCTTTTTTTCAAAATGATGATGGATGGGGGCCATAAGGAACACCCGTCGCTTGGTGCGCTTGTACCAGAACACCTGAATAACCACGGACAGCGTTTCCACCACAAACAGACCGCCCACAATGCACAGAACCAGCTCGTGCTTGATGGCAACCGCCATGGCTCCCAACGCGCCGCCGAGAGACAGGGAGCCAGTATCCCCCATGAAGACGGACGCCGGAGGGGCATTGAACCACAGGAACCCAAGGCCCGCCCCAACCAGAGCCGCGCAGAAAACCGCCAGTTCCCCCGTGCCGGGCACGGCATGAACCTGTAGATAATCCGCAAAAACATGGTTGCCGACAACATAAGAGAGGATGGCAAACACCAGGGCCGCAATCACCACCGGGACAATGGCCAGTCCGTCCAGCCCGTCGGTAAAGTTCACGGCGTTGCCGAAGCCGGTAATGGTGAGCATGGCGAAGATGGGATACGCAAACCCGAGCGGAAGCAGCAGGTCTTTCACAAAGGGAAAGGCGAGCTGATTGGTCAGGTCATCCGGCATCAGGGTTTGCAGGAACCAGCCGCACAGCAGGGAGGCGGAGAATTCACACCCCAACCGCATCCGCTTGGAGACGCCATCCGTATTGCGGCGGGCCAGTTTGCGGTAATCATCCGCAAAGCCCACAGCGCCAAACGCCAGCGTGGTGAGCATGACGGCCCAGACAAACCCGTTTTCAAGGTCACCCCACAGCAGCGTGGAGCCGAACAGCGCGATCAGGATCAGCACACCACCCATGGTTGGCGTGCCGGCTTTTTCCAGCAGGTGCCGTTCTGGCCCAAGGGCGCGGATGGGCTGCCCACCGCGCTGGATGCGGCGCAGCATGGCAATGAGCGGTCGGCCCAGCAGCAGGCTGATGGCGAGTGCCGTAAAGCAGGCAGCCCCGGCCCGGAACGTAATGTAGCGGAACAGGTTAAGCAGCGGGATATGTGCGTCTGTCAGCGGGTGGGAGACCAGAAAATAAAGCATCAGGCGGGCTCCACGGTGTTCAGGCTGTTCAGCGCCGTAATGATGTCCCGCATGCGGCTCCCCAGACTGCCTTTGACCAGAATGGCGTCCCCCTTGCGCAGGGCCGCGCAAACCAGAGGAGCCAGAGTGGCGGCGTCTTGCGCCCAAGCGCCCTGTGCCGATTTGGGCAGGGCATCAAAAAGGGATTTCATATGGGGTCCGCAACAGAAAACAAGGTCGGCACCATCGGCGGCGGGCTGGGCCAGTGCCTGATGCTCAGAGGTGGAAAAATCGCCCAGTTCACGCATATCGCCCAGAACGGCAATGCGGCGTGTGACTGGAAGGTGATGGAGAACATCCAGTGCCGCACGGATGGAGGCGGAGGAGGCATTATAGCTTTCATCCAGCAGGGTTACGCTCCCGCCAGCAATCTGCGCTAGTGCGCCGCGCCCCTTCCCGGGGCGGAAGTTGGCAAGAGCCTGCGCGGCCTTGCCGAGATCACCCCCCAGAGCGGCACACACGGCCAGCGCCGCCAGAGCGTTGCGGGCCAGATGGGTGCCGGGGGCGTGAAGCGTGACGGGCACGGAGCGGCTGCCCGCATGGGCGGTAAACTCGCTGCCACCTTCAATGGCTTTCAGGCCGGACAGATGCACAAAGCTGTCACGCTTCAGGCCGGTGTGCCATAGGGTCGCGTTAGCCTGCCGGGCGGCGGCGGCAAAAAAGGACTGGCCGTGCGCATCATCCGGCACAATGGCTACGCCGCCTGTGGGGAGTGCGGTAATCAGTTCCGCTTTTTCCTGCGCAATGGCGTCCACGCTGCCCATATAGCCCAGATGGGCGGAGCCAATGGTGGTGATAACGGCAATGTCCGGGCGCACCATGCTGGCCAGCGGCAGGATTTCCCCCGGATGGTTCATGCCGATTTCACTGACACAGAAGGCCGCATCACGCGGTAGGCGGGCCAGCGTGAGGGGCACACCCCAGTGGTTATTGTAGGAAGCCTCCGCCGCATGGGTGGCCCCGAGCGCACCGAGGCACAGCCGCAGCATTTCCTTGGTGGTGGTTTTGCCCACGCTGCCGGTTACAGCCACCATCTTGCCGGTAAAACGCGCCCGTGCGGCGCGGGCCAGCGCCTGCAAGGCCGCCATGGTATCTTCCACCACCAGCAGGCGCGGGTCCGTGTTGCTGGTGGTGTCATGCACCAGAACCGCCGCAGCCCCTTTGTCCAGCGCCATGGCGATGTGCGCGTGGCCGTCACTGTTATCGCCTTTCAGGGCGACAAACAGATCACCGGGTGCGAGTGTCCGGGTATCAATGGAAATGCCGGTGACAACCGGGGTGCATGGGCCAGCGAATGTGCCGCCCGTGGCGGCTTCCAGTTCATCGCGCGTCCAGAGTGCCGTCATGCCCGGTCTGCCTGTTTTGAGGAACTATGCGTCGGGGCACCGGCGAGTTCGCGCAGCACGGCGGCATCATCAAACGGATGGACTTCCGTGCCGATAATCTGGCCCTGCTCATGGCCTTTCCCGGCGACAACCAGCACATCATCCGGGCCAAGCAGGGTCAGGGCTTCGGCAATGGCCTGCCTACGCCCGCCAATTTCCAGCGCATCCGGGGCACCTGTGCGCACTTCCGCGCGGATGGCCGCGGCGTTTTCCGTCCGGGGGTTGTCATCCGTGATGATGGCGATGTCCGCCCCGCGTGCGGCTTCCTGCGCCATGAGCGGGCGTTTGCCCCGGTCTCGGTCACCGCCCGCACCAAAGACCACAACCAGCTTGCCGTGCGCATGGGGGCGCAGAGAGGCCAGCAGGCGGGCGAGGGCGTCCGGCGTGTGGGCATAGTCCACATAAGCACTGGCGCCGTTGGGCAGAACGACCGCGCGTTCCATCCGCCCGCGCACACCTTGTAACTGCGGCAGCAGCGCAATCATCGCGGGGAGGGCAGCGTCATCCGGCGCAGCAAGGGCGGCGGCGAGCAAGGCGTTATCGATCTGGAAACGGCCCGGCAGTGCGAGAGAGACTGTCTGGCGTTGGCCACAGACCTCTAGTTCCAGCTCTTGCCCGGAGGGCAGCGGCGTGTGGCGCAGCAGGCGTAAAGTGGTGCCGTTTTCTCCCGTCAGCCGCAGCTTGAGCCCACGACAGGACGCAATGGCGCGCAGGTCTGCCAGCGTCTGTGCATCCATATCCGCATTGGCAACGGCCAGCCCACCTTCGGGCAGCACGGTTTCAAACAGTTTCAGCTTGGCGACGCGGTAGGCTTCTAGAGTGCCGTGATAGTCCAGATGGTCGCGCGTCAGGTTGGTAAACCCGGCAGCGGACAGATGCAGCCCATCCAGCCGCCCCTGTTCCAATCCGTGGGAAGAGGCTTCCAGCGCAACATGCTCAACACCGGCCTGAGCAAGGGCCGCCAGCCCATTGGCCAGCGCTACCGGGTCCGGCGTGGTGAGGGAGGGCATGGTAATGCCAGTCTCGTTTACGCCCGTCAGACCGAGTGTGCCTACGCCCGCAGCTTTCAACCCTTGCAACGCCCAGAGCTGGCGGAGGAAATCCGTCGTGCTGGTTTTGCCGTTGGTGCCGGTAATGGCCACAAGGCAGTCCGGCTGACGCCCGGCAAGAGCCGTTGCCAGAACAGCCAGC
Organism: Acetobacter orleanensis; assembly: GCF_001581005.1. Lineage (GTDB taxonomy): Bacteria > Pseudomonadota > Alphaproteobacteria > Acetobacterales > Acetobacteraceae > Acetobacter > Acetobacter orleanensis. The sequence continues at coordinate 79,362 of NZ_LHZV01000060.1, forward strand.
ACATGACGTGGGTTTTCCGCAAGCACTAGCGGGCAGGGCGGAACATCCGCAGGCCAGACGGTGCCGGTCGGGGCCAGCACAGCGGCGGTGCCGTTCTGCACGGCGGCGGGAATAAAGGCCCGGCCGTCACTTTTGGTGCCGGGCAGCGCCACAAACAGCGTGCCGGGTTTAACAGCACGACTGTCCGCTGTGATGGCGGTAATGGCAGGATCATCCTGCGGGCCTGTTGCGGCAAACCCGACGGGCTGGAGAAGGGTGGAAAGGCGTGTGGTCATTCGTCCATCACCTCCTGAGCCTGTTTTTTCAGAGCAGCTTTTCTGTCTGCCAGTTCTTTGCGTTCCGCAGCCTTGGCCGCGCGGTGCTCGGCTTCCGCCTTGCGCGGGTCTCCGGGGTCATTCCCCGGACCAAGTGGGCGCACACCACGAGGCACAGCCGGGTGCATGGGCAGCGTCATGCTGGCGTCAATCTGTGCGGCATGGGCCGTATCAGGGAAGATTTGCAGCATTGGCCCGATGCGCGAGACAATTTTGGAAACCGTAGGCGCGGCGTTCCAGCCAGCCGTGGTCCAGCCGTGCGTCTGCGGTGTGGGTTTGGGGCTGTCCAGCATGACATACACGGCGTAACGCGGTGCGTTCATCGGGAAAATACCTGTAAACGCCGAGATATTGACGTGTTTCAGGTAGCCACCGTGCGGGCCAATTTTTTCCGCCGTGCCAGTCTTGCCGCCCACAAAATAGCCGGGAGATTCCGCGGTGCGTCCCGTGCCGCTGGTAACGTCCAGACGCAGCAGGCGGCGCAGTAGTGCCGAGTTTTTCTCAGAAATAACGCGCCGCCCCTGTGGGGTAGCAAGGTCGTCCTCGCTTGTGCTGGTCTGCGGGGGCGTCGTCTCGGTTTCCGCCTGTTCCAGTGCTGTAGTCTGCATGCCTTGGGAAAGGGGTGTCGCCTGCGTGGGGGCGGAAGAAGCGTCTTCTTTTTCCAGCAGTGTCGGCGTGACGAGAATGCCGCCATTTACCGTCGCTGCGGTGCCGCGCACAATGGACAGCGGTGGCTCTGCCATACCGTGCCCAAACCCGACCGTCATGGTTGTGGAAATCCCCCACTGATGTGGCACCAGCGGGCGGGCAGCTTCCGGCAACTCAATGGGGACAGGCGCAAAAAAGCCCAGATCACGGAACCATTGCGCCTGCCGCGTTGCGCCAACATCCAGCGCGATATGTGCGGCGGCGGGGTTCGAGGAGAATGCCATAACTTCTGGCAGGCTCATCCATGGTGCAAAATGGTCGCTCTTCATGTCTGAGATAGTGAAGCGGCCAATGTGGATGGGAATGGAAGAAAAGCGGTCCCAGATATGGATGGTTCCTGTTTCCAACCCCATAGCCGCCGTTTGCAGCTTGAAGGTAGACCCCGGTTCATACAGGCCGGTCACGGCGCGGTTGAAGCGGGCGTCGTTCGTGGCGTGGGAAAACTCGTTCGCGTCATAGTCCGGCAGGCTGACCATCGCGATGACTTCACCCGTCCGCACATCCATTACAATGGCGCAGGCGCCAATGGCCTGAAAGGTCGTCATGGCGGTTGCCAGTTCATCCCGCACAACGGACTGAACGCGCACATCTAGAGAGAGGCGGAGCGGGCGGTGGTCGCTCATCAGGCGTTTGTCAAAATACCGCTCAACGCCTGCTACGCCGTGGTCATCAATATCCACCGTGCCCATAATCTGCGCGGCCATGTGGCCAAGGGGGTAATGGCGACGCTCTCCGGGTTCAAAATAAATCCCCGGAATACCCATGCTGTTAATAGCCAGTTCCTGCTGCGGCGTAATATTACGGGCGATATACACAAACTGTTTGGGCAGGGAGAGCTTACGGGTGGTGTCTTCCTCGTTCAGGTCTTTCAGAACGGTTTTGAGTTTTTTGGTGACATCCTGTGGGTCAATCAGTTCCTGCGGGTTCGCGTAAACCTGCGCCACAGGCAGAGAGAGGGCTAGGGTCTGCCCGTTGCGGTCCATAATAGAGGCCCGGTGTACCTGCGGGAGAGAGAAATCTCCCGCCAGACTGCCTTTGGGGTCGATTTTGGGAATTTCGGGAACCTGCGACGCGATTTGCCGCTTTTCCGGGGCCATGGGGTGCAGAACTGTCGCGACCGATAGCTTGATGGCAACAACAGTAAAAAGTAGGCAAAATCCGCCTGCAACCCCAAGTAATCTGACATGCATTTGCTCCCGATGGGCACGCGCACGAAGATCCTCACCCGTTACGCGCACAGTGCGCGTAACGGGGGGCGGCGTATCATAATCGTGCGGCGGAACGGCCATATCGGATTGAAGTCACCTTGTTGTCTGGGGAAATCAGTTGGTCATGGGCACCGGGGCTGGCAGCGCATCATCCCCGTGGCTCAGCAGAGAGCCGCCACTGTAGGAGGACGTTGCCCGGGCTTCAACATATCCAGCGGAAGGCGTTGCGGCCCGATGCTGCCGGGTTGCATGCCAGCTTGCCACAGTAACCGGCAGCGGATGCCGAACCTGAGAGTCTGCCTCGCTGTCCGCGACACTGGGGCGGGGTGTTGCCGCCGCAACGCGTGTGGGGGCCGGAGCGCTCTGGCGATGCACAGGCTGAGAACTCTCTGCCGCGCTGGCAACCGTCACCGGCGTACGTATTACGGGCTGGCTGCTGCGGGGTGCTTCAGCCATCTGGGGGGCAACATGGCGCGGGGTAACAGGCCGAGCAGCGGGAACCGGCGCGCTGAGTTGCGCCATCCGCATTGCAACATCGTCCGTATCATCCGCAGTCGGACGCGATGCCCGTTCATGATGCACAACCGCACGGATAGCAGGGGCCGGGCGGGCTGGTGCGTCTTCCGCAACAGTCATGACAGCATGAGGCGCTGGGGCTGAGCTATCATCCGTCGCATGATCCCGATGCGGGAGGAGTGCGGGCCGCGCGGGTTTGCTATCGGCAACAGCAATAACGTCCGGATGCGCTACCGCCACAGGTGCGGCTGGCAGAGCGGAGGCCAGCGTAGCAGCCGTCATGCCTGCGCGTGGGTCTTCAACCGGGCCTTTGACGGTCGGGGCAGGCAGGCGGGCCGCCAGATCCGTCATGCGCACAAACTGCGCCGGGTCCATGGTGTGGAGACCCACCAGATGATGTTCCGCCAGACGGGTCAGCCTTTCCGGCTGGTTTTCCAAAGCCCATTCCGTGCGCAGCATGGCTGTCTGCGCGCGGACACGCTCCGTGTCAGACACGATTTTGGAAATCTGCTGGTCCAGCAGCGTGGTCTGATGCTTCTTCGTATAAAGGAAAAATCCCGAGGCTATGGCCAGAACGGCGCAGCAGCAGGTAAAGGGCCGGGGGATCATGGGATCAATCCTTTGCCGAAGGAGGAAATATCGGTCTTGCGTTTTTCCACAGCGCGGAGGCGGGCGCTGCGGGCACGCGGGTTGGCGACGCATTCTGCGTCACCCGGACGAAGGGGCCTCCCGGTGAGCGCGATAAAGGCGGGTTCATCCCCCTTCGTCAATGCCGCACGCGGATCATAACGTGAAAAACTTATCGTTTTGCCGGTTGCAGTCCCCATCACCCGCTTGGCGATGCGGTCTTCCAGAGAATGGAAGGAGACAACAACCAGTCGTCCACCGGGGGCGAGCAGATCAAGCGCCTGCGTCAGGCCGCGCTCTATTTCCCCCAGCTCATCATTCACGGCAATGCGCAGCCCCTGAAAAGAGCGGGTTGCAGCATCAATCCCGGAACGGTCCGCGGGCACCACGCGGCGGATCAATCCGGCAAGCTGCGCAGTTGTTTCAAAAGGCGTTTCCACACGGTCGGCCACAATGGCGCGGGCCACGCGGCGGGCGTGGCGCTCTTCCCCATAAAAATGGAAAATATCCGCAAGTTCGCTTTCCGGCGCGGTATTGACGATATCCGCAGCGGAGCGACCACTTTTTGCCATCCGCATATCCAGCGGGCCATCCATGCGGAAGGAAAAGCCGCGTTCGGCTTCATCCAACTGGAAAGAGGACACGCCGAGGTCCAGCACAATGCCATCAAACGCCGGAGCGTGGGCGGCCTGTGTCAACTCTGTCATACTGCCAAACCCACCATGCAGCATGTGCAGGCGCGGCTGACCGGCTGGGGAGGTGAAGCCTGCCGCCATGGCCTGCCCACGCGCAATGGCGTCCGGGTCACGGTCGATGCCCCATACGGTGCAGTCAGCACTTTTCAGAATGGCGGATGTGTAACCACCACCGCCGAACGTGCAGTCGAGAATGGCCTCGCCGTCAGCCGGTTTCAGCGTGTCCAGCACTTCCGCCAGCATCACCGGGACATGGCCCGGATTTGGTGTGTGGGAGAGTGGCAGGGGTGAGGCGGAAGCAGTCAGAGCGTTCATGCAGCCCCTCCGTCCTGTCCATCCCGTGCGGCGGGAATGCTGATGCGGCGCGAGCGCTGACGGGCTTCCTCACGGCGCTGGCGCGCAGCGTTTGGTTCCCAGATCTGAAAAGTGCGACCTACGCCCATGAACGCAACCGCTGCACTTTCCGTAATCCCTGCGTGTTCACGAAGGAAATCGGGAATGATGATGCGGCCTTCACGGTCCGGGTCGAGCGGGTAGGCATCCGCATACAAGGCTGCGGCGAGGTCATCATGGTCTTCAGAAAACATGTCCAGCCGATCCAGCGGCTGGGTGAGGTGAGAGAACGCTCCCGCGGGCCATGCTTCAATGCAGGGCATTGTATGGGAGGGTCGCAGGATCACCAGTGAATCGCCTTCCGTATGCTGCGCCTTCAGAACAGTGCGGAATCCGGCAGGAATCGAAACGCGACCTTTCGCGTCGAACCGATTCTCATGCGTGCCGAGAAACACACTCACGTAAGACGATGTCCTTCTGATTCAGACCTTTCCGTTCGCAGAACAGCGGGGAACGGAGCCACCTTCACCACTTTCATGGTGTGTTATGGGATAGCATGGGATTTTATGGGACGCAAATGAAAAAGGCAGAAAAAACAGCAGAAAACCGCCATTTGTAAAGTAGTTCTGAAAAACTGTTCTGGCACATGAAAGCAATGATGAAATAGAGATAAATAACACTTTGCCACATCATGTTCTTCAAATGTTCTGAATATATGCGCAAATATCGGCTTTAAGCCGTTCAATGCGGGTGCAAATGGGGCAGAAACAGAAAATGCCAGACGGTCTGTAAGCCGGGTTCTGTCCAGCTCCGAAGAGCCTAGACGGTCATTCGTCTGGGACACGCCTCGCGGCATGCCTCACGCAACCAACCCGAGCGGCGGGGCGGGAGAACCCCTGAAATCCTCGCGGATTTCCGCCGCTCCTATTCGGTCTTGCTCCCGGTGGGGTTTACCATGCCCCCTCTGTTGCCAGAGGAGCGGTGCGCTCTTACCGCACCGTTTCACCCTTACCTTCAGCTTTGTCCCATGGTTTCCCACGGAGCATCGCCCGGAAGGCGGTTTGTTTTCTGTGGCACTTTCCCTAAGGTCACCCTCGCCAGCTGTTAGCTGGCACCGTTCTCCCGTGGAGCCCGGACTTTCCTCCCTCCTGCATAAAATGCAGAACAGCGACCGTCCGACCGTCTGGCGGCGCCACCCTGCGTCGGGCGGCACAGCAGGTCAAGAGGCAAGCGTATCGGAATCGTATCGGCAGGCGCCAAGAATGCGGTATGCTGGTGTTATGAGAGTTCTTGCCGAGCCTGAGCGCGCTCAGGGTGTTCCCGCCTGTCCCAACCTGTCCTCCCGCCTTCTACTGGCGTGGATACGCTGGCAGGCGCGGCGGCGTAACGCCAGAACGCCTCAAAACCCTGTTCCGATGGTCGAAAGCCTTGTGCCGGAAAGCCTCCGGGATGAAAACGCGGCACAGGCGGCTTTTCTGGCGGCCCTTCGTAAGGCGATGGATACGCCGTCTTTCCCCACACGGCTTTCTTCGCTGGGGATTAGAAAAGTTCTGTCTCTTTCCGTGCCCGGCGCGGCTGGCTCCATGCAGGCAAGGCTTTATCTGCCGTATGGGCGGGTGCGGGGGGCGGTGCTGTATTTGCACGGGGGCGGGTTTGTGCATTGCGGCCTGAATTCGCACCATGGGCTTTGCTGCCGTCTGGCGCGGGTTTCCGGTGCGGCGGTGCTGTTGCCGGATTATCGGTTGGCGCCCGAGCATCCGTATCCCGCTGCGGCGGACGATGCGCTATGCGCCCTGCGTTGGCTGGCAGACCTGTCCGCACGGCTTTGGGGAGGCAAGGTTGCTGTGGCGGGGGATAGCGCCGGGGGCAACCTGTCCGCCGTGCTGGCGCAGGATGGGGCGGCGGGGCACGGGCCGGTTCCGGCGTTGCAACTGCTCTATTATCCCTCTCTGTATGGCGCGCAGGTTTTTCCCTCGCATGAGCTTTATGCGGAAGGCTATTTCCTCTCCCGTGCCTCCATGCAGTGGTATGGGGACCAGTATATTGCGCGGGAGGAAGACTGGGCCGCCCCGCGCTTTGTCCCCGGCCTTAAGCCTGATCTGTCCGGTCTGGCTCCCGCGGTGATTGTCACGGCGGAATGTGACCCGATGCGGGATGAAGGCGCGGCCTATGCCGAGGCGCTACGGCAGGCGGGTGTGCCGGTGCAGTATAAATGCTATCGCGGCGCGCTGCATGGTTTCCTGAATTTTTACGCGCTTATGCCCAACGGTAAAGCCGCGCTCAGGCTGGGTGGCCGTGCTTTGCGGAAAGCCTTTGCGCGCTGAACATCCTGAGGTGTTCAGCGCGTCGCACCCTTAAGGGATTGGGTGAAAGAGGGTGGGAGACCCCTGATCGGACATAATGACGTGGTTCATCCGGTCAATCCGCAGGGTGAACAGTTTGGGCAGTTCCCCTTTAGGGCCGGGGCAGGAGCCGGATGTTTTCTGCATCACGTCAATGCGGGAGGCCGTTGGCGGGTCATTACCATTTACTACAAATAGCAGACAGTCCGGCTTGATTTGCGTCATGCCGTTATGGGTGACCGTCACGCGCAGGTGGCGCACCAGAGCGGTATCATCAAACCAGCTTTCCGGCCGGAAGGTGTAGCGGTCCGTCAGCGTGTCGAGCACGCCACTTTTCGCGAGCACAATCACCAGCACGGAAATGGGCAGCACCAGCATTAGACGGCGGAGAATATGCTGCCGCAATGTGCGTTTGCGAAACGGGCCGCGCAGTTGCGGGGTGGTGGGTTTGGGTGTGTTTGTGTTCATGTCAGCATATCTTCGTGCCACAGGGCGCCGTCACGCGCCAGTAGGGCGCGGGTTGAGGCAGGCCCCCAGCTTCCAGCCGGGTAGGGTTCTAGCGGTGAGAGCGCATGGCGCCATGAGTCGAGGATCGGTTCAATCCAGCGCCATGAGGCTTCGACTTCATCCCGGCGGATAAACAGGGCCGGGTTGCCGCGTACGGCGTCCAGAAGCAGGCGCTCATAGGAATCATGATATTCGATGGTGAACTGGTTCTCGTACGACATATCAAGCGCTGCATTGCGCACGCGGAAGCCCCCTGCGCCGGGGTCTTTGGTCGCCAGAACGAGTGAAAGACCTTCCTTGGGGGCAATGCGGATAACCAGTCGGCCGGGGGAGGGCGTGTTGGTAAAAATCGGCCACATCTGCGGGCGGAATTGCAGCACGATTTCCGTTGTCTTGGCCGCCAGCCGCTTGCCGGTGCGCAGGTAGAACGGCGTGTTGCCCCAGCGGGAGGAGCGGATTTTAGTGCGGATCGCGACAAAGGTTTCCGTATTGCTGGCGCGGTTCTGGGCCAGATCCTCGGCGTAGCTCGGCACGTCCTGCCCATCAATGCGGCCAGCGGTGTACTGCCCGCGAATAACATTGTGGCGCACCATGTCCGGCGTCATCGGACGCAGCGCGTTCAGAACCTTCAGCTTTTCGTTCCGCAGGTCATCAGCCTGCAAGGAGGCCGGGGCATCCATCGCCACCATGCACAGCACCTGCAACAGGTGGTTCTGCACCATGTCCCGCAGAGCGCCGGATTCGTCGTAATACGGACCGCGCTTGCCAACCCCCACAGTTTCCGCCGCGGTAATCTGCACATGCGCAATGGCATCGGAAGACCAGAGTTTTTCTAGCGCCGGGTTAGCAAACCGGAGTGCCAGAATGTTCTGAACGCCCTCTTTTCCCAGATAGTGGTCAATCCGGTAGATTGAGTCTTCCGAGAAGAAGCGGCCTACGCCGTCATTGATTTCGGTCGCTGTTTTCAGATTCACCCCGATGGGTTTTTCCAGCACGACACGGGTGATGGGGGTAATCAGGCTGTGGTCTGCAAGGGCCGCGCACAGCGGAGCATACAGGGCCGGGCTGGTGGCCAGATAAAAGACTCGCGTGCGCTCCGCATCGCTCAGGCGGTCTTTTAAAGCCGTCCAGTCACTGTCTTCTTTCGTGGCGTCGAGCGAGACATACTGCACAATGGCCAGAAACTTGTTCAGCGTTTCCGTGTCTTGCGCGGCAGCGGGTGAGAATTCTTTTAAGGCGCGGCCCACCTGCTCACGGTACTGGTCCGGGGAGTGGGCGGAGCGTGCCACACAGATAATGCTGGCATCATCCTGAAATTCCTGCGCGTGGAAGCGCTGTAAAAACGCAGGCAGAAGCTTGCGCATTGTCAGATCGCCCGTAGCGCCGAAGATAATAAAATCGAAAGGGTCAATTCGATTAGTGTGCGCCATGGCCTGAGTACTCCCGCAGGATTATGGGTGCCCTTGAAAAGCCCCAAACAAAGACTTTCTTCCCCGTGGATAGAGATAAAGAATGGGGCAGTCGGGAAAACGTTGTGGCAGACGGTTTGTCCATAAGGCTTCTGGCTGTCAAGGTAATTGACCGCGCGGGCCGCTCGCGATAAGCCCGCGCCTTTGGTGTTCGGGCGTGGTGGGCGAAAGGCCTACCGCATTCTGGCCCGGAACACGGTCTGTAAACGGGGGAACTGGAGCATGGATACCGAAGGATTTTCCGGTGGTGATGATGCCGCTGTGGGTGGCATCGCCGCTGACCGGCTGAGAAGCATCATCGAGCGTGTCGAGCGTCTGGAAGAAGAACGCAAGGCGCTTGCTGGCGATATCAAGGATATCTTTACCGAAGCCAAGTCCGCCGGGTTTGATGTTAAGGTCATTCGGCAGATTATCCGCCTGCGCAAGCAGGAGCCGAGTGAGGTGGAAGAGCAGGAAACCCTGCTTGATATCTATCGTCGCGCCCTTGGAATGTAATAAAAACCGTGTAGCACCCGCGGGTGCCCTGATGGGGCGTCCCGCTGTTGCATGGAGTCCTGTCATGTCGGGTCTGTAAGGAATGATGTCTGTGGTGTTTCCAGATTGGATGCCGCTTTGGGCGCAACTGCTGGTGATAGCTATTGCTATTGTCTTCGGCCTTGCGTTTCTGATGATGCCTTTTGCCGTTTTTGGTGTGAAAGGCAGACTGGTTGAACTGGAACTGCATATTCAGGAAATGCAGGCCGAGCTGCGGGCGCTGTCCATGCGTCTGGCTGCGGGGCCGGGACAGTCCGAGCGCCCCGCGCATGAAAATGCGTCGTTACTCCGCCCCCCCGCGCCTGAAGGCGTGCAGGTGGAGGAAATTCGTCCGCCGGAACCCGTCCAGCCCTCTCCCATTCTGTCTGCCCCTGTGCTGACACCGCTGCGGACTCCCAAAGTGTCCGATGCGTATGAACCGCGCCGGGATGCGCCACCTGCGCCCAATCTGGAGCCGGAACCACGGGAAGTCGGGGGGCATCGTGTCATGCCATGGCACGAACCGCAGAAAGATGCGTCCGGGCGGAAGGAGCCTTTAGCAGACGCCATGCGTCGCTATCAGGCGCCGGATGCGGACCAGCCACCTTACCGGCCAGATTTTTTACGCGCACCCACGCAGCCAGCAGAGCCGCGCGTTAATCGGCCTTATGATGAAAATACAGGGCGGTCTGAGCCCGTGCTGAACTGGCCGCCCCGCAAACCGGCCGATTTTTAAGGGGAAAGGAAGGGCGTTTCCCTTCCTCACACCATAACGAGATCATCCCGATGAATGATCTCATCCCGTCCCTGCCAGCCCAGAATGTCAGACAGTTCTGAGGAGCGATGCCCTGCAATCAGGCGGGCGTCATCGGCGTCATAAGCGGATAGGCCACGCGCCAGAACGCGCCCGCCATTATCAGTTACAACGACCAGATCGCCCTGCGTGAACTCACCCTTCACGCCCAGAACGCCCGCGGGTAACAAAGACCCCCCTTGGCGCAGGGCACCTGCGGCGCCCTCATCAATCATAATTTCACCCGCAGGGGTCAGGCTGCCGGCAATCCACTGTTTGCGGGCTGTCTGCGCACAGGTCTGCGGCAAAAACCAAGAGCAACGGGCTCCTTCCTGCAGCGCACGCAGGGGGTGGTCCTGCTTGCCAAGGGCAATCGCCATCGCGCAGCCAGAGCGGGTTGCAATGCCTGCCGCCAGAAGTTTAGTACGCATGCCGCCGGAAGAATAACCGGGAGGCGGCTCGCCTCCCATGGCCTCAATCTCCGCCGTCATGGTTTCAATGACAGGCAGATGCTGGGCATCCGGGTTGGTGCGTGGGTCTGCCGTGTAAAGGCCGTCAATATCCGAGAGCAGGACAAGCTGATCCGCTCCGGTCATCTGGGCAACGCGCGCGGCTAGGCGGTCATTATCGCCAAAACGGATTTCTGAGGTGGCGATCGTATCGTTCTCGTTGATAACCGGCACGCATCCCAGCCCAAGCAGGGTGTCCAGTGTCGCACGAGCATTCAGATACCGCTTGCGGTCTTCCGTATCTTCGGGGGTCAGTAAAAGCTGAGCCGCAGTCAGCCCCTGTGCGGAGAGCGCCTGACTCCACGCTTGCGCCAGACTGATCTGCCCCACCGCGGCTGCGGCCTGTTTTTCTGGCAGGCGGAGCGCGCCATGTGTCAGCCCCAACGTGTGGCGGGCCAGTGCAATAGCGCCGGAGGAAACAACGGTGACATCGGTGCCCTGCCGCCGCAGTTGCGCGATATCCTCGGCCACGCTGGCCAGCCACGTCTTTCGTGGGGCTGCTTTGTCCGGGTCCACCACTAGCGCACTGCCGATCTTGATAACAAGCCGTCGCGCGGAAGAAAGGGAAGGGCTGGTGAGGCGTCCGGTCATGGAAAGCAGTCCATTCTCTGTCGTGACCCCGGAGGGGTATGTAGAGCTTAAGCGGGGTCTTTTTCATCCTTACGGATGGTTGTAACCTGTGTCTGTATAGCCCGGAGCAATTCCGGCACACCCTGCCGCGTGGCAGCGGAAATCAACATGACCGGCGCGCCACTGGCTTTTTCCAGAGCGCGTTTGCGGGCAGATGCTTCCCGCGGGCTCATGGCATCATTCTTGTTCAGGGCGATAATTTCCGGCTTGTCCGCCAGACCGCCACCATAAGCCGCCAGCTCATGCCGGATGGTGCGCCATGTGTCCACAACGTCGCCCGCTGCCCCATCAATCAGATGCAGGAGCACAGCGCAGCGTTCGACGTGCCCGAGAAAGCGGTCACCAAGGCCAGTACCTTCATGCGCACCTTCAATCAGCCCCGGAATATCCGCCACCACAAATTCTTCTGTCATGGACAGGCGCACTACGCCCAACTGGGGGTGCAAAGTGGTGAAGGGATAATCGGCAATCTTCGGGCGCGCGGCGGATACAACGGAGAGAAAAGTGGATTTCCCGGCATTGGGCAGACCGACCAGACCAACATCGGCAATCAGCTTCAGACGCAGCCAGACCCAGCGTTCTTCACCCGGCCAGCCTTTGTCAGACCGGCGCGGGGCGCGATTGGTGCTGCTTTTGAAGTTTGCGTTGCCAAAGCCGCCATCGCCACCCCGGCAGAGGGTAATGGTTTTACCGGCTTCATCCAGATCAGCCAGCAGGGTTTCCCGGTCATCATCAAAAATCTGGGTGCCGATTGGCACTTTGATCACCACGTTCTGCGCGGCAGCGCCCGTGCGGTCAGAGCCAGCCCCGTTACCACCCTTACGGGCACGGAAATGCTGGGTGTAGCGGAAGTCGATCAGCGTGTTCAGGTTGGGTACGGCTTCAAACAGAATGTCACCACCCCGACCACCATTGCCACCGTCCGGGCCGCCGAATTCAATATATTTTTCCCGGCGGAAGGCGGTGACACCATCTCCGCCATCGCCGGAGCGGACGTAGATTTTTGCCTGATCAAGAAACTTCATGGGATACCTTCAACGCCAGAACAGGAAAAGGGGCCGATCCTGTGAGGACCGGCCCCTTGCCATTCCGGCCACGGGAAAAACGCGTGGTGGAGCTTGCCGAATACTTATTCAGCAGCAGCCGGCAGCGCGTCCACGGAAACGTGCACGCGGCCTTCGGCGCGACGCTCAAAGCGAACGCTGCCGTCAATCAGAGCGAAGATGGTGTGGTCACGACCAACACCAACGTTCACGCCCGGCTTCATCTTCGTGCCGCGCTGGCGGATGATGATGTTGCCAGCGATAACCTGTTCGCCACCAAATTTCTTAACGCCAAGACGGCGTCCGGCGCTGTCGCGCCCGTTGCGGGATGAACCGCCTGCTTTTTTTTGTGCCATGACCTAAGTCCTCCTTGGTCTTACCAGCCGAACCCTAAGGGGCTCAGGCGGCGTTAATCTCTTGAATGCGCAGAACGGTAACCGGCTGACGGTGGCCATTCTTGCGGCGGCTGTTCTGCCGGCGGCGCTTCTTGAAGATGATGACCTTCTTGAGGCGGTCCTGAGCGATGACGGTTGCCGTCACCTTTGCGCCAGCAACGGTGGGGGCGCCAATAGTGGTCGTGCCTTCGCCACCTACGGCAAGAACTTCATCAAAGGTGATGGTTGCGCCAGCTTCGGTTTCCAGCTTTTCAACCTTGAGCACCATGTTGGGCTCAACCCGATACTGCTTGCCGCCTGTGCGGATAACTGCGAACATAAAACCTGTCTCTCTTTCCGATCTCTGGACCTTCCGCGGCATAGGCGCAGGCGAAAAATCTGGTCGCTTTTTGTTCCTTGGCCGCATGGGCGGCATGGCTCCATCTTTGTGGAGTGGTGCGGCCTTTTACGGGGAGAGTCCCTCATCCGTCAACAAGAACTTGCGAGGCTGGTTGATCTCTGCTTAAACCCGGACCCACGGAGAGATGCCGGAGCGGTCGAACGGGGCGGTCTCGAAAACCGTTGTGCAAGCAATTGTACCTAGGGTTCGAATCCCTGTCTCTCCGCCAGAGATGAAATTCCCAATGAAAACAACGACTTATGAACTTCCTCCGGTAGCTCAACCTACCGTGTCGGTAGCGGTCCAGCGGTAGTCCTTCACATGCCCAAGAAGGATGCCGACGTGTTTGGTCTGAAACGTGCTGCCAGTGGCCTGTGGTCCGCTCGGCTCTCCATTCCCCGTGATAGATGGCAGGATGTCGGTCTGGCCTATGGAACGAAGTCAGGCATCCGGCAGGAGTTCCTGAAGTCCCTCCAGACCCATGACAGGCAGGAAGCTATCAGGCGGCGTGGTCCGGCACTGGATGCCCTCCGCTCTCAGGTGAATGAGAAGCTGGCCGCCATTGGCAAACCTGCTCTTGAAGGGGACTGGAAGGTTCAGTCAGTGGTTGAGCAGGCCGTTGCTGATGCCCTGTCCGCCAAGGAAGAGATTGAGAAGGCCAGCACTGTGCCTGTCATCACCAGAGATGCGAATGGTCAGGTGATGGAAGAGCTTCCCGCCACAGATCAGGAGCATCTGAAGAACGTGGCCACAGGGCTGGCTGAGGACGTGGCTCAGGGCCTGCCGGATGCCAAGGGGCATTTATACCTGACCACGTATATGGAGACGCTGGCAGGCACAGCAACGCCTCTTGGCCCCTTGCTGGACCGCTGGGAACTGGAGAGAGACAGAAGCGTCAGCAAGGCTTCACGAGCGATGGACACGGCTGCTTTCAATCACTTTGCTGGCTATCTTGCCGAGCATGACAGTCAGCGGCAGGGCGGCTCAATAACAGACCCGATGAAGCATCTCAGAGCCAAAGGGCTGGAGCGTCTGGAGCCAAGGGTTCTGGGTGGCTTTACCGAGTGGCTGCTAGACAGTGCAGGTCTGACTGCCAAGACCGTGGGGAGCCGTGTCAGCCCTCTGAAGATGTTCTGGGACTGGTGTATTCGCAAGCACATTATCTCTGGTCCGAACCCGTGGGATGGTGCCACCCGTGGTCTGAAGCAGCAGGCTGCACGTCAGGGCAACGGCAAACCAAAGCGGCGCGAGTTCTCAGAAGATGAACTGCTGGCCCTCTTGCAGACTGATCCTGATGCAGGGAAACGATGGGCATGGGGGCAGGCTATCCGTGACCTGATGCCCTTGGCTCTCCTGACAGGAGCCAGAGAGAACGAACTGTGCAGCCTGACAGTGGACAAGGTTGTGCAGCTTTCGGGGGCTGAGCTGCTTGGCATTGCTGTGCTTGAAGAGGACGCAAAGACAGCCAGTTCCATCAGGCGTGTGCCTCTGCACCCTCTGGTCAGACCCATTATTGAAAGAAGGCTGGCTGCTGCCCGTGCCACAGGCGAACCAGACGCTCCCTTGTTTCCTGAGTGCAAGCCCGGAGGACCAGCCGAGAAGCGTGGTTACTATTTCTCAAAACGCTTCACAGAGTTCAGGCGGGATGTGCTGGGAGCCGAGTCTGATGGTCTGGTGACATTCCACAGCTTCAGGAAATGCTTTGGCACGTTCATGCGGAGGGCTGCTGTGGCTGGTGTGTCTGAGTGCCAGTTATCGGTTGCTCAGAAGCTGATGGGCCACAAGCCCCAGACCATCACAGAGACAACCTATATGGAAGCAGAGATGCCTTGGAAGGTCTATGAAGCGGCCATTCTGGGCATGGTGGACAAGGGGATGCCGGAGGGTGTCATAGAGGCGCTAACCTGAAAGCCCACACAGGGCCTTCCTGTTCCCCTCCGGTGTCTCTGGTGCAGGGAGGGGTTGGAAGCGTCTGTGTGGGCTTCTGTGTGGGCTTCTGTGAGTCTCTGGTTCGCTATTTGAAGGCTGATTTAGCTCTCTGTGGCTTCGTTAGTTTTCAGGGGGCGGGCAATCTATCGGTTAGCGTCCTGAGAATGAGGCTGAGGAGGTTTCAGACACACAGATCAAGCTGCCGGATGTGACGGGAAGTGTTCAGCATTTCCATGGCTGCAATCACAGCTTCATAGTCAGAGATCAGGCGGTAGCGGCGCATTTGCTCAGCAGCTTCATGGCCAAAACGGTGCTGTTCTGCGGTGAAAATGTCGGCATCATGAGCATGGAAGTCCAGCAAACGGACCACTTCGTCAGGAGTGACTTTCAGTTCCTCTGCAATGCCGTTCGTGGTCATGCCGGTTCCTGACAGTTCCACAGCTCTGTTGAGCTTGTTCAGGATAGCGGATTGGCAGGCATGTCTGCCCTTGGCAATGCAGTCCTGTGTGTTCTCGTTAGAGCTTCCCAAGACCATGTGATCGACGTTGCAGCAGGCAGGGTTGTCGCACAGGTGGAGAATGGCGAAGGGGCGTCCGGTTCTCTGGTCAGTCGGGATGTCACCATGTGCGGCTTCCCATGCGACCCTGTGGGCATACCGAATTTTTCCGGCATCTCTGATTGCTCCGTGTCCGGCTTTGTTGAGCTTGCCGCCCTGAAAGACCTGACAGGGGCCTTGCAGGAAGCGAGGGCTTTTCTGGGCTTTCAATTTGCTGTCCAGTCTTTCCTCAAGTGTTTGGTGATGGTTTGTCATGAGATTGATCCTTTTGAGTTATTGGAGAGGTTGGCATTCGGCTGCCGGGGGCTGGTAGAAGGGACTTCCTTCTTTCACATGCTCAATCTTCATCCTTCTTCTTTGGTCAGGATGCAGGCTCTCAGCAGTGCTGAGGTTCGGACCACAGAGATGAGATTGGGAATGGAATATGATTTATGCTTCCTCCCTTGTGAGAGAGGCAGAAGGCAGCTTGCCGGACCTTGCTAGTTAACCGCTGTGCTGCGGATCGTAGCAGTATACCGGCAGTGGGCCTTTAGGCTCTTTCCCCACCGGGTAGATTATTCTAGCCTTTTTCTCATAAAGTCGAGAATATACCTTCAAGGTTGCTATTTCAGGATTGGGATGAAAATGCTTCTTCTGAAGATGGTTCTGACCACCTCTGAAAGCCTTCTCGTGTCCGCAGTCTGGTCAGGATGTGACCTCATGGGCGGCTGGCTCTTCAGGTCTCTATCACAGGGTAAGTCATTCTAGCCATTTTCCAAGAAGGTCGAGAACATAACTGCAAGGTTGCTATTCTCAGCACATGCCTCTTTCATGGTGGATATGAAGCCACCGGACAGCGTCCCTGAAGTGTCCATTCAGCAGCTTGCTTTCTGGTTTTATATCACAGGGCAATCGTTTCTAGCCATTTTCCCATAAAGTCGAGAATATACCTTAAAGGTTGCTAAATAGAAGAGGTCCGAATGCACGGGCAACATAGAAGTCTATTTGCAAGCCATTCCGGCACAGACAAGGACACTGGACGGCACCCTCCAGACCCTCAAACGCCACTGGCGTGGCTCTCAGAAGCCCACCAGTGCCTGCCTGCTCATATAGGCCCGGGACTACCACAGAAAAGGCATACTGGTCTCTGTGGGCTTCTGTGAGGCTCTCCGTAAGCATTCAAGGGACCGGAAGGGACCGTGCTGGGCTGCAAGGAAACTTCAAGGCAACCTCCAACACCACCAGCAGCGGGGTTTAGTCCCCATCTTTGAAGTCAGACCGTGGGCCATGAAATGAAATGCAGGGACCGGGTTGGGCCGAAAGGGACCCAATCGCTTCTGGCATGGTTCCAATCCAGACTGTTCCAATGGGGCTTGGTCTATCGGAACAATGGCACTGGAACACTTTTCTGTTCCACATGGGTTGACTTGCTGTGTTTTGGAACGGCATATGATCCGGGTCTAAACCCTAATGGAACACAAGCGCCATGAAGATCGGCTATGCCAGAACCAGCACCACGGAACAGATTGCCGGATTGGAAGCGCAGGTCAGAGACTTGAAAGCTGCCGGGTGCGAGAGGGTGTTGCAGGAACAGGTGAGCGGAGCCACCACAGACAGGCCCCTGCTTGCCGCTGCACTGGATCAGATGCGGGCTGGGGATACTCTGGTGGTCATGAAGCCGGACAGGCTTGCACGGTCCACAGCGGACCTTCTGGGCTATGTGGAGACGGTAAAGGCCAAGGGCTGTCACCTGATTGTCCAGAGCATGGGCGGACAGACACTGGACACCAGCAATTCGACCAGCAAGCTGATGCTGACCATGTTGGCCGCTGTGGCAGAGTTTGAACGTGACCTGATGAAAGAGCGTCAGGCGGAGGGCATCGCCAAAGCCAAGGCTGAGGGGAAGTATCAGGGCAGGAAGCCCACGGCCCGCACTCAGGCCAGTGAGGTCCACAAGTTGCACCAGCAGGGCGTCAGGCCAACGGAGATTGCCAAGAGGCTGGGCATAGGCCGGACAAGTGTTTACCGCTGCCTTTGTCTGGTGAACTGAAAGCCTCAGATTTTCGTTGCATTACGGAGTGTTCATCTTTGAAGAAGGAAAACGGACGGTCTTGCCTTGTCTGCTGTGGGCTGTCTGGTTACTTTGTGGCTCCTGACTACTTGCTGGTGCTACCGAGCTGGTGGTGAGTGCGTCGGTAGTTGTTTTTTGATGGTATTCTGCGGTTTTTCGTCAATTCACGAAAAGTCCCTGTCTCTCCGCCATGATGCGGTTTTCCCTGAAAAAACAAGCACTTACGCCAATCTGTCACGACATGATTGTATTGTGCAGTTACATGCTCAGCGTTACATATCGACAGGTATGGACGACATGAACAACATATTCCGGCGGGCAGGTGCTCAGACATGGAGTGTCCGGTTTCATATCCCACGGGACCGGCGCTCTGACGTAGGCGAGGCATACGGAACAAAGGGTGGGCACAAGGCCGATGTGGTGAGAACTCTGAGCACCACAGACCGTAGAGAAGCGATGGGCAGGCGTCCAAAGGCTCTTGAGAAGATCCGTTCAGAGATTGACGCAAAACTTCAGGCAATCGGTCTTGCACCCCTTGATGGTGGCTGGGAGCCTGACTGGGCTTTTACATGGGATGATGAAGAGAAAGCTGTAGCAGGAGGGCTTGAGGCTCGGAGGGAGCTTGTCATGGCCTCAGACCGGGAAGATGAGGCTGAAGAGTTTCCCGTAGTAGACTCTGACGGACGCATTCGCACTACGACAATGCGCACAAGCCCCCGTGACAGGAAGGAAAGTCAGCTACGTGACCTCATAGCGGAACAGTTGGGTGACCTCAGGGACGCAGGCAAACCTGTGGGGCCATATTATGACCGTTTCGTCGCTGTTGCCTTTGGTGAAGAGATGCCTCTTGGCCCCTTGCTGGATCGCTGGGAACAGGAGAGAGACAGGAGCGTCAGCAAGGCTTCACGGGCGATGGATAAGGCTGCCCTCAACCATTTTGCTAGTTATCTTGCAGAGCATGACAGCCAGTGGCAGGGCAGTTCGATAACAGACCCGATGAAGCATCTCAGAGCCAAAGGGCTGGAGCGTCTGGAGCCAAGGGTTCTGGGTGGCTTTACGGAGTGGTTGCTGGACAGTGCAGGTCTGACTGCCAAGACCGTGGGGAGCCGTGTCAGCCCTCTGAAGATGTTCTGGGACTGGTGCATTCGCAAGCACATTATCTCTGGTCCGAACCCGTGGGATGGTGCCACCCGTGGTCTGAAGCAGCAGGCTGCACGTCAGGGCAACGGCAAACCAAAGCGGCGTGAGTTCTCAGAAGATGAACTGCTGGCCCTCTTGCAGGCTGATCCGGATGCAGGGAAACGATGGGCATGGGGGCAGGTTATCCGTGACCTGATGCCCTTGGCTCTCCTGACAGGAGCCCGAGAGAACGAACTGTGCAGCCTGACAGTGGACAAGGTCGTGCAGCTTTCCGGGGCTGAGTTGCTGGGCATTGCTGTGCTTGAAGAGGACGCAAAGACAGCCAGTTCCATCAGGCGTGTGCCTCTGCACCCTCTGGTCAGACCCATCATTGAAAGAAGGCTGGCTGCTGCCATAGCCACAGGTGAGCCAGACGCTCCCTTGTTTCCTGAGTGCAAGCCCGGAGGGCCAGCCGAGAAGCGTGGTTACTATTTCTCAAAACGCTTCACAGAGTTCAGGCGGGATGTGCTGGGGGCTGGGTCTGATGGTCTGGTGACATTCCATAGCTTCAGGAAATGCTTTGGCACGTTCATGCGGAGGGCTGCTGTGGCTGGTGTGTCTGAGTGCCAGTTATCGGTCGCTCAGAAGCTGATGGGCCACAAGCCCCAGACCATCACAGAGACAGCCTACATGGAGGCAGATATGCCTTGGAAGGTCTATGAAGCGGCCATTCTGGGCATGGTGGACAAGGGAATGCCGGGTTCTCTTGTGGCAAAGCTGGGATAGAGGCAGGCAGGCGCTGGGCCTTTAGCAAAAAAGCCCACACATGGCTTTCCTGCTCCCCTCCGGGTTCTCTGGCCGGGGGAATGGTGGAAAGTGTCTGTGTGGGCTTTCTGTAGGCTATCAGGGCTTTATTGGTTAGTCTGACGCTCAAGACATGACTGCATCTTGGTCTGACGTGCAGCCACAGCCTTTTGCCAGTCAATCGTGAAGGTCTCTTCAATGGCTGGCACAAGCACTTCCAGATTGTCCCGCGTGAGGTTGAAGGCGTTGCGGTCCTTGAAGCGGATGCGCCTCCCTCCGTGCGTTTCCCCGACAAGGAAGCGGGCAGCGGTGACAAGATCACTTGGGTTGGTGCTGTGCTTCCATGCTTTGGCTTTTCTCCCACCAATCTGGATTTTCACCTGACCAGAGCCATTATCGATAACATGTAGTCGTGTGCCATTGTCTGTGAAAATCATCAGGTCAGGAAGGTCCGTTTTGCTGACCCGGAGGTGCCTGCCTGTGCCGTGGCGTCCTGTCAGGGCAATTAGTGCGGTTCCATTGTCCATGTGGGTGATTGGACTGGCTTTCCGGGGCGTCCGAGGGCCTTGGGGCTTTCCGGCATCTGAGCGTTTCTTGCGGGTGTTCTGGGGTGCGTTCATCTGAGGTGTCTCCTTCATTGTGAGGATGAGTAGAGACACAGGGCGCTCCTATAGGAGTCCTTAAAGGATAGTCCTTATTGTTATCCCTTATAAAAGAAGGTTAGGAGTCTTTAGGGAGCCTTTAAGGAACTCTATAGGAGGCCCCATCTATCTATTCATCTATCTGTATGCTGCATTTTTGCATGACATGAGTTTCAGGGCTTCCAAGTGCTTGTTTTCTCTCGCCTTTGCTCAAGAGAAAGAGACACAGGGAAGTATTGTCTTGATTGTCTTCCTTCAAATGGTCTGGAAGGGACGCAGGACAGCCAAGAGGAAACCAACCTCACAGGAGAGAGTCACAGAGTCCCGTAGAAGCCGGTCTGCCTCTTGTCTGGCACCCTTGTAGCAGGGGAGCGCTTGATGCCTCTCTACGGGCAAATGCGAGGCTATTGGAGAGGGGAGGTGCCAAAAGGCTCTCTGGGAGTTTTCGTCTAATTTTCACAGTGCGAGAACTGCTGACAAGGCTCGAACAACAGCAACAGCGATTGGGTTTAACCTCTGTCTCGAAGTCGAAAAATGGCTGAAGACTGGGATTGGTGGCCCGTTTGGAGTCCCTGTTGAGACCGGGCTCTGGCCTCACTCGCCTTGGTGCATTCCTTGCGAGAGGGTGTTCCGGTGCCTTTCGAACATGAACTAGATGTAACCTGAAGCTGAGTGCCTTTGGATAACAAAGAACCGACACGCAGGCAGAATGCCTCTCCATGCCCTGAGAGAGTCATAGCAGCCCGTAGAGGTCTGTCTGTCCTGTTTCAGCTAACTGACAGCCATGAACGCTGAGAGCCTTCTGTGCGGGCTCTGTGAGGCTTTTGGGAAGCATCTGTCGCTGTGCTTGTGGAGCATTGGGGTATACCCTTGGGTGATGGAACATTGCTGGGAGATTTTACGGAACATTTGGGTTGACTTTCGATTTGTGTTCCATGAAGACGGGAATGTCTAAAGCCTAATGTTCCACTTCAGCAGGACACCCAAGCAATGCGTTACGGATATGCCCGCGTCTCAACGATAGACCAGAACACGGATGCCCAAGTGCAGGCCCTGAAAGCTGCTGGGTGTGATGAGGTCAGGGCAGAGCAAAAGACGGGCACCAAGATGGAAGGGCGGGATGAACTGACAACCCTCCTTCAATTCATGCGCGAGGGGGATATGCTGGTCGTGACGCGGATAGACCGACTTGCCCGTTCGGTTGCTGATCTTCAGAAAATTGTTGGCATGCTAAAGAGCAAAGGCGTTGCGCTGCAATGCACAGAACAGCCCGTAGACACGTCAACAGCGGCGGGAAAAGCCTTTCTGGATATGCTGGGAGTGTTCGCTGAGTTTGAAACCAACCTACGGAAAGAACGCCAGCTTGAAGGAATAGCGCTTGCAAAAGCGAAAGGTGTCTACAAAGGCCGCAAGCCAAAGGTTGACCGTGAAGAGGTGAAGAAACTGAAGGCGGAGGGGCTGGGTGCAACAGCTATTGCTCGTCAGCTTGGCATCACACGCCAGCACGTTAACAGATGTCTCCGCGCTGTGTCTTGAGCGCATGGCCTCGTGTAAAGACCGTAGACAGGTGCGAACTGTCAGCGGTAGGGAGTGAATGAAGCGGCTCTAACAACAGGCTGTGGTGTGTAACTTCGCCATACAATGCTGTAGTGACATGTTTTTTGGCGGTTTTCTGCGGTAAATTGCTCATAAAAAGAGAGTCCCTGTCTCTCCGCCAATACACAAAAAACGCTAAATAACTCCGTCTTTTATGATGTAGCATCTCAATGCTCCCATCATATACCCCATTTTATGATTTGTGGTCACCTGCGGGCTCGAGCGGCTTCAAAGCAGGTGGCAACGACTTATGTCGGTAGAATGTTGCGTACTCTGCTAGGGTCAGTCGACATTCATGATTCCCAAACAGCCTGATTGCTGAGTCATAGGTCTCCATGTTGATGTGCGGAGCTTACGATAGGGGGCGAGCGATACGAATTGAGCAACACTCAATGGGAGCGGACTAGGGTTCTGTTGCCTGCGAAAGTGAATGATTCGGGGCGCACAGAATCGGATAACTGCTTGTTTGTAAATGGATGTTTATGGGTATTGCTATCGGGTGCGCACTGGTGTGATCTGCCTGAACGTTATGGAAACTGGAAGACGCCCCATCGGCGTTTCAGTCGCTGGTGTCATGGCGGCGTGTGGGAGCGGGTATTTACCGCGCTGACCGCTGATCGCCGACAACGCCATCTAATAATCGACAGCACGATTGTCCGCGCCCATCAGCACACGGCGGCCGGAAAAGAGGGGACAAAATCTGGCGCTGGGGCGTTCCCGAGGTGGATTAACCACCACGATCCACATGCTTGCCGACGCTCTGGGTCGACCGTTACGCTTCATTATCACCGGCGGTCAGCTTAATGATACCACTCAGGCATCTGCATTGCTCGAAGGGCAGATTACAGGCGGGGTAATGGCGATAAGGCTTATGACAGCAATGGGTTCCGCGAACAGATCACTGACATGAACGTAAAGGCTGTCATTCCGTCAAAACGGAACAGCAAGGTGTTCATCCAGCACGACCAGACTATTTACAAAGACCGAAACCGTATCGAAGGATGCTTCAATCGCCTCAAATATTTTCGTCGTTTCGCAACGCGCTACGATCGAAGAGCCATCCATTTCACAGGCTTTATTCATCTCGAAACAGCCGTGATCTGGAGCGCTTGAATGTCGGTTGGCCCTAGTTCAGATAAAAAACGTCTCCACAAAACCCAGAGCAATTCAACCGGTGCCAACTGTGCGATGTCGTCCTGAAGAATGAAGGGAATGCGACCTTTGCGATCATTATCCCGGATATGCATCTCCTCGCGCGCATAGCGGTCGACCAGTTCATGGACGGTCTGACGCTCCAGTGGTCGCATGTCTTCAAACTGTCCAAGTTTTAATTTGGCGGACGTCGTGTCTAGCCAACGACGGGCGAGTTTTTAGGCCGAAGAGAAGGTCTGATGGATACGCTCTCCACCTGCAATGCGCTTACGGGCACGATACTGGCCCTTGCCGCGATACTCCATGTCAGAGGGAAGAGCGCGGCCTGTCGCATGATCAATTTTAGCAGAAGTGATTCGATCTTTCATGATGAGCCTCATCTGGGCCCATTGGGACCATGTGCTTATCGTGTTTTTTGGCGATTGGCCCAAGGTGGGCCCAAAAGCAGTCAATCGTTTCGTGACCAAAACTCTAAGTCATTGGAAATAATTGGCGTCCCGTACGGGATTCGAACCCGTGTTGCCGCCGTGAAAGGGCAAAAATAGACCGCAGTCATCTGCGAGTTCCTTTCATAACTATATGATAAACATACATATATGTGTCACACAACATCATGCGTTGTCACCCTAAATCTTTCTTGTTGTGGTGCAAAAATGGTGCACGGATCCCTGTCAGCCGTATTCAGTGTTTCTTATAGAGGGCGTATGCATGACTAATTTTGGGGAGATCGCTTGACGTAATATTTGCGAAAGTTACGTAGTCCGACCGCAAGCGCACGAGACGTCTGGAATTTATAGGGCGGTCGCAAGTCTAAAAAGTTCTCTAATTGGGAAGATGGACGTATAGAAGTTCACATTTTAGATTTTTTATGATTTTTCAATAAAATCAGTGTCTTAGGGATTGCGAACTGCGGGACTCGAACCCACTGAAGTAAATCGTACAATCCATAACATATTGTTTTAAAACAATATTCTGAACACTTGTGTAAGAGTCTGTGTAAGACTTTGTGTGAAATCGGTCAAGTCTCTAAGGGAGGCGAATGCTGTGACACAAAAGCTGACTTTTGGGTGTGGATGATGCCAGAAGATTTGTTTTTCTGTTTGTAAACAACGGAGGAAACAGTTTCTACATGACAATCTCATTCGTAGGTATGTCTGCATCAACATTAATGGGCAAATCATAACAGTTGAGAATTCGGTAGATATGAGTTTTTGATATCCCTGTTTGTCTCATAATTTCCGCGATACCCAAGCCGTTGGTTTTGAGCTGTTTGACATGCTCATGGTCATAAGATTGCTTTCTACCTTTGTAGACACCTTCCGCTTTGGCTTTGGCGATACCTTCAAGCTGGCGTTCCTTTCTCAGTTCAGTCTCAAATTGAGCAAAGACACCGAGCAGATTCAGGAACATTTTCCCTACAGCGTTGGATGTATCTATGGGTTGCTGAGTGCAAATCAATGATACCTTTTTATCTTCCAAGTATCTGACAATATCCTGCAAATCACTGATTGATCTCGCTAACCTGTCGATACGAGTAACCACCAACGAATCACCGGCCCTTAAAAACTGAAGCAAGGTATCCAGTTCTTGCCTTCCTTCCCGACTGGTTCCAGAGACCTTCTCACCCCTGATAATTTCACATCCTGCCTTTTGGAGTGCTGTTTCCTGTATGGTCAGGTCTTGGTCTGATGTGCTTACTCGTGCGTATCCGTATTTCATACCTTTCGTTCCTTATGGGTTATAGGGATGGCGGGACTAACCGCTCCCTAATTCCATTATAGACCCAAAAGGCACATAATACCGGGGTAGGTGGCTATGTCCCTTTAGGGACTACTTAAAAAGAACGCATAAAGAATTTCGGATTCACATATTCGGAATCAGGGAAGATCTATTTTTTTAATACGCCATATTGTTCTAACAGGGAACGTCCTTCATATAGTGCAGGACTTTTAAGAAAAATATTTTTAATGAATTCTTTTTTGATTCCAACTATCCGCAGAACTGAACATACATATATTGGAGTTAATGATAAACTCAACAATTGAATTCTCTGGACACTATACGGGTCATCCGTGCTTCGTGGACCACCGTAATGCATAATAGTATTTCTGGATTCAATGACATCATCAAGAAAATCGTTCAATTTTTTTTCATTGTAATCGCCATATATCTCGTGAAATAAATCTAAAAGGCGTTTTTTTAGATTTGGCTTCATGTTGTACTTTATGGAGTCAATTATTTTCTGTCTGTCTCTGCTGTTTAAAGAGGTTGCTTTCCTCAACTCATCCTTGATGTGGGAAAGCTTCTCTTCATCAATGTCAGGATTTTTTCCATAGCGATGAGTGTGTAACGCCTCAAGCCCACACACAATGTTACTGAATTGCTGTTCAACGAAAATTCCCCTTATTAAAGAGGAAGGATATAAATAAAATCCACTTAAATATGTGTCGTATAAATTGATATAGGACTGAAAAAGCTCTCCAAATTCCGATTCTATATCTTTAAAAAAGGTTACAAATTTCACAAAACCCTTTTTAGGTGCTTTTATTTTTGGTTGATCTATATTTAATTTTATGCAGGAATTGTTGCCAGTTTTTATTTCTGGATTTGATATACAAACATCACTGGATACAAATGTTAAAAAGAACCGGAATATTCTTCGTGAGAGCTCTATACAGTAATTAATGCCCTTTTTTTCAGAAAAATCAAGCGTCAGATAATACTGCTCCTCAATCAAAATTGAGCTCGAAGGTATGGGATTTGGACAACTCCAATGTCTTTTCAAATATAAATTACCGAGACTGATATCCCATTTTTTTAATGGCATGGGTTCAAAGGTAACTTCTGGAATGCTTTCTTTCTCGTTTCTTATATATTTTACTTGTCCGGAAAATAGATAAAGCCATTTCTCAAAATTTTTGAGAGGCCACGAGATGGAGGATATGACGTTACCTTCTATATCAAATGGTTTTTTTGATATGGCATAAGAAAAAGCTTTATATGTTTCTGTTGAATTTTCTGTGCAAGAAAAGTCGAAATTCTGATTCCAATGGAAAGGATTTATCAGGCATATGTGCTCGTATTGAGGATGACTTTCTCCATATATATTTTGTAGATTACTCTTCTTGAGTTTGAATCTATCAAAAGGATGTTGCTCTCCTTCTAATGGCAACAATCCATACAATGACAACAAAGCCCCTTTTCTCTTGGTAAAGGAGAATGTTCCGGAAATTTTGGTTGAATCGTCATTTAGCCACCAGAATTTTCCGGTCCGTTCCATAATGCTATTCCTTTAGCTTTCTAGAATATCCAGCGCAGGCAACCCGTTCACGATCTTCATGGTCTCCAGACTGATAGTAATCACACGCAGGAACAGTTCCAGCGGATAGCGTGGGTTATCCATGGTCTCGATAGCCCAGTCATTGGCATCGTTGACGATACCGCTAGCCTTGTCGGTCTTCACGCACTGACGTTCGACAACCCAGTCCAGAGCAGACTTGCCATTCACCACATAGTCATAGGCTTCCAGAGGAATGCCTGTGACGGTGATGCGGTCATTATAATGTAGGATGCTTTTGTCTTTACTCTTACCGTATTTCATCTTTTTAACCCGGAAGACTTCCGGTGTCAGCGGTCCCTTGCCATAATCGACCTTGACGCCTTCATAGATAGGCTGGCTGTCGAAATTGACATGCATCTCACCTAGTCTGCGACCAGCATCAGAGAATGCCTTGAAAGCCTCGTATGTCTTCATACGGGGGATGCGGGGCAGTTCTTTCCTAAGGGTGTCGGCATAGCGTTCCCGATATTCCGGGGAGTGCAGAAGCCCATAGACATAATAGAACAGGTCTTGCTTGCTGATGGTCTGCCCCGGATAGGCATCCTGGAAATGCTTCAGCCCTTCGTCTGTGATGGCATCCTGCTTGGTTGGTCCTGATTGTGATGAACCTGTTAGCAAGTCGGGATGGTCTGAGGTGGTAGTGTTTTCGTGATATACGAAAAGAGGGAAACACTGGGAGCCATCAATATCGGCCATATGTAGGCTGGGAATATGATTGGTCATTGTGCATGTGAATGCTGACCTCCCTCCCGTTCCTGAAGTGACGATGGCCAGATTATCTGCCTTAGCATCAGGAAACAGCCGAGGCATCTGATAAATCATATCGTTCATCTGCCGGTCAAAATACATCCATTGGTGGAAAAATGGTCGGTAAACGGATTGCACGACATGTTCAGGTTGAAAGGATGACGGTTTATCTCGGGCAAAATCCTGAAGTAATGAACGGTTCCAGCTTATCTTACACGAGTCATTATCGACAAAGTTGCCAGATTTTTCAGATCGTTCTTTCGAAGATGCATCAGGGTATTCACTCCGAAAGCGCTGTCTTTCCGAATTATATACGTCAATCATGGAGAGCATGTTTTCGGTTAATACCTGATGGGATGAGTTGTAGCACCATGCATCACGAGCCGTTGCAACCCCACGGGAAAACAGGTCGAACAGAACTAGCCCGGCATCCTTCTCTTTACTTCCAATAGCGATGAACTTCCCGAAGCTGTCATCTCTCTGCCTGAGCCAGTCTCCATGTTCGTCGGGCGTGATAGTCTGCCATAGACCGGCATCAGTGAGCCCATTGAGGCTGGCCAGTTCCTGAATGCGTTTCAGCTTCTGCTCACAGGTCAGATAATCTCCGATATCATGAAACAGGATACGTCCCTGTTCTTTGGCATCTGGGTTTTTGACCATGATGGAAATGGCAGGAGCGACCATGATGTCGAAAATATTCCCACCTTCCCGTTTGGCTAAATCCCCTGATTTTCCTCGGACACCACCCCGCAGATGGACCACATGAATGGACGAAAACTCTTCTGTCAGACACTGACGCAGACCATTGGCTGTATTGGCGTCCAGAAAGCCCGCATTGGTTACAAACCCGATGACACCACAGTTACCAATGCGGTCGGAAGCCCAACGGATAGCCCGTATGTAGCTGTCATACAGGGCACGTTTGTTGATGGCTGATGAGCGTTCCGCATAGGTCCGGGCAATACGACTATCCAGAGCGGGATAGGACACGTTCTGATTGTTGTCGTTCCCGCTTGTCTGCCCCACAGAATAAGGCGGGTTTCCCATAATAACGCGGATATCAAGCTTTCTCTGTTTTCTGATCCGTTTGTTATTGTCTTCGAGTGTGGACCCGATCAGATCATGTGTTTCATTGAGACGGAAAGTGTCTGTCAGGCAGATACCTTCAAACGGCTCATATACGTCGTCCATCAATCCAGAGAATGTGGCTTCAATATTAATGGAGGCAATGTAGTAAGCCAACAGGACAATTTCGTTGGCGTGCAGTTCCTGCTGGTATTTGTGCAGAAGTTGTTCCTTCGTAATTAGACCACTTTGCAATAACCGGGTAATGAAGGTTCCCGTCCCGGTGAAGGGGTCCATGATATGAACGCCCTGGCTTCCTAGAGCGTGTCGTCAGTTAAACGGGGGGGGATTATGAAGCTTGTACTCCCGTTTGATCTGTGATGTTTTCTTCCTGTTTCTGGAACGGGGAGAGTGTGAATGCGACGGTATGGTCTGAGCGATGGTCAGTGGGAGCGGATAAAAGATCTTCTCCCGGGTCGCGAAGGTCATGTCGGTGGGACGGCTGCGGATAACCGTCTGTTTATCGAAGCCGTGCTGTATCGTTACCGTGCAGGCATTCCCTGGCGTGATCTGCCCGCCCGGTTCGGGGACTGGAAGAACGTGCACCGGCGGCTGCGTCGCTGGTGCGAAGGCGGCGTGATCGAGCGGATTTTCCGGCATCTGGCTGCTGACCATGACAACGAATACATGATGATCGACAGCACCATTGTCCGTGCTCACCAGCATAGCGCGGGCGCCCGTAAAAAAGGGGTATGGATCAGGCCACCGGGCGGTCCCGTGGCGGACTGACCACGAAAATCCATGCCATTGTCGATGCCGCGGGAAAGGCTGCAGCTCTTTCCCTGACGCCCGGACAAAGGGCCGACATCACAGAAGCAGAGCCGTTGCTCGATGAAGTCGATCCCGAGGTCTTCATCGCCGACAAGGCTTATGATGCCGATCCCCTCATCGAAAAGCTTGAAGAGCGGGGGATCACACCGGTTATTCCGTCAAAGAAAAACCGACGCAATCCACGGAAAATCCTCTTTTCGCTTTATAAAAAACGAAACATCATCGAACGCTTCTTCGCCAGACTTAAACAGTTCAGAGGTATTGCAACACGATATGACAAGCTGAAGTCAACTTTCCTCGCAGCCGTGCAATTCGTCTCCGCCATCATTGGAATTAACTGACGACACACCCTAGCGTCTGACCAAACTCACTTTCCAGCACGTCATTGATAGACCAGATAATGAAATCCACCACCTCGATGGGAGTGTAAACGATACCAAGACGGTCTTTCAGGCGAGGGAAGGCGGTCTGGAAAAACCCGTCATACAGTTCCTTGATGACCTTCTGACGACCATAGGCTGTATCAATGCCGGAAGCACGTTCTCGCACATTGGCATAGAATGCTTCCAGCGTGTCTGCTTCCTTGTGCAGGTTGTATCTGTCCAGAGCATCCAGCACGGACTGCATGGCTTTCGACATGGGATTGTCGGAGACAAAGCTGTGGCCTGAGAACAGGGCTTCGAACACCGGACGGGTAATCAGGTGCTGGGCCAGCATCTCGATGATTTCCTCGTCGGTGATGCTATCGTTCAGTTCTGAACGCAGGTCTGTTGCAAAATGGTCAAAGGCTTTACGGGCATCGACATTCTCCGGGTTCTCAAGAATGGTGGTGATACGGATAATGTGAGTCTGGGCGATTTTTGCAATATCACCGGCCCAGTCTTCCCAATGGTGGCGATTGCCAACTTTCTTGACAATTTTTGCGTAGATGGCGCGTTCGATTTCCCCGACTTCGAACTCCATTTTGAACTGTTCTTCACTGGGACGAGAGGCTTTCTTTCCAATATCGTAGGAAGAATGAGCCTTCTGGGCTGTGCCTGTGGTCAGGGCTTTTGTTTTCGCGGTGATGGTCTTTGTGACCGCGACAACTTCCATACGGGATGTGTCGGGCTTTGCCTGAAGATCCATCTTGTTGACCATGCTGTCAAAGCGGTCATCGTGGGACCGTAAAGCCTGAAGCACTTGCCAGACCACTTTATAAGCCTGATTATTGTCCAAAGACTGTTCGGGAGGTGTTCCTGCTGGGATGACAACGGGCAGAACCACATAACCACGCTTCTTGCCTGGTGCATTCCGCATCACGCGACCGACGGACTGCACCACATCAACCTGAGAATTACGGGGTGTCAGGAACAGGACGGCATCCAGAGCCGGAACATCCACACCTTCAGACAAACAACGGACATTGGACAGCACTCGGCAGGTTTTATCCGGCGTTTCCTCTTTCAGCCATGAGAGTTTGCCTTCCTTTTCGCTGGCATTCATCCCGCCATCGACATGTTCTGCTTCGCAGGTCAGGCGTGCTTCTGGCTCGATACCGTCCTGTTTCTGATATTCTTCCACTACCTTCTGGAACATGTCGGCAATCTGGATGGAACTGACTTTGTGAGCGCGTCCCTTGTAGTCAGGAGAGATAACCTGACAGAACGCCACAGCCCGTTTCATGGGGTCGGGGTCTTCCACGCCATCCTGTGACAGACCGATCTTGGCCAGAGCTTTCCAGCATCCGACAATCTTGGAAGCATCATCGACCTTCAGGCCATTGTCTGGATCATCCAAAAGCTTCTGAAGTCTTGCACTGACGGTTCCCTCATCCACAGCCAGCACAATGACCTTGTAATCCACCAGCAGTTTGCGTCTGACCGCTTCGGAGAAGGTGATGACATGGAACTCTGGGCCGAAAATCTCGGCATTGTTCATGCCATAGACGATGGCACCTTCCTTTTCCGCCTTCTCCTGAGCCACATCGCCATAAATGCGGGGGGTGGCGGTCATGTAGAGACGACGCTGGCCGTACAGATAATCCTGATTGTGGACCTTCACAAAGGCGCTGTCGTTCTCTTCTCCACCAAAGGTCACGCCGGTTGTCCGGTGAGCCTCATCACAGACAATCAGATCGAATTCAGGGAAGTCATAGTCTTTCTGGGCCTGACTGATGACATCAATGGAATGATAGGTGGAGAACACCACCGTCATATGGGTGGCGTCATGCCGTTTCTGATATTCAGTCGCCAGTCGCTCAGGATTTGTAGTCGCAGGGTAGCGAAGTTCGTGAACCTTGACCTTGATTTCGTCGTCGTTGGATGCCTTTTTCTTTCCCACATCACTGTCTGAGCAGACAGCGAAGCTATGCAGGGGAACCAGACTTTCCTGGGTCCATTCCGTCAGGGACTGGGAAAGCAGGGACAGGCTGGGAACCAGAAACAGGACGCGACCACCAGGGCCAACCAGTTGTTCTGCCAGTTTCAGGCTGGTGAAGGTCTTGCCTGTGCCGCAAGCCATGATGAGTCGGCCACGGTTATGAGTCTCGAAACCTGCCAGCACGTTCCCGATAGCCGTTTTCTGATGCTCGCGGGGTCTCTTTTTCTCCCGTAGGACAGGCTTCTGTTTCGGTTGATACTGCGACCAGTCAATGACGCTGGTTTCAAGGTCTAGCAGGTCAATCTTGCTAACTGGCGGGTGCTGGTTGGCCAGTGTGTCTTCGGCGTTGCTGTTCCAGTGGTTCGTGGTCGCCACAATGACGCGATGGGAGAACCAGCTTTTGCCGGACGCAGAGAAGAAGGTGTCGATATCCTTCTTTGTGATCTTGTGGTCCGGTGCGTAGAACTTGCATTGGATGGCATGAAGATTGCCTGTTCCCCGTTCTCTAGCCACAAGGTCGATGCCTGTATCCTTGACGGGATGCCCTTCTTCCTTTGCCCATTCCTTGTAGGGCCAGACCTTGTCATAAAGATCGACATAGCTGGGTTCTGTCCGCAGGTAGCAGACGACCAGTTCCTCAAAATATGTCCCTTTTTCGCTCTCGGTAACGGCCATATGGCGCAGGGTATCAAGGAGGGTAGAAAGAGCAGACATAAACAGAAGCCTTCAAGGGTAAGATATTTCATCTTATCGCTCAACGTCTGTCAGTAAAGTCGTGTCTTTATGACTCTGTAATGTGGAAGGATGAAATCGAGCCCTCCTCCCACACTCTCCATCTTTGCTGGGGCGAGAAATAAGGGCAGTAAACTGCCTTTATGGGGGTCAACGGGGGAGGTTTCTCCCCCTTGCCAGATGCTCAATGGGTAGCCATTGAGCACTGCTGGCTCCCTTTTAAAACGCTAACTTTTTGAAGGCTTTTTCCGGGTAGCTGATTGCCTCTATTGTTTGGCTGAGGTTGGCAGTCGAAATCCTGGTCAGATAGGTGGTTGTCCCTTGGCTTTTGTGAGTTGCTTCATGACCCAGCAGGCGGTCAATCCAGACCTCTCTGATATTGGCATCTGCATTTCTGAGTTGGGTGGAAACAGTATGCCGGAATGAATGGAAGGTGATTTCTGCTGGTACCAATGCGGGTCTTGAGCAATGAGAAAGCCCTGCCAAGGGCTGCGCCCCTGACGCCCTGTTTTGAAGTCTCCAAGCCGGGAATGAGGTATGGGCCGTCTGTGGTATCCTTAAGGGCTAGAATACCGGCTTCAATCAGCTTTGAATGGATTGGCACCACACGAGTGCCAGCTTCCGTCTTTGGTGACCAGCCATCGTCAGAATGTGGCCTGACCATAAAACAGGGGATACCATCAACGGTCTGGAGGTCTTCTTTTCTCAGGGTGCAGATTTCACCCAGCCTCATACCAGAGTAGGCAGCAATAAGGGTCACAAGCCGGAAGGTCTGTTCTGGCACGGATGTGCTATGCCATGACGCGGAGGCCAGCAAAGCCAGTTCTCTGGCAGTCCAGCTTCTGCGTATGGTCTTTTGCCCATTTTCAAAATTCCAGCCCGTCCACGGGTTACGTGTGACCAATTCCCGCTGGTGTAACTGGCTCCAAAGGGCAGAGAGACGCATCATATGGTTTTTAACGCTCTTGCCACTCAAAGTTGGCAGACCTTCATCTCTGACTCTCTGTGCCTCTTCCTCAAGGGTAAGGCGGCTCTTACGTTTGCCCAGCGATGCCGGAAGATAAAACAGCAGGTCACGGAAGGCTCCGGCCTTCTCGCCCCCTATGATGGATACAGGAGCATCTCCAAACGCTTGAAGAAAGAGGTCCACTGCCCGCTGGGTCGCTTTCTTGGTGTCAGCACTGGCATGGGAATTATCCTGCACAAAGCGTTTCAGGGCACCGGAGAGCATCAAAGGTTGGGCTTTGGGTGCTTTGGCCGGTTTCTTGATTGTTCGGGGTTTTGGCATCGGTGCTGACACCGGCACGGACCCCGTTTCCTGAGCAGATGAAGGCAGGTTCACGCTCTGCAAATCCCGCAGTGAAACCCGCAGTCCCTCAAGCCTGCTTAAAGCGTCTGGTTCTACCAGTGCAGAATGGGCTTGCATGAACATTTCAGTGGTTCTGGCGTGAAGTAAACAAGCGCGTTTGCGAGCTTCATTCTGGTAGCCAGTTTTCAAAGAAACCCAGATTTCCCGCCGGTTTAAGGCTGCTCGCAGGGCAGGGGGAACGATACGGCGGAAGTGGTAGGTAGTGCCTCGGACACGGAGCATAGAATCTTCCCTCGGTGGGGAAGGATGATGGAGCAAAGACAGCCTTTGCTCCTCATTCAGCCGAAAAATCGTGCTATTTCAGGTGTCTGTGGTGCGAACTGCGGGACTCGAACCTGCATCAACCCGCAGTGACGCTTTGCTAACCCATTGAAACAGCAAAAAGAACGCGACGTGCTGTCTTCTGGTCTATGTTTTAGCTCCCAACATTGATTAAACAGTCTGGGAGCTTCAATAAACCGATTTAACCTTAACCTATGGTTTTTGGAAGGGGTTAATGATTGTCACCATATCAAAAATCTTCAGACCATTCTGCATAAAAGACCTTCTTCCCGGTCGTGAAGGTTATGTTGGCGGCACGGCTGCGGACAATCGTCTCTTCGTGGAAGCCGTGTTGTATCGCTATTGCGCAGGCATCCCCTGGCGTGATCTTCCACCGCGTTTCGGGGACTGGAAAAATGTCCACCGGCGTCTGCGCCGCTGGTGCGAAAGCGGTGTAATCGAGCGGATATTTCGCCATCTGGCGGCAGATCACGACAATGAATACATGATGATCGACAGCACGATAGTCCGGGCGCATCAGCACAGCGCCGGAGCCCTGAAAAAGGGGGCGCGGATCAGGCCATCGGACGGTCGCGGGGCGGACTAACCACAAAGATCCATGCCATCTGTGATGCTCTCGGGAACCCGGTGGAACTCGATATCACACCGGGTCAGGATGCCGATATTACTCAGGCCGAACCGCTTCTGGAAAAGATCGACCCGGATGCCTTTCTTGCCGACAAGGCTTATGACGCAGACAGGTTGATCGACCGACTGACAGAGCGTGGGATTACCCCGGTCATTCCACCAAAACGCAACAGAACGACACAACGCAAAACAGACTTCGCTCTTTACAGGGAACGTAATCTTATTGAGCAGTTCTTCAATAAACTCAAACAGTTCCGCGCCATCGCAACGCGCTACGACAAACTGAAGTCAACATTCCTCGCAGCAGTGCAGTTCGCCTCAATCATCATCCTGCTTAACTGACGACACGCCGTAGCAAACCTCCCCGATTTTGGGCAATCCGTCAGGAAAATGAGTTGAACAGGACGGAATAAAGCAGAACCCCCTTATATTGACGATTATGCACGGTTTTCAGGGGTAAATCCTTATTCCAAGGAACCCCCCTATAGAACCCCCCCGATTTTAGGGGTTCCCGTCACGAAAATTAGTTGAAACCGCCCGTTCAAGAA